>DHPI01000065.1:41776-47791 GCA_002407865.1 Spirochaetia bacterium UBA5368
GTTTCATGGGAAGCTGATATGCCGCGTGATCGCAGAGCTCGAAAAGGCCGATATTTTTTCGGATATTTTTTATGCCAGCTTTTTCGCAGGCGCGCGCTGTCGCGTTTTTCAGAGAGAAATTCGATGTAAGGTCCCTGTCGCCGGGGAAGTACGAATCCATGCACGAACCGTAGCCGGTAATCCACACCGGTCTGTCGGTAAATTCCTTTACCCGCTCCTCGCAACACAGCAGCATGCCGTACGCCCAGTCGGTAACGGGGTAATAATGCAGTTCGCGTATCGGGTCGGCCAGAAACGGCGATTGCATCACATCGTTCTCGCTCACGTCCTTCGTGTCGCGGGCAAATGGGTTTTTTCTGGCGTTCTTTCGCGAGCGCACAACAACCTTCGCGAGGTGTCCGTCGGTCAGGCCCGATTTTTGCATGTACTCCCTCGCCTGCAGCGCGTTCACGTTCATAAAATCAAGGCCGAGCGGCCTGCAATAGAACGGATCGAATGCGAGGTTGGTTATCATCCCGCGGCTCTCGCCCTGCGATTCCTTGCAATGGCCCATGTACAGAATAACATCATCATGCCCAGACAGAATACATGCCATCGCGTAGCCGAGGCCGTTGATGCTTTCCTGCGCCATTTTTTCCTCGCCCCTGAATTGCGCGCCCACGACATCTGTCACGCCGTTGTCGGAGATTGTACGCGCATCGAACACGTCATCGGAACAGGTAATGATGTTCCGTATGCCGTTATCCATGTCGAAGGTAATCCCGGTCTGCTGCACAATCGATTCAAAGCATCCGACGAGCATGTTTTGAAAACGAGCATGCCAGAGGTCGCCCTCGTTTTTAATTTGCGCCACAGCGCATAGTGCGACTCGTTTACCCATTACACAATGACCTCCTCTCTTTTTTGCCGCACGGTTTCGCTGCGCGGCATGATGCTTGTTTCGCCGTGTATATCAGATTTGTTTTATTCCCCCCGTCATCTCACGTTGCCCGAGATAGCAGTTCCAGAAATTCCCGCGTTTGATTTCCCTGAGAATCGCGTCTTTGTCGCGCCGCGCATCAAGCTCAATCCACGCCCTTCCTATGCCCACCAACGCGTGCGAGTCGTCCGACGCGATTTTCGGATACCGTATTTCGGGGATTTCATACCGCCTGTCGCGAAATCCCTTCGATGTGATTTCCACCGCGTCGAGCGGAAACATCGCCGCGGCGCACGCTATCCTGTCTAACACCTGTTCCATCGCAAGATCGTATTCCCCAAGGTGATTCAACACGTGCAACTGCTCCTCATTTCCATAAATTCTGCTCACATGGACATATCCCTTGATAAACACCGTGAGCTCAATTCCGGTCAGTATTACAATATCCGATTTAACGCTCCGGTAACGCTCAATGCTGTCAGATTTGAGGAGATAATCGTGATCGGTAAACGCGATGAAATCGTATCCCTTCGCCTGATACGCGTCGGCCACCTGTTGCGGCGTCATTGTGCCGTCAGAGCATGTGGTATGCGTATGCAGGCACCCCTTCAACAGCATTGCGCATCATCCCTCACGGGCAGCAAACCGGCCGCCCGCCATATATTTATTTGGTCATCCAACCAATACTTCACGAGTTTTTTCTTTCCTCAATGAAGGGCGCTTCGCCTGTTCGCGCGCCTGCATCACGACCAGCACACCCTGGACGTGACCAGTTTAATTTTATCCTTCAATGAGTAATTATTTGCGTATACAAATTTTGATTTAACATCCAATATATTGATTTATCATCCAATCAATAAAATACTATTGCCGCCTTTCGAAATATATGTCAACATTTTTTTATATTTTTCACTTATTTTTTGACACGTGACGGCTGGGGCAAATTCAATATTTATGTTTACGCCACCCGCCGGATAGCGTATACTGAAAGAAACCTCTCTGCTATGCATTACGGAATCGAGGACAGGCCGTGGAATTCCGCTATGGCGTTGTGTACTGCCGCGCTTTGAGCGGCGCATTGCGCGAAGATACACACGTGACGGTCTGAGGGGGGCGTTGCGCGCTGAGGGGACGACGTTCATTCGTACGGAGGAATACGCCATGAATTTTCACCTGAAACTTCCCCGGCGGGATTTTATCCGCGCCACGGCGGGTCTTCTTGCGGGATATATTTTGCTCCCATTAATAACAGGCAAATTTCGAAAATTGTATGCGGCAGCGCCCATGCCCCTGACAGGCGACTCCCTTTTTGTCGTTCAGGGGAACGATATTTCGAAAGATACCATTTTCAGAATGATCGAAAAGGGGTTCGCGGGAATCGGCGACGTGGGGCGGTTCGTTAAAAAGGGCATGAATGTGGTCATCAAGCCCAATATCGGATGGAACTCGTCACCGGAGATGCCGCATAACACAAACCCGTATATGGTCGAGGCCGTCGCCCGCACGTGCGTACGCGCAGGAGCCCGCGTAACCATATTCGACAGAAGCGTCAATTCGGCGCGCCTCACCTACCGCGCAAGCGGAATCCGGCAGGCCGCTGAAAACGCAGGCGCCGATATCGTGTTTGTCGACGACAGAAAGTTCCGCACGGTGCGCGTGCCCGGAGCACTGCTGCATTCAACGCTGCATGTATACGAGGATATACTGAACGCCGATTGCGTCATCAACATGCCTGTCGCCAAACACCATTCATCATCGACCCTGACGCTCTCGATGAAAAATCTGATGGGCGTGCTCGGCGGCAACCGCGGTATCTATCACGGTGACATCCATTCGAGCATTGTCGACTTCAACAAGGCGATAAAAGTGCACCTTGTCATCATGGACGCCACGCGCATTCTGCTGCGTCACGGGCCAAACGGCGGCACGCAGCGCGACGTGAGGGAAACGAAAACCATCGTCTTCGGCACGAATCCCGTCACCGTCGACGCGTTCACCGCGACGCTTTTCGGCATGAAACCCCGCGACCTAATGTTTTTAGCGCTCGCGTCGAAAGAGGGCATGGGTGAAATCGACACCTCGCGCATGAAAATTACGCGCGCCTCGGTATGAACAGCCCGCGCTGGTCAACGGTACGCGCCGCCGTTCAATGCGCCGCGTGGGTTGCCTTTATTGCGCTGCTTATAGCCACGCGCGACCCCCTGCCCGCAGGCGGCGCAAGCGATATCGTACCGCAAATGTCCGTTCACCTCGGCATTGCCGCGTCGTTCTCCGCGCGAACGGTTCTTTCGGCGTTTTTGCCGGGAGCGATTATTGTGCTCGCAACGGCCGTATTCGGCAGGCTCTTCTGCGGATGGCTGTGCCCCCTCGGCGCAACACTCGATGTTTCAGACAGACTGTGGAATCCGGCAAAAAGGAACAGGCTAAAAAATGCGGAAAAATCAATATCGCTGAAACGGTATAAATACATACTGGCCGCCGTGTCGCTGCTTTTGGCTCTTTCGGGCATTCAGGCCGCAGGCATCATCGATCCGCTATCGCTCGCCACAAGAAGCTACATCACGGTTTTGTATCCATTCGCCGATTATATTGTCAAGGGCGTCTTTACCATTGCCGGCGGCTTCCCGCTGATCGGCGCAATCACTGAACCGGTCTTTTCGTTCCTGAAAGACTCCGTACTCGATTATAACCCCGTACTCTTTGCCAATCACCTGTGGGTTTTGCTGTTCTTTATTCTGCTGCTTTCGCTCTCGTCGCTGATGCGACGGTTCTGGTGCCAGTCGCTGTGCCCGCTTGGCGCGATCCTGGCGTTATCGTCGCGCATCAGTTTTTTCAGGCGAATCGTCGACACGGAGAAATGCACGCGTTGTCTCAGGTGCGTAAAGGCGTGCAGAATGAACGCGATCTCGGACGACGGAACCGGCACAAGCCCCGTCGAATGCATTCAATGCCTCGAATGCCTCGACTCGTGCGAATACGGTGCCATTCGTTTCGGCTTTATCAGAGCGTTTAAAAAAAAGGCGGGGGGCGACCCCCGTAAAAGTGTGCGCCCCGGCTTTTCGCGGCGCGATGTGCTTGCCGGGGCAATTACCGCCCTGACGCTTGTTCCCGCATTCAGGCTGAACGCGGCATACAGGGCTGACAGCTCCGCCGTTATACGACCGCCGGGCGCGCTGCCCGAAAGTGAATTCCTCTCGTTATGCGTGCGCTGCGGCGAATGCATGAAGGTGTGTCCAACGAACGGCCTGCATCCGACGTTCGTGGAATCGGGAATCGAGGGGATGTTTACTCCCCGCCTCATCCCGCGAATCGGATGGTGCGAAAAAAACTGTAACCTCTGTATGCAGGTATGCCCTTCGGGCGCGCTTCGCCCGCTTGAGGTTCCGCAGAAAGAAACAGCCGTCATTGGTACGGCGGTCATCACCCGCGATCTGTGTATTCCGTGGGCGGAGCACCGCAACTGCATCGTGTGCGAAGAGGTATGCCCCACCGCAATGAAATCAATAAGGCTTAAGGAAGAAACCATCATCGACAAAACAGGCCGGCCGGTAAAAGTAAAACTTCCCTTCGTGCTCGAAACCGTGTGCATCGGGTGCGGCATATGCGAAAACAAATGCCCCGTTCACGGCAGCGCCGCAATCCGTGTGCGGACGCGGAAAACACCCGCCAATATCTGATTGCATTTTTCACGGTAGTGGGATGGTCTTGCCGTAATGGAACGAAGCGTCATTACAATCGCAAAATGCGTATACGGCGGCTACGGTCTGGGCTTTCTCGGCGGCAGGGCTGTATTCATTCCCTATACGCTGCCGGGCGACATCGTGGCGGTGGAAATCACCGACTCAAAAAAATCCCACGCTTTCGGCCGCATGCTCGAAATCATCACGCCATCACCGTCACGGCGCCAACCAGAATGCCCCAACTTCTCTCGGTGCGGCGGGTGTGATTACCTTCACGCCGATTACGCAACCGAGCTCGAAATAAAATCGTCGATTGCCGCGGAAAACCTGAAGCGCATCGCAAAGCTGTCAGACAGCCAAATCCCCGAAATTACATGTGTTCATGGCCCCAGGCTGCACTACCGCAGCCACGCGAGAATTCAGCGGGATTCAGCCGGGCATACCGGATTTTTCGCGCGCGCATCGAACACGCTTGTGCCGCTCCCCGCCGAAGGCTGCGTCCTGTTAGACGAGCGGATTACGCAACGGCTGAATGCCGGCGCGTTTCCCGGCAACGGTGAATTCCGGCTGGCGGTTGGCGCGGACGGCCGCGTCGCGGCATCGGTCGACGAGAATACCGTTGTGCGAGAGACGGAAAACGGCCTGGCGTTCGAGAGGGACATCGATTGTTTTTTTCAGGCGAACCGGTTTCTGCGGACGTCGATGCTGAACGCGGCGGCGGCGTACGCGGGTGCCGGTCCGGATGATGAATTTATCGATATCGGCTGCGGCGTGGGATTCTTTACGCTGCATCTCGCGAAAAACGGCGCCCGCGGCACGGGCGTCGACATCGATAGAAAAAGCATCATGTGGGCAAACCGCAATGCCGCAACAAACACGATTCCCACGGCCGTCTTTACCGCCGCGCCATCATCATCAATGCAGGCGCCAAAAAAAGGCATGCGCGCGATTATCGTCGACCCGCCGCGCGCCGGGCTTACAAAATCGACGCTCGCAATGATCGCCGCCGCCGAACCGGAGCGCATCGTATACGTCTCGTGCGATCCGTCAACGTTCGCGCGTGACACGCGCCTCTTCGGCGCCGACGGCTACCGCATACGGGAAATCACGTTCATCGACATGTTTCCCGCAACGCAGCATATCGAGGTAATAGCGCTGCTGCAAAGATAGCGCCAGATCAGCCCCTGTCGATCAGTTCCATAAATGTGTTTTCGTCAATGTCGGCAAGAGGAATTTTTACGACAAGCCTGCATGGATAATAGCCGTCGGCGTTGGGGGTAATACCGAAGGGATTGCCGGGCTGGGGCGAGGTCTGTCCACCCCTGTAATATTCAAAAACCATTTCGTCGCAATTGATGGCGTACGCGTATTCACAGTACGAATCCCGAATAAAATCCGACGCCTCCGGAAAGTGCG
>DHPI01000065.1:47950-48381 GCA_002407865.1 Spirochaetia bacterium UBA5368
AAAACCCGCGTAAAAGGTTGTACCATTCGGCGACCCCTTTTCCGTCATCCTCCTCGTTGGGATGTTTGTATCGTTGCACGAGCTCGTCGGGGGCGGTATCGCCAGGATATACCAGCGCCACTTTTCTGAAATTCGTCGTAAAGACGTCCCATCCACCGTCACGGTTTATCTCCGCGATCAGGCTGCATATATCCCTGCCGAGATATTCGGGAAACGAATCGAAGTGGTGATAATTCAACCGGTATTTGCCGTCTATTTTCACGCCGTACGCGCCGCGAGTCGCCATTGCGCATCCCCCCGTTACAATACATCCTTTTTCTGCATTATGCTCAATTCCGCATGTATTAAATATAATATCTATAAGGAAAAATGCATACCGTACATCAATTGCTGCACACCAATTTCAGCGCTTACTGCAAATACAATCCCCC
>DHPI01000065.1:48505-57649 GCA_002407865.1 Spirochaetia bacterium UBA5368
ACCCCGTAATACAGAAAAACAACCGCAGCCATCATCATCACATGGTAGAGCCCATTCCAGTTCAGAGGATCGAATATATTGACCTTCATCATCTGCAACACGGAGGCCGCAAACGATATAAGAAAACCGGCTATGAACCACCAGTTGCCTGTACCGCTGCCAAGACCGGCGACATTGAGTATAAAAAAAAGCAATACAACCGGCAGGTAATTGAGTATCACGGTGAGAAACTTGTCGGTTTTCAGCATCAAGACGCAATAGACAGCCAGTTGAAGGATGCCGGCAACGGCGACGATGGTGTGATACCGCTGCGGGAGAAATTGCAGTGTCAGCGTCATGAGGATGCAGAATGTCATCAGTCCCATCGCCGACCAGGTCAATTTCTGGAACACAACCCGCGCGGGATGATCCCGGCCCATTGGCTCGAAAAATCCGTGATCCACGCCGCCGATCAGCGCGGACACGCCAAGAAAAAACTGCGACAGCGCCCAGAAGCCATACGCCGAAAAGATGTCACTCCTTCCGCCGAACAATAATCCCGCGAAAAAAAACACCTCGCAGGCAAGCATGAAATTCGTTATCGCGGTAAGCGCAAGCGGTGTCATTGTCAATCTCCAGTTCATAATCGTTGCACGGCAATGGAAGCGTTATGCAGTCATATACGATGCATGTCAACCACCATTACAGGCCGCGGAAAAAACGCCCTTCGTCGAGACAGTCACAGAGCTCGGCGTACACCGCGCGGACCCGCTCCGGGTCGGGCCGGCCGCCGAGCGCCCCAAGTATGCGGCGGGACAGCGTGCCGCGCCGCAGCATTTCATCAAATCCGCCAGGGAAATACGCAGAGTCCGCCTGCCATGACGAGAGGCGGCCGGCGATATGCCGCCACAGATCGCCGGCGGCGCATTCCGCGGGCGGCATGCCGAAGGCCGCGGGGTAGTTTGTGTTTCGAATAACGGCATTTTCGGCGTCAAGGATGGTCGACGAAAGCACCGCAGCGAGATCGGCCGTATCCCATTGCGCCTGTTCTTCACACGATATCCACCGCTCGTCGGCCAGCGCACGTATCAGAGCAATGACCGCGGCGGCGACGATCATATCAGCTTCCGGGCATTCCTGCATGTCGATGATCCTGATTTCAATCGCGTTGCGGGTAAAACGGGCGATCGCGCCGCGCGAATTGAGCCATTCCTCCCGCAAAATGCCATCGGGATCGTGCGGCGCGATATCCGCGTATATTTTCTGGTTGATCACTTGCTCGTATTCGTCGCGGGTAAAGACGGGCTCCGGTATAATCATGCCGGTAATCGACGGAATGCGGCGCTGGTTATTTCTGTAGAAATCGAGCCGCGCATCTTTAAACGCCGATACACGGCCTTCGACCAGCGGCGAGCTCGCCGCAATCGCCGGTATCAACGGCAGCGCCAGCCGTACCGCCGCATGCAGCCGCCTGAATTCGTCGTCGCCGTTAAACGGGAGGTTAATGTGCATGCTCTGAATGTTCGCCCAGCCGTGGCCCCGGCAATCGAATATTTTATTGAACGCCTGGTAGACTTCCCCGCTGCCGTGGGGCCAAAGCCGCGTTTCCTTCAACGGGTCCATCCACGGATGCATCGCCGTCGGCATCAGCCTTCCGCCACGCGGTTGCAATATTTCATTTATGCGCCGCACGCTGCGGCCAAACGCCGCCGGCAACATCTCCAGCGACGGCACGGCGCCGCCGGTTTTCAGCTCTATCACATGAAGCACGAGTTCGTTCGACCAGGACAGCATGTCGTCGCCCGCATTCGCTTCGTCCAGCGCGTCGAGCAGCATGTCGGCGGCAGGATACACGTCGAGGGTGTCGCTCTTCACTATCATGTACTCGAGCTCGATGCCGTACCCCTCGAACAGATGGAGGGTGTGGAAATTCATTTTTTGGAATTTCCTTCTTTAATGCTATGTATACGCTTGTGGAATACGTTTATTGTCCTGCGGTACAGCTCATCCCCGATCGCCTTGTCTTCAATGCCGACATCGATGTTGGGATTGTCATTGATCTCGATGACATAACACTTCGCGCCGACCTGTTTTAAATCGACGCCGTACAGGCCGTCGCCGATAAGGTTCGCGGCGCGAAGCGCGGTCTTTACCACCTTTTCGGGCGCATTCTCAACCGCGATGGTTTCCGACATGCCGTATTTGCGCATCCCCTTTTTCTGCCAGTTGATTATCTGCCAGTGGTTGTCGGCCATATAATACTTGCAGACAAAAAGGGGCTGCCGGTCGAGGATGCCCACGCGCCAGTCGAACGCAGTCGGCTGAAACTGCTGCGCAATGATCAGCTCCGATTTGTCCAGCAGTTTGTCCGACTCCTCGATAAATTCGTCGATATTGTTCGCCTTTACGACACCCTGCGAAAACGAGGAATCCGGCTGTTTCAACACGCAGGGGAAACCGAGATCGTTGATGACTGCGTCCCTGTTGTCCCTGTGCAGAATCACCGTCTTCGGTATCGGCACCCCGTGATGGTCGAGCAATTCGGCGAGATAGACCTTGTTGGTGCACCTGACGATCGAACGAGAATCGTCGATCGCGACAACTCCTTCGGCCTCGGCCCTGAGCGCGAAACGGTAGGTGTGATGATTGACCGCCGTCGTTTCCCTGATAAACAGCGCGTCGAACTCGGCGATCTTGCTGTAATCATCCTTGGTAATTAACTCGACGTTAAAATCCATTTTCTCGGCGATCTTGACCATGTGATTGATCGTTTTAACGCTCGATGGCGGCTCTTTCTCGTTGGGATTGTAAAGAATCGCGAGGTCGTAGCCGGAGACGTCCCTCCTGGGAACGCTGAAACGCCGGTTCGCGAAATATTTTTTCGCAAACTCCTCCACGTAGGGCATATGCTCTTCGGGGATTTCGCTATTGGGAATGGGTCCGATGTTCTGGAGCTGCCACTTTTTGTTATAGACGAAGTGCGCGCGCAACATCGGCGCCTGGAACAAATTGAAAAGCTGCAGGCACAGCCGGTCGTAGTGGCGCGCGATGTTCTTTCCAAAATAGATGCTGAGCGTAAACTCGTTCGACTGGATGTGCGAGAGGCTTTTCTGGATGAGATCGTCGAGGTCCTCAGTGATGATACGTATCACCTCCTGCGACTTCATCTCCTGTATGGTGGTAACACTGGGTATGGCCTTGTGGCCGCGCGCGGCGGCAAGCAGCGATACATAGTACCCGAGGCTCTGGTAGCGGTACGACCGGCAGAGATTGAACACCTTGACGCCGCGCATATCGCTGTAATCGTGATTGGTAAGATAATCCTTCGCCGATACGACATCGACGCCGGTGATATCGAACTTCCACCGCTTGGGATAATTAACGACAATAAGTATTGGCATGGATGCTATTTCCTGTGTGTTAAACGTTTTTCACTCGGTTCAATTATCAACAGATTCGCGTCGTATGTGACAATGCCGAGCAGTATCGAATTCAACAGCCTGTTAATTTCGACATCGTAATAATTTTTTCCGGATATCGGATTCGGCTGATACGGATCAGCCACGAGTACTTTTTTTTCTTTTTTATTATAGCCGCAGAGAACGACAAAGTGGCCCTGGGGATCGCCCCTCACGTCGTCTTCGACATCATGGGGGCCGTATTCGCGCGGACACCTGTAGAGATACGTCGAGCTTAATCCCGTGAGAATCGGCACAGACCTGCTGAGATATTTCCTCAACAGCCCCGTACGCAAATCTTCAAAACGCACCGTTCCGCCAAGCCTGTAAAACTCCAGATACGCACGGATCGCGATTTTCATTTTTGGCGCATCCGTGTATTGCAGCCGAAGGGCAAGGCGCTCCCGTATATCTGGCCCCTTCGGAACAAACCATGTCGGGTCGAATATCTGCAGATTATAGGTGTAAATTGTAGCCTTGTAGCCGCGTCCGAGGGCATGGCAGGCAAGCAACACGGCCATGGTGCCGCCTTCATCGAGACTTTTCACCTCGGAAATCACCTTTTCAAGGGATATGCGCTCACCGTAATAGCGGTATACAGCATGCAGGCTTGTCGGCCCGCAGGTCGTGTCATTCGGCTGCGGCAATATTTCTATTTGTAGCTTTGGTTTCATGTATCATCCAAATATGCCGCCGCCCGGCAAGGGATATCGATCATACGCCACATGCGTTTTCCTCGCATAGGCTGTATGCTTCCACTGTTGCGGTATATTCGCAAGAAAATTTTTTTCCAGTGATACAATTTACCACACGCGGGCGGTTTCCAAAATTTTTCATCCGGCGCGCCTTTTTTACAGGGGCTGCGGCGGGCGGTTATTTTCGCCAGCACAATAATTTGTGTTTGAATTACAAAACCGCATGATATATCATTCACTTCATTAGCGAGAATGATATGTCCGCACCAGGCTCGGCGGAAAATCACAATTCGGGGTAATGCCAGTGAACAACGACGCTCCCGAAGTCACCATACGAACCTTCTACAACCTCTGCACGCGGGTGTTTATCGGAGGCTCTGACCCCCCGTTTCTGAACGACGTGTTCCCCGGACTGACAAACCATCCATACAGCGACGCGCACACATCTAAAGACACAGACATCAAACTGCAGTTGCATGCCTGCGAAATATCCATTCGCGCGAAACGCCGGCGGAAGGGCTTCAAAGTCGTTGTGCGCACGCCGGAGCGGCAGGTATTCTACGGGACGGGAATGAACTTTCGGAAATTCCCTATTACGGGGGGACGGTATTGCATAGAAAACCGGGACTCCCCGCACATCATCCAGCGGTGGGCCAGCTATTCCAACATTCCGTTTGTCATCAGCAGCACGGGATGGGGGATGTTCATCCTCGACGCGGGGCCGTTACGGTTTTCGTTTTCCAGCGACGGAGTGCGCGTGCGCGGTATGCGAAGGTTCGACATGCTTTTCTTCGATGGCAGCATCGGCGCGGTCATCGAGCGTTACACGAGGATTTCCGGCAGGCCGCCGCTGTTCCCAAAATGGGCGTTCGGCCTGTGGAATACATCATATCCCGCCGTCGACCAGAACGCCACGCTCGATTTTATACGGGAATTCCGAAAGCGGCATATCCCCCTCGACACCGTGATACTCGACTACCACTGGGAGGAGCGCTTCCATAATTTCCAGTGGAATCCCCGGCTGTTCCCCGAGCCAGAACGATTTATAGAATCGGCGAAACGCGAGGGCGTCACACTCGGCCTCATTACCACCCCGTTCGTCAACAGCGGCGAAAACCTCATCTTCAGGCTCTTTGCGCGCCTTATCGCCGGGCCAAACTTCCCCGTGGGGATGTCGCAACTGACGAAGTTCGCCGATCACAGTCTGTACGCGGAAGGCAAATCCCACAGCGCATACGCGCACGACAACGCGCCGTGGTGGTTTGGACGCGGCGGCATGATCGATTTTACCTCACCCGACGCCGTCGCGTTCTGGAACCGGCTGACAAACAGGCTGCTTGCCGCCGGCATACGCTTTTTTAAAAACGACGACGGCGAATACCTCCCATCGGACGGCGTAACAAGCGCCGCGGGGCTGAGTACGCCCGAATACAGAAATCTCTACGGTTTCTATTACGGTAAAGCGGTGCACGAAAACAACGAAACCTTCACGGGCCAGCGGGGGATATGCTACGCGCGGTGCGTATGGGCCGGCTCGCAGCGATACCCCGCGGTGTTCCTCGGCGACCAGAAGGCGTGCGAACGCGGCATAGCCCGCTCGCTCTACGCCGGCCTCTCAATGAGCATAATTGGCTTCGCGTACTGGACGGCCGATCTTTACGGCCTGTCGGGACGCGTGTCGCCCGCTATGCACCGGCGGTACATGCAGTACGCGATTTTTTCACCCGTTGCGCGGCATTTCTCGTCGCCGTTCGATCATACGCGCGACCCGTGGCATTACGGTGCCGCACATGAGACGCTCTTCCGCTCGTATGTAAAACTGCGCTATCGGCTGCTGCCGCATTATTATTCGTGCGCATACCGCGCGAGCGCCGACGGCACGCCGATCGTCCGCCCGCTCGTACTTGAGTATCCGGAAGACCCGGCGGCGGCCGTGACAGGTTCGCAATTTATGCTTGGACGCGAAATTATGATCTGCCCGCTATATGGGAGCGAGGCAACGCTGTACCTTCCCGCAGGCAACTGGCGTCACCCCCGCACGCTGCGAAAGATCGAGGGCGACCGCCGCATCGACGCGCGTCCATGGCGCAGCGGCGACATCCCCCTGTTTATACGGGACGGCTCCATTATACCGACGGTCGATGTAATGATGCACATACCGGAGCGCGTGTATTTTACAAAAATTTATCTTTATATATTTCCAGGACAACCGTGCACATACAGGCTGTACGACGATTACGGCGAAGGGACCGGCTGCCGCAAGGGAGAGTTTTCGCTCACCGGCGTATCGTGTGAACACAACGGCAGCGACATGACGATCCGCATAGAGCATCTTGAGGGGAGAATCATCGAGCCGCGGCGCTTTGTCGTTCGGATTTTCTGCGTCCGTGATTTCGATGAGGTAACAGCGTCGCTGCCGGTTACATCGTGGCATCACGAAAGCAGAAATATCCTCACGGCCACTATCGATACGGCCCTGGCGGAAAGAGCGGCAATCCGCATACGCGGAATTGAGCTGACACAATAGCGCGCCGGAAGACGCAGCAACAGTCTTCCAGCCATCTGTCAACACCGTCGGCAAGTTGTTGGTGAAGATGACTCACGCTATTATCTCTTTAAATATGGATTTCTGAATATACGCATTGAATCAACGTCCTTGTTTATGCGATACGCGCGTTCACGGCGCCCTGCTGCCTCTTTACACCTTCCATTCCAGAACATTTTTAAACAAAGCGGACGCCCTGAACTCCTTCTCCTCGCTCAGGAAAACCCGCGCCGAACACCTTTGCTCGGCAAGCCCCAGAAAGCACGCAAACCGGTCGAGAAACATGTAACTGAAACCAGAGCAAACAAAGATCCTGCCGAATTTCTCACCCCCCTCCTCCACAAGCGCGGGAAACGCCTTTGCATAATATTCGGAAAGCTCTCTCCCGAAAACAAAATCACCGGCCTTCACTTTCAGGATGTAGAGGCAAAAAATAAGCGACCGCTGGAGAAATTCCATCGAATCCGGATAATTTGCGCCGTACAGCCAATTGAATCTTTCCGCAAAATAGAAAAACAGCCGTTTGTATATCGCCCGCAGATCGTTGTGTTCCAGCATCTTTCTCCCTTCCTTCGTAAGGCTGAACCATCCGTTCCGCAGTTTGATAAGCCCCGAATCCCTTAAAAAAAAGCGCAGCATCCCGACTTCGCGTACATCATCCTCCCCCATCGGCGTGGTATCAAACAGCGCATTCTGCCTGAGAAAAACGTTATAAAAGTCACGCGCAATGGCGCGGGAAAAGTTCCCTTTCTGTGTCGCCCTTACCCCCTTCTCCGGTTGCGCCAGCGCGCGAAGAAGATACAGGCACTGGTCAAGGGCGGGAATCCCGCGAAACAGATCGGAAGGCGCTATCTCGTTAAACCCGACAATCATTGAATTGCCGTTAAAATCCCCCGTGGTAATCGAACGCATCTGCGCGGGCGAAAGCCCTAAAAAGTCATCATGAGGGGCGCTGTTCAACGCGCGCATCTGGTCATTTATAAAATCCCTGAGCTCTTCTTCGGACTGGAATACCCTATCACCCATTTTCGCCTTTATTTCACGCAGGGCATCGGTCGCCGGATTGGGCTTACCCATGCTTTCCATAAAAGAGGGAACGGGGCCGCGCGCGGGGTCCCAGGCTTCCGCCATGTCTTGATATCGCTTCAGTGCGTCGTCACCGTCAGGCCTCCCGGGGAATGGAATGATGTTGTCATGCACGTTCAGGCAGCAATTCTTGTATTTTTTTCCACTGCCGCAAGGACATGGATCATTTCTGCCCGTTTTTTTCTTCATTGCACAACGCTTCCTTTTATTCAATTAATATATTCAATTAATACGTAATACGCAATGTGCATAATGCGCGCATCAGAAGGCAACAGGCGCACACTTCCCTGCTGGATGTCAAACATAACCACTTTTCCAACGCCTGTCAAATATTTTCACGCCTGCGCGATTGTATTCTTGTTTCTCACATGTGTAGTATTCAAAAAATAAACCGCTTTGCCGGAAGCTTAATCACCGGGGTGTGGGTCAAATAACGCCGCTTTCTTTTAGCGAGAGCACATCCGCGACCGAGTATCCCAGTTGTTCGCTGTATATTTTCTCGTTGTCGGCTCCCACGGGCCTGCACACCCATTTTACGCGCGGCGGTGTTTCCGTCATCTTCCACGCCTGGTTTGTTATTATCAACTCGTCGTACACCGGATCGTCTATTTTTTCAAACGCCATCCGCTCCCACCAGTTCGGCTCCTTCAGCGTATCGGCGGGCGAACATATGCGGCCCGGCACAACGACGCCCTTGCCCACGTTTTTGTTGTAATCGACAATGGCCGCAGAAATTTCATCGAAGGTGTGCTCCATCGTCCATTTCTCGATTTCGTGGTAAATGTATTTCATGTTCTCAAGGTTGACACGCGATCTTTCAGACAAAAACCTGTCACGCAGGTCGGGCCGGTCTATCATCGCGCACATCGCCTTGAAGTTCGACTCGGAAAACGCGGCAATAAACGTATAGCCGTCGCTGCATTTAAAATACGTGTACGGAAACACGCCCACGTCGAAGTTGCCCACTCGCGGAATGGTTTCGCCGAATTCGTCGAAATAGGTAAGCCCATAGTTGATGCATCTCCCGAACGCCTCCGCCGGCGATACGTCGATATACTGCCCCTTCCCCGTGAGTGTGCGATAATGCAGCGCGCCGAGGAGCGCAAACGCGGCGTGCGCGCCTCCTTCATGTAGGAGATCGCCTGCCCCCTGTAAAATTTGTAAAATGGCGTAATCGAGCGCATCGTGTCGCCCAGGCCGGGAAGTTCCACCTTGAAGACCGTGGCGCCAAACTCGGCCAGAAGCGAGGAAACGGACGGCCCAAGGATGAGCGTGCACAGTTCTACAACCGTAACATCCTTGAGCGCCTCTGGCTTCGCGTTCAGATTTCCCGATGCAAAAAGGCTCTCCGCCCATTTAAAGTATTCATTATTCGGCATGG
>DHPI01000065.1:57808-60067 GCA_002407865.1 Spirochaetia bacterium UBA5368
GGCCGTGCCCCGCGGCGCGTTTTGTAACATTTTAATTAATATGTACATATTATAATACATAAACATTATTTGAAAAAATAAATTGAATAAAAAAATATTCATATATTCTTTATGTCAATTAAAATTTGATTATACTGTATTGTCGTGCAAAAAACAGATATTCACAAATTTTTCCGGTATGCTCTCCGCCGGGCGTAAAAATATAACTTGCCATTTCAACCCCGGAGTGCCTTCTGAATAATATGGGCGTTTGACGCCACGAGACACGACCGCATCGCGACCATGAAGATACTCTACGAAGACAACCACCTCATCGCCGTCGACAAACCGGCGGGGCTTCTTGTGCAGGGCGATTCAACCGGCAGGGATACGCTGTTCGAGCAGGTGAAGGCGTATCTTAAAGAACGCTACAGCAAGCCGGGCAACGTCTACCTCGGTCTGGTGCACCGGCTCGACCGGCAGGTTTCCGGCGTAGTGCTGTTCGCGAAAACATCCAAGGCGGCGTCGCGCCTGTTTAATGAATTTTATCACCGGAGGGCCGTAAAACTGTACGCCGCCCTGGCGCATGCCGCACCGGGGCCCGCAGCAAACCCAAAGGACTGGACGGCGCTTACGCAGATGCTGGCCCGCAGCGGAAACACCACGGTGGTAACGCGCCGATCAGACGATGCCCGCGAGGCGTCGCTTTTTTACCGGATGACGATGCGCAACGACGCATATGCGCTCATCATGGTCCGGCTCCTCACGGGACGAAAGCACCAGATACGCGCACAGCTCTCATCCATAGGATTTCCAATCGTCGGCGATACACGGTACGGATCGGGCGAAACCGTTGAGGATGGGGCCATCTGCCTGCATGCGCGTTGCCTGCGCGTTGCCCATCCCGTCAGCGGGGATGAAATCACAATAATCGCCGAGCTTCCCGAACGCATCACAAGGAGGATAGGACCGGCGGCCGCCACGGCGCCTTTTTTGGACGAAATCCCAACTTTGATTTGACAAAAACCACCGGCGGCACTAATTTTTTCGCGTCACCCTGTAACAGGTGAGAGGTGTATACTTTGACGTAATCGATTTATTTTATGCTGTATGTGGAAATGCGCTATAATTATATGTATTAGTTACGAGGAATCTCATGGGGCTGCTTGGCGACGCGGGTAAAACATTTATCAAATACAGCGAAAAGATTGTTGAAAAAACAGAGGAATATACAAGAATCGCCAAACTGACGCTCGATATAAAAAAATGCGACGAGTCGATAACGCAGGCCCAGGCGGACATGGGCCGCTATGTAATGCAAAAGATAGATGAAGGGGCGACAGAGCTCTCATTGTCCGACGACTATATCAAAACGACAGCGGGCAGGATCAACGAACTGAAGGAAAGTATTTCCCGCAAACGACAGGAAATACGCGACATCAGGGAGGCAGCCGCCGCGAAAAAGGTAAACCAGTAAGCTGTTCCAGAATATCCCGTCCGTACGGCCTCAGATATCCCGGTACTCTTGCCAAAATCACGCATATGCCAATTACATCCAGAAGTATTTTATCAAAAATCAACGCAATTGAAGGCGGTTTTACCGCCGAAGAGCTTGTACGCGCATCATCATCCGAGCGGCAGCACTCCGGGAAAAAAACCGGGGGCAAAACGAACACGCGCCGCGGCGCAAAGAGCCTCGAACGTATCGAGACCATGCTGGCGGCGCTCCTTGCCGCCGGCTATCTTGAAAAAAAGAAAAAACGCTACGCCAGATCGGCGTCGTTTTCGTGCGCCGGCGTAATAAAAATAAAGGGCCGCGACGATACCGTGCTGCAGGCCGCCGATGGTACGACATACGCAGTGCGGCGCGAGCACCTCAACAACGCGCACAACAACGACGCCGTCGAGGCGGAGATCGTCGAGTTCCAGCAGGGCGTGCTGTACGCGCGCGTCACGCGGATACTCAAGAGAAAAAAGGAATTTTACACCGCCCGCGTTACGGGCATGACAAAAAGCATGATATTCTACCGCCTGATCGACCTGGCGGGCGGCGCCGAGGCCTGCTCGTCCCGCAGCGGTAGTAAACCCGCCGTCGGCGATTGCGCCATCGTGCAGCTTACCGGAAAAATCATCGCCGGCATTCCCGAATGTACCGTCGAAGAAACGTTCGACGAAAGGGACGAATTGTACGACGTGCGGAGAATCATCCTCAAACATTCGCTTCCCGGCCCCCATGGCGACTATGAGGAGCTTGCGTCGAAAAATGCGGCATTTATCGAA
>DHPI01000065.1:60204-60342 GCA_002407865.1 Spirochaetia bacterium UBA5368
TCGAATCCGAGCTGAAGCATAGAAAAAATCTGAAAAAATTCTACACCGTGACGATCGACGGCGACAACGCAAAGGATTTCGACGACGCCATTTCGTTCGAGAAAACGCGCGATGGGTATTCCCTCTACGTGCATATCG
>DHPI01000065.1:60439-62223 GCA_002407865.1 Spirochaetia bacterium UBA5368
CCTCTACGTGCATATCGCCGACGTATCAGCCTTCGTCGATAAGGGCACTCCCCTCGACGCAGAGGCAACGCGGCGCGGCACCAGCTTTTACGTGGGCAACACCGTCATCCCCATGCTGCCGGAACTGCTGTCGAACGACCTGTGTTCGCTGAGGGAGGGCGTCGACCGGATCACACTTTCCGTGCGCATGAAATTCAACCGGCGCGGCGATATCGTGGGACACGAATTTTTCAGGGGCATCATCAGGGTTAACAAACGGCTCACCTACGCCACGGCGCACGAACTTATTGAAAGCGGGAAAAAAACGAAGCTGCCCCTCCTGTTGCGGCAGATGTACGATTTCGCGCAGTTGCTGAAGGAGCGGCGCATGCAGAACGGAAGGGTCGACCTCAACCTGACCGATTCCGAATTCATTTACAAGGGCAATACGCTTGTCGACCTCATTACGACCCAGCGCCTTAAAAGCCATTTAATAATAGAAGAGTTCATGCTGAGCGCCAACGAGACAGTCAGCAGGACGCTCAGAGAGCACGGCATCCCCGCCCTCTACCGCGTGCATGAGAGCATCAGCGACGAAAAGCTTGTTACGCTCGTTCGTTTCCTCAACTCGCTCGGGCTGACCATGAGCAAAAAAAAGGACATCGGCAAAACGCTGCAGGGTGTTATCGACAGCGTACGCGGCATGGAATACGAGGAAGTAGCGAATTTTATCATCCTGAAATCGATGATGCAGGCATACTACGGCGTCGAGCCGCTCGGCCACTTCGGTCTTGGTTTCAAGGATTACACGCATTTTACTTCACCCATCCGCCGGTATCCCGACCTCGTGGTGCACCGCTGCCTTAAAAGCATAATCGACGCCGCTCCGGCCCCCTACGATATCGAGGAGCTGCGGCCGCTGGGTGAAAAAAGTTCCGAAATGGAACGAGTGGCGCAGAGCGCAGAACGCGACCTTTTCAGGCTCAAATCGTGCAGGCTCCTCGACGGCAGAACGGGCGAGGTGTTCGACGCGGTCGTAAGCGGTGTCGGCAGGTCGGGATTTTACGTTACGCTGATGGAAAAGCCCATTGAAGGGATGGTTCCCCTGCGCATGCTGACCGACGACTATTATCTCGTTCAGGAAGACGACTTCACGGTAGTCGGCAAACGCCTTGGCAGGCGCTTCAGGCTGGGCGACCGCATCAGGGTGCGGCTGGTCGGCGTCGATGCCGGCACCATGCGCATAGACTTCGAAATCGCATAATGCCGGATGCCGTGGTGTACGCTTAATATTTACATTGACATGCTAATGTGTATTAAAAAATTGCATTTTATTCCCCATTAAAATTGCTCCATCACCGCCGGCATGCTATATTCATGCTATATTATTGAGAATACTGTATGTTTCCTGATGATGATTCACGACCGCTTTCCAGGCGAACTGGCGATGAAGGCCCGTGAACACCATCGCGGCGGTGAGAGAGTTGTTATGACAGAACAAACCTATAACAAATTCGTGCACGAACATCTGGGCGAGATCGTTGAAAAGATAATCGAGCTCGACAATTTTACTGAATCGGACATATCTATGATAAAGAGCCAGATCCTTTCCGGCATCAACAGAAAAAAGAGGATGCCCGTTCTGCCGATGGACGATCTCAAGGGGCTTATGGTGGGCTATTTCGCGATCAAGTTCATTGAAGATGAACTGGGATTCACGTTCTGACCACGCACAGTCTCCGCCCGCTGACGTGGAATATACACATCCCCGAGAAGCTTTTCCGTGGCGCATCAATCGCACATCC
>DHPI01000065.1:62356-64190 GCA_002407865.1 Spirochaetia bacterium UBA5368
GGCGCATCAATCGCACATTGCAGTGGAGCCGCATAGGGCGCACTTAATTGACTTTCTGTTAAAAATATAGTTGAAATTAATATATTCCGCCGGTACAAAACCGCTGCGCACATGCCGGTGACTGTACCGAGTAATGCTCACGGCGGCGCAACATCTTAATTATCATATAATGGAAGCAACGACCGATGAAACTTATTGCACAATCGACACTCCCTCACCTGACCCGGAAAGACACCATTGCTGTTTTTCTTTGCGAAGATTTCCCAAAAAACGGCAACGCCATTCCTGAGCCGCTTTCCTTCATTAAGGAGAAAGCGAACCTCTCCTTTTTCAAGGGAAAGCCCGGCGAAACACTCTTCATCCCGTTCGGCGAGCACCCAGCAGTCATCGTTTCCGGCGCCGGTAAAAAAGACGACCTGACGAAAGAAACGCTACGAAACAGCGCCGCCGCGGTATCCGAAATATGCAGAAAAAAGAAGATTTCCGCCATTCACGCAATTGTTCCGGAATATGAAAATATATCGTCCGAGGAAACGGCCCGGGCGCTGGGAGAAGGCATATACCTTTCAAATTATGTATTCAACCGTTATAAATCGAAGAACGACGATCAGGTGAATCCCCTTGAAAGGGCGATTCTGTCTACGCCGGCCGCCGGAAAGATTTCGAAGATGCTTGAAGAAATAGAAATCCTGTGCGAAAACACGCTGCTGTGCCGCGATCTCATCAATGAGATAAGCGACGTAACCAATCCAGTCGCCGTCGCGAAAGAGGCGAAAAAGCTCGCGAAGCTCAGGGGCGTAACGTGCACCGTGTACGGTAAAAAGGAAATCGAGAAGATGAAGATGGGGCTGCTTCTCGCGGTCAGCCGCGGCAGCATATATCCTCCCCAGCTTGTGGTGCTGAAATACGCCGGCAATCCTTCAAGCAAAAAGTCCGTTGCAATCATTGGAAAGGGCATCACCTTCGATTCCGGCGGTATAAACCTGAAGCCGTCGGGCCATATCGAGGACATGCGCAGCGACATGTCGGGCGCGGCGGCGTGCCTGTACACGATCAAGGCGGCGGCGGAGCTCAAGCTGAAAAAGAACATCTACGCAGTGCTGCCGCTGTGCGAAAACATGGTGGGCAAAACCGCCTACCGTCCGGGCGACGTGCATATCGCGTATAACGGCACAAGCGTCGAAATAGGCAATACCGACGCCGAGGGCCGCCTCATTCTCGCCGACGCGCTCGCGTTCGCGGAGGACAGGTTGAAGCCTTCGTACATGATAGATATCGCGACCCTCACGGGCGCGTGCCTCGTCTGTTTCGGCGAAATTATCGCCGGGCTGCTGACCGAAAGCGACGAAATAGCCGGCGCGCTTTTTAACGCGGGCGAAACGACGGGCGACAGGCTGTGGCGGCTTCCAATGTACAGGGAATACGCCGACGATATCAAGTCGGATATCGCCGACATCAACAACGTGTCCTCGGGAAGGAACGCGGGCACGATAATGGGCGCCACCTTTTTAAAGAACTTCGTGAAGAAAACGCCGTGGGCGCATATCGACATCGCGGGAACGTCATGGTACTCGAAACAACGCGGCTATCGCCCGAAATATGCGACAGGGTTCGGCGTGCGGCTGTTCATTGAGGCGATTAAAAACATCACCGAATAACGGCGTTGTAACGCACTGGGATAACGCCGTACAACGAGAGGAGATACAGCATGAAATTTTCCGTGAAAGAACTTGTCGATATCGCCGTCGGGATCGAGGATTCCGGGTGTTTCTTCTATTCCGAGTGCAGAAAAAAATTTACCGACCGGCAGTTGGCTGACATGTTCGGATTCCTC
>DHPI01000065.1:64315-71857 GCA_002407865.1 Spirochaetia bacterium UBA5368
TGGCTGACATGTTCGGATTCCTCGCCGAGGAGGAACACCGCCACAAAGAGCTCTTCGAAACTTTTCTTACGGAAATCGGCGAGCCGTCGGGCGAGTTTACCGGCGAGTATTACCAGTACCTGCAGGCAATCGGCGACGAGCGCGTGTTCAAAGACAAAGACGACGTCAGCGCGGCGATCAAGGGCATCGCAAAGGTGACCGATGTTTTCAATCTCGCGCTCACCGCGGAAAAAGACTCCATTCTCTGGTATACCGAACTTCTCTCCATGTATTCCGGCGAAAAGGAGGCGCACAACCTGCTTACCAGGCTTATTAATGAAGAACGCACGCATATCATCACCCTCATCGACATGCGCGAAAAGATGAGGCTTGCAGGACGGGAATAACGCGTATGCACGCAATTATATCACGGTACCGTCTAACCGCACGTAATAAATAACCCGGCGCGTAACGCTGCCACATCATTTTTTGTCTTTTATCGCACTGCGGACGCCGGTGTTTTTTCTGCTTTCGCCGGCGCCCGCAATCAAGAATGTCTCCAGGGTGGACATCATCGGCGATTTCTACGGCCGCGCAAGCTTTGCGGCTATCTGCGCCACGTACCGGCCCTGATAGCGCGCGCCGTTGAGCTCATTTTCATTCGGCATTCGCTCGCCCTTTCCACCGGCGATTGTGGAGGCGCCATACGGAGACCCGCCGCTCATTTCATCGATACGTGCAAGCCCCTCATACGCATACGGAAGGCCGGCTATGATCATCCCGTGATGAAGCAGGGTGATATGAAAGCTCAGTATCGTCGACTCCTGGCCGCCATGCTGCGTCGCGGAGCTTGTGAAGACGCTTCCCACCTTCCCGACAAGCGCCCTTTTCTGCCAGAGCGGACCCGTCGAATCGAGAAACGCACGCATCTGCGCGCACATGTTGCCGAAGCGTGTCGGCGTACCGAATATCACCGCATCCGCGGTTTCCAGGTCTTCGAGCGTCACCGCAGGAATATGCGCGAATGCCTTGCGGGCGGCGGCTATGCCGGTGCTTTCAAGAACGCTTTGCGGGAGCGTTTCCGGAACCATTTTCAAAACCGGTTCGGCCCCCTTTACATCCCGAATCCCTTCCGCGACAGCCTCGGCCATTCTGTAAATATGGCCGTATGCCGAATAGAAAACAATTGGAATCCTCATGCATTTATCCTCCAATTAAATATATTCGTTGAAATACAACAATTTACACATTTTATCAAGGCGCGTCAAGCGATGGGGAAAGGGTTTTCAGCCGCGCATGCTCTTTTCCAACAGCATCTGATGGATTTTTTCCAAGGCCTCGTTCTGCGCATCCAGATGCTCGAGGATAACACGAACCTCCTCTTCGGCCTTCTGGTTGACCATGTAATCGTTATGGGCCTCGATTCTGTCTTTTTCCGCGAGACGGTTCTGGCTCATCATGATAATCGGCGCGGTATAGGCGGCTTGCAGCGACAACACCAGGTTCATGAGTATAAACGGGTACGGGTCCCAGTGATAGATATACGCCGTCACATTGAGAACGACCCACACCGAGAGAACGGCCGTCTGAATAATCACGAATTTCCACGATCCCATGACGAGCGCCACTCTGTCAGCGGCCCTCTGACCATATGTGCGTCTTTCGTCGAACAGCTCGTTCACGTTACGGATTGGCGGATGCACATGCCTGAAAGGCTGAGGAAATCTGATACTTTTCATATAGAATATCCTCCTTTTATTGCATTACCGCGGGAATGATTTTTCCGCTTAAAAATCTCCCGACGCTGAAATATACATGCCGCCGTTCTTCGGGGGACCTGCCGCATTCCAGGCGTAATACAATTGCACCATAGCGCTCTTTACGCGGATTCTGCACTTTGCGCCGGTTCCCGTTTTCGCACGCCAGTAATTGCGCTCGTCAAGAAAGCACCCCGCATTAACGAAAGGTCCGACATACAACATTCCCGGCAACAGACCGGCCTCGACATCTAACCCCGCGGTGTTTTTCCATTTCGATGCCGTATAATCGTTTGAAAACCCCATAAGCGCCGCATCGAACACGTACGAATGATACAGCCGTTCCTTGGACGACGTATAATACGATGCGCAGCGCGGTATAAGCCGCAGCCACGACAAACACGGCGCCGACGTGGACGCGTCGAATACTGCAATCACATATCCCTTTTTTTCAAGGCCGCTTCTGCCGCCGGAGAGCGCAAGGTGCATTTCCGTTGCGGTGTTTTTTTCCATTTTATAATACCGATTCGACAACAGCACATCGAGCGTCAGCCGCGTGTCGTAATTGTACGCGCGCCCCCCGCGTTCGCTGTAATCCTCAAGCGCGTTCACAATCTCAGCTATGCTCACCGTGGTCCACAGAAGAAAATCATCGGTAACATCCGTTATGACGCCAATACCGACCGATGGCGCGCAGGACGTAACGGTAAATTCATCGCCGCGCGACTGCCATCGCTCAATAGTGCGGCCGCCGCGCATGCCAAGCGCCAACGCACCCTCGCCAGGCGCCATACGCCGTGAGTACCGCAGGTCGCCCGCGATTTTTCGCCATTCATTCGCCCTGTAGCCGGCGGTGCCGGTAACCGAAAAATCGGAATCTTTCGAGGGCATGCGCCATCCCAGCAAGGGGCCGATGCCGTAAATCGGGTCGAGCACGACACCGCCCGAAAAACGTCCGGCACTCGTCCTTTCAGCGCGCACGGAGAGAAACACGTCATCAGAGTCTTTATAGTTCACGGGCACAACACGGAGGGTATCAAGGTTGTAGAGCTCACGGGCGCGCTTCATCCGGTCCTGAATTACGAGTTTATTGTAAATCTCGTTTTTAACTGGAAAAAGCAGGGATTCCAGTTCGCGCGCGTCCCGCGCGCCAATGCCCGTTACTTCGATACCGGCAATTCGAGATTCCCTCACGTGCACCTCGAGCGTGCCGTCTTTTCTGACGACAAGGCGCTCGACATACGATGTGGTGTAGCCCAGGCGGTGATACTCGGCGGTCACACGCGCACCGACGGACCTGATATCAGCATCCCCCAGGTTGCCGGCCGCAACACCCGGTATGGCGCGCACATCGATATTAATCGTCGAGCCGACCAGAACAATATCACGTATCGGTTCCGCCCCGGCTACCGCCGATACTGCAATAAGCGCGGCGCATATGCCGCATACCAGCGCCCCCACCCTATTCATGGATCGCTTTGCGCGTCACGTTGCGGGGATACTCCATCGTAAACACCGCGCCGTGAAACGCAGGATTGAGAGTAATATTTTTATAGTGCGTAATATTTTTTGTAACGCCGCGCGCTGTCAATGCCGAGACCTCAACCCTGCGGGGAAACAGAATGCCTTTTACCACCAAGTAATCGCCGTACAATTCCTTCATTATCTCACGCCCGGCAGGGTCACGCACATTTTTTTCAAGAAGTCGGCTGTCCGCCGGATCGACCCAGACCGTCATGCGCAGATTGCTCGCCCTGTCGACGAGATCGAAACGGTGCGCGCGGCGGAATACTCCATATATCCGTTTTCCCCGGTACCGCACATCGAAGCGACGTTCGAAATCACGCGCAAATTCATGGAGTGGATTGAATTGCGGCTTCGACGATTCAGCGCCGCGCCGCGCAATCTCGTAGAGCAGCCTGTCGTCAGGATAATACCAGAAGAGGCCCCGACTGTTTTTAATCACAATCTGCCGCGACGGCGCGGAGTAGTCGATGCGAAAATTACCGGCTTCATCGGCCCTGTATCTTCCCCGGAACACCTCGCGCGGCGCCGCGCCGCTATCTATGTATTGAACGATTTCCGCGTCTATTGCGCGTACCGCCGCTCCCTGGCGCACGATATCGCCGAAGCGCGGTTCGGCGGCGTCCAGAAGTGCGGCGCATACAACCACGCATACGGCGCACACCGCCGCGATCAATGCATACCTGCTGTTTCTTTTGTCCATATACGCTTCCA
This sequence comes from Spirochaetia bacterium UBA5368, assembly GCA_002407865.1. Taxonomy (GTDB): domain Bacteria; phylum Spirochaetota; class UBA4802; order UBA4802; family UBA5368; genus UBA5368. Next base: position 68,290 of record DHPI01000065.1, read on the forward strand.
CATTGTGTGATAACCACAGTCGAAACATACTCCCGACAGATGTACTATATCGATGATGCTATTGCAATCACGATTAATGCACTGCCGCGGATTTATCACGGAAGAAATTATTGAGCCGCGTCAGTCAATTTTGTATTTATCCGGGAGATTCAGGGTGTCACTACCGGCGGATTTTTTCGTATTTACGTATCATTTTTCACCTGACTCAAGTTAGTTACTTGAAATTTTTGTGAACACAGTGCTCACTATGTCGTATTATTACACATAGTGAGATAAACACATTGATGAAACATAAAATTGGGCGCTCCATCGGTTTTAAAATCATCGCACTGTATGCGCTGCTTGCGCTTATTAATATATCCTTTGTAATTTCTGTAATTTTTGAAAACCAGGCCGACCTTATCGGCGCCATTACAAAGCTCGAATCGGAAAAACAGCTCGTGACGCTCATCGATTCGCTTAAAAAATTCACTCTTGAAATGAAAAAAGGGCGCCTGTTCGAAACGGCAGGCAATGAATTTACGATAAAACAGATCGCTGCATTAATCGGGCCGCACGTCACAGACTATGTTTTTTTTACAGAAAAGGGCGACGTTCTCTATAAATCCGGCGATACAACAAATCCTCCTGAAACCTTCATTGAGGATGGCCTCCGCTCGATCACCTCCATGACGTTCAGCGGGAAAGATTACTATATACGAATCGACGAGGCAAAAGAAATAATATACTGCTACATCCCGCTTCGCGCGTTCGACCTTTCCAGCGCCATTCTGCTGGTTCGGAAAGACATACACGGAGCGAGTAAATCACTGAAGAACCTTTATTTCCAGGCCGTATACGTACTACTTGTCATCCTTTTCTTTCATCTTATTTTCGCCCTGGTTCTTTTTCGATATATTATTCACCCTCTTAAACTGCTCAACCAGGCCGGGAAGAAGCTTTCAGAAGGAGATCTCACCGCGCGGGTATCGATACAACGAAAAGATGAATTCGGCTCCCTCGCGGACACGTTCAACGGAATGGCTGAATCGATACACGCCAATATGACCAAACTATCCAACCAGATTGAAACAGAGAAGGAAGGCCCTGGAAAAAGTGATCACACGGCGTTAAGGGATAGATTGACCGGGCTTGTGGGCCGCGCCTACATGCTTGAACGTGTTCAGGAAGAGATTAAAAAAGCGGGGAAAACGGGAGACCTTATGGCGTTTTTCCTTATCGACATAGACAATTTCCAAAATATAAACAACGTCTACGGACGCCAGACCGGCAACATAGTGCTGATGGAAACAGCCAAAACGATACTGCACACCTGCATGGATACCGACATAGTTGCACGGTTCGGAGGGGAAGAATTCGCCGTTATGTCGTCGGGACGCACACCTGCACAGGTTCACAACCTCGCGGAAGAAATCAGGGCTACTGTCGAAAAAAAGAATATCATCACGCCCGATGGCGAAATCCCTGTAACGATCAGCATCGGCGTTTCATATTTCGATCCCGCCAGCCCCAACACGGCCGACGGCTATTACGATATTTCCCAGTCAGCGGAAACGGCGCTCCTTGAGGCCAAGCTGCGCGGACGAAACAGGGTAGAAATCAGCCGGTAGAGGTACCCCTTCCGTGAGAAAACAGACAATTCCAGCCATTCTCGTTCTTGTTTCCCTGGGCGCTGTCGCTTTTCTGCTGTTCATCAACGAACTCAATATTTCCCTGCGATTGGACGAGCTCAAAACGCACCTGCAAAGATTGGACCAACGCGAAGGAAGCATAGACCACATCGCGCTCATCGCGACATATGAAATACATAAAAAAATGTACGAGAAGCGGCTTACGCAGGAAAGCGCCGACGCGATAGAAGAGAGGGTGCACTCCCTGATAGTGCGCGAAAAAAATTATCCCGCGGTTATGCCGTCACGATACAAAATCATTTCATTGCCCGCCATCAAGCTGATAAACCTGAACCGCGCGATCCTTGGGAAAAAACCATTGTCATATAATCAACGGCAGGATGGGGAACTTATTGATCTGGATATCGCCTATTATTATGAAAGAAATTTCTTGTTTAAACGCGCGGTAGACCAATATGAAAAAGCGCTTTCAAACAAAAATATCGATGCTTCGTTGAGGGCCAGCATGCTGCTTCACCAGGGGTACTGCTACGCACTCGCCGGCATGAACGGCAGCGCCAGAAAGAATTATCAGACCATTATACGCGACTACAATCAGGAAAGCAGTGCTATAACCGCCACAATATTATCGAAGTATCTTGAGGGATTCATCATCGCCCGCGAAAAGGTTCTGACGAGCGGCTCTGACCCCCTGTTGCAAAGCCGGTCGCTTGTCAATCTTATGGCCTACGAGCAGGCCCTCAGCATTCTTGAAAAGGCCGAGTCGTTGCCGGGGCCGAAGGATTCTGACATGATACGGTATTACAAAGCGCGCTGTTATAGCGGACTCGGCAAACCGGGCAAGGCGATTGAAACGTATATCGACATAATTACAAAATCGCCGTCATCACAATATGCAAAGCTCTCGAACCGCAAGCTCTTCATTATCGGATCGAGGGCGGGAGGGGATAACGCAATACGAAAGATTGCCATCCAGATGAACAAACGGTTACAGGACCCCGTCCTTGTTGAAATGATCGAAAATGAGGCGAATCCCGAGCCCGCAATACCGGATGTGGCCCGTGTCAAAGAATTTGCGGCATCGGAAAAAATTCTCAGGCAGGCAGATCAAATTCAGAAGAGCACCTCCAGATCGGCCGATACCATCAGATATCTTGTCATCGAGACAAGCGACGGCAACACATTCAAGGGCGCCGTCATGGAAGAGACGAACGATCACATTACCCTGAAATCTTCAATTGGAATAATCAACGTGAAAAGGGACAGGATAACACGTATCACCGTAAAGGAATAGCATGCAAAATTACGCAGCGCTGATAATAACGATAATCATTTTCCTTATCCCACATGCACCCCTGCACGGCGACATCGTTGTCACAAACGACAATATGATACTCAACGGGAAAATACTCGAAAAAAAAGTGAATCACGTTGTTCTCGGAAACTATCATGGCACCTTCACCATAGAACGCTCGCAGATCAAAACGATGTACGAAACCGAAAGCTTCCAGGAAGACGTAAAGATATTTCAGAAAATGGGGAAACCTGTCAATGAGAGTGAAGCGAAAATAAACTATCAGGCGGGCATCGAGAAGCTTGAAGGGCGAAGCCAACGTGCGGGGGACGGCGCCATTGCTGAACAACGATACGCCGTGTTTCTCGCGCCGTTTTGCGGCATTACTGCGGGAAAGCTTGGATCGGTGCTGCCGTACGGCGCCGGGGCCGCGCTGACTGGCGATATCAATCTAAATCAATCCGGTTTTACACGGAACATTCACCCTGCCGGCGTACGAAGCGAGATGGCATTTTTTCATTCAAAAAAGGGCGTAAAACAGGTAGCCGGCGGGCGTGTATCGGCGGGACCACTGTGGCGGTTCCCTTTTTCAATCCGCGGCTTCCGCTTTGACTGGGCCGGTGCGCCTGTAATCGGAATCGGC
>DHPI01000065.1:71976-74395 GCA_002407865.1 Spirochaetia bacterium UBA5368
CGGCTGGTATAAAATCGATGGCCGCTCCGAGCAGACCTCATGCATAAAATGGAATATCGGCTGCGGCACAGGCCCGAGCTTCTTCATAGATGTCGTTGTAATCTCTCCCCAGATCAGGTTCGATTATATATACGACGGCAGCGTCCCCATGTACGGATTTGGTATCGGCATCGGCGCGGGCTATCGATTTTCCCGATAAAATATTCCTTAATTTCGCCGGTTTATTTTTGCTCTTATATATGTTCAGCAGAGGTATATGCGTTACTGATGCGTAAGAAAACAAATATACAATCGGGCGCCACGTGTTGCACGCTACTGGCTGTCATCATAATCTGTTTCTTACTATTCGGCGGCCGCTGTGGCTCGGAATTCGAGATATTGCTGGATGACAAAGGCTCGGCAGATCCGCCGAACGTCCTCTTGTACTGGACCGAATCGGGGAGCGGCATAAAGCGCATTTTAACCGACGAAACGGTGATTGAAACCGTGGCATCCATCATCTCCCCACGCGTGCCCCTCGACATCGCCCTTGATATGACCGGTAGAAAGGTGTACTGGGCCGAATATTCCGGGGGAACCACGTTTCAGATCAGGAGGACCGGCCTGGACGGAACCGGTGAGGAGCTTTTTCGTTCTTACTCCGGCCACGGACCTACGGCCATCGCCATCGACCCCGTTGCACAGATGATATACTGGAACGAAACTAATATTAGCGCGCCTAAAAATGACCTTTTGCGGTCATATCTCAACGCACCAGTTCCGGTATTGACACCGGAGAAACAGTTTAAGAAGATCACTGATATTTACACCTACGCCCTGTGCCTCGATACGATAAACCGGAAAACATACCTGAACGCCGGTTCATACTGGAACGTGCATGCCGCTTTCGGTAGCGGAAACTCCGGAGCCGTATACCAGAGTGAAATGGATAACGACACCTATATGCAGCAAATTACCGGAACTGGTTCGGCAAACCCCTCAACCCCCTTCAGGGGCATCGCCGTCGATGGCAGCGGAGGCCATGTCTATTATGTGGACTACACTATCGCAAATCCGTTTATCCTGTCTATTAAACGGGCGAATCTGAATGTGCAAAGTCCGTCAGAATGGGTAACGGCGGCCGGTTTCAGCATCGAGAAGATCGCACTGGACAAAAAGGGTGGAAAGATATACTGGACGTCCGGCGCCGACAACAGCATCTATCGCGCCGATCTTGCCGCGCCGAATTCAAACGTGGAAAAGTTTCTTCAACTTGACGGGATGCCAACGGGTATTGTCATTGCCCGCTGACATGCGGGGTACGCAACACGGTATCGGCGCCCAAATGCGCCGGTTTATTTCACGGCATCGCGCTCATCGGTGTAAACCTGTAATATCGTGTGAAGCGGCATCGGACGTAAAAAAAGAAATCCCTGAAAATAGTCACACCCCAGCTCCCTGAAAAAATCAAACTGTTCGCGCAACTCGAAACCCTCGGCAACAACCTTGAGGTCAAGTGAATGAGCAAGCTCAATAATATGCCGCGCCATCGCTTCTTTTCTGAGATCGCCGGGGATAGACTGGACAAAAATCATATCGAGCTTGATAAAATCAACGGGCAGCTCCGCCAGGTAAGCAAGCGAGGAAAATCCGGTGCCAAAATCGTCGATTGCCACGGCGAAGCCGCTGTTTCGCAGCTTCGTCAGGCTGTCTCGCGCCGAAGAAAGATTGGCCATCAATTGATTCTCGGTGACTTCGAGAATGATCTGCCGGTTTTCAATTCCATGCTGGGCGGCAAACGACGAGAGAAATTTGCTGTACTTCTGGTTGACAAGCTGATCTGTTGACAGGTTGATGCTGATGTTGAACCGGTTTTTAACATGCAACTCCATGTCGTGAAAGGCCTTGCGGACAACCATATTGTCAACCTCTTTCGCCATGCCCGCCTTCTCGATAAGCGGAATGAAGCGCCCCGGACCGCCGAGCGGCTGGTTTTCATCGGTGCAGCGCAGCAGGGCCTCGGCGTAAAATATGTTTTCATCGCTGTCCACAACGGGCTGGTAATAGAGCGTAAAACGGTCCCTGTTGATGTTGTCCCGCAGAATGTTGACAGTGCGAATCCTGTTAAATGAATCGTCGAGCAGGCCTAATGAGAAGACCTCGCAGGTATTCTTGATCTTTTTCGCGCTGCGGATAACGCTGTAGGCGTTCTTCAGTATCTCCTCGTGGTCCGCTCCGTCTCTGGGGACATAAAGAATCCCGATACTGGCGGTCACCGGGTACGAAACGCCGGAGACGAGAAATGGATTTCTCAACGATGTGATGATTCTGTCGGCAAGATTTTTTGCGTCATCTTCGCGGCGCGAATCCCTGAGCAAAAAAACAAAGTCGTCGCCGCCGATGCGATAGAGATATCCCGCCCGTCCGAACAGATCAATAA
>DHPI01000065.1:74551-93587 GCA_002407865.1 Spirochaetia bacterium UBA5368
CCGAACAGATCAATAAGACGGGCCGAGAACTTGCGCAAAATTTCATCGCCGACGCTTTCCCCATAACACTCGTTAAGGTTTTGAAAATCGTCGATATCCAGAAAGAGCAGAGAAAAGGCCCCCCCGTGCGTTCTCGTTTCTTCCAGAGCCGATCGGAGATCACGTATAAAACTTATTCGATTCGGAATGTCGGTGAGCATATCGTATAATACTATCTTATTAACATTCTTTTTAACGTTGACCAGTTGGGAATAATTGTCAATAATGTTACTGATTGTTCCGGACGTCATGAATATAATGAAGATTACGATCCCAAGGCCGAAATGCGGATACGGAATACTGCCGTATCCCGCCGGATTGCGAGCAAACAAAATGGAATACAGATAACTGAATACGAAATAGCTCAATACCACGCACACGATCAGGCTTCTGGCATACCTGTGCGGCTCATTTCTCCTGAGCCCTGAAAACAAAACAACGCCCGTTGAATACAGCAGATATGCCGTCATTATACTATTGCGGATTATCAGAAGGGGGCCCATATTCCGCACATCGTATATAATGCCAAAATGTCCGCCCGTTGTTCCATCGCGGTTTGGCCAGGCCACAAGAAGATCGGGATTATATGCTGCAATGGATGCCATCGCGGCAGTTGCGATTATCCCGATCCAAAAAAGAACACGGTTAACATTTTTAATCCGCTCGCGTATCGCAAAAATCCGGTTCATATAATATGGCGTGATGATAACGAACAGCAGCAGGGATAACTCTCTCTGCATTACAAAAAAACGCGACAGGCCTGCCTCCGGAGTAATGAAGGCAAAAATCGACGCCAGAACATCGCTGATACAATAGAGGAACGCCGCTCCAGTCAGGAACAGGGGAGGCAGCGCTTTCTTCCAGCGCTGTGCAATATACGTATATGCGAATTGTATCACGGCATGGGCAACAAATCCGGCAAAGAGAATCGTCAGGGAGATGTAAAGAATATGTGCGGTACTTGCATTCATTGTGTTGTTTACTTTATTCTTACACCATAATGTTTATATGTAAACAATCTTTTCGCAGTTAAAAAAACAATACTGCGCATACACCCCGTTATGCGGTACTGTTGATACGGGCATTTCAGACTTTCCTTCAGCGCGGCGCTTCGTTATACCGAATGTCCGTAACCTCGAGCCGGTACCACGTGAAATCGCCTTCCTTTAACCGCCAGGTCGCTGACGCGCGCGCCGCGACACGAACGCCCTCAAACTCACGGTAACCGTTCGGCTCCACCTGTATCATCCAGTCCTCAAGCGTTGCCCCTTCAGGACGGTAATAATACCGCTTTGCCTCGAATTTCGTCATATCGCCGTTCACATCAAACGTGAACACACCTGACGCGGTAACGCCGCCGTATGTCATTGTGGCTTCCGCTGTTGTCATGTCAACCTGGCGCCACCTGATATAATTACGAAGGGCAGCGGAAGGGAACCAGACAATCTCCGCAAGATAGCGCAACAACGTACCCTGATCGGCCTCCGGGCCCGAACTTTCGGCAACGGGAAAAAGTGACAGCAGTTTGATCAGCATCTGCCCCTTCCCGTTCAGGTAGCGGTCCCTCCCGGCAAGGAATACACCCGGCGCCATCGACACGTCCGCCCTCCAGATAAATCCGGGGTGTTCCGCGTTGAACCACTGCTCCGCCTCGACATTCGTCCATTTCCCGTCGGGACTATTGCGCATGCGCCCCGACTGGGCAAGATGCACGATTCGCGTCATCACCTTTCCGGAAACATTCGACCGCACAAGCCATCGCCGCACAACGGGCGGAAGGCCGCTCAGCATGTCGTCTGTTATTATGACGGGTCGCTCGGCCGGGTCCGGAACAAGCAGCGCAAGCTCCCGGGCAGTCATCGATGAAAAGCGCCAGTTCCCGTACGCGACCACGGCAGCCGCGCAGATAAGCACATTAGCGATCGTGCCAAATTTCGCGTCCTTCCAGGACATGATGATGAGCGGCTGCGAGAGCACAAGCGCCGGCACTGCAGCCATCCACCACCAGTCCTTCCTCAGCAAAAAAAGAGCGGCAGTGCATGCGAACAGCAGGGCTGCCGACAGCCACAAAAGTCCCACGGGACGCGCAATGTGCTGCGCCATCTGTGGTATCTTTTCGGGCCTGATCGCCTTTATAAAACCCATGCAGTGAATCAATCCGTGCACGGCAACGACACCAAGAAACAGTATCCGTATCATTACACTGAAACCTTCATAACGAAAATATAGGTTTTACAGTCATTCATTGCCCGAGAGCAATGTGGGTGCCGCTTTAAAAAGAATATTGATAATTGCAAGCGTAACGGCGGCCACTCCCGCAAGCGCTATCCCCAGGGCAATCAAATCCCCGCGGCCATTGATATCCGTCGCAAGAATATACAATCCAACAGGGACGTTGAGCATAAGTCCCGTGATAGTTCCCGGCGCATAGCTTTTCAGCACAATCGTCGCCAGCAGGTGCGGAAAAACCGCGTTAATCACCATCATCAAAACAAATCCCAGATACACATATTTCGACCACGCATATACATCCGACCATATGTAATACTGGAAGGTCAGAAGATAGCCCACCGCCGTCACGATAATAACCGAAAACCGGAATTCGTTTTCAGACACCTCCCGGTGAAACCGTCGCGCCCGTTTCGACCACTGCGGAAGCCACAGCGCCTCTTCGATATTGTGAAGCGAAAACCCGAGCAGAAAAAGCATTTCAATCATACATCCCTCCATGCGGCCGCATTACACGCACCGGCGCGCCATGGCCGCACCGTATATCGATCGCCGTATAACGCCCCGCGGACGGCGCGTCAATTAATTTACTGATTGCCCCGTCCCGGCGCGTAAAAAATAATCGCGATACTATACCACGAGCGCGCTTTCAATAATTTCACGCACCTTCGTGATAAGGGGCCCCTTGTCCGCGGCGGTATACTCAGATACGTCCACGGGGGGATGGATTATAATCTCCATCACGCCGGGACGCACCATCACACTGCCCTTCGGCAGTATTTTTCTTCCGCCATTGACAGTAACCGGCAGGATGGGCACTCCCGCGGAAAGCGCGATAACGAATCCTCCCTTCTTGAATTCTTGCAGCCTGCCGTCGCGGCTGCGCGTCCCCTCCGGGAAAAACACCACCGACGCCCCGCTTCGTATCTTCTCGCCGGCCACGGCAAGGCTCCGATGCGCCTTTTCAGGGTCCCTGCGCTCTATATAAATATGGCCCATCCGCTCGCACCCGAGGCCGAATATCGGTATGCCGCGAAGCTCCATCTTCATTACCCAGCGAAGCTGGAGCGGAAGATAACCGATGGCAGCCCACACGTCGTAGTGGCTCTGGTGATTGATCATCACAACGTACGGCTGTCCTTTGCGGATATGCTCCCTGCCGTATACGCGCATGCGTACCCCCGAGAGCAACAGGTTGGCCCGCGACCAGACCCTGCCGATGTAGTGGACAACGTTACCGCCGGGATCGAAATATGAGATGATGATTACGATGACACCGAGAACCGCCGTATCCAGCGCCGCCAGAATGAAAAAAACCGGGCGGTAGAAGAAAAAAACGAATTGCATCACCACACGCGCCATTACGCACCTTCCTTTACCAGCAGAGTGACTGAATGGACCGCAGGGCATGATATTGTCGGCATTATACAACACAAAAGACGCTTCCCCCAAAGATTGAGGCATGGCATACATGGGAAAAACGCCCCCATGCGTGATGAATTATTGCACATATTCAAAATTTTGTCAACCAGTATCGCAAAATTATCGCCGCACGGCGCGGAGAGGCGCACGCACACCGCAACGTGCGCATTCATGTAAAAGATTGCGGCAACGGTGTTTTTCCACGAAACCGCAGTATAAAAATAAAATGATTTACGAAAACAGCCCCGTCAGATATATCACCGCACAAGAGGCGCACACGGCGCTCTATTCCGGCCGCCGACGGTCGCTTTGATTGCGAGATATGTACGAAACGGCAATCACATGGAGTGCGCACAATCGAAAATAAATAATCGGGGATGATAATGGCAGCCACACTGCGTATAATGGCGACGACCGCGATTGCGATCATCATGACGTGCCTGCCGCTGGCAGCGCAGGGCATCGTCGATCCCCTCGTGTACCCGATCGGCACGATCGGCGTCGAGAGGCCGTATTTTATATGGCAGGACATCTACAATACGAAAGACGGCACCGCGCCCGCGCTGTACCGCATCACCGTGCGCCCGAAAGGGCCGGCGGCGGAGAACGCGCAGAAGGACTTTTCGTTCACGACAAATCCGGATATTATGCATAACAGCTTTTACGCATTTCAGATTCCCACCGCGCTGACAAACGGGGCCTATGGGTATACCATCGAGCGAATTTTCCATGGCCGGCCCGTCGATGCAAAATATTACCACTACCTGCGCTATCCCATACAAAAAACCTTTACGATAGATACGGCGCGGGCTGACGATATCGGCAGGCTTGCGCCGCAGAATCTCATCCGTTACCTGTATCTGTCGAAAGAGAATACTATTACTAACGGCTACAACAGCCTGTTCTTCGCCGGATCGGGAGCCGTATCCCTTGGCATCGGCATCCTCTTCGCCACGGTTATCGACTTCGGCGTCGTCAGTACGGTGCTGTCGGTAGTGTCGTTCGCGTCGGCAACCGCGGGGATAACCGCATCGGCGTGGTACGGCTACCGGTATTTCAGCAACCGTAATAAATTGCGCACAATTCTCGAAACGGGCGCCGGCACGTCCCTGAAAGGCGGCATGGACAAAGACAGCGCGCAGGTGGAAATGGAACTGCGCTTCTGATACTATGTGACTATGCTGCTTAAATCGATAACCGACACGTTTATCCGCTCCGGCGAGTTCGCCGGCTACGGGAAGGCAGCCGGCGGCGCTTCCATCGAAGGAATCGCTCCGTCGTCGTTCCCGTTCATCGTCGCGTCCGCGTTTAACAGCACACCGCGGCAGACGCTCGTGATAACAAAAAACGCGCAGCGAATGCACGAGGTATATATCGACCTCACGTGCTTCACCGAGCCCGGAAACGTCTTTACGCTAACCCCCTGGGAAACGCTTCCCTACGAATTCGTGTCACCGCCCGAGAAGACCGAGCGCGAGCGCATCGCCGCCCTGTATAAAATCATCAGCGGCGAGCCGGCCATCATTGTGGCAACGGTAGAATCGCTGATGCGCGCCGTTCCGGCGAAGGAATTTCTTATTAAAAAAGGGATATCGCTCGAAGCCGGCGACGAATATCCCTTCGACGACATCATTGCCGCCCTGGCCGATTACGGCTACACACGCGAGTACCGCGTCGAATCGTTCGGACAGTTTTCCGTGAAGGGCGGCATCATCGACGTGTTTCTTCCCACGCACGAGAATCCGGTGCGGCTCGAATTCTTCGGCGACACGCTGGAATCGATCCGCGAATTCGATATCGAGAGCCAGATCTCGACAGGAAGCATTCCCGGCATAACAATCTATCCCCGCAGGGAACTGGTGCTTTCCGCGTCGGAACGGAAATCCCTTATAAAAAAACTCGAGGAATCGCGCACCGCCGGCATCGAAATGCCGCCCGCGCTCAGGGGCGACGATACGGGCGAACAATCCGACGGCGGCATCGAAGACGTATTCCCCCTCATCATCCGTGAGGAGTCGGTGCTCTCCTATTTTAACAAGAACAGGCGTGTGTTCTTTCTCGAAACCCTGGAACTGATGACACAGCGCGACCAGCTTGTAAAAGTATTTCAAGAGCTTCATCGGCGGAAATGCGGGACCGCGTTCTGCCTTCCGCCCGAACGCCTGTTGAAAACCGACGCATTCAGCGAGGCCCGTTCCGGTTCCGTGGAACTGCAGGTGTTCACCGCGACGCCCGGCGCGCAACAGTGGAAAATACGCAGCATCCCCAACTTCCACGGCAGGATCGCCCAGGTGCGCGAAGACCTCGGCGCAAGGATATCGGAGGGATGGAAGATCGTGCTCTCAACCGGCTTCGAGGGCCAGGCCCGCCGCCTGAGCGACCTTTTCGCCGAGATGCGCCCCGACAACGAGTACGGTCTGCTGAACGACACGTCGCCGCTCAATATTCTTATCACGCCGCTCCATGAGGGGTTCGAGCTTCTCGAATGCAAAATCCTCATCCTGACCGACCATGAGATATTCGGCAAGTCGTACAGAAAGAAACGACAGTTCAAGAAAAAATTTTCCCGCCCCATCGAATCGTTTCTCGAACTCGAGGTCAATGATTACGTGGTGCACATAAATCACGGCATCGGCATCTTCAAGGGTATCGAGCGCATGGCGGCCGGCGGTGTCGAGCGTGATTTTCTCCTCATCGAGTACGAAGACAGCGACAAGCTCTATGTGCCGCTCGACCAGATCACGATGGTGCAGAAATACATCGGCATGGACGGCAAGACGCCGCGCATCGACGCGCTCGGCAGAAAATCCGCATGGAACCGCATCAAGGAGAAGGTGCAGAAATCGGTCGAGGAGATCGCCGGGGAGCTGATCCAGATATACTCGAAGCGCAAGGCCCTCCGCGGTTTCCAATTTCCCCCCGACACGATGTGGCAGGAGGAGTTCGAGTCGAAGTTCGAATTCGAGGAAACGCCCGACCAGATCACGGCAATCGAGGATATAAAGGACGACATGGAAAAGCCCGAGCCCATGGACAGGCTTATCTGCGGCGATGTGGGGTTCGGCAAAACCGAGGTCGCAATCCGGGCCGCCTTCAAGGCGGTGATGGCGGGCAAGCAGGTCGCGGTGCTCGTACCAACGACAGTGCTGGCAATGCAGCATTTTTCCACCTTCAAAAAGCGCTTCGCCGACTACCCCATCACCATCGACATGATGTCGCGCTTCCGCACACGCACCGAAACACAGGCGGTAAAGCACAAGCTTGAACACGGCGAGATCGACATCGTCATCGGCACACACGCGCTTCTTGCAAAAGATATTATCATCAAGAACCTGGGGCTGCTCGTCATCGACGAAGAGCAGCGCTTCGGCGTAAAGCACAAGGAACGTCTCAAGAAGATGCGCACCATGGTCGACGTTATGACCCTCTCGGCAACGCCCATTCCGCGCACGCTCCACATGTCGCTTTCGGGCATCCGCGACCTCTCAATCATCGCAACGCCGCCGGAAAACCGCCAGGCGATCGAAACATACGTCATCGAAGAAAATCCCGATATCGTCCGCATGGCAATGCTCAGGGAGTTAGAGCGCGGCGGGCAGGTGTTTTACGTGCACAACCGCGTGCAAACCATCGAGGCGCAGGCGAAACTCATCACCGAACTCGTTCCTGAGGCCACCGTGTGTGTAGCGCACGGCCAGATGCACGAGCACCAGCTTGAAGAGGTGATGATCGATTTCCTGGAAAAACAATATGACGTGCTCCTCAGCACCTCGATTATCGAATCGGGGCTGGACATGCCCAACGTCAACACCATCATCATAAACCGCGCCGACGCGTTCGGCCTTTCGCAGCTCTACCAGTTGAAGGGCCGCGTAGGACGATCGATCACGCGCGCGTACGCGTACCTCACCTACCCGCGGCACATCCCGCTTTCAGAAACGGCGCAGAAGCGCCTCCAGGTAATCGCTGAATACTCGGACCTCGGCAGCGGCTTCAAGATCGCGATGAAAGACATGGAGATACGCGGCTCGGGCAACATCCTGGGGCGCGAGCAGTCGGGCAACATTATGGAGGTGGGATTCGACCTCTATTGCCAGATGCTCGAAGACGCGGTGCGAAAGCTGAAGGGGGAAAAACCGGTGCACGCGTTCCGCACGCCGGTTTTTCTTAAAACGAACTTTTTCATTCCCGATACGTACATCAACGATGAGCGCCAGAAAATAGAATTTTACAAGCGCTTTGAATCGTGCGAAAGCGTGGGCGAAGTCGACGACCTTGAGAAGGAGCTTATCGACAGGTTCGGTCCGCCGCCCGCCGAGGTGCGAATTCTGATACGCCTTGAGACAATCCGCGCACTCGCGTCGTTTCTGTGGATCGACGAAATTCTCGAAGACTCGCGCGGCGTGCGCATCCGCATATCATCCGACGCGAAGGTTGACAGGCAGAAGATTGTGAGCAAGCTAAAAAAAGACGCCCGCGTTTCGCTGGACCCGCTGGACCACGAGGTCCTTTTATTCAAGCCCTTCGAGAAAGGGGACGAAAAAAAGCTCGAAGAATTAAAAAAATGGTTGCAACAAATATCGTAAATTGTTACCTTTCTCAGCTGTTGTTCCGTGACGCACGGCCTGTTCCGCAGGCCGTGACTTCTACTACATTATTCCAAGGAACCGAATTATGACATCAAAAAGAATTTTTATCGCGCTGATTATGGTTTTCGTCGCCGCAAGCGTTTTTTCATGCGCGAAATACTCGGGTGAATGGGTCGCGAAACTCGACAAGGAAACCGTCACCATCGACGAACTGAACACGCTGTACTACGCGCAGCAGAAATCCCTCTACAATCTGCCGAAAGAAAAAATAGACGAGATGGCCGCCGACCCGGCCCAGTTGGCGAAGAACCCCACGCTGAACAAGCAGGAATTCCTGGAGCAGCTTATACGCCAGCGACTTGTCTACAACAAGGCAAAAGAAGAAGGCATTTTAAAGGATAAAGAAGTCGACGCACTGGTCGAAATGGCGAAAGAAGCGGTGGTAGTCGGTTACTATGTGCGCGAAAAATTTAAACACGACATCGAGCCCACGCAGAAGGAAGTGGAAGACATTTACATCCAGCAGAAAGCGAAGTTCCAGGGCGTCCCTGTCGACCAGGCCGAAATGTTCATAAAACAGCAGTTACAGCAGCAGAAGCTCCAGATAAAGATACGCGATCTCGTCGAAAAGCTTCGTGACGAAAAGGGAATACGGAAAAACTCCGAGCTGTTAGAGAAAGAACAGAAGAAACTCCTGTCGAAGCCGATCGAAAACAAGTAATCCCTGAACATACTGCTACGAAAAAAGCCGGCGCATAGCCGGCTTTTTTCGTGATCGCATAACGGCGCGCAGGGCGCTCTTTTTTTGTAATTGACATTTGTACAAACGAATATAATAATTTTATCCGCCGATGTCGTGTTTTTATTGTTTTGGGCGAACCAGAAAACTACTGAAAAACAGAAGGTGCCATTATGCCAATCTCCCCTATTATGAAAAAAATATCAGCTTTCACGGTGATATTACTCATGCTGACAGCGGCCGGCTGTGCAACGAAGAAATCGGTAAAGGTTTCAAAGCAGAAAATCGCCCCCGGCTCGTCGATTGTCGTAATCATCAACTGTCCGTCGAATATCCAGAACGTGGTGCTGGCAAAGTTCATGAGCAGGGATTTCAGGGTAAAAGCATTCAACGCCTCCGACCTTTACACCTCGCAGGACGTATTCGACGTAAAGGACATGAAAAAAATAGCGTATACATCGAACATCGCCGGTCCCGATTCCATTTTCGCATCACAGAAACTGGCCGAGAACATCTACAAGTTGCACATCTACAATTATGAGATTAACAAGGCGGAAACCCTTGCCGAATTGAAGGATAAATGGAGCGTGCAATACCTCGTTCTTCTCGAGCTGAACGACTGGGAGAACGTATCATGGGGACGAGCCATCAATCTCGCCTCCTACGAACTGGTCTGGATTGAAAACTATCCAACCCGGTATAAAGACACCCTTGAAACGGTTGTCGATCACATGATCGGCAGCATGAGCGGCATGTAAGCGCCGAAAAATTCATGATCCGCATACTTGCACAACTCTGCCTCCCGCTGTTTTTATTCGTCTTCGGCGCGGCCGGCGCCGCGCAGGCGAAAATGGTCGTCGCGTTCGGCTATCTGAACAACAGCTCCGGCAACATCAACTACAATTATCTCGAAACCATTTTCCCGAATTCTTTCGCATCCTCGATTCAGTCAATCTACGATGTCGATACGATCAAACCTCTCCAGATCGAGGAAGTGCTGAACAAGAAGAACATGCAGCTTAAAAAGACATACGAATACGGCGACCTGCCAGGCGTGGCCGACGCAGCCGGGGCCGATATTTTTATTTTCGGTTCGTTTACCCCCCTGCCGAACAATCGAATTCAGATAGTGCTGCAACTCTACATGAAGGACTCTCGCGAAGTATTTTCCTTCACTAACGTCGGGAAGATGGAAACGGAAATATTCAAATTGGTCGACAGAATATCGCTTATCGTCACAAGCTTTCTCAACGACACCAGTGTGTTCAAACTTCGCGGCATACCGGCCGGATCGCGCATCGCGATACTTACCAATATCGACGGCAGCGAGCTAAACCGACTGTACGCCCCATTTTTAGAAAAAGGGTGCCCCGTTATCTGCATACAAAGCAACGATCTTCACGCCGCAACCGGTTCCGACCGGTTCGGCGCATTCTGGCATATACGGACGCGCACCAATTCATTCGATTCGATTGCCGATTGGCGGTCGGTATCGCTGAAGCGCACAGCGTGGAACGCCGCTGCCGACGACCGCCATATTCGGGAGACACGCGCCATGTATTCGATGTACGAGGATAATCTTCTTTCAATGAAAAACGACGCGATGGAAAAGCTGAAAAAAGCCTTCAATAACAGGGTGGATGTGCTGCTTATCGTCGGATTCAGTAACAATAGGAAGACGGCGTGGCTGCGCGCGAGAAATGTAAACGGAAAAGAGCTTATCTGGATGCAGTCGCCGATCACGCCGGATTCGTTCCGCGCCGACCCAATCACCGCCATTGGTGAAAAAATCGCTTCATCTATGGAAGAGGAAATTAAAAATCCCTTTGAAAAATAACACGACGGCGTACAAGAATATCTCCGCTCCTGACATTACGGCAGCGAATCAATATCCGCCGCCAATCGCTCTGTTGCCGCCCAACAACGTTATTCTGACACCGGCAAGAAACTGAAAACCGGAGATGTTTTCACCCTTAAAATCGGAATTGAAAAAAGATTTGTGATATCCAACCTGGATAAAGGGGGCAACGTGCTGCGTGGCAACATACGTCAGCCCGGTCCACCCGGCAATGCATATGCCGTTATCACTGAATTCATTATCCACGATATCGAGCTGCACACGCACCATTCCCATGCCCACGCCGGCGGAAGATGTCCAGAGAAGCGGAACTTCTTTGAAACCGTAGGCGTATTCCACCGCGCCCATAATCATATTATAATAATATCGCGTTTCGTTCGGATCGTTTGCATTCTTCGTGACGCTGTTCATTATTCCACGAGCCAGAACATTGACATTATCGGTTATGCTCAGCCCCGCACCGAATCCGAATCCGAACTGGTTTTTCGCATCCCCCGCACCGGTGTAGGCGCCCATACCGTCTACATACACAGCGGCTGCCGCCGCGGACATTGACGCGAACCAGATTGCGAAAAGCATAATTATTTTTTTCAAAGTATATTCTCCTTCCCGGTGTGCAATTATAGCGCTCACGCGCCATTAGCTATTCACAGATCGGGGATTTCGTCAAGCAAAAAGATGTTATTCGAATGGATAATCGCCGCCGCTCCAGTACCTCTTCAATTCGCCTTCAAGGGGTATGGATCTTCCCGTCAAGACGTCGATAATGACAAACGTCACTTCCGCGTCGGCGATAAGCGTATTATTTGACTTCAGGCATATTCGCTGCGCCATGGTGATGCTTCTGTTTCCGACGCGCGTTACTTCGGTTTCAACCAGCAGCACATCGCCAAGGCCGGCCGGATGGCGGTAGTTGATATTGATATTTACGACGACGAAGGCCATGCCTTTTTCGCGGAAAAAACTCGCACCGTCAACACCGGGGAGTTTTTCAACATACTCCCACCTTGCGTGCTCGAGAAATTCGAGATACCTGACACTGTTTATTCGCCCGAATCCGTCAAGGTGATACGCACGTACTTTTATTTCAGTCTGTGACTGCATCATGTGAAGCATGGCATCCCCCTGAAATCAGAGTATGAGCCTATCGCACTCCCCGGCTGGGGTCAATTTTTATTGTACGCACCCGTGAATATCCGCGTATGCCGGCAAGCGCATCCACATCAGAGATACCTCATTCCCCTGTATTTTTCAAGAAACGAATTGAAAAATCTTTGAAATATTACCGGGACGAAATTAGAATTGTTTCATATAACTCCGGCGGTTGTTTTTTCCGGCCATGGCTTAATTTTCGCCGCATCATGAAAAATAATCGCTGGCCGATCCGCCGAAAATCCAGTATCTTATACAAATATCGTTTATAATAACCATGATAATCAGCAGGAAAGAATTCTATGGCAGATGACGAACACATCAATGAAAACAAGCACCTGATAATACCTTCGGATATTTTACCCGATATCATACCGATCATCCCGATTTCCCAGCGGCCCATATTCCCCGGGATGATGATTCCGCTCGTATTGACCGGCGACAAAATGATTGCGACGGCGAAGGAAATTGTAGAGTCGGAAAGCAAAACCTGCGGCGTCGTGCTTATAAAAAACCAGCGCGAAGGGCCGCTTGTCACCGATGACCTGTATACCGTCGGCACGTCCGTAAAAGTGATCAAGGCGACTCCCATCGACGAGAAAACCGTACAGCTCATGATAAACGCGGTTCATCGCTTCCGGCTGGAAAACTCAATAGCGGACGAACCGATAATTCAGTGGAAGGTATACCATCACTATAACGATGAATTTCGTCCTTCGGAAGAGATGAAGGCATACTCCATGGCGATAATCGCCGCGGTCAAGGAACTGATAAAAAACAATTCGCTGTTTCAGGAAGAGTTAAAACTTTTTATAAACAGATTCACCATAGAGGACCCCGGCAAGCTGGCGGACTTCGTGGCGTCAATGACCTCGGCGGAACCGCATGAAGTACAGGAAATCCTCGAAACTTTCGACATTAAAAAACGCGTCGAAAAGGTGCTGCTTATCCTGAACAAGGAGTTAGAGCTCAACAAGCTGCAGAAAAAAATTTCCAAGCAGATAGAGGAAAAGATAACCCAGAACCAGAAGGAATTCTTCCTCAAGGAACAGTTGAAGGAAATAAAGAAAGAGCTGGGCATTGAAAAAGACGAAAAAACATCCGAGGTGGAAAAGTTCGAAGAAAAGGCCAGGGGCCTGATTTTTACGGACGAGGCGAAAAAACGCTTCGACGAGGAGATCGAGAAGCTTAAAGTGCTCGAGCCGCACTCCGCCGAATACGGCGTCAGCAGAAATTATTTAGACTGGCTCACCTCGGTGCCGTGGGGAAAATTCTCCACCGACAATTATGACATCCAGAAAGCGAAGAAAATCCTCGACCGCGACCACTACGGGCTTGCCGACATTAAAGACCGCATACTCGAATTCATCAGCAAGGGCAAAATGAAGGGCGACATCTCCGGTTCCATCATCTGCTTTGTGGGCCCTCCAGGAGTCGGCAAAACATCTATCGGGAAATCGGTTGCCGAGGCATTGAACCGAAAATTTTACCGGTTTTCGCTGGGGGGCATGCGCGACGAAGCCGAAATTAAGGGACACAGACGTACATATATCGGCGCGATGCCGGGCAAAATCATTCAGAGCCTTAAAACGGTCGGCACCGCCAATCCCGTCATCATGCTCGACGAGATCGACAAGATAGGCGCGAGCTTTCAGGGCGATCCCGCATCGGCCCTGCTTGAGGTGCTCGACCCGGAGCAGAATTCCCAGTTTCTGGACCACTACCTCGATGTGCGTTACGACCTGTCGAACATACTCTTTATCGCGACGGCAAACCAGCTTGACACCATACCGCTGCCGCTGCTCGACAGGATGGAAGTGATGAAGCTTTCCGGATATATTATGGAAGAAAAATTACAGATCGCAAAGAGGTATCTCATCCCGAAACAGATAAAAGACCACGGACTGACAAAGAGCATGGTGGCCATCGGCACGGACGCGCTGAAAAAAATCATCGACGGTTACGCGAGAGAGGCCGGCGTGCGCAGCCTCGAAAACAGCATCAAGCGGATAATGCGAAAGGCCACACGAAAGTTCGCGGAAAGCGACATCGCGTCTATCTCCATAACGGCCGATAACCTTGAAGAGTATCTTGGAAAACCGCTGTTCACCGATGAAACGCTGTACGACAAAAAAATCCCCGGCGTGGTGCTGGGGCTCGCATGGACAAGTCTCGGCGGCGCGACCCTGTACATCGAAGCGACGGCGGTGCCGTCGAAAGCGAGGGGATTCAAGCAGACAGGGCAGCTCGGCAACGTAATGAAAGAATCGACCGAGATCGCCTATACCTATATCAGTTCGAGGGTGCGCGAGTACGGCATACAGGAGGATTTTTTCGAAAACCACCTGATACACCTGCACGTACCCGCCGGCGCCACACCAAAGGACGGCCCCTCGGCGGGAATCACGATGGCGACGGCGCTTTATTCGTTCGCGAAAAACAAACCCGTGAAACTGCGCATCGCGATGACAGGTGAACTCACAATCACCGGCAAGGTGCTGCCGATCGGTGGCGTGAAAGAAAAAACACTGGCGGCCAAGCGGGCAAATGTAAAGACGATCATATTTCCGCTGGAGAACAAGAAGGATTTCGACGAACTGCCGGAACACATCCGCAAGGGCCTTGACGCCAGGTTTGTAAATTATTTTGACGAGGTAATCGACATCGTTTTTTAATGCCGCCTACCTCGTTTTCAGATACTCCATTTCGCCAAGCGACGCCTCATCGTCGGGGGAATACAGGCAGTATATCCCCCGTGCGGAAAACCGGGCGTCATTGACGGGCGGGATGCGGCTTAAAATCACTTCGCCGTCGACCATCAGCTTTGCCTGCCGTCCGTCATCGCTTTCAAGCGTGTATTCGTGCCAATCCGACGTATGCAGGGGTATCCGTCTTCCCGAGAGGTCGATTTCTTCGTCGCGAAGCTGAAGATAATACACCAAACCAGGGTTGAGGCAGCAGGCGAACAGCACAAAAGAACCGCCGGCGATAAACCGGGCGCGCGCCTTGATGGTAAACGCGTTACCCGAATCGAATCGCCGGAAGAGACCGGCGGTTCTGCCTCTGGGACAGTTGAGTTTTATTATCTTCGCATCGCCGTGCTGTGAAAATGAAATCGACGATTTCTCGGCGTTGGCTGTATGCAGCCAGTTTTTCGGCGTATTCGAGTCGTCCCACTCCGTGAAGTGGTCGTCGACGGTCCACGCCTGCGACGGCGCTGCCGCCGCCAGTGCGGCGACATCGAGGGGCCTCAGGAACTTGCCGAATATCCACCCCCGCAGCCCCGCCGGTGTCGCGACACGGTACCAGTAATCCCTGACGTCGCCGATCTGGAACGTGTCCATCGACTTTTCAAGCTGGATGAGGATTTCATCCGCCTTCACCTTCCCCACAATTTCACCATCGGTGCCGGGAGAATTTCTCAGGTTCACGTCATTGCCGCTGCACAGGTAGATTCTCTGGATTTCCGAGCTTGTAGGGTATTTCGCGCCATACGCCATAATAATGCCTTTTGCAAGCTCCTCCTTTCCATCGGCGCTGACGGCGCCCCCACGCATGGATTCGAAGATCATCTTCACGATGGATGAGAGGTAGAACGTGTTGGGGTACTTCATGTAAAAGTTGCCAATCGCGTTCAGCAGCTTGTCGGGCTCCGTGCGCATCAGCGACCTGATCCCGTCGAAGTCGAGGTCTTCGATATAGCGGCTGCCCTTGTACCGGGACAGAAATTCTTCGTAGAACCGGCCGCGCGGCAGGATGCGCGCCCTCTTCGCGTCGGGAAACACCTCAAGGTCGGCGCCGGTCCGCTCGTTTATTTTTTTCAGTTTTTTCTCCAGCTTCTTTCCCGCCTTTTCACGCGCCGCGGGATTCACGTCCCTGTTTTCGCCTCCCAGCAGCTTCAACTCATCGGCGTAATCGGCCTCGAGTTCCGCGGCAAGCGCGTTGACGGCTTTGCACCGATAATACAATACCTTTTCGCCCGATTCGTAATCTGCCGTGGCCGCAAGCTTTTTCAATGCGACAAGCGACGACTGGTATCTTTCATCGTCGTACGCATCGATAGCCGATTCCATGTTTCCGCCCCTGAAAAGAAGCGATATCAGAAACACGATTACGCACAACACCGCAACAGCGGCCGCAATGACCGCAAACCGTCTGACGGCGGTTTCCCTTTCGTATATCATTTACAATCCGCCCTCTCTCATAATTTCAATAAGCCTGTGCGCCTCTTCAATATGAATGCCCGTTCCCGACGCGGAAACCTCGTTGAAGCCGGTCACACCTTCGCCGCGATATCCGCGCGCGGCAAAGCCCTTTTCCCTGAAAATGCAGAACGGCACGGGATCCGACGCATGCGTACGCAGCGCAATCGGCGTGGGGTGATCGGGCATAACGAGCAACGTGACATCATCGAATTTTTTCAGCCCCTTCATGACTCTGCCGACGACCTTTTCGTCGAAATCCTCGATTGCCTGTATTTTATGCGCAATATTCCCCTCGTGGCCCGATTCATCGGGCGATTCAACATGCAGAAACACGAAATTCGCGTCATCGAGCGCGCAAAGGAGCGCGTCGGCCTTGCCCGTATAGTTGGTATCGAGATACCCGGTAGCGCCTTCGACGCACAGTGGCGTCAGACCCGCCGCACGGCCGATGCCGTGGATGAGGTCAACCGCGGATATAGTATGGCCGTACAGGCCAAAGCGCTCGTTCAACGTTTTCATCGTCGGCTTGCGGCCCGCGCCCCACAGCCACGCGGAAACCGGCGCGCCCTGATACCGGGAACGCGCGTCGCGTATCGCCGCCGAGTCCGCAATCACTTTTTTCGAAAGGTCCATTATTTCGGCAAGCACCGACGAGCCGGTTCCGCAAGGATAATAGCCTGATGCCGCTTCACCCTGAATGTCGTGCGGCGGCGTGGTGTCGGGAAGATCGTCGTACGGATACTCCCGCCAGATCATAATGTGGCGGTACGAAACACCCGGAAAAAACTCGATCCCGGGCCGCGTTATTTTCTTCTGAAACTCGTCTATAACAATACGCGAAAACGCCGAGTCGATATGGTTGGCGCTGAAATCCGACATCGCACCGTCGTCCCCGATCGTCACCAGATTGCACCTGAAGGCCACGTCGTTCGGCTTCATGTCGATACCCATATTCAGCGCCTCGAGCGGCGCCCTTCCCGTATAGTTGAGCGCCGGATCGTAGCCGAAAATCGAAAGATTCGCAGTATCGCTCCCTGGCGCAAGTCCTGTCGGCACAGTGCGCGCAAGGCCGAGCACGCCGTGTTTCGCGAGATAATCCATATTCGGCGTTTGCGCAACATCGAGGGGCGTTCTGCCGCCCAGAGACGCGATGGGATAATCCGCCATGCCGTCGCCGACAAGTATCGCAATTTTTCCAATTCCCTTATTACTCATTCTATCCTATCCTCGCTGGATCATCTATCTCCATCGAATATGTCCGCGCACACGACACCATGTTCATCGCAAACTCGACAAGTCCCTCGCTTCCATTGATAACGCCCGCATCACCGGCCCCCAGTTCCGCATATGCGGCGCACAGCAGCCGCCCGTCGACGCATCCCGCCGATACCGCTACGCATCGCTCGCACCGAAATCCGTGAGAAGCCCTATTATCCGCGATGCCATTTTCCGCCCACAAAAACCGTCCATTTTGATAATTGGGGCATGCGTATCATAATCGCGTGGTTGCGTAAACCAATTTTTTACCGCCGCATATTCCAAAAAAATGCTTGAAGTTATACCATGCCGCGCATGTAATCCTTATTCATGCTCGGCGGCTAATTTCGGCATATCGCACATGCATGCCGATACCACGCAGGTCCGGGTGAACGCACAGTCGGGACGAGCATGTATAATGGAAAACGAAATCGAAAACAAAATAAATTTCAGGCTCTCCCAGAGCAGGGAGAAGCTCGAGCTTGCGGCGATTATGCTCGAAA
This sequence comes from Spirochaetia bacterium UBA5368, assembly GCA_002407865.1. GTDB lineage: Bacteria > Spirochaetota > UBA4802 > UBA4802 > UBA5368 > UBA5368. The sequence continues at coordinate 92,545 of DHPI01000065.1, forward strand.
AGGGGATGTACAACGACTCGGTTCTGTGTTCGTATCTTTCCATGTTCTATTCGGTCCGCGTCCTTCTCATTCAAAACGGCAGCGATTCGGACGATCATGACCGCATACTTGAGCTTGTGGAATCGTACTATGAACCGGCGGGATGGACGGGAGTCGATATAATCGGCATTTTACGCGAAGCGAAAACCTGCCGAGACAGTGTGGAATCCGTACGGGACGCGGTCGCCACACGGGAAGAGGCGGAGAAGTTTTATACCAACGCGAAAATGCTGCACGCCACAATAGCGGAAAAATTCTCCGCATAACCCTGTCAGGGGCGCTCTGACACCCACACGGAGCCGTCGGCATAATGCTCCTTTTTCCAAATGGGTACCGTCTTTTTAATCGTATCGATGATATATCTGAGAGCGGCAAAACCCTCCTCCCGGTGCTTTACCGACACGGCGATAAACACGCTCGCCTCCCCGATATTGACCCTTCCATAACGGTGAATAACGATACAGTTTGTCAGCGGCCATGTTTCAACGGCATGCTTTACTATTTTATCAAGCTCGCGCATCGCCATGTCTTCATAGACATCATAGTGAAGATAGTGCACCTCCCGGCCCATGGAGTTTTTTCTGGCCGTCCCGATGAATGTCAGGATTGCGCCGTCTTCCACTGTTCCCGATTTATGCAGCAGGCCGGTGACATCAATCGGTTCTTTTTGCATCTGGACTATTTTCATTGGCTGCTTTCCCGGATTACCCGCCGCTCACCGGCGGAAAAATTGCCAGCACATCGTTATCCTGCAACCGGGCGTCAACAGCGCGGTATTCTTCGTTTATCGCGAAAAGCAGAATGTCGATTTTTGTCCCAAGTTCAGGATTCTTTTCCGAGAGACAGCTCACGGCATCCTTCACGGAAGCTCCGTCGGGAAGCTCCATCGTAATGTTGTCGAAGCCGCAAATATCTCTGACAGAGGCGAATGTTTTTATATGAATATTCATGATATACATATCCACCACATCATCGCCCCCTGTCAATAATTTCTCTGTATTCCC
>DHPI01000065.1:93718-94469 GCA_002407865.1 Spirochaetia bacterium UBA5368
CAGTACGCCCGGCGGATATCGGGGCGCATATCGACAAGCTTTTTGTACCACGCCTTCGCGAGTTCGATGCGTCCGTGTTCGCGATACCCTCGCGCGATATTGAGATATATCGTAGAATTGTCCATATACCGCAGCGATTCCCGCAGATACCGCAATCCCATGCTCTTTTTTTGGTTCAGCAGCAGCGCTCCCATGGACAGATAGTTGTAGCCGTTAAAAGGATATGCCTGTATACCTCGCGCAAAATGCAACGACGCCCTGTCGAAATCTGACCTGAAATAGCGCAAGCCTCGATTATAGTGGTATATCGACACCGCGTTTCTCGTGCTATAACAGCACGTGACAACAATCACGACAATAAGCGCAATTGGTATGATTCGTCCCGATACCCGTATGGGTTTCAGTACGGCAGAGTGCCCGGCCGCGAGCGCCAGGGCGAGCACAAGCAGCATCTTACTGTTCGGAAGGTAGAACGGGAACGACCAGCATGAGAATAACGCGAAAAGAAGCGGTGAAATATACATATAAAAAAGCGGCTCGTCCGTTTTTCCTTTGCGAACGGCCCGCAGACCCGCAGCGCCCGCGGCAATGATCAACGCAATGTACAGCGCAACCGCGAGGTATCCCGAATCAACGACAATTTCCATATAATCGTTATGCGCATGATCGAGGTCCACGCAATGATGGCGCGACGACTTGTTGTTGTTTGCCCGGATATAGTCTCCCTGGTACGCAAGATACCTGTAGCCAA
>DHPI01000065.1:94595-95376 GCA_002407865.1 Spirochaetia bacterium UBA5368
CATGCCGGGCCCCATCCCGAATATGCCTGCGTCCTCAACCATGGCAAGCGCTGATCTGTATATCACGCGCCGCTCGAACAACGGCGCGGCATCGGACATATCGAAGCTTCTTATGATTCTTTCCGATTTCGTGGAACCCGACGTATAATGATGGGCAAAAAACGCGCCGGTGACACATATCAGCAGCAGAAAAGAACCGCCGATCTTCAGCCGTTTTTTCCACGGAGCGGCGGCGATTATGGCAATCATGCATACGGCAAGGGCAAACCACGCAAGTCTGGAATATGTCAGATATACCGTCAACCCGACCAAAACCACGATAATGCGCAGTGCGCCGTACCTGCCGCGCCATGCCATCCATGAAACCGCCGCCGGAAGCGCAAGCACGAGATATTCCGCCAAAAAGTTGGGATTTCCCATCGACGCAACGACGGGAAAATGATACGTTTTAAAAAGCGCTTTCATACCCGACGGCACGTCAAATTCGAGAAAGTACTGCGCGAGCCCCCAGGCAGACATGACGACAGCGGATATGGTAATGCAAAACGCCGCCGCGGACATAAATATAATACCGGTCTTTTCGCCTGAGACAAGCATCCTGAGAAGGATATATGCGAGCGGATACACAAGCTCCTGCATCGCTTCGGCAAACGAAACATATACATTGCGGGAAAAAACGCATGAGAGCAGATATACGACATACATCATGAAAAACAGCGCGTCGATAGCCGTAACGGAAAACTCCGGCCGGCCGGCGCGCATCGATGCGATGAGATACGCG
>DHPI01000065.1:95479-102470 GCA_002407865.1 Spirochaetia bacterium UBA5368
CGCGTATCTCATCGCATCGATGCGATGAGATACGCGGCCAGAGAAACGCTCACGATTACGCATAACGCATACCGCGTCATACTGAACGCAGGTATCAAGCTGAATCGTACAAGCGGCACCGCCAGAAATAGCAAAAAGGCCACCATCGGACGGCCCCTGAAGATTTCGTTCACCTTCGCCGCCGCCGAACGAGCAGCGGCATTAATACGACGGGGTATCATACTGTAGCGTACCGTTGTATGACGGCGTAGCGTTGTACTGCGGCGAGCCAAAATACGGGGGCGTACCCGAATAGCCCGGCGTCCCGTTAAAAGACGGCATTCCCGGGTAGAATTGAACAAGCATCGGCGTTTTCCCATACGCGCCGTTTTCCACCGTACGGCGGCATTTATTCTGTTTTTGAAAGGCCGCGCCTGCGACGACAATCAGCAGTACCGCAAACGCGATCATTATTGAAACTATCGGCTTTGCCATATCACCTGCCCCCTCTGTATCGTTATTTCACTCATATGTGGCTGTTATACCATCATCGCACCCAGTGAAACTTGTTGTCGTCGGTATGTATCCGGCATTATTCGCGGGAATAAATCCATCCGGGCCGCTGCCCGGACGATTTTTATCTGCTGTTTCTCTTGCACATGAAGATATAGTGCTTGATATAGGGTTGCAAGCTTTCATGAAAGGAATTTACATTCACGTCCAGAGGATTTGAAAATATCTGATCGAGGCTCGCCTTGGTAATTTCTTCGGTGTTTGTATCAATAAGGATTTTAAACCGTTTCACCACCTCTTTATCGACCGCATCGACGGCAAGTTTGTTCATTTGAGTGCAAAGCTTGTACAAATTAGTCTTTTTTCTTGGTTTTGCAACTTTAGCTCTGGTGCTCTTTTCAACCATACATATACTCCCTTTTGAAATCTGAATAATTCGCGATGATAAAATTCCGTCACTTTAATGTAAACTCATTTTTCCGGTACTATCAGAAGCCCGCACTGTCGGGATAACAACACATCCACGGCCGTGCCCCATCAGCACCGGACTTATTACAACAAAACAAACGATTTCTTTTGATCCATTATATAAAAGATGCTCTTTCTATGGTCGCATCCCCTGATGGTTCCGCCGCGCGCATAACAGTTCCTATAGAATACACCATTCAACCACTGGAAGTCAATACTTTAAATCACGTCAAAAGAATATAATCAGGTTACCAGGCGGATTTTTCTCAATCCGCCCGCCAGAATTACCGAATATATCTGTAATAAGGACTACACACTACACTGACAGGGGCGCCACCATGAAATGCTGTAAATGCGGCATGGAAATCAATAATCTCAATCATCACTATGTTCCCTCGAAAAACGGGCGCGAGGGAAAACGATACTGCCTCGCCTGCGCAAAGGAAGAGCATATAATTACGCTCGTTTAACCGAATATCGCGTCGATAATACGAAATGTATCGTCAATCACGCCAGAATCGCGAGCGACCGTAATCCGGTCGTTCGCGACCGCGTACACCGGCATCAGTTCCCGCACAAGCTCCACCGGCATCTTCCCGCGCCGCATCATGCTTTCGTAACGTCGCACGGCATCGTCGACGGCGTGTTCGGCGGAGTTGCCGCTATACATCAATTCGCCCTCATGAGAATACGCGTCGACGATTGCGTACGTTACTATCATCCGCGAGCCGTGCACGCAGTATATCTGGATTACATTTCCATATCCGTCGGTGTCTAACACCTCGATAATGCCCACCTTTCCGTCTGGCAGGCGCAGCCTGTCGCAGAGCATTTCCTTCTGCCGTTTCGCGATATCGCTCGAATGCTTCGCGATATACACGCGCGCGCCGGCACATTCAATGCCCGCCAGCCCGTCGCGTAACTCCGCGCCCCGCGGTTCCCGCGGGTATATCTTCGATTCGAGAATACCGCCCCCCGAGCCGTAAAATCCGAATCGCTTCAGGGCCATCGACGCGTATATCCCCACCTCCTCGCCGTATGAAAACAGCGTTTCACGCACAAAATCCGTTGAATGCGAAATCGACGCATGGGTCGCGCCTTTTATGGTAAGCGACGAACGGAATTCGCGCGACGCAAGCGCTGGCAGCAAAAGCAGCACTATTTCGACGGCCGACGAGTACGCCCCGGTGACAAACGAAAAATTGCCATACCGAACAGCACCAGGCGTAAAGATCAGATCATCACCCGCGCCGCTGAATTGCCCCGCATTCATCTGCGAAAGCGCGTTTTCCCAGTCTGCCACAAGCGGCTGCACCGCCGGATTTTCGCGTATATAACGAAAACCGCCTTCCACGCAAACCGGCGTGCCCGCCGCCAGCGAGAGGGAAACAGCCTGGCGGAGCAGCACATGGTCCAGGCGCGATACCGATATCCCGACCATCGGTTATTTCATATACGGGCGGAGGACGTCGGGTATCGTGATCGCGCCGTCCGCCGTCTGGTAGTTTTCCATAACCGCGGCGAGCGTTCGTCCCGCGGCGAGCCCGGAGCCGTTCAGCGTGTGCACAAGCGCCGGTTTCTCGCCCTTCGCGCGGCGGTACCGTATGCGCGCACGCCGCGCCTGGTAATCGAGAAAATTGGAGCACGACGATATCTCCACATAGCGGTCGAGCCCCGGCATCCACACCTCAATATCGTAGGTCTTGGCCGACGACGCCGAAACGTCGCCGCTGCAGAGGAGCACCACGCGGTAGTGGATGTTAAGGCGCCTCAGCACCTCTTCGGCGTTTGCGACAAGTTTTTCAAGCTCGTCAAAGGACGTTTCCGGCTCGACGAACTTCACAAGCTCCACCTTCTGAAACTGGTGCACACGGACAAGGCCGCGAGTGTCCTTACCGGCAGAACCGGCCTCACGGCGAAAGCAGGATGACTGCATCGTAACGTACAGGGGCAGCTGCTCTTTCTCGAGGATCTCGTCGCGGTAGAGGTTTGTGAGCGGCACCTCGGCAGTGGGGATGAGCGACAGCCCGTCGCGCTCTATGCGATAATATTCATCCTTGAATTTTGGATACTGGCCGGTGCCGATCATGCTGTCGTCATTCACGATGAATGGCGCGAAGATCTCGGTATAGCCGTGCTCGGTGGTGTGCAGATCGAGCATAAAGTTGATGATCGCGCGTTCGAGCCGCGCCGCAAGCCCGCGGTACACGTAAAACCGCGCGCCGGCAAGCTTCACCCCGCGCTCGAAATCGAGGATATTAAGCTCGGCGCCGATGTCAAAGTGCGGCTTCGGCTCGAAATCGAATTTCGGCTTCTCGCCCCAGTAGCGCACAACCTTGTTGTCGTTTTCGTCTTTACCTTCAGGTACTGACGAATCGAGCACGTTGGGTAGCGACAGCAAAATATCGTTAAACTGCGTATTCAATGACTCCTGCAGCGCGTCCAGGTCCTTAATGCCGGCGTTGACGCCTTCCATTTCCTTCATTAAGGCGGCCGCATCCTCGCCTTTCGACTTGCGGCCGCCTATTTCCTTTGACACGCGGTTGCGTGTTTCGCGCAACTCGCCGGTTTTCGCGATTGCCGCGCGCCGTTCGTCATCGATTCTTTTGAGCGCATCGAGGTCGATCGCGCCTGCCATGTTGCGTTTTTGCAGCAGTTCCTTTATATAGTCGATATTATCCCTTAAAAGCTTCGGATCAATCATCGTGTCTACCTCACTCCTGAATATAAAATCGCATAATTATAACCAATTCACCGTTTGTCAAGAAAGATGTTCGATGCGCCCTGACAGCATGATTGTAACACGGCATGCGGCCAAATACAACTCTTTACTCCGATTAATCTTCTTTGCCTGTGAATGATAGCCGTGTTTTCACTCTCATTTCCGCATTGTCCGCTCGCCTTCAGGAAATTAATACAGTATATTGAGTATTACACGCAGGAGGTGCGCATATGGCGGATCAGAATTCCACGATAAAATCGAACAGCGAATCAATGTACGATGTCATCATCATCGGCGGCGGACCAGCGGGGCTTTCCGCGGCCCTGTATACAGCCCGCGCAAAGCTGAAAACGCTCGTGCTCGACAAAAACGCAGCCGCGGGCGCGCTCGGCTCCGCGGATAAAATAGAAAACTATCCCGGTGTCGAGGGCGCGATCAGGGGCGCCGATCTCCTTTCGATCATGCGGCGTCAGGCTGAATCCTTCGGCGCGACGTTCGCTGCGAAGCAGGTGTATGGCGTCGATTTCAATGCATCGCCAAAACAGGTATTTACGCAGGATGAAACGCTCGACGCCGGAGCCGTCATTATCGCGACCGGATCGATGGGCCGCGCCGCGTCGATAAAAGGCGAGGTGGAGCTGACCGGCAGGGGCGTCAGCTATTGCGCCGCCTGCGATGCCCCGTTTTACGGGGGGAAAACCGCCGCCATAGCGGGAAAAACGGAAGAAATACTGGAAGAGCTCGAATCGCTCGCGAAATTCGCGGACACGATATACCTCATCACCCGCGAAAAGGAACTGCCGGGCGAACTGCACGACACAATAGCGGGCATGCCAGGGATACGAGTAAAAACCGCAAGCCGCATAACGGAAATTCTCGGCAACGACCGCGTCACGGGCATTACCATCGCGCGTGCGGGCGTTCCAGACGAATCCATCGGCGTCGACGGCGTCTTCCTCTATCTGCACGGGAACAAGCCGGTCGTGGATTATCTGTACGGCGCGGTGGAAACCACACCGGAAGGCTGTATCGGGGTCAACCGCGAAACCATGGCGACATCGGTCGAAGGCGTTTTCGCCGTCGGCGACATTACCTGCAAAAAGATACGGCAGGTGGTCATTTCGGCTGCGGAGGGATGCATCGCGGCGCTCTCCGCCGAACAGTACATCAACCGGCGCGAGCGCGTCGTGTCACAGTGGTCGCATTAGCCGTTGACATAGGTGCGGGGTACGCGCTTGGTTATGAGGCACACAATCTCGTAAGGGATAGTGCCGATCCATTCGGCAAGGGTATCGGCGGTAATGCTGCCATTGCCGAAGAGGACCACTTCCTCGCCGACCGGGTACTCGTCGTCGCCGAGGTTCACCATAAGCTGGTCCATGCATACCCTGCCCACCACCGGATATTCAGCACCGCGTATTATCACCCTCCCCCTGTTCGAGAGAAATCGGCTGTAGCCGTCGCCGTAACCCACCGGCACCGTGGCGATAGTACAGTCGGCCGGCGCGCGGTATGTCAGGCCATACGACAGCGGGGTGCCCGCCTTCACGCGCTTCGAGAACACGACGGTGCTCTTCAGCGTCATCGAGGGGCATAATTTTATTTTACGCCGACATTCCGGCGAGGGGTAATAGCCGTACGCCATGATTCCGGGACGCACCATATCGAGATGCGATTCGGGATAATATAAAAGGCCGGTACTGTTGGCGAGGTGCTTCAGCGGGATTCGAACGCCGCGCGCCTCGCACTCGCGAACAATGCCCTTAAACGCCTCTATCTGCCGTGCCGTAAAATCGGAGCCCGTGTCATCCGATACCGGAAAATGCGAAAACAGTCCTTCGAGCTGCACATTCGGCAACCGAGAAATATCCTCCGCGACATCCGCCGCCGACTCAATGGGACATCCTATACGGCCCATCCCCGTATCGACCTTAAGGTGGAGCCTCGCCGCTTTATGCAGCATTCCCGCGCGCGCTGAAATCGCCGCGGCGAGGGACATGTCGGCGACCGTCTGCGTTATATTCTGCGCAATCACCATGTCAATGCTTTCATCGTCGGGGAGAATAAGCCCGAGGTTCAGTATCGGGAGGGTGATGCCGGCGTCCCTCAGTTCCCTGCCCTCGATGATCGTCGCAACGCCAAACATGTCGACAAGCCCGCGCTCCTGCACAAACCGTGATATCTCCACCGCGCCGTGGCCGTAGCCGTCCGATTTAATCGGCAAAAGCAGCTTCGCCCCGCCGGCGTGCCGGCGCAGTTCCTCGCAATTTTTTCGTATAGCCCCGAGATCTATTTCCGCGTAAATCCGTGTGTTCAGCATGATGTATGTCCAGCCCGCGCAATCATTTTTTCGTAAATTCCACCAAAACCGCCGTTCGACATGATGACGATGATGTTTTCCTCCGACCTGTCAAGCCTGTCGAACATTGCGTCGACAATCTCATCCGCGCCCTCGTAGAGCGCGGCGTCGCCGCCCCGCGCCTGTACGTCTGCGATTATCGCGTCGATATCGATCCGCTGCCCTTCGGGAACGGCCTCGAGGCGGTACGGCCGGGATATCATCACGGTATTGGCATCCGCGAACGCGGCAGGAAGCTCAGCCTGAAAAACATTCCGCCGCGATGTGGCCGAGCGCGGCTCGTATACCGCCCATATTCGCGAGCCCGGAAAGCGCCCGCGCATCATACCCAGCACCGACCGGATGGCGGTCGGATGATGGGCGAAATCCTCGAATATGCGGATGCCGTCGCCCGAATAGATAAGCTCCTGGCGGCGCCGCACGCCGCGGAAGGTCCGCACCGCATCGCGGATAACATCGATATCAACGCCGAGCTTCATCGCCATCGCCGCCGCCGCCGTGATATTCATGTAATTGAAATGGCCGAAAAGCGGCGTCTCCATCTCGACGCCCACCCCATCGACCGTCGAAAAGAGCATCGTGGAAACATTGCCGTCATATCCCACGAACGCGCCGTTGAATTCCGCGCCCGAACCTGCGAAGGTGTAACAGGGAGTGTGCGATTTTTTCACCGCATCGAAAAGCCGCGGATATTCGGCGGAAAACACGATACGGCCCTCGGAAGGAACGATGTTCACCAGCCGCGAGAACCACAGCGTTATTTCGTCGATATCACTGTAGATGTCGGCGTGATCAAATTCGAGCGACGTGAGGATGAGGTGCCGCGGCCTGTACATGATGAATTTCGGCAGCTTTTCGAAAAACGCCGAATCGTACTCATCGCCCTCGATGACGAAGTATTTCCCGCCGCCGAGACGGTAGTTCGAGTTGTAATCCACCGGCACGCCGCC
>DHPI01000065.1:102596-103518 GCA_002407865.1 Spirochaetia bacterium UBA5368
GAAAAACGACGGCGACAGCCCCGCGATCTCCAGTATGTGCGCCAGCAGCGCGGTCGTGGTGGTTTTTCCGTGCGTGCCCGCCACGGCGATAACCTCGCTGCCCGAGAGAAAAAACTCGTGCAGCGCATGCGCCATCGACATATAAGGAATGCCGCGGTTCAGCACGTACTCCGCCTCGGGATTCCCCCTGCTAATGGCGTTGCCGATAATCACGCAGTCGGGCGATCCCACATTCGACGCGTCAAATCCATCGTGCACGGCAATCCCCCACTGTTCCAGCATACTGCTCATCGGAGGGTACACGTGCTCGTCGGAGCCCGTAACGGCATATCCGCGCTCCTTCAGCATACCGGCGAGGCTCCCCATGGCGACGCCGCAGATCCCTATCATATATATATTCCGTATTCTGTCACGCATACGCATCACCCGCACCCGTCAGCCCCCCCGTTGCCTGCTTCATCAACGCGCTCATTAACGCCTCGGCCGGCCCTGACAGCGCTTTCTTTTTCAGATGGACACAATAAAAATCCCGCACAATTGAAAAGCCTTTAACCCTTACTTCTTTTATCTGATCGTCGTACCGGCCGCCGCGGAGCGCAAGCCTGGAAATAAAGGCGGCCCCGATGCCCGCGCATACAGCCTCACGCACGCTTTCCGATGTTGCGCATTCGAGAACGACATTCAGGTCAGACGGCGCCACGTTGCGTTCCGCCAGCGCTCGTTCGTACGCGTCACGCGTTCCCGATCCCTTCTCCCGCGTTATCAACGGCAGCGACGCTATCTCGATCGGCGCTATCGCGTCGGGAAATCCGTGACGCGGTGCGATCAACACAAGCTCGTCGCGAAGCAGGGTGACGTATTTCAGCGCGGGGTGCTTCAGCATCCTGCCGACAACGCCCAGTTCGACAACGCCCTCCTTGAC
>DHPI01000065.1:103635-111225 GCA_002407865.1 Spirochaetia bacterium UBA5368
ACCATCTCGACGATCTCCCGTGAATCGGCCACCTCGACGCGGTATTTATACTCAGGATGAGCGCGGCGGGCCGCGCCGATCGCCGGCGGGATGATATACAACGACGGTATCGTGGACGCTCCGACAACCGCGCTTCCAACGCTCAGATTGCGCCGCAGCTCGGCCTTCAGGGCGTCGATATTCTTGAAGAGATTTTCACAGAATGACGTAAAAATCTCTCCTTCGCGAGTGAGGGAAAAATCCTTGCTTGAACGAATAATAAGCTCAACGCCAAGCGCCTCCTCAAGCCCGGCAATATGATTGCTGATGGTCGCCTGCCCCACCCTGAGATTCCGCGAGGCGCGGGTAAAGCTCTTTTCGCGCACCACTTCGAGGAACGACCGCAACTGCTTCAAATCAAAGTTGAATTCACCCGCCACACGACACCGCCACCACATGATATTTCCAGCAAAATTCGTCGGGTACTATCCCGCAGTGCGCCCAGGAAATCAAGACGATTTTCTTGCCGCAACCTAATTACAGGGGGTACTGGAAACGGCATGCCTCCGCTTTAATAACCAATTCGCGCCACCTGCGCTCCCGATAAAGTTTTAATTTACAATGCCGCTGTATCCGATGATCATAGCAGAATGGAGCGCCTGTCGCGCACACAGCATACTTTATAATCCAGGATACCAGCGATGAGTTCGAAGACGAGGATCACCCTTACGGGACTGTTTATCACGGCCGTGATACTTTTTACATATATATCGCTTAGATCGGGCATGATCGAAAAAGAATATGTGCGCGGGCTCATCCCCCAGAGCGACAGGGTCGTGTACGGCCTCCGGACATTCGAGAAGGATAAAGGCATTGCCGACAAGAACCTTACGGGCTTCCTCTCGGCAGTCAATAAAAAATACCAGCATATCGCCGCCATCGCGATAGCCGACGCGTCCGGGAGGGTGGTGATCGCGGGAAAAAACGACAGGTATATCGAAAACAGCGAGACCCTCGACACAATACTCAATTCTTTCACCCGCGGCGAATTCACAACGGCCCCCGGCGCCGCATATACGGTGCGATATTACAACCAGATAAAATTCTACGCGTTCGTAAAAGAAATACCCGAAGGCAGGCTGCTGATGCTCTTCCCCTACCGACTGAAAGGGCCGCTCCTTATAAAGCTGCTGCTCGAACTGCTGCTGATGCTTGTTGTCTCCGTCATTGTCACGGCGGCGCTGTACCTGCTGCTTTCACGGAAAAAGCGAAGACCGAAAGATACGTCCGCGGAAGCCGCGGAAATCCGGAATGAAATCGAAATTTCGGAAGCCGTTAAAGGGCCTGCTGTGGCAATCGAGGAAACGGCTCCACAGGAGACAGCGCCGGCCGGCGCCCCGGAGAGCAAACCGCGCGAGGAGCCGTTTCAAAACGCCGTAGAAGAACTGTTTTCTATTATATATACTATCCATTCGCCGGAATCGATAGCCCTGTTCACGGGCGCACCCGGGTCGCCCAACATGACACAGATCTTCGAACAGCGGGGAAATGTCTTTATTAAAATTGAGACGCCCGGCGCCGAGCGAATCCAGGTAAACAACGAACTTGGAAATGAGCTTAAAAATTCGGCAAGTGCCGTGCTCGACCGCGGACGAAAGGCGCTTGTCCCGGTAGCGCATGGCGGCGTTCTGCTTGGCATTGTGCGTATTGCACGGGATACCGCCTTCAAAGGCATGGAGATTCAGGATATAAAAACCCGCGCGTCATCGCTTGGCGGAGCGCTCCACGCATACGTTTCGCGTGAAGCCGTTTGAAAGACGCATGCCGATAACGGGAACAGCGCACATCTCCGCACGATACCTAAAAATAATTGACCTCAATCGCGAACGCGCGCAATACTGACGCGTTCACCTGACACTATTATGCAAGAAGGACATTACCGCATGGATTTTACGAAACGACTGCATTCCGGCTCACCATTGCTCCTCGACGGCGCGATGGGAACATATATATTTCAACAGCTCCCGAAATTTTCCGGTTGCGTTGAACTGCTCAACCTTGAAAGGCCCGACCTTATAGCATCCATTTACGAATCGTACGCGAAAAGCGGCGCGGATATAATCTCGACAAACACGTTTGGCGCAAATGCGATCAAGCTCTCCGATTACAACCTCTCCGGCAAATGCGCTGAAATAAATCGCACGGCGGCCGCCATGGCGAAAACGACAGCCGCCGCGCACGGAATAATGGCCGCCGGCTCCATGGGCCCCATCGGCCGCCTCATGGAGCCAATGGGCGGTTCCCGCGCGAAAGACGTGTACGACGCGTTCGCCGTTCAGGCGCGGGCCCTGGCGGACGGCGGCGCGGATCTTATCATCATCGAAACCATGAGCGACGTGCTCGAAGCGAAAACGGCATTGCGCGCCGCGAAAGAGGCAACGAGACTCCCCGTGGTATGCAGCATGACCTTCGAGCATAATGGCAAAACCCTTTCGGGGACCGACATTATCACCGCGCTCGCGACCCTTTGCGAATGCGGGGCGGACGCGGTCGGCATCAATTGCAGCATGGGGCCAGACGGCCTTCTGCGGCTGTACAGCGACACTATGCGCAAGCTCAATACGCTCGGCGTGCCGCTCGCGGCCTGGGCAAACGCGGGACTGCCCGAGATACGCGACGGAAGGGCCGTATATTCAATGTCGCCGGAGCGTTTCGCGGAAATGTCGGCGCGCTTCGCCGACATGGGCGCGCGCATCATCGGCGGATGTCCCGGCACCACCCCCGCCCATACGGCGGCGCTCCGCGAACGCCTGCAATCCGCAACACCCGTACAGACAGCGTATGTAAAAAAATTCAGCCGCCTTACGAGCCGTTTCACCTCGCTTGATATAGGCGAACACCGCGATCTGATCGTCATCGGCGAGCGGCTCAATCCAACCGCGCGAAAAAAATTCGCGGCCGAGTTGAAGGAAGGCCAGCAGGCATTTCTGCGCGATGAGGCGAAAAAGCAGGAGGCCGAGGGCGCGCACCTGCTCGACATCAACGTCGGCGTTCCCGGCATCGACGAACGCACCGCGATGCGCGACGCCGTTTCCATTCTCTCGTCACTGGTCAAGACGCCGCTCATGATAGATTCGGACAATCCCGCGGTACTCGAGTCCGCGCTGCGGGTATATCCTGGCGTCGGCATCATCAATTCGATCAACGGCAAGGGCGGCAGCGTCGCGCAGGTGCTCCCGCTCGCACGCGCGTACGGTTTCTTTGTCGTCGCGCTGTGCCTCGACGATACGGGCATACATCGTGACGCCGCGAAGCGGATAGCCATCGGCGAAACGTTGCTGCGAAAACTCGAAGAAGGCGGCATCGGCCCCGAAAGGGTGTTCATCGACCCGCTGATGCTTGCGGAAAGCGCCGAACCCGGCGCCGCCGCCGAAACCCTGAAGGTAATAGAGCATTTCAGCCGCGCCGGAATAAAGACGAGCCTCGGCATAAGCAACATCTCGTTCGGCCTCCCCGCGCGAAAACATATCAATAACGCCTTTCTGCGCCTGGCCATGCGGAAGGGACTCAGCGCCGCCATCGCCAACTCCGCGGCGCTCGCGACCGTTTCCGATAATTCGGCTGAGGACGCCCTCGCCCTCGATTTCCTCACAGGCGCGGACCCCGGCGCGGCAAGATACATCGCGCATTTCAGCGCAAAACCCGACGGGCCGTCCGCACCGGCGGTGACCGCACCAGACGGCAGCACCGGCGAAATGGAGCGCATCTACCGCATGGTGATCGACGGCAACACCGACGGCATAGAGGAAGCCGTCCGCACGGCGCTCGCAACTCATCGCCCTGAATCGGTAATGAACGATGGCCTTATACGAGGGCTCGAAAAGGTCGGCGACCTGTACAACAGCGGCGAGTATTTCCTCCCCCAGATGATCGCATCGGCAAGCGCCATGAAAAAGGGATTCTCCGTTGTGAAGCCGCTGCTTTCACAGATATCGGAGCGGAAGCTCGGAAAAATCGTCATCTGCACGGTCAGAGGTGATGTGCACGACATTGGAAAGAATATCGTGGCAATGATGCTTGAAAACCACGGCTTCGAGGTAATCGACCTGGGCAGGGACGTCCCGACGGAAAAGGTCATGGAAGCGGTGCGCGTTCACCGGCCCGACATTTTGTGTCTCAGTTCGCTGTTGACAACCACAATGGGGGAAATGCAGGTCATCAGCCGGCTGCTGCATGATGAAGGCCTTCCGGTAAAGCTGCTCATCGGCGGTGCGGTTGTCAACAAAGAGTACGCGGACAGCATCGGCGCCTGGTACGGGGAAGACGCCGTGCAGGGTGTCGCCATGGCAAAAAGACTTTTGCAGAACTAAATTTGCAGTGTTTTTTGCCATATTTTTGTTGACATTACTTCATACCGTACAATTATCGAAACAAGCTTTCAGGTCTTTTTATACAATTTAAAATATGATCTTTTTAATATCTTAATTTAATCCGCGCTTACAATCGCGGATTGATTATTATTTTAAGAAAAAGGAGATAATGTGTGAAACAATTACGGTCATTACTACTTTTCTTCCTTCCTTTCATAGTATTCACGTACGCATCTTTTATCGTTTTCCAAAAATCCTGTGATCAGGCAATGCACGTTCAGGCGCAAAAGCTCATTCCGTTCAATCATCAAACACATATTGTTAAATATGAAGCCTCCGACTGCGAGCTCTGCCACGGATATTATGACGATGGAAGATACAAGGGAATACCCACGATAGGCGATTGCAAGATGTGCCATGATGGAAACACGGCAAAAGAAAAAGCCATGTTTAATGGATTCAAGGATACCGACAAACCATGGGGATCGTTCGCCAAACAGCCCGACCTCGTATACTTCAGCCACATCGCCGTTATGAAGAACACGAAGACAGCGCGATGCGCGTCATGCCACGGCAACAAGCTCAACTCGACGACAACGGCGAAGATTGAAGGAAAGATGCACATGGGCACGTGTATGGATTGCCATGACTCACTCAAGATAAGCAACAAATGCACTGTCTGCCACGATTGATGCTGCATGCATCTTCATACAAAAAACTTTAATTAGGAGTAATCTAATCCATGGAAAAGTTTGAAAGAAGAGATATTATAAAGATGGCCAGCGGCGCAATCGTTGGGGGTTCGGTTGGCGCTCTTTTCTCGGGCGCTCCCTTTCTCGGGTTGCAGTGGCTGGTTGAATGGACCCAGGACCAGTATGTTCCGGGTGCTGGCGAAACAAGATACGTTTCGGGTGTCTGCCAGGCATGCCCAAACAAATGCGCAATATCCGTACGAATGATCGGCCAGCGCGCCGTCAAGGTTGAGACGGCGAATTCAGGCTGCGCAACCGCCCAGGCGATAGTGCAGTTGCTGTATCACCCCGACAGAATACGCCAGCCGCTCAAAAGGGTCGGCAAAAAGGGATCGGGTAAATTCGCGCCCGTATCGTACGAAGAAGCGCTGAAAGACATTGCCGCAAAGATAAACGAACTCAGGGACAGCGGCACGCCTCAGACAATTGCCGCGATCAACGGGCCCAATGCGGATATATCCTCACAGCTCCTTGAGCGCCTTGTTAAGGCCTCGGGAAGCGCAAATTTCTATTATGAGCCATCATTTGACACGTTATCAGCAGCCGCAGTCGGGCTGACACAGAACCAGGCCGGCTCGATTCACTATGATTTTGAAAATTCCGATTATATTCTGAGCTTCAGCGCCCGCCTCCTTGAAGGATGGGGAGAGGCCGGTCGCATGCACAAGGTATTCGCCGGATGGAAAGACCGCGGCGCACGCTACGTGCAGATAGACGCGCTCGCAAATCGCAGCGCTTCAGCTGCCGATATGTGGGTACCCGTGAATGCCGGGACCGAGGCCGTTCTCGCGATGGGGATCGCCTATTATCTCATCACCGCATACGGAAAACGCTCCGGCGGCGCGAATTTCGCGCAGTGGTCGCAGATGATTATAAAAGACTACACACCCGACGCGGTATCGGAAATCACCGGCGTTGCTCCTGAAAAGATCAAGGAAATCGCCAGGGAATTCGCGTATGCCAAGGCTCCTGTCGCAGTGGCCGGAAAGGGAGCCAAAGGCGTTTCATCATCGACGGTCGAGATCGCTGCGGTGCAGGCCCTTAACAGCCTTGTTGGCGCGTTCGGAAGACGGGGCGGGGTTTTTATCAAATCCACCCGGACACTCAGCGCACCCGCGCTCGACGCGATAGCAGCGGCCGGCATCAAGAACTCCAAGAAGGCCGCCGGCATCGACGCCTACATTAAAAACGGCGACGCCGCGGAACTGCTGTTCCTCAACGAAGCGAATCCCGTTCTCCGCAGCGTCTACGGGAAAGATGCAGCCGACAAACTCGCGAAGATACCGATGGTTGTAGCCTTCGCGGTAGTGCCAAACGATACGACAAAATACGCCGATTACATACTCCCGTCGGTTTCCACGCTGGAAATGGCGTCGGCGAAGGGTGACGAAGCCGTCGCGCCGAGATATAAGGCCATGTACGCCGGCGACAGCATTCTTATGATAGCAAAAGCTGTAAAGGGCGTACAGAATGCGTTCCCATGGAACGGATACCGTGAACTTATCGCAGCAACAGGCCAGGCTGACATACGCGCTGCGGCAAACTTCTCGTTCCCAATGGATCTTTTCTCTAACTATCTCACGGAACTGACAAAGAAGATGAGCGCCGCCGATTATCCGCTTGCGCTTATCCCGTTTGAACTGCCGCTGGTTGGCGACGGCAGCGGTCTCGCTTTGCCCTATACGCTGAAGGGACTCGATGACACCACCCTCACGGGCAAAAAACTCTGGGTATTGCTCAATCCCGATACGGCCGACAAATACGGCGTATCCGAAGGCGAATCGATTGATATCGAATCGAAACGCGGGGAGGTGGGCAGCGTAAAAGCGCATCTGACGAAAACAGTCGCACCGGACGTTGTTGCGGTTCCCATCGGATTCGGCCAGAAATCATCCACGATGTATGCGGAAGGTAAAGGGATTAATCCGAAAGAAATCATGTCCGATGATATAGATCCGATATCCGGTGTCGCCGATTGGTGGTGCACAAGGGTGAAAATCAGCTAAGAGGTGAAATACGATGACCGAAGAAAAAAAGAAAAATAACAGCGATATGAAAAGACTGTGGGGAATGTCGATAGATCTGGACAAGTGCACCGGATGCGGGGCGTGCCAGGTTGCGTGCAGCCAGGAAAACAACATGCCGATATTTAAAGACGACTCCGATACGCCAAAGCGTGTCACGTTCCTCGATCTTATGAAGGTGACAAACGACAAAGACAGCAGCAAAAAATACGGCGACGTCAAGACAGCATTCGTTCCAAAGATGTGTCAGCAGTGCGCGGGTAATGCCCCCGATAATCCCCACCCGCCGTGCGTGTCGGTGTGTCCGGTTGTCGCCACCGACGTCGGCGACGACGGCGTGGTAAGCCAGATATGGTCACGCTGCATCGGCTGCCGGTACTGCCAGGCATCGTGCCCGTACGAAGCGCGAGTATTCAACTGGTGGAAGCCGCGTTACAAGGATGATTTCAACGAAGCCCTTAATCC
>DHPI01000065.1:111355-123887 GCA_002407865.1 Spirochaetia bacterium UBA5368
TTCAACGAAGCCCTTAATCCCGACGTTTCCGTGGCGTCGCGCGGAACGATCGTAAAATGCACCTTCTGCGGGCATATATGGAAGCGCGAGCGCGACAAGCTCCTTGCGCAGGGCATAACCGATATAAACGCCGTCCAGTACACGCCGGCCTGCGTTGGGGCATGCCCGACAAACGCGATCAAGTTTGGCGATCTCAGGGACCCGAATTCCCCTGTGTACGAAAACAATCTCAAACGCGATCCGCGGGCCGTCCGACTCATGCACAGCATTGACGCGCTGCGCGATTCAAATCCGGCCGAATACGAACGACGCTTGAAGATGAAGAATTTCCCGAATCCAAAGGTATACTACCTGACAAGCCAGGAATGGCTCAGGAAGATGCTCGGCGGATTCTAAGACTCCTAATAAGGATAAAAAAGGAGAGAACCTGTAATGAAATTTATTGAATTTTTAAAGAATGAGTGGAACAGCTATTCAAGGAACATACAGATCACCCTGTATATCCTTTTTGCCCTTGTTATCGGATTCGGCGTATTCGCTATTCAGATCCTTTTCTGGGGCCTTGGCTATACGGATATGAACAACAATTTCGCCATGGGGCAGTGGATTATCGGAGACCTTGGCCTTGTGGCGCTCGGCGGCGGCGCGTTCTTCACGGGATTTTTTCTGTATATCCTGAGGGTCGACGATCTCGAGCCTGTTATTAACTCGACGGTGCTTCTGGGATTCATGTGCTACCTTTTCACCTTCGTACTTCTGGTATTCGACATCGGACAGCCTCTCAGGGCGTGGTTCGGGTACACCTACCCGAACTGGGGCCCGAACCTTATGCCGCAATCGATGCTGACAGAAGTGGTCTGGTGCCTCACCTTCTATTTCTGCATTCTCTGCGTGGAGCTCATTCCCCTTCCATTGAAGCACAAGGTTATAGACAGGATTCCCGTGTTCCATTACATAGGGCATTATCTGCACAAGCTCATGTGGATCATGGCGGCCGCAGGCACATTCCTTTCGTTTTTCCACCAGGGTTCGCTTGGCGGCGGCATGTGGGGTGTGCTATACGCCAAGGCAAACTGGTTCAGGCCGCACTACTTTTTCCTCGCGATAGTCGCTGCGACCGCGGGCGGAACATCGTTCATGATGCTCATTCCTAAAATTGCCGAGAAGGTGATGAAGAAAGAAGTGGCGCCGAAGCAAACATACTATACGCTTGCACGCATTTCCGGCGTGATGTTCGTGTTCTACTTCATTTTCAGAATTTACGACATCTACTCGATGGCGGTAACGTACGTTCCCCTTGCAGACAGGAATTTCTCCGATCTCTGGGGCGGATACTATGGCTGGTGGGTGCTCGCACTCGAGCTTGCGTTGTGCATTGTGCCGATCGTCGTCTACAACGTGAAGAAGTTCCGCGAGCAGGACAAGCTTCTCTTCTATACGCTTATCTGCGGGGTTCTCGCCATTGTAATGAGCAAGATCGACGCGGTGCTCCACGGATTCTCCGTTCCTAATTTCCCGTGGAAATCCTTTACCGCGTATAATCCCACAATCCAGGAATGGTTTATATTCCTCGGAAGTCTTGCGTGCATGGCGCTTATCTATATGTGGGCGGCAAAATATCTCCCCCTCTTCCCTCATCTTGAAAAGGAAGAGCATAGCGAGGAAGCTCATGCCTGATATCGCGCGAATGTAATTGTACGCGTGAACAAAAAAACCCGCTCTTTCGAGCGGGTTTTGCGTTGCAAAGTATTCCCTCTGTGAAAAAATTTTTCTGTATCAGCCGCCAAGCAACTGTAATACGGTGCGCGACTTCATGTTTGCCTGGGCCAGCATTGCAGTACCACTCTGCACGAGAACCTGATCCTTTGTAAAGTTTACAAGCGTCTCGGCCATGTCCGCGTCTCTGATACGGCTTTCGGAAGCCTGGATGTTTTCATACGCCGTCATCAGACCCTTGGATGCGTACTCCATTCTGTTGTAGTATGCGCCGAGGTCCGCACGCTGTTTCGATATCTTCTGCAGTGAATCGTCGATAAGCCCTATTGTTCTGTTCGAGCTGTCGGCGGTGCTCACGGTCGCGAGGAACTTGCCTGTCTTCTCCCTCAGGTTAAGACCCTGGGAAGTCATTGTGCCGATATACACCCGCTCCCTCTGGTGCATGTTCGCTCCCATATGGAACCACATGCTTGCCTTGGGGTTCGTCCGTGAAAATTCGCCGAGAAGAAGCTTGAACTTGTTAAACTCGGCCTGCGAAGCGATTCTATCCACTTCATCGACCAGCGCGGAAACTTCAACCTGGATCAGCTGCCTGTCTTCCTGCGTGTAAATACCGTTGGAAGACTGAACCGCGAGAACCCTGATTCTCTGGAGTATCGACGCGGTCTGATCGAGATACCCTTCCGCCGTCTGAACAAACGACATGCCGTCTTCGGTATTTCTCTCAGCCTGCCGCAAACCCTGAATCTGAGTCCTCATTTTTTCGGAGACCGCCAGTCCGGAGGCGTCATCGCCCGCCTTGTTGATGCGCAGACCGGAAGCGAGTTTCTCCATTGAGCTGTTGACGTCCCAATGCTTGAACTTAAGAACCTTGTTCGCATTGATGGCGCTCATGTTGTGATTGATAATCATACGCTACACTCCTTTGTTTGATATACCCGATCTCCCTATCAGGTATTGCACTACCAGGTTGCGTTAAATACTCAGGGAATACTGTATATTTACTGCAACCATCCAGTCCTGTGTCAGGAAAAGATGCTTGCGGTAAATCAAATCACTCCGGTTTTCAAAGAGCCCGTTTCCCCGCCGGATGCCCCGGCGGAGAAACTTGAACACATTAGCGAAGCAGCTGCAGAACGCCCTGCGGCCGGGCATTGGCCTGGGCCAGCATCGCGGTTCCGCTCTGCACAAGAATCTGGTTTTTCGTAAAGCTGACGGTAACCTCCGCCATATCGGCATCCCGTATACGGCTTTCGGATGCCTGTACGTTTTCATACGCGTTCATAAGACCTTTCGACGCGTGCTCCATCCTGTTGTAGTACGCTCCGAGGTCGGCGCGCTGTTTCGAGATGATGTGGAGCGCCTGATCGAAAATGCCGATGCTTCTGTTCGCGAGTTCGGGGGTCGAAAGCGTGATCGGCTCGCCGGCAACATCCTTCAGGCTGAGCGCCGTTGCCGTCATTGTCTGGATGTAGACACGCTCGCGCTGGTGCATGTTTGGCCCCATATGAAACCACATGGACATCGTGCGGCTGGTCCTCGCGAAATCGCCCTGCAGCAGATTCATTTTATTGAATTCCGCCTGCGACGCGACTCTGTCGACCTCGTCGACAAGCTGCGACACTTCCACCTGGATAAGCTGCCTGTCGTCCGGCGTATAGATGCCGTTTGACGACTGGACGGCGAGAACCCTCATGCGCTGGATGATATCGGTAAGCTGCTGCAGATACCCTTCCGTGGTTTGAACGAGCGACATGCCGTCTTCGGTGTTCCGTTCGGCCTGGCGCAGACCTAAAATCTGCGTTCTCATCTTCTCGGATACCGCAAGCCCCGACGCGTCATCCCCGGCCTTGTTGATTCGCAATCCGGAAGAAAGCGCCGCCATGTCCTTGTCAACATTCCAATGCTGGAATTTTAATACCTTCTGGCTATTAATAGCCGTAATGTTGTGGTTAATAATCATCAGATTCCTCCATGAATCTTTACATGTCTCGCTGGCCTCCTTGCCAGCATGAGGTCGTTATTTCCCTCACGGTTTAATGGTCGGATTTCAACAGGCTCGAATTGATGCTGGATTATGACGATTAATGCCGTTTATAGCCGTTAATTGACGATTATACGAGATTATAGGCTTGATTTTACCGCTTGGGACTTTTTTTGCACATTTCCGCTTATTCTTTATTTCGGCATGATATTTTTTTCCATGAGCAAAAAAATTTTTCAGGGAAATATAAAAGTATCCATATTTATAATGTAACATGCAAAATTCATTTATTATTCTTGCTATTTTTTAATCGTCATTTATTGATTCAATGGAAAAAATATGATTTCGATGGTATAATGGGACTCTGAGCATATTCACGGCACATATGAATGCGTACAATCCGTTAGAGCAATGCATTCGGGGCGATACAGCATATACTTAATAAAAGGGGCTAACACGAATGGCTGCGAAAAAACGACGAATGTTCGGCGTACGGGAAAAAATTATCCTTTATATACTTCTTTCATCTATTATTCCACTGTTATTCTCCATTATATTGATGTTTACGATCAGCCGCTCGTCGGTGCTTCATATCACCGAAAACACGATGGTTAATTCCATCCAGGGCATCAGGCGTTTCTGCGAGGTTCAAAGCGATGAACTCGATGCAAAACTCATCGCGCAGATAGACAGATCATTCGCCATTGCGAAAAACACAATAAACGAATATGCAGCCACAGCGATTCTTACGTCGTCAACCAACATAACGGTGACAAACCAGGACACCCAGGAAAAATCGGACATCAGTCTTCCAGACTTTACTGCCGGCACGACGAAATTTTTTAAGAATTATGGCATTGTTGACAGGATTGCCGATAAAATCAACATCCCGGGCACAACCTCGACTATTTTTCAGATGCACGACGGCAAACTGATCCGCATCGCAACAAACGTGAAGACGTCAAGCGGCGATCGCGCCATCCTCACCTACATCCCATCCGATTCCCTCGTATACCGCACCATCGCGGAGGGAAAGGCGTACCGCGGAAGGGCCGTTGTTGTAGGGAAATGGAACATCACCCATTACGAGCCTCTGAAGTCGCGCGATGGAAAGATTATCGGCGCCCTATATCTCGGCGTTCCCGCTCCAAAAACCGCCATTTTCGATATGATCAACCAGGCACGTATAGGGAAAAGCGGTTATGCATTTGTTATGAACTCCGAGGGCCAGTTAATCATTCACCCAAAACATCCGGGCAAAAATATACGCAATTTAAAAGATGCCAGATCGGGCAAACTATTTATAAGGGACGTTATTGCACGCAAAGAGGGCCGTGTTGTGTTCAATACGGCAGAAAGCGGAAGCCACGTGAGAAAGATCGCGTATTACACCTATTTCCCAAAATGGGACTGGATAATCATGTCAACGGTCGATTACAATGACATTCTGCACTCGCTTAACACGATGCTGTACGTATTGCTGGCGCTTTTATTCGGTTTTATCGGGATTCTCATGTTCTCCAGCCGTTACCTTGCGTCCCGGATTTCAGAGCCATTCAAAAAAATCGTCGATGCCGCGGTACGCGTCAGCAAGGGCGACCTTAACGCCTTTATAATCCAGTCGCAGTATGTCAAATGCGTTGAGGTAAAGAACTGCACGCAGGAATCGTGCCCGGCGTTTCATTCGAGAAACAAGGCATGCTGGCGGCTTGACGGCACCCTGTGCGACGACGGGAAACCGATGGACAGGGCGCAAAAGCAAAACGCGTGCAGGCACTGCGAGGTGTATCAACGGTCAATCCGCAACGAGATCGACGAGCTTATTGAAGTCGTCAATAACATGATCGTGACTATTAAGCAGATAATGGGAAGCATTAAAAAGGCCACGCTCGAGTTGAATAAAAACGCCGAGGACCTCGCCGACGTAAGCAAAAAGGTTGAAATAGAATCGCAGAACCAGGCGGCTTCTATCGAGCAAACGACATCGGCGCACGAGGAGCTGATTGCCACCATCGAAAGCGTAGCGCAATCGGCCGACGCCCAGGCAGACAAGGTTTCGATGACAACAGCGACAATGGAGGAGCTTTCATCCACAACGCACACTGTGGGGCAGAATTCACAATATGTCGACGCGATCGGCAAGGAAACCGTTCAAAAGGCCCGCGATACCGAAGCAATGCTGCAAAAAACAATTTCCAGCATCAACCAGATATCAGACCGCTCGAAGCAGATCGGCGACATCGTCGGCATCATCAACGACGTATCAGACCAGATTAACCTGCTCGCGCTCAACGCATCCATCGAGGCGGCCCGCGCCGGCGACTACGGCAGGGAGTTCGCCGTCGTTGCGGAAGAAATTTCGAAGCTTGCAGACGCAACAGCGAATAGCACGAAGGAAATCGAGGTATTGATAAAATCGGTGAAATCCGACATCGATTCCGGCGCCCCGATGGTGAATCAAACGGCGCAGGTCATCACTTCCATGATCCAGAACATTGAAGAAGCCGCGCGGCTTATGGGGAAAATCGCCCGCTCCACCGGCGATCAGATCAACAGCAGCGACCTCGTGAAGAACGAAGTCGAGGAAATCAATAAAATGTCCGGTCAGATTGCCCGGGCAACAGGCGAGCAGAAAATCACCAGCGAAGAAATTCTGAAGGCCGTTTCGCGTATAAATGAATCAATCCAGGAAATAGCCGCATCCTCGCAGATAATCGCCGAATCGGCGCGATCAGTGCGCGAGAAATCGACGCAATTGAAACAAATTACGGAGCTCTTTACTGCCTGAGTATGTACATACAACATATAACATTTTTTATGCATACATAAGAAATTAATAGAATAAACTTGACATGTGTTGTCCGATAAATATAGTAGATTATTCGTTTTTTTTATTTTGTAAAGCCGCTATAAGATGAAGTGCGTAAATGGCAGCCAGTGTTCATCTTTATAAAGTGTGGCGATGTGCGTTTGCGCAGCACCCGGCGCATTCGCTTTTCCATCGGTTTTCCAGCGCGGCAATCAACATCAAAGGGGCGTTATGGGCTTAAACCCGTTCAAAGATTCTAATCTCAACGATCTGCAGAAGGATATTACCAGACTGTTCAGCACGTGGTTCGGCGATCTTTCCGCGACATTGAAAAAAAACTGGGTCATTTTCGTCAGGAAAGGGAAAGAACGCATCACCGTAATGTTCATCCCGCATTCCGAAAAAAAAATCATCAACTTTCATATATCGATTTTTACAATTTCCTCGGTAATCGGCTCAATCGCTTGTATCATCCTTGTCACCTCTATCCTCATCGTAAATCACACGTCCACAATCAAGGAAATCTCCAAGCTGAAAATGTACGGCTCCAATTCCAAAATTCAGATGGCCCGGTACAGGGAAGAAATCGGCAAACTGTACGATATTTTTCAACGGTTCAAACCCGAGATATCCTATCTGTATTCCCTCACGCCCGAGAGCGGCAATGTAAACATGTGGGCAAAGGGCGGTGTCCATAATCCTGATCCACAGCAGGAAATCGCCGATGAAAGCTCGCCTTCGATGGAAGTGCTCAACATTGAAGAAATGGAGCGCGACCTCAAGGCATCCAGGGAAATGCTCGATAAAATAAAGGTGTTTCTCGAGGCGCGAAAAAAAATAATCGAAAATACGCCGTCGCTCTGGCCGGTCGACGGCTATGTGATATCGCGTTTCGGTGAGAGGACATCACCATACACTTTTAAAAAAGAATACCATGAGGGCATCGATATAGCCTCCTTTCCAGGCGCCGAAATACGCGCGACAGCCCCTGGAAAAGTGGAAAACATATGGTGGGATCCCGTCACGGGTCTTTCTGTTTCGGTATCACATAAATACGGATTCATCACAGTTTATTCGCATTGCCAGAGGGTATCGGTTGATAACAACCAGAAGGTGTCAAAAGGCGAGGTAATCGCATATGTGGGCCGCACCGGAAAATCCACGCGACCAGTTTGTTTTTACCAGATTAAGATCGGCACCGATTTTGTCGATCCAGCCCCCTTTCTCAACAAAATCGCTCCCTGAATATAGAATATAAAAGCAATATACGTATTAGAATTCTTCCTCGCTGCGCTTGGCAATCAGCAGTTCATCGGGGATATCCTCGATTTTTTCGCCTACCTGAATGGAAATCCTGCTGCCGATAAGGCCCGGACGGCATTTATATTTTTTTCTGCCGCCAATGCGAAGCACCATGTCCGAGTTGACCTTTGTATCGGGCAGCTTGACGACATCGCCGACGCGCAGATCCAAGACCTCCTGCATGGAAATTTCAACTTCGCCTATCTCCGCAACTATCGGCAGTTCCACGGTTTCAAGACGGCCCTGGATAATAGACATATTTTCGTCCGTAGCCCCCTTTCGTATGCTCGAATACCAGTACTGGGCTGACAGCTTCGATATGACCGGTTCGATGGTGATATAGGGTATACAGAGGTTTGTCATTCCCTCCACTTCACCAACCTTCGTCTCGAGCGTGATGAGAACCACCATATCGTTGGGCGGCACTATCTGGGCAAACTGGGGATTGGTCTCTATATTACCGAGGCGCGGCCTGAGGTCTATAACATTGGACCAGGCCTCGCGGAGGTTTCCGAGAATCCGAACGATGATACCCTCCATTACCGAGAGCTCGATATCCGTGAGTTCACGGCTTATTTTCGAGGATTCCCCCATGCCCCCGAACAGCTTGTCGATTATTGTGAACGTGATCGAAGGGTCGATCTCAAGCACCGCCGATCCTTTAAGGGGATCCATATTGATGACGGCAAGCGTCGTAGGATTCGGTATAGATCTGATGAATTCCTCATAGGTAAGCTGATCAACCGAGGCCACGTGCACGCTCACAAGCGCGCGCAACTGCGCCGACAGGGCGGTGGTTGTCAGACGCGCAAAGGTTTCGTGCATCATCTGGAGGGTTCTGATCTGGTCTTTGGAAAATTTATCGGGGCGCCTGAAGTCGTAGATCTTCACCTTCCGCTGTTCTTTCGCGGCGCTGTAGTCTGTTGTATCCACTTCCCCGGTGGAAATGGCAGTCAACAGGGCATCTATTTCATCCTGGGAAAGTATTTCCGTCATGGCTGTTCACCCTTCATCACTGTGGCTTCCAGATCGATTATGAGCCAGTAGTCTTTATAGCGCGCAAGCGTATACTTATAACGGTAATTAAACGTTGCGCGCGGTCCGTACCGTTTCACCACGGCTTCAACGTACGCGATATCTTTATCCGGCACCAGAACCTGGGTTTCTACCCTGAAATCCCTGATATAATCGCTTCTATCCCTCGAAAGGAATTTATGGAATTCTTCGAGTACTTTCAACTTTTCCACCTCGTCGGCGGCCGCATATTCGCGGACATACTCAGGGAACGCATTAATGAATGATTCGGATTGTATATATTTAAAATAATTCTCCCAGTCGCCACTTTTCTCCGCCGTAAGCGCGAGCAGCACTATCTCGGACGGACTCACACCCCGCGACACCCTGGCTACGCCGCTGCGTATCACAAGATCGGGCGACCTGTTAATTTTAAACGGCAGCGTATTGTCACCTGCAATCATGACCGGTGTTTTCGCATCGGGGAGAAAATACCCCTTCACCCTGTACTCGACGCCGGTTTTCAGGTCATAGAGTGTTTTAAGGTTTATTAAATGCTCCATTGTTTCATTTGGCATCAACTCGACCGTTCTGGGATAGAGTTCTCGTATAACCTCATCGATCCGTCTGTTCATCACCCGGTACGGCACGGCAATGTCGGCCTCCCTGCCGGAGGCTTCATAGACCACCGGCTGAAATGTCGTATAGGGCGTATCATATATAACAAAAAACTGCTTTGTCTGCGATGTATTTTTTATTATCACATTCAGCATAACAGGATCACTGTCCGTAAATGCAAAACGGTCCATCTGAACGATCACTTTCAATAGCTGCTCGCCGCTGACGGCATCGTACGAATACAACGGCAATCCGCAGCCGAACAGTAGCAGGGTAAACAGGCTGAATAGCATTTTTTTCGCTGTCATGTATCTATGTTGTTCAACGGATTCTTTACGACAGGCGCCGCAACGCCAGACGCGCGATCCTGCATCCCCCTCAATAATGATTCGCCATCATTTACTGTATCGGAATCCGTCATTTTTTACGTTATGAAAATATCGCATTCCTTTGGTAATATTTAGCATCGTGTTTTACACGCCTTTTTTGCTTGAAACGGAAAACTTTATGATACTGTCCCGAATTTTTTCAAATTTTGGCACACGTTCCATGGTAAACAGGCCGTTCTTTTCCTGCAACGTATCTGTAAACTGGGTATAACACCACCCCTGCAACGCCGGGTATTTAGCCATCAGCTCGAGGTGTTTCTGAAAAAAACGCTCCAGGCTGATATCGTCGTGCTCATAGAGACCGAACCCGTATCCCCCGAATTCGCTGATAATCAGCGGGCTGTCCTTCTCGCCATGGTCTTTTAAAAACGGCGTCTGCACATTTCCTTTTCCCATAATCATCCTGAAAAAATTATACCAGAAGGGGGCCTCGCGCACCCCCCCGCTGAGTATGGAATAGAACTGGTCGACATCATCAAAACTGGGAATATAATGATGGATGTCCGCGATGTCGGTTTTTACATGATGAAAACCGCTGTTATCGATGATGAGCATGTCGGGATACATGGTTTTGCATCTCCCGTACAGCTCTGCAAGGCGCTTTCTTGCACTGCGGAGGACGAACATGTCGTACAGTCCCCAGCTCTCGTTGTACAACACGAGCATAAGTATCGAAGGATGAAAGCAGTCACGTTCCGTCACCTCATGCAGCTGCGACTCAAGCCTCAGCATGTTTTTTTTCGAGGGCAGGTAGTAGGAAGGCATTTCCTGCCAGAGAATGAAGCCGAGCAGGTCAGCCCAGTAATGAAATACGGGATTTTCTATTTTCTGATGCATTCTGCAACCGTTGAAACCGGACGCAAGCATCAGCTCGATATCGTGCTTGTATTGATCGGGGTCCTCCGGCGTGTACAGGCCGCCGGGATAATACCCCTGATTAAGAAGAAGCCTTTGATACAGTTTCTTCTTGTTCAGCTTGATTATTCCCCTGTCCACCTCGAGCGATCGGCATCCGAAAAGCAGATGCACCGTATCAAGCGCGTTATCGTTATGCGAAAGGCTTATCTGAATCGGATGAAGGGACGGCCATTCCGGCGACCATCTGGTAAATATCTTCTCCGGCAGTATGAACTCCAGCGAGCCTTTTTTTGCAGAGCTCAGCGTCGTAAACTGCGCCAATTCCCTGATGGGAGTTTTCAGAATCCCCCTTTTTTTGCCGTATATTTGCGACGCGAAAATCTTGCACGTTGCGCTGACGTTCTGCAGTGTCGTAGTGTGCAACCCCTGCACATCGACACGCAATACCATATTCCCCTTCCGGTCCCTCTGGTAGCAGACCGCCTGGATATAGATGCGGCTTACCGGCTCTATCCATACCGGCTGCCATATGCCCGTGCACCCCGGATACCACACGAGGAATGGTTTTTTCAGAAATGTCTGCTTGCCGCGCACCTGCGAAAGTGACGCCGAGTCTTCCACCAGCACCGCAAGAACATTTTCATCATCGAATTTCTGCACCGGAAACGAGAACGGCGTATACCCCCCCTCATGTGTGCCGAGATATTCACCGTTCAGCCAAACCGACGCCCGGTAATCGACGGCGCCGAAGCGGAGCAGCCCGGAGTGCAGGCCTTCGGGCCTTGAAAATTTCTTAAAGTACCAGAAACGCCGTATCTTCGCTATCCGCTCCGGTGTAAGGCCATACGACGCGATACGCCGCTGATTGATATCGGATTCCAGCGGAAACGGGACGGCAACCGGAAGGGGCGCGTCCGCGCCGCGCAGCCCGGCGTTGTCGCCGCACATTACCGTCAGCGCGTAATCCTTCGTATGCCAGCCTTTCATCGTACCGACCTTTCCCGGATCGGGGCACAGCGACCATTCACCATCGAGGATATACGACGGGGTGCGTACGAAATCGGGCCGGGGAAAATGCTCCCTTCCGCCGATTTTAACGGGATGTTTCAGATCCACGCGTTTCAGATTCATTCTTTTTCCTCGTTTTCCTCGCTTCGCGGGATAAACATCCCGTTGATCAGTTTCATATTCTCATACTGTTTCATGTATCGACATAGATAACCGTATAATTCGTGAAATTCGCGCCCTCTGCGGGCATACACATTGGAATGACCTTTGTCGCCGCGCCGCACCAGCTCGTAGCGCGCACCCTCGCGGGTCGGTATGTAAATAAGTTTATGGGTTTCATTGAACACGGCCCTGTGCTTCGCAATCGTGATCAGATCGTCGTACTCTTCTTTCAGCACTACCTGATTGTCCGGCTCCTCCAGCCGGCACAACACGCTTACATCGGGGTACCGTATCCGCTGCTTTTGAAAAAACTGGTCGCCCGTATCGACAAACCATATCCCGGTTTCAGAAAAAGCCACGCGGGGAATTTTCGCCTGCCGCCCCTCTATGACCGGTCTGAACGATATCCCGGCAGCGTCGTCACGTGCCGACAACTTTAATATATCCATTATCGTCGGCATAAAATCAACCTGTTCCACAATGCCGTTATATCCTGCGACAGCCACGTGCTTTTTGTACGCATCGTGAAACTTGATGATGCATGGCACGTGCGTCGCATATTCTCCGCGGAAGTGTTCTCCATGCCCGAGGTCAAGGCCATCGTCGTAGAGATTCTCCCCGTGGTCCGCGGTAAACACGATAATGCTGTTGTCGTACAACCCGTTCTTTTTT
>DHPI01000065.1:124050-133687 GCA_002407865.1 Spirochaetia bacterium UBA5368
TAGCCATGCCGTTATTTCACCGACGGCATCGTCAATGGAAGCGCATGCACCGTCGAACAGACCGGCTATCTGCTGTTTATCCGCATCTGAAATTACACTGCTCTTCGTGGGATCGTTTATCTTCAAATACTTATACTCGCCGCGATATTCCTTCTTAACGTATTGTTTATACCAGGGATACGGCGAGGCATACGGGAAATGCGTCGTAGAGCAAAAAACGGTAAGAAAGAACTTTTTTGTACCGGAAAGGCGCTCCAGTTCGCGGATAACATCGTTTTTTAGAAATTCAGGATCGGAATTGTGCGCAAAGGCGCGCAGCTCGGGAAAGGCAAACCTGCCCGCCCTGTTTTGCAGAAACGGAAGGAGCATACACTGAATTTCGAGGCTGCGCTGTTGAATTAGCGTCGCAAAGCTAAACCCGGGGGCGTTGACCCGCTGAAAACAGTTCATACGCGAAAATATATCGCCGGCGTAATCGGCCACCACGGAGGTCGTGTAGCCGTTTTTCGCCAGCAGCGACGGGAGGCCCGCATCGGCGCGCGCAATTTCATCCCGCCGCGGAAACATATGGCGCACACCGTGCTGCGCGGGATATTTTCCGGAAAACAGACAATACCACGAGGGGAAGGTTCGCGGAAGCTGCACATGAAAATCGTGAAAGCTGAAGCCATCGCCGGCAAGTGCGTCAATATTCGGGGTAAGTCCGCTTCTTCCGCCGAAGGCCGACACCCTGTCATAGCGAAACGAATCCGACGCGATGATGATGAGGTTCGGCCCCTCGTTACGCGTTTCATGAAAAAAATAGATTCCGAATGCCATGATGCAGACAATCAAAATCCCCGTTCTCGCGTATGCGGGAGCGGCAGTAAAGAATTTTCGTACCGCTTCCGACGCCAGCAGAAACGCCTTCACTCCGATTGGGATTGCCACGACACACATGGCCGCCCGAAACACGCGCAGCACGGATATTGGGATACCATCGGTAAGGGCAATCTGAATATATCTGGCGATACCGCCGCGCGCATAGAGGTATTCGTTATAAAGCGCGGGATGCAGCGCCGCGTCGTACAGAAAAAAAGCGAGCGTCACGGCGAGGCCATAGAACGACGAGCCCCGGAGAATGCCCCGCACGGAAAACACCCTGTTTCTCAAATCGGCATAGAGATACATGCAGTACCCCATCGCGACGCCGGCAGCACCCCCGATCAGAATATAGCAAAGAATGATTTTCAGCTGTGACGAGATTATCAGCCATTTGAAGCTGGAAAAAACCATATCCTCGAGTTCTCTGGACTGAACGCCCATTACGGAGAATGATGTAGTATACAGCAGGCAGAACACATATCCGGCAAAAAAAACACCCGCGCCCGAGGAGAACGACAGCGCCAGTATGCGCCGTGGCGAATCCACCTTCCGCGACAACCAGTCCACTGCTCGATTATAAAATCGGAAATAAATCATCGTAGAGAATCCGTATATAGTGTATCAGCGACGGAATACTCGCTTCCGCGCCAATAATAACACCCATCACATATATAACCGCCCATGCGCCTGTCAAAACTTTTTAGCGCAAGCATTTTCACCGGCAATTTACACCGGCAGAGACAAACGCATTGACGCATAGGAGAAACCCTCTCACGGGGCGCGTTCAATAGAATCAATCGGTAAATTCATTCGTTTCGGGCGCTCATTACATCAAAAAAATGTGGACATATACCGATCCCGCCATTAGCATACTTCGGTGCAAATATGATAGCACTTTTTTATGCAGCAGTGAGAGGCTAACCCGCGTGCGCCGCGGGCCACAGGGGAGAACTTCAATCGAAAGAAAAACCATACAACTGTCGCGAATCAGTTATATAAACCGGCAAATCAACTCGTCGATGCCATTGCCGGAATTGCTGACCGCCATTCTCGCAAGCGCACGCGAGTTGGTGCGCTCGATGGGCGCGTCGCTTTTGCTGGCAGAACCCGGCACCGGTGACCTCACCTTTGCGATCGTTCTTGGTGACAAAAAAGAAGTAATCAAGGGGAGAACCGTCCCCAGAGGCCGCGGCATCGCCGGCATTGTGGCCGATACGAAAAAACCGTTGATCGTAAACGACGCCCAGAACAATCCCGCATTCTTCAAGGGCATCGACAACGAATCGAACTTCGTGACCGAAAACATTTTGTGCGTCCCGATGGTAGTGCGCGACAGGCTTGTCGGCGTTCTCGAGGCGGTCAACACCATCGGCAGAGCCGGTTTCGATACATGCGACAGGGAGCTTCTTTCATATCTCGCCGACCAGGCCGCAACCGCCATCAGCAGCAGAGAGCTTTTTGACGAGCTTACAAGCAGAATCGAAGAGCTGACGGCGCTGTATGAAATATCGCAGGCAATCACATTCGCGAAATCAGACAGCGATATTCTGAACTCTATTATGCGCTCAATTGCGCAATCCCTCAATGTGGACAGGGCATCCCTTATTCTGCACGATCTCGCGCGCAACAGGCTCGTGCTTCGGGGGGGATTCGGACTGCCCGACAGCCTGCACGCCGGCATGGAAGTCCCCTTGGGCGCAACCGTTGCGGGCCGCGTATTCGCGACCGGCATTCCCCTGCTTGTAAACGACAGGCGGCGAGACCTTCCGGACATACCAGCAGATCCGGAAAGGCGTTACCGTACGGAATCCTTCATCTCGGTTCCCGTGCACGATAAAAACGCGATTGCCGGCGTACTGAGCATCGCCGACAGGAAGGACAGCGGCATTTTTGACGCCTTTAATCTCAGCGTGGTATCGACGGTGGCAAATCACCTTTCCGAGGTATACCAGAACATCGAGTACCAAAAACAGGCTGATGCGCAAAAAAAGCTGGCCCAGGAAATCGAGATCGCCGCCGAAATTCAGAGAAAAATCCTGCCGGTTCTGCCCGATGAGTTTTTAACGCACCGTCTGGCGGCGCTTAACCGCCCGGCAAAGGAGGTTGGCGGGGATTTCTACGACTTTTTTAAATTTGACGAAAACAAATACGCGGTTCTTGTCGGCGACGTTTCGGGGAAGGGTATTCCGGCGGCGCTTTTCACCGGGGCGGCGAGGAATATAATACGCGCAGAAATGCGGATACACAGCCAGCCGGCCACGCTGCTGCGCCACGCGAACAGATATATTTTCGAAGATTCGGAATCGGGCATGTTTGTCACGCTCTTTTATATGCTCATCGACGCCCGCAGCCACACCATCACATACGGAAGCGCCGGCCACAATGACCAGCTGTTCATACAAAATAATCCCCGCAAGGCCATAATGCTGAACTCGCAGGGCCGGCCGCTTGGCATCGAAGAGGAATCGAGTTTCGAGGAACGTATGCTTGTCTACGAGCCGGGAGACATGATACTTCTCTTTACCGACGGTGTTCTTGAACACCTGGGCAATGGCGATATCGATGCGGGTGAAACGCGGCTTATTGAGCTGTCATTTGAATACCTGAAGCGCAATCCCGCCGAATATATCCGCTACTTTCACGACATGCTCTCCAATAATGCTGTTGACAACGACTTTATAGACGATTTCACTGTTCTTTCAGTAAAATTCTGATGCCGCACGGTGCATGAAAGCCGTCGGATTCGCATTTCAGAATGATTTTGTGTAAGGGCGTGATAGCGGGTGAAACGGTATAGGACTGTTTTTATCATTGCAGGGCTGTTGATCCTCCTCGTGATGTTTTGCAGTTTCGGTGTGGAAAAAACCATCAGCGACATGATCGCGCTGGGATGGAACTTCTGGATCGTCGTCGGGATTTTCCTGTTCAACAATATCTTCATGGCGTATGGGTGGAAGGTGCTTATCAATCAGGACCTGCCGCCGTCATACTTTACGCGGCTCGTGCTCGCCCGTATCGCGGGTGATTCCACATCGTCGGTAAACGCAGTCGCGTCAATCGCGGGCGAAGCCCTGAAGGCGATGTACATTAAAGACCGTGTCCCGTTTAAGGTCGGGCTCGCGTCTGTCGTAATGGACAGGACCGTACATATGATCGCCAACATCCTCATGGTACTGACCGGTATATTTATCAGCTTTTTCGTACTGAACATTCCACTGGTCATTACGGCAATCACGTTCACGGTGTTCGCCGCTGCGCTGGCGCTGATGATCGCCGTGCTAAAAAAACAGAAGGAAGGCTTTGTGGATTACCTGCTTCACCTTCTGCCCGAACAATGGCTCGGTAAATTCATGAACGAAAAGCGCTGGCACGGCGTCAGCGTGCTCGACGACGAGATAGGATACATATTCAGCTCGCGCCGGAACATGAGAAATTTTTATATATCGCTGGGCATTCATTTTCTTTCGGGCCTGCTAATTTCCAGTCTCGAAATCTACCTGATTATAGTGTTTTCAGGCAATACAATAACATTTATGCACTCCATGTTTCTCTACGTCTTCAGCATGTTTCTCACCGGGGTCGTGTTCTTTATGCCGGCGAACCTGGGGACAAGCGAGGGTTCCCTCTCGATCGCGCTCAAGTTTCTCGGCTATGATCCCGCAATGGGACTGACGGTGGGTTTGATCCGGCGCCTTCGCAGCTTTGTCTGGTCGGGTATCGGCATCGTGATCCTCTTATATGCCGGCCTGATCAAGAAGGACGCCGGCATTGAAACAGAAAAGCCCGGCCGGTAAGTCACTTCAAATATTCGTTTTTAATAAAGCAATCGATTGTATACCCGTCTTCGGTGCGTCTCAATGCGAGGAGGCTCGCCTGCGCAATCTCGACAAGCGGATCCTTCTCCCTGACGATAAGCAGTGATGACGCAAGCCTCCCCAGAAACGGCATATGCCCGACAATCATGAGCGTTTTCTCGTATGCGGCGATCTCAGACTTTGCCGGCTCGATTCTGTCGTTCGGGTTAAGAAAAGACCGTTCCTCCAATCGAATCCCCCCAAGCGCCAGTGAAAGCGCCTCCGCGGTCTGTTTCGCTCTCAGCTTACCGCTGTGAAGTATGATACCGGGGTATACCGGCAATTTTTTAAGAAACCCGGAAAGTTTCGCAACCTGCGTTTCACCCTTTTCCGACAACGGCCTTTCCGGATCGACAATGTCGGGAAGCGCATCCCCGTGCTGTACAAGATAGACAATCACACCTCCGCCTCCTTCACAAACTCGCGGCACGTATCCGCAGATACGATACCCGTAACGGAACTATCCGTCGTCAGCGCACCGCATACGCCAGGTGAAATTAAAATACGTCAATCCAATGGCGGCGGCAACTAATTCGCCCGTTTGATCCAGGTGATCCGGTTCCCGCTTCGCAAATTATTGGATATTGCACAGTACCGCGATTTTGCAGTTGATTAAAATATATGGATATGCTATCGAAATACAGTTCATAGTATTGTGTGCAGAATGAGGCATGGCATGAAAATTAGGGAGCTGTACAGCCGCGTTACGGGAAAACCGTATTATGCAAGGCGGAAAAAGGTGCTGGTACTCGAAGGCGGGGGCATGCGCGGTGTTTTTCTTACCGGCATATTGCAGCACTTCACCGATATGAATTATTTTCCATGGGAAATGATTATCGGATCGTCAGCCGGCGCGCTGACGGGGACAGCCTACGCCTCGCGGCAGATTCACATCGCCCGCGACGCGTTCTTCACAGAGCTGTTATCGGGCAAATTCATAAAGCTGACGAACATTCTCCGCCCTGAGAGACACATCCTGAACCTCGACTGGATGGTTGACTCCATTGTGCAGGGCGAGGAAACGCTAAACCTTCGCAGGCTGAAAAAATCATGCCCGGTCTACATCACCGCAACCGATTGCCGGCCGAACAATCCACCCTGCACAATCTATCTGAGTTCCCTGCGCGACGATGTGCCCGTCGCATTGAAGGCAACCGCCGCAATCCCGTTCCTGTACCGCGGATTCGTAAAATACAGGGACTACAACCTCCTTGACGGCGCACTGCTGGACCCGATCCCGTACCGGAAGGCCCTCGCAATGGGCTATAAAGAGGAGGATATCCTGGTCGTGCTCACCCGCCAGAGGGGATACCGAAAAAAAGAGGAATCGTTCTGGATCAAGACCCTGCTCGAATCATACTACAAGGATTCGCAGTACCGGTTTCTGGTGGACATGCTCGATAAACGCTACATGCTGTATAATCGCATTCTCGATGAGCTTGAAAACGACCTCACCGGCATCGATGTTATTTATCCGCCAGATAATTTCGCCGTCGACCGCCTCACGCGGGACGAAAAAAAGATTCTGCATGGTTTCGAGCTCGGCGTTTCGGCCGCAAAGGCGTTTTTGCGTTCGATCAGCGGTTGATTCGGCCTGAGCCGGAATAGATTATCACATATTCGTATTTGCGTAATATTATTATATAATTAATTTTTTATTGATAATATTCGCGTCTTCGTGTAATACTATCCCTGCGGCAAATTTAATCACGATTCGTTTCACTGTACGGCATGCACCCATGATATCGATCGACGACCACAACAAACCATCGGCCACGAGGGATGAAACGACACCCCCGCCAGATCCGCTGAGCGCAGAGATGTATCGAAAGACGGCTGACTTTTATACAAAACTTATCCAGACATCCCCTGACGCCATTTTCATTTATGTTGACGAGAAAATCGTTTTCGCCAACAGGTCCGCAATCGAAATTCTGGGCGCACAGCACGAACACCAGGTTCTCGGGAAGGCGGTGTTCGATTTCGTGCCGCGTGAAAGCCATGAACGGCTGAGAAAGGGCATTTGGAAAATAATTCACGATCGTGACGCCCACCTCACAACCGATGATAAAATAATCCGCCTTGACGGCACGATAATCGACATAGAAATCTCATCCTCGTTTTTTTCATACGATGGCGCTAACGGGGTACTTGCGTTCCTGAGAAACAGCACCAAGCGGAAAGCGGCGGAAGCCCGATTGCGCGAATCAGAGAACAAATACCGCACCATTTTCGAAACAACCGGCACCGCCATGATTTTCATCGAGAACGACACGACCATTTCGCTGATCAACCATGAAAGCGAGAAGATGTGCGGATTGCAAAAAAGCGACGTCGAAGGCAAAATGAGCTGGACTGAGTTTGTCGCGGACGCAGACCTGCCGCGCCTATTGAAAGCGCACGAACTCAGGCGCATCGATGAAAGCACCGTTCCCCGCAACCACGAATTCAGGTTCCACGACCGCGGCGGTAATTTCCGCAATGTGTATCTCACCGTATCGCTGATCCCGGAGACCAACCAGAGCGTCGCATCCCTCATCGACATCACCGACATCCGCAGAGCGGAGGGCGCGCTGGCGGCAAGCGAAGCGCGATACAGACTGCTTGCCGAAAACGCGAGAGACATCATCATCGCCTACAAGCTCGACGGCAATATAACCTACATTAACAACGCCGGGTGCGGCGTTATCGGCAAATCAAGAGATGAAATATTATCCATGAGGGTCACCGACCTCATCCAGTCGAACAAGAACCACATACTGCATCGCGCGTTGATGGGAAAAAAGATCGATGAAAACAGGGTCTACTTCAACAAGGCGCAAATAACCGGCAGCGACGGTACGACGGTCCAGCTCGAAACGATTTCGAACCTCATCAAGGTAGACAACGATTCGCGGGAAGTTCTCGTCATCGCCCGCGACATCACCGAGCGGAAGAAGCTGGAGCGCGAGATCATCAATATTTCCGAGCGAATCCGCCTCCAGGTTGGCAGAGACCTGCACGACGACCTCAGCCCGCACCTCATCGGCATCGAAGCGCTCGCGGAGGTGCTGAAAATAAAGCTTGAGGACAAATCGGCGCCCGAATCGTATGACGCAGAAAAAATCAAATATCTCATCAATGAGGCAATCACGAAAACCCGCAGGCTGATACAGGGGCTCTGCCCCGTCGACATCGATTCGAAGGGGCTGACGTCAGCGCTGTATAATCTATCAAAGCGCATAAGCTCTCTGTATGGCATACGCTGTGTATTCTCGTGTGACAATTACACCGCCATACAGGACAACATTCTCGCGACCAGCCTCTACTACATTGCCCAGGAGGCGACGTACAACGCCGTAAAACACGCACGGGCGCGAAATATAGTGATAACGCTTTACCCTGATAACGACGGCAATTATACGCTGAAAGTTGAAGACGACGGAATCGGCATACCGCTCGCATCCAGCAGTTCAAAGGGTATGGGATTGCAGATAATGCGCTACCGCGCGGAAATCATCAACAGCTCGTTCGAGATCAAGAAGAAAAAGACCGGCGGAACGGTTGTTTCGTGCTTTATACCGGATACATATTTCAAGAAAGATACCGGAGACAATCAATGAAACCCAGATCCCCCGCGGCAATTTCGAAAAAAGCGTCAATCTTCATTGTCGAAGACCACCCCATTTTCCGCGACGGAATTACGCAGCTCATCAACAAAGAACCCGACATGCTCGTGTGCGGAGAGGCGGAAAGCGCCCCGGAGGCTCTGGACATGATAAAAAAGGGTCTCCCCGATCTTATCATTGTCGACATCACCCTTAAGGGAAGCTGCGGCATAGAGCTTACCAGAGAGCTCCATAAAAAATACGCGAACATCCCCGTGCTCGTGCTATCGATGCACGATGAAACGATTTTCGCCGACCGCGTCCTTAAGGCGGGCGCGCGGGGGTATCTCACCAAGCAGGAAACCACGGCAACAGTCATCACCGCCATACGCAAAATTCTTCGCGGGCGCCTGTATATCAGCGAAACAATGACCGAGCATTTTCTGAATCGGTACATTCGTGGTGACGCAACGGCAGGAGAATCCCCCGTCGACTCGCTCAGCGAGAGGGAATTCGAGGTGTTCAACCTTATCGGGCGGGGCCTTACGAATAAAACCATTGCAGACATGCTCTGCGTAAGCAGCAAAACGATATCCACCTACAGGGAACGCATAAAAGAAAAACTCAATCTCCGCAACAACGCCGAATTGAGCCGATACGCGATGTTCTGGCTGCAAAACAGCAGTAAACCGGAATAAATTGCCCACATCGTGAAATATTGATTTACATGCCGCCCGACTGTTATAATCATCACGCATGTGCCGGACTCGCGCAATCCCGGCATACCAAATCA
Organism: Spirochaetia bacterium UBA5368; assembly: GCA_002407865.1. Lineage (GTDB taxonomy): Bacteria > Spirochaetota > UBA4802 > UBA4802 > UBA5368 > UBA5368. Next base: position 133,149 of record DHPI01000065.1, read on the forward strand.
CAACCAGATTAATCAATATGCAATTACAGGAGAAGAAACATGATCCACCGCAATGTTATCACCGATTTTTCAAGCACGGCATGCGACCCGCAGATTGACGCGACGGCTTGCGTTCACCCGATGGCCGCCGTTATAGGTAATGTCATCATTGGGAAACGCGTCATGGTATCGCCGTTCGCGTCAATACGCGGCGACGAAGGACAGCCCCTCCATGTCGGTGATGAATCCAATGTGCAGGATGGGGTGATTATTCACGCGCTTGAAACTGAACATGACGGACATCCAATACAGAAAAACCTCGTCGACGCGGGCGAAAAAAAATATGCCGTGTACGTCGGCGCGCGGGTATCGCTTGCCCATCAGGCGCAGATACACGGGCCCGCGTATGTTGGAAATGACACCTTCATTGGAATGAAATCGATGATCTTCAAAGCGCGGGTGGGAAACAACTGTGTCGTGGAGCCGGGATGTCTTGTAATCGGCGTCACGGTCGCAGACGGACATTATGTGCCCGCCGGCGCGGTGCTGAAAACCCAGAA
>DHPI01000065.1:133840-153457 GCA_002407865.1 Spirochaetia bacterium UBA5368
TTATGCTTTCAAGGAGCTCAACAGTGAGGTGGTGCATGTCAATACCCGGCTCGCAGACGAATACAATAAAATCGACCTGTAACAAATCCCGGACACGCATGATCACTGACGGCAGCCGGGCATATCGCCGATAATGCCGGTTCTCGATTCAACCGATCACGCGCATAAGCTCATGGGGCGAATGCAGCAGCGTTTTTGCGCCATGCGCAAGCAGTTCGTCTGCATCGCGGAATCCCCAGAGCACGCCGATTGGGTACATTCCCGCGCGTACCGCCGTTTCCATATCGATTGCAGTATCGCCGACATAGGCGATATCGTGCGGCGGTACGCCAAAATCGTGCGCTATTTGCAACGCGGCGCGCGGATCGGGCTTGCGTGGAACATCGGGCCGCAATCCCGCCACGGCGGTAAAAATATCATCACCGAAATAATGCGCAATCATCTGGAGGGTATACATGTGAGGCTTGTTCGACAGAACAGCCAGCGTCATCCCCGCTTTCTTTAAATTGGCCAGCATTTCAGGTATGCCGTCGTACGGGCGGGTCGTGTCGCCCCAGTGCCGGTCGTATTCGTCGCGCATGCCGGCAAGACAGCGGTCAACATGCTCGGTGTCGCGATGTTCCGCCGGCAAGGTTTTCCGTACGAGATTTTCCATGCCCTCCCCCACAAAATACCGGTACCGACGCACCGGAAAAACGGGGAAGCCATTATTGGCAAGAACGGTATTCATCGAATTCGCCAGATCGGCAAGCGTATCAAGCAGGGTGCCGTCCAGATCAAACAGTATCGCTTTAAATCTCATTCTTCCTCGCACGCATTTCAGGAACCACATCGTCTCATGCCGATAAAGGTGCATGCCCCCGTGTTCATGTAAAGGTTTTTTCTCCATATTTTTCCCAATAAGAATACTATTTACCCGAGTTAGACAAAAAATGACACATGCGAAAAAATCTACCGTCGTTGGCCCCCCATGGAAACTATTAAGCAAAAAATTGCCCACCTCAAATATTTATGTATATGTCATGCAACATATATCCGAAAATAACCATAACGCTCAGGTGTACAGAATTCGGTACATACTGGCCGCGGAATACACGCCACTATACAAAAAAACTCTATTCAGGGGCACAGAGAGGCGCCAATGGAAAATCAAAGTTACCTTGCACGAACATTTCTCCCCCAATACGAAACGGCATCCTTTTTAATCAAGAAAAAAGCAGCGACACTGATGTATTACTGCACAACACTGTTCGTCTTATTGATCGTGCTTGGCATACTGTTCGCCGTGTTTCTGCCAAATATTTTTGTGCAGGCCGGAGCCGTTATCGTCACGACAATGTGCGCCAGCGTCATAGCGCTGTATCTGCTGAGGCGCGGGAATTACTATGGCGCCGCCAACCTTATCACCATCATCACCACTATCGCGGTGATTGCCGGGCTTCTGGTAAAAATCGGAAGAGACGCCTATGCCGGGTACACCACTTTCGTGTATTTTATGATTGCTCTTATCGTCCAGACCACTCTTTTCTGCACAAGAAAATGGATCGCAGGGGTATCCATTTTATTTTTCGTCACCAATATTGTCTTTTTTCTTCTGGTAAAATCTCGCCTCGATCCGATCAGCCTTAAGGCCGCGAAGGTGGGCGTTCTGGATTTTGGTTTTACCCTCGTCTTCACATATGTGCTGTCACATCTCATTATAAAAATCACCGACGAGGCGATTGATTTTTCCGAGACGGAATCAAAAAAGAACCTTGAAAATTATTATAAAATAGAAAAGTTGCTCGGTTCCGCCCGCGACACGTCACAGCGGCTCGCCTCATCGGCCGAGGAGCTCGCAAGCACTGCCGTTTCCTTTTCCTCAAACTCCCAGACACAGGCCGCGTCCGCCGAGGAGATCATGGCCACCATAGAAGAGGTGTCCGCCGGCGTCGACAACGTGGCGTTAAACACCCGCGACCAGTTCGAGAGAATGAATTCTCTCATGGAAAAGATGAACGAGCTCTCCATGATCATCGGGAGCATGGGAAGCGATGTCGCAATGACGATGGACTTGACCCGCACTATTGCGACGGATGCCGCGGAGGGCGAGGGATCGCTCAATTCAATGAATGCCGGCATGCAAAAAATTAACCAGAGCTCCACGGAAATGACGGGCATCATCGCCATAATCAACAAGATATCCGACCAGATAAACCTGCTGGCCCTCAACGCCACAATCGAGGCGGCCCGCGCCGGTGAAGCCGGCCGCGGATTCGCCGTCGTGGCCGATGAAATATCAAAACTCGCCGAGCAGACCGCCGCCAGCCTCAAGGAAATTGACTCGCTTATCAGGATGAACAACGCCGAGATAAGCAACGGTTTCGGCAATGTAAAAAGCACCGTTGAAACCATCAGCAGGATTATCTCCGGCGTCAACACAATCAGGGACATGATCGCCGCTGTTTCGGAAAAGATGAAGCAGCAACAAAGCCTTAACGCGAAAGTAAACGAGGAGGCCGACAGGGTAAAGCTGCGAGCCGACGAGATTAAAAACGCGACCGAAGAGCAGAAAAACGCTGTCGCCGAAATCGTCAGATCAATCGCAAACGTCAACGAGCTGACACAGTCATATGCCAGCGGCGCCGAAAAACTGTCTACAAGCGCCCGCTCGGTTGAAGGCATCGCACAGGCGCTGAACGAGAAGGTTGAAACCTTCAGCTAAGCCGGCGCTTCGGGCGGCTCAGGGCGCGAATCATATCGCCGAATAGCGGATAGAGGGCCAGCAGATCTTCCATATTCCCCTCCTGAAAATCCGCAAAATCGAATCCCGGCGCAACGGTCGTCCCCATCAGGGCGTACCGTCCGCCGGGCGCCAGACGCGCCCCCTGCCACACGCCGCGCCGCACAACAACCTGCGGCGACATGCCGCGCGTCACGTCCGCGCCGAGCACGACTATATTGCCGGTGCCGTCGGGCGGCAGCTGCAGCATCTCGACGGGATCGCCGGCGTAAAAATGGAATATTTCGTCGCTCTGAATTTTGTGCATGGACGAAAAGGTATCCGCCGTCAGCAGGTAATATATTGCCGTTCCATATGACCTGTCACCGCCATAGCGGGACGGCAGGTTCGCGCTGCTTATGAGTTCCCCGGACCGATATGTTTCCGTGTAATATCCCCCCTCCGGGTGCAAAACGAGCTTAAGGCGTGTAATAATCTCATCAATATCGTTCATATGTACTCCATGCGGCACGCTCTCCAGGACTATGTCCTTTTATTTTATCAGCCCGGCCGATCCTGGAGTATCGGGTATCGGCAAAAAACCGGCACGTGCGTTTATTGACACATATCGTATGCATCGCGATTCCGTATTTCAATAAAATATTTGCCTATTTTTTCACGAGGGATAGACTGCTGTACAGTCGGCAGTTATTTTCCAGGCGCACTGGAGAGAAGCATGGGGAAACCGTATCATCTGTACACCTATCAGAAAACGCTGGGAGATGATTTCACGATCATAGGGCACCGCGGCGCATGCGCCTATTATCCCGAAAATACAATGGTCTCGTTCACGGCAGCGCACGAACTTGGCGCCGAAATGATCGAAACGGATGTTCAGCTAACGAAAGACAGGGTGCCGGTTCTCTACCACGACGAAGAACTACAGTCGTGTACAAACGGCAACGGCAGGGTCGCGACATATACTCTTTCAGAACTGCGCAAACTCGATGCGGGAAGCAACTTCGATCCACGGTTCGCGGGCGAGAAAATTCCACTCCTTGAAGAGCTGCTCGAGTACGCCCGAGACAGGATCGCCCTGAACCTGGAAATCAAGACGGAAGCGGTTGTCGACGAGATCAGCGGCGGCGTTGAGGAGCTGATTTTGACGCTTGTGCGCCGCTACGGAATGGAAGAGCATGTCGTATATTCCAGTTTCGATCCACGCGCAGTACTGCATCTCAAGGAAATTGACAGCAGCGCCGCGTGTGCCATCCTGTTTCATAGACCGCTTTGGAAAAAAATTCCGCCGCATCAAATTGTTTCAATGCTCGATGCCGACGGCTTCAATTGCTCGAAGCACCAGATGACGCGGGAATGGGCCGACGACCTGAAGGAGCACGGTATTCCCGTAAATGTCTATACGGTCAACTCCACCCAGGGCATGCGAAGGCTGCTCGATCTGGGGGTAAACGGCATCTTCAGCAACAGGCCCGATCTGCTGAAAAAAGTCGTTGCCGGCCGGGTCAGCCGCACGGCCGTGTAAGACTTTTCCCTACACGCAATTTCCTCTAAATTACTCACAACAAGCATGATACTGCCGATTGCGCCATCCGCTTCGTGTCTGTATAGTTAAAGTAACATGCGGCAAAGGCGTTCAGGCACCTTCCGGAAAAACCGCATGAACATTTTTAATGGAGGATATCATGGGACAACCTGAAATGCTGCGCAAGGAACGAAGCAAAAAGTATGCGTCATGGCAGGAAGAATATAATGCGAAACTCTGCTCTGCGGAAGATGCCGCCGCCGCAATAGTATCCAACGACCGCATCGCGATGAGCGGCGGGACCAGCCTTCCGCCGGGCTTTTCTCACGCACTGAGCAAGAGGGCCGGCGATCTGAAGAACGTGCAGTTGTACATGGGATACGCGATGGGACTGTACGACTACATGAAACCAGAGAACAAGGAAAGCTTTCAGATCGAAACGGTATTCGTCGGCCCGATGGAACGCGTATGCATGGAATGGGGAATGGCGCAATATGTGCCGATTCACCTCGGCGACACGGCAAACTTCTCCCGTTCGAGGAAAGTCACGGTTTCCGCTTCTGTCGTAACGCCGCCCGACGAAGACGGCTACATGAACCGTTCCTGTTTCGCGTCATTTCTCGACAAAAAAACCATCGCTAACTCGGAAAAGGTCGTCGTCGAAGTAAACAGGGAGACGCCGTGGCTGAACAGCGAGGATTTCAAGATCCACATCTCCGAGGTTGATTACATTATCGAAAATCATGGCCCTATCTTCGAGGTTCCGGAAATCGTCATTACCGATACGGAGAAAAAAATCGCCGAGAACATCATCGACCTTATACCCGACGGGAGCACCATTCAGCTCGGTTTCGGAGGGCTGGGAAACGCGATCGGCCACCTTCTCGTCACGAAAAAAGACCTCGGTATGCATTCCGAGGTAATATCACCGTCAGTGCAAACCCTGGTGGAAAAAGGCGTTATCAACTGCTCGAAAAAAACATTCCACCCGGGATTGGTTGTCGGCGGTTTCTGCGTGGGGACGCGGCCATTTTATGATTATATCAATCGTAACGAAAAATACCTGTTTAAGGAAATCGGGTATGTGAACAATATCATCAATATTGGGAAAAACGACAACCTGGTTTCCATCAACAACGCCCTCATGATGGATCTTACCGGCCAGGCGGCCTCCGAATCGATGGGTTCGAAGCAGTACAGCGGTACCGGTGGGCAGGTGAATTTCGTGATCGGATCGCGGTTCTCAAGGGGCGGACGCAGCATCATGGCCCTCAACTCGACCTATACCGACAAGGAAGGAACCCTGCACTCCAAGATAGTGTCGGCTTTCCCGCCGCTCACAACCATTACGACGTCGCGGAACGACGTTCAGTACGTCGTCACGGAATTCGGCGTCGCAAATCTACGATACAAGAATATTGCTCAGCGCGCACGTGAAATGATAGCAATTGCCCATCCTGATTTCAGAGATACGCTTGCTTTCGAAGCCCACAAAGCAGGATGGCTTTGATCTACTACCCCCTCAAAGGAGAGCGCCATCCCTTTGAGGGGGTACCCTTTTTTACAGCATGCCCCATGAGATACGGCCGGCATTGAAATAAACGACGGTCGTATTTTTTTATTGCATCCCCAATCCCTGTCGTCGATACTCTGCGGCATAAGGCTTTTTCTGAACAAATATGAATATTTTTTAAGAAAAAGCAACAAATCCAAGATATACTTATATGAAAATTTATATCCTTTGGACGGAACAAGGGAGGATAGCAGATGGATTCGCCGATACTGATCGACATTCGCTCCTGCGTACGCCGCGGCAAAATAGCTACCAGCGTCTCCCCGAAAACCAGAAGTCTGCTGAACAAGCTTGTCAATGTAATCGCGCGAGCGTCGGCCGGGAATCCGGGCGCCGAAATAGACACCTCTGTCGCGTGTTGGGATACCTCAGGCGATAGCGCCTGCGGCGGGACAATTCTTGCACTGCTGACCGACGTTCCAAACCGCATAACCTGGCGGTGCTCCCGCTGCGGCATTAATGGAATTGTTTTCAACTGGCGCGGAAGCCCGTGGGATAAATCCGACAGATTTGCGCCGGGCAGGCAGCGCCGCTATCCACAGATATGCGAGGTAATGCTCAGCGAGGATGAATACGCGGCACTCCTCACATTTTCCGTGCGCGAATTTGAAACAATAATTATAATTCAATCAGCGCGGAGAACGCGGGACGGCATACAGCTGCTCTGTACCGTGGACGATATGCGCGGAATTTCAGAGCTTATCGGGTTAAATCATTCGTGCGCACCCGACACCGACCCTGCGATACTCTCGCATCTGCGCGGAAAGATCGACAGGTCGATCATCGAGAGCGCGGTGTATTGATTCCTTCATAAACGGGGCGGCGTCACCGCACCCCGGTCAACCGACCCCTTTATCTTATCCCTGTACTCTTTGTGGCCCTTCATAATAGAGTCGTAGGCCTTTCTGTACGATTCGCGTACGGCCTGCAGCGCTTCGTAGTTTATCCGTTGTTGTTCGCGCACCGCGTTCGATTCTTCCCTGACTTTTTCAAACGCTGCACGGATTGATTCTTTCTCGCTGCCGAATATTACAAGAATTCCATCAATCGACGATTCAAGGGCCTCGCCAAGCATAGCCTCATCCTCAATGCCGCCGGAGAGTGAATCGAGGTCGGCACCGGCTTTTTCGAGCGCCGCCCGGTCTTTGATGCCTTTGCCTGAAAGCCTCTTTTGAAATGAATTAATACTATTGCCGCTTCTGGCGTTGTTATCCCCCAGCTTTCCGACATACGCCGACATAGCATCGGCCTTTTTTTCCGGGCTCTGCGCCAGCATCGCGTCGTTCGCGGCCTTCCAGTCGTTCAAATCGGTATCCGGGGCGTCCTGTTTCGGACTTTCACCAACGCCGATTTCCGACTTTTGCGAAGATTCAATTCTTACCGCCCCGTACGGGTTATGGACATCAAGGGCGCCTTCATTCATATCCACGCGCGATTCCGCGCCATCGCTCACGCCGACCAGAAAATCGGTGCCCCGCACGGAACACACCGTCGTGGGCGTATACACCTTCTTTTCAGAGCCCTTCCGAAGCTTCTGAAACTTGGCGTTGACCACTCCCGAAAGAACGGAAACCGAGGAAGAATTTTTAACGATATCCGATCCTATTCGGACCCTGCTGTTTTCCATAATTTTTATCTCGCTGCCGTCGTCATACGCCAGAAGCGCGACGCCGCCTTTGCCTGTGACAATCACATCACCCGACACAACCCGCGCCGCGACATCAAGCTTCTTTGTCGCACCCTGTCGCGCAAGCGAAACATCTCCTATCACGAAACGCACTTCAAGCGCATTTGCCGCACCGACCATAAGGAAAAAAAGCGCAGCCGCCAGAATACCGCTCTTCACGCTCACCAGCATACCCCGATTCCATTTCATTGCTCATCCTCCACGCTTTTATACTGCATGCCAACCATTGTAATATCGTCATCAAATTTTTTGCCGCCCGAACGTTTCATGATCTCGGCATAGATCGATTCGCTTATGTCGCTGATTTTTCCGCCGCTGAACCGCTGTAGTAATTCTAAAATCAGTGTCTGTCCCAGTATTCTGTCATCCTTATCCACGCATTCGAACAATCCATCGGTATAAAAAAGCAGCCGGTCGCCCCGTTCAAGGGCAATCGTGTCTTCCACATACAGGGACGATTCGAAGATCCCCACAAAAGGGCTGTTCGATTCCAGGAGCATGATATCGCCGCCGCTGCGCATAAGAGCAGGCGCCGGCATGCCCGCGTTGCAATACGTCAGCGTGCCGTCATGCATATCGAAGACGCCGTAAAATACCGTGACGTAGTTATAGCTCATCTTTTTCTGCGCGCCGATGAGAAACATGTTCATCTCCCGTATAAACCTCGAAGGCGAAAGCCTTCTCAGGCCGATGGTGCTGATTGCCGTCTTCACCATCGCGGAATACAGCGCCGCCGGCACGCCGTGTCCCGACACGTCGGCCAATATAAACGAAAAACTCGCATCGTCGAAAATCAGAAAATCAAAAAAATCACCGCTGACTTTTTCGACAGGATGATATTTAAGCGAAAACTCGAAATCACGCACATCCGGCAACGTTATCGGAAACAGGCAACGCTGAAGGTTTGCGGCGATATCGAGCTCCCTCTCGATTTCGATATTTCGGGACTGGATGCCCCTGTTGAGAATCTCAAGCTCCCTGTTTTTTATCGTAAGCTCCGTCATCAGCCTCTCGTTTTGCATACGCAGCCGCCGCCGCTCGAGCGCCTTTTCCACGGCCAGTACGATCTGCTCGTTCTTGAACGGCTTCAGAATGAAATCGAATGCGCCGCCCTGCAGCGCGGATATCGCGACATCGATATCGCCGTGTCCCGTCATCACAATCACCGGAACGCGCGTGCCGGAACGTTCGACATTTTTTAAAAACTCAATCCCATTCATGCCCGGAAGCTTCACATCCGTCACGATAACATCGGCGTTATTCATCGCGTCGCGCAACGCCTCTTCGGCGCTGAAATAGCTCAACACCGAATAATTTTTTTTCAGGATGTTGCACACAAGCCTGTTGACGACTTCATCATCCTCAATGACCGCGATTGTCCATGATTCTTCCGCAGTTTCATTCATCTGTGGTATGGCTCCGAGTTGATATGTACGTCGTGTATTCATGATGCGTGTGAATAGCCGATGCGCCCATCGTTTGCCGGCGCCCTTCACATGTATCTCGCCGGCCTGAATCGCTTAATAGACACAGCTCTGCAACAGTATAATGATATGAGAACTATCGGGCAATTTCTATTATTTCCATATTCAATAATACAGATCAGAGTCCGTTGGTATAAAGGCGGATTCCGCTCCAGTAGGCCGGATAACGAAACCGGGCCTTTCCCCTGAGGGCGCTTTTTGCCGATGAAAACGCGCGTATATACCCCTCACCACCGCGTACTGCCGCATACAACGCCCCGGCGAAAACGGCGCTATTAATGTCTTGTATCTCCGCGCCATTCACGATAATGCCGCCGATGCCATACATCGATCCAAGCATCGCGGCGTTTCCAAGCCCCGTCACGGCGGCAGATTCGACGTCAGAGAGGTACAGCATGGCACTGCCGGACAGCATGTCGAAACGCTCGCCGCCGACACGTAATTCTCGGCTCAGGGGATTGTACGCCACAGCCTTAAAAATATGTCCAATCTTTCCCGAAACATTTCCGTTCATTGAACAGGGTATTCCCGACTGGCGAATCGCGATCATTTCTATGTCCTGGTGCATTCTGCGTTGCGGCGAATCGACAACGGTAAGCGCCGCGGACTCCTCCGGATACTCACGAAAGCTCGATAAAATCGAAGAGAGATACACAATCGTATGCGATTCTTCGAGCATATCGCGCGCGCCAATGATTTCAAACGGCACCTGCTCAAGATCCCTGTCGGTAACAAAAACAAGCATATCTCTTCCGCTGTAATATTTCTCGAGCGGCCTGAATATGCCGTACAGTTCATTCGACATGGCGGCGGCGCCGCTGAATCCGGCTGCGCTCTGCCGGTGCCGCTCCAGCGCCTCGGCACACCGCGCATAGCCATTTTTCAGGCGCATTGGTTCAATGAACTGCTTCGCGATGACCCATGCCAGGATATCATTGCCGTTTCTTACAAGGTAAAACACCATTGCGCTGTCCGGTATGCGCTTCTGGAACAGCTCTACCGGAATCGTCGCGGCCAACGCGCCCGCCTGCAGCCGCGGATATTTTCGCAGCAGATCAACAAACCGGCCGCCGCCCGTACGCCGGTCCCTTATGGATTTAAATTCACGGATCACATCTCCGGGCAGCGCGTCCGCCATCGTCGGCGTGAAGAATTTTGCCCGTAGCTGTAGCTGTTTTTTCACCTCGGCCCAGGTAAGCGCCTCCAGATAGGCGTTTCTGCTCATGGTAAATGATATCAGAAAATCAATCCCCTGTTCGGCCAGATCGATCCTTCCGCATCTGCTCAACACGTCAGGCGACCTGTCGAGGGAGTCTACGCCCTTGTGTATCAGCGTCGTTACGGCGCCCCAGTCATCGTCGGTCGCCGTTTTTTTCTTAAGAATGCGCGCCAGTGCAATCCGCGATTTCAGCATGGATAGCATAAACTCATATTCATCCCTGCCGCCGGTCTGAACGCCTGTTCCGCGAACGTCCGCCTCATCAATCCTTCCGAGGAGGATTTCGTCCTCCATAAGCAAAAGCTGGTACTGGAGATAGCGTTCAGCATCGGTGGGCGGCACAAGCGACGCGCCCTTCATCGCCGCTTCATACGAATCGTGGTATTTGCCAAGCTGCCGGTACAGCATTCCAAGCTGGTAATAATATTCCCGCCGCAGGGCCGGCAGCGCCTTGTTCCCGATGCCGGTATGCGCCGCCTGTAAAATATTCAGCGCCTCGCCATATCGTCCGTCCGCACCATACAGCCGCTGCAACTCCATTAAAAGCGGCACCGCGTCAAGCCAGGAAGCGTTGCGGTATACTTCATCGGCGTCGATGTTGCTCAGCATGGGACGGATCGCCGCAAGCCTGTTCTCCCGCACCAGCACATCGACCGCCCACGACACCGGATACGCCGAGAGGCTGTCGTATCGGCCGTCATTCTCCACCAGCGTCATTGCGCCGCGAAACGCCCCGTCGGCGCCTTCACGAGTTTCGGTCAACTTCATTATTTCCCGCACCCGCGCACCGTGCTGCGGCAAACCGGCTCCCGGCCCGCCGAGCGCCGCGAGCTTGCACGCCTCTCTCGGCGAAAGCGGGCAATTTACGGGAACGCCCGCAAACGCCGCCCGGGCCGCCTGCCGGTCCCCGAGCAACGCCGCATATTCCGCATACAAAAGCGCGAGACGCAATGGCGGCGTCGCGTGCCACGTATTCGCGGCGCACGCCGCAAAACCGGCGCTCTGCTGCACACCCTCGCGGGCCATCGTTATCACCGCTTTGAAAACACACCAGTCGCCGGACGATGTAATCTTCGTATTGTTTTCATGCCGCGCCATAATCCCCGCGGCGCTTTCAATGTCGCCATTATAAAGCAGCACGTACAGTTTCATCAGCACGGACTGCATAAACAGATCGTCGTACACGCCTGTCGATAAACCGATCGCGGTGTCAAGCGAAGCCGTCGCTTTCACGTACTGCTCTTCGAGCATGTTCATTTCCGCATCATGAAGCAGGTAGAGCAACGGCACGCGGGCATCGTCTTCAGACAGGTCCCTCCACCTGGAGAGATACATCCGGGCATCGTAAATATTCCCATGCGCATATTCTTCTTTGAAGCTTTCATACGCTTTGTCTTTCATCGCCCGGCGATTTCGCAACAGCGTACCAAGCGGCGTACCGCAATCACCGACCGCAACAATCACTCCGTGAGCGGAATCGACGCCGCTCTGCAGGCGATCGAGCGGCTCGGATTCCATTCGTCGCACAATATCTGCCGCAATGTTCGGGGAGAGCGCCTCTGCCAGCACCAGCGAGCGGGCGCCGGCATAGAGGGACGCCTCAATACACATGCGCGCATCATCGATATCAGCACCCCGCATGTTTCCAATAATCACGTACGGCCTGATGCTGCTTTTGAACAACAGCAACGGCGTTACATCCCCGGCATCGTCGATGACGATCGAGTAAAGCGGCAGCATGGCCTCGTTCAATTTTCCTTCATACACGGGCATGCCCGCAAGCCCGCCGGCGGAGATCAGGGGCTTCAAGCCCCTGCCACTATAACCGATACTGCTGACAGCGTTCTCACCGCGACCGCTGAAATAGCGCACACGCTCAACCGACGGCGTAAAAGTAAACGGCGGGAGAACCGCCCCCGCGGGCACATGGCGCATCATATCGATCGTAAGCTCGTCGAGTACGATGAAACGACGCGCGGCCGCACCGGGTTTTACGCCGTCGCAATACCGCGCCGCGGCCTCACAGGCTGTCTCCTCGCCTTTACGCGTTACCTCGGCGAATTCCACCGTACCGCCCGCGATGCGCCACGCATACACTTTTTCGCCGCTTCGATGCATGCGGATGATCTCGGCATTTTTCACGCCGGCAATTCCATATTCCACCGGCATCATTAATGATGCCGTCAGCGGGCGCGCCACCATCACGCGCCCAATACTCTCATCAAGCAGCGTTTTCTCTTTCTTCAGCACGTCATCCAGCGCGGCTATTTTTTCCGAAAGCGGCGCCGCCCCGTTTTCCAGCGCCGCGGAAATATCCCTGTACGTGCGGTCAATTGCGTTGAGCCGCGCACTGTATTCACGGAACGCGGCGTTATCCTCATCCCGATATAATTCCGGGGAAGCAAGGGCTATCGACATGATGCGCGTTGTTTCATATTTTTTTTCAAGCACTGTAAGCGCGGCCTTCCAGTTCCTGTCGGACAGCAGCAAATCGACATACCCGTTATAAAGGCGTTTCACCCGCGCAAGGCCGTCCGCATACAGCGCCGGATATTTTTCAATATCATCGAGGGCCGCGCGATAATGCCCGGCCGCAAGCGAGCGGTATTCCGCTCCCTCCACGAATTCACCGTGCGCCGCGAGAAAACCGGCGATTGTGTGGTCAACAATCCATTGCAGGTCATGATAGCGGTACTGGCGTGTTTTTTTCTCCGCCCCGGCGAATGCCTGGTACGCCTCATCGAACCTGCCCAGCCTTTCATAACACGATCCGATATTCAGCAACAGCTTCACGGCCGCCCTCTGCGAATGTGCGGCATCCAGGCCGGCACGGGCGCCCTCGAATCTGCGCAGCGCATCCGAATACAATCCGTACATAGCGCTGTTAGTGCGGTAATACGCATACGGGTCCCCGGCGTTTGGCGCGCTCCCGCCCGGCGTGCTCCCCGCACGCATCTCCGCCTTATAGTACTCCAGCACGCCGGCGGCGATATCGAGGGCCGAATAAATCCTCGCCGCGTCGCGGCTGATTTTTTCCCTGAGCTCCGCCTCCTCCGCTTCGGTGATGCTGCGCTTCCTGAGGCGCGCATCCTCCTTCATCGCCGCGAATTCTTTTGCAAACCTGTCGGCTTCATATCCGTCCCTGTACGAACCGATGCGCTTCATAAGCGCGTCAATTTCGGCACGAGGTGTTTCGGGCAACCGGTCGCCGTTTTCAATACGGCAGGCATACAGATTTACCGTATTGACGATCGATGCAAAAATTCCGTCGAGGTCGTTCACCTTCGGGTCCGCGGCGTACTCCCATGCCTCGGAGAAATACCGCTGCGCGGCGGTGTAATCGCCCAGCCGCACATAGCAATAGCCGATATTGTTGAGCGTGCGTATTCGCCCGTCCTGATCGAACCGGCTCGATCGTTTTTTCAGAATGCCTACCTTCTCCTTGAGCCGTTCTATCGAACGCGCATAATCCTTCCTTGAAAAAAAGACTTTTTCCTGCAGTGAAATATTGAGCAGCTTCTTGTTCGCGGTATCCAACCCGGCGTACAGCCTGTTATCGCCGATCACCGCGACATCGGGCCCGAGATTCATCAGGGGTATCGGGCCAAACCCGAATATTTTCACCTTCAGGTAATGCTTCTTTTCGGCGTCGCTGTACTTTTTCAGCAGCGTTTCCGCCTTGTCAAGGTACACAAGCGCTTTTACGGTTTCCCCCATTTCCTTGTAGCAGAACGCAATCTCCTGAAGATAGCGCGCCCTGTCGACATGGATGCGGTTGACAGCGGCAAATTCGAGGATTGTCGTATACCACGCAAGCGCCTCGGAATAATTGCCGTCGTCCCGATGCAAAAGCGCGAAAAACCGGTACAGCGACAGTATCTGGTTTTTATACATGCGCGCATTTTTGCCCGAACCGAGCGTCTGATAGATATAGAGGGTTTTCGCCATCTCGCTGCGCGCCTTATCGTTGCGGCCTTGCTGCCACCAGCAGTAGCCGTAATGGTAATGGAACAGTGCCTCTTCAATGCGGGAGCCGAAGCCCTTTTTAAAACGTTCGGCCTGCGCGTAGTGAAACAGCGCTCGAGGATAATTTGTCAGCAGAAAATAGGTGTTGCCGATATTCAAATGCAGGTCGCCCTCTTTGCCCTGATTCATCGCCTCATCGTTGAGATCGAGGGCCTTCTCGTACATCGCGATATTGCTCTCCCAGAGGTATCGCGGAAAAAACCTGCCGAACAGACCCTCGTTTTTGCCGCCAGTTTCGCGCGCATCGTCGCTGCGCCGGAGGTCAACATACTGGTATATCCATCCTTTTAAGATATACGCGTCGATGAACGTATCGTCGATAAACAACGCCCAGTCGAGCTGGTCGACGCCCTTCTTAAAATAGCCGAGCAGGCCGTCAGTGCCGCCCTTCACAAGGCCGGACGAGCCCGCCACGGGAGCGCCCTCGAGCGCCAGCGCCATCTTCGAATAAAGGTATCCGAGCCCATAGATGTGCGCCTTGTCGAAATCCATCCGTGCAATCGGGAGGCGCTGCATGTAGTCGCCCTGTATCTTTGAAAGTCCCTCGAAATCGTCGCCCTTCCACGACGAGTAGGCGTCGATATACAGCACGTGCGCCCGTGCGCCGTATTCGTTGTAAATATCCTCGAACCGCTTCTTTAAGTGCAGATAGGTAAGCATCCATACGTATTTCTTGTACAGGTCTACCGCCTCTGAATAGCGGCCGGAGTATTCCGCCCTTTCCCCGTATTCCTCGTAATAATCGATCAGCCTGCCGATCACCGTCCTGATGTCGGCCTGCTTCCAGAACAGCAGGTAGTTGTTTGCGGCTGCCGCGTAGTATTTTTCGAAATCCTCGTTACGGCGGCCGGCCCGGGCAATATCGCCGAGAAGAATGGAAGCCCTGTAGTATACGACATCTGTCTTCTTCACAGTGGTCAGCGCTTCGAGACAATGACGTTGTGCGCCATCCGTGTCGCCGCGTTCATACAGGCATTTCCCGATGACATAGTGCAAAAGCCCCGGAAGATATTTATTGTCTCTGTAGCGCACCTGCATATCCCGCGCGGCGGAAAGACGCTTTGCCGTGTCACCCTCGCGTTCGAACACATCTAACAGCCGTACAATGGTATCGTTTTTCAGATAAATGAAGGACGACTCAAGCACCGCAAGCACGGATTGCGGCACCTCCTGGCGCAGCGTCGTGTATTCGAATCCGGCAAGCTTATACTGGACATACATTGCGCGTTTATATTCAGGATAGCGAAGCAACACCACTCTGTAGTCGGCGACCGCATCAGCCATTCTGCCGTGACGGGAAAATTCATCGCCGCGATCCTCCAACAAATATGGAATGATTTCGCTTTTCCCGTTTTTTCTCAGAACGCGCTCGAGCGCTTCAGACAGCACCGATTCGCCCTGACGCCCGTTTACTATCTCGGTAAGGTAGCGCGACATTATGCGGCGGTAATCATCATCACCGCTCGAGATTTCCGAAAGTATGTGTATACAGCGAAGCGCATCGGGGCCTTTCCCCGCCGACCGATACGACTTCGCCGCGTCCGCAAGCGCCTTCGCGGTAAAGACGACTGATTCGCTGTCCCGCGCCGCGCCAAAAAAATGATGCACCCGTTCGAGCGCAAGGAGATAGCGCTCCTGATCGTCAAATTCCTTGAGATACTTTTCAGCCAGTTCGTACTGACGCCGCGCGTTTTCGCGCTTCGGAATGACGCCATCGTCGGGGATGATATTCACGTTGATATTGCGCCCCGACTGCTCCGAATATACGATGATGCCGCCATAGACCGGCGACCACTGCGGCGAAAACGATGACACCCCGTACAGTGTCAGCGGATACGCAAGGCCTGTTCTTAAATTTTTATAGTAAAGTACTGAATTATCCTTCAGGCTTACGTGGCCGTCGCCATCGGTGTCAATGTTGATACGCGTATAGACCAGTTCATCGCTATTTTCAAGAAACGTCGGCGCAAGCTCGATATCCGGCGTCGCGGTAATCCGCTTTTCCGAACCCGTGGCCAGATCAACGATATAGATATCCCCGTTGCTCCCCTCATCCCTGTACGAAATAAAGACGATTTTTTTGCCGTCTTCGGAAAATCGCGGATACAGGCCGCCCCCGTGCGTAATCTGGCGCATGTTTTTTCCCCTGCGGTCCATCAGCCAGATGTTTTCGGCGCCGCCGCGCATCGATGAGAAGGCGATTGTTTTTCCATCGGGCGACCATGCGGGCGACCCGTCCTTGATGATAAGAACGGTTCCGGAGGAGGGATCTTTCATCTGGGTAAGATTGACGGCATCGGCGTCGTACGAACGGAGCGTTTCAGGCGACGAGCCTTCCGCGATCATCTTTTTCGGGTCGATCTTCATAACGTAAATATCGCCCTCCGGGTCCTCCCGCTGCGACACGAAGGCGCAATATTTGCCGTTGTGCGATATTGCAGGCGAGGTGTCGCGCGACGGATGCGACGTAACGCGGACCGTGGCGATATCGGTGAGCGAGCGGCAGTAGATATCGAAATTTCCCCTTTCCCTGTCCGACGCGAAGAACACGTACTGCCCGTCCCTCGTGAAGACGCCGTCGGTTTCGATAGTCTGCTCGATCGTGACGGGAACGCTTTTCCCGACATCAAAGGTAAATTCCTTCTTTAAAATTTTATTATAGCTGAAAAGCACCTCGTGTTTTTTCGCATCATCGCAGGAAACGGCAAGCGAAAGAGCGCATGCCGCGCATATGGCGAAAACGGCTGCCCGTCGTTTCATTTCTTCCTCACCCAGTTCCCCGATTTATCCTGAATCCAATCATTTTTTTTCGCGATGGCGGCCTGCTCTTCCGCAAACCTTTTCCCGAATTCCTGTATGCGCGCGGCATCCGGTTTCCCGTCACCGGCGGCCCTGACGCTTCGCTCGAAAATAATTCTGCGCGCGCTGTTTTCATCCTCGACAACGCGGGTGAGCGTCCCCCTGGCGTCGCGCGATATCTCATATTTCCGCACCGGCACATAGGCAAGCAGCCCCGTGCCAGCCTCCCCGACGGCGCCTTCATCCTTATAGCGGCGGATCGCATCCTCGTTAAACTCGCGCACCTTCATGGCGCGAAAAAGTTCTTCGTCGCCGCTCATCGCGACAGGCGAGCCCTTCGTCCTTACAACGCCGGTCTTCACCGACGATACTATCCAGGCGTCTTTCTCCAGCTCGCGGTAGTCGCCGACGATCTGGCTTTCTATCGCGGTTTTTTCACCGGTAATATGTATCTCGGGCGGCGATATTTCGAGGCAGCTCGGGATATCGGCAACACAGCTTCTGCCCGTGCCGCAGCCAGCTGACAAAAGCGCGGCCCCGCACAGCATCATGCATATGCAATACGACAGTTTTCTCTTCATCACTCCACCTCTCGTACCTTGCGCAAGTATTCCTGAACCGGCATTCGCTCGAATTCCACCTTCTCGTCCTTCACGCCGAAGAGATACCCGATGGCCCTGCGGGAAAACGTCACGGTGGCATACACCAATCCCTTATCGAGATTGAAATTGAATCCCTTCACATTCATCGTATTGTCGACGGCAAACTGGCCGATCCCCCCGAGCTTCGATTTTCCCTTTTCCGTGCTGAGCCCCTTCAAAAGCCGGTTGGCGAATTTTTCGCCGATTTTGTGGATGCTGACATTCCCCTGCACATTGAGTTCTTTTTTCACATCGACGCCCCTTCCCGAGAAATTCGCGTTCAGTGAAAGCTCGGCGTCGCGGGTTTTTGGCGCAATGGGGTCATCAAGACGGCCAATATCGACATTGGTAACATCCAGCAGCATCCTGAATTCCATATTCTGTTGTTTCATGTCGGCAAGGTTAAAAAAAATGTTTTTCCCATAGAGCGCGCCGTCGAGCACATACGCCCGCAGGGTAACTATTTCGAACGTATTGTCGCGAAAAAACATCGTGGCGGAAAAATCACGCATGTACTCGAAAGAGAGATCGCGCGCCGGGTGTTTCGCCCGTACCGACTTTATGGTAAAATTCTCTTTTTCTCTGAAATTCTCATTTTCCAGAAGGTCGCTCTTGCGCACGGCAATCCTCGACTCTCCCGCGGGGCGGGGCGTGAAGTAGTATTCAAACGGAAAATTGAGATTGACATCATCCACCGCCAGCCGTGCCTCGTCGTTCTTCACATACAGCTTTTCAATGGCAATGCTTCCGGCTGCTTTCCCATCCGCAAATCCGCCGTTTACATATGAAGAAATCCGCACAAGGCCCGAAAGGCTCCACGGCCCGTATACCGTTTTCATATCGGGGGATTCAAGCCGTATCCCCAGACGCAGGTTTGAATCTGAAAACGGCGCGCTCTTCGTTTCCAGCGTACCCTTCGCGTCGATGCTCAGGTTTTTCGACGCGCTTCCTATGTGCAGGGCGTTGATGGCGATACGGTCTGCGCGAGCGTATCTCGCGGCATCGGCGCGGATCACAAGGTCGTTCACGTCAAAATCAGGGGCCTTCACCGTCATCCCCAGTGCCGCCTTCATGACATCGGCCCCCATGCTGAAAGCACAATCGAGGTTCGCGTTAATCGGCTTGTTCAGCGGCGCCTGCTCCAGCGATTTTCGCATGCTCGCGGGGAGCATCGCCAGAAGCGGTTCCCTGTGAAACATGAAGCGCGTCAGGGAGATTTTTCCCGACATGCCCTGCGAACGGTCGATGCGCCCCGTCAGGGCCGCGTCAAGCGCGCTTCTCCCGTCAGCGGGATTGTACAGCTTCATCCGAACGTCGTTGACAGTAATGCCGGTAAAACCATTGACTGCCGATACGTCGGCGGAAAAATTAAAGCCGTTGTCGCCCGACCGGTTTCGCTCCAGCGCATAGGAAAAATGGGGAGCGGCGCATGCCACACGCAGTTTCATGTCGGCGCCCCGTTTTGCCGCGCTGTACGAGAGCGCCATCTGCGGCACAGACGCCTCAGCGGAGGGATTGCGGAAATAAATATTGGCAAACTTTACCGCGCCATTGATGTCCAGCGACGCGGGCGTCCCCCGCACGGTCAGAGGATAAAGCGAGATATCGCCCCGAAACCTCGTCTTCGTATCGTGTGTCAACGACACGTAATACGGATACAGGTCATCAAGCGCGATGGCGCTTTCGGCCACTGCTATATCGATCCGCTGCGCGGTTGTGACATCACGAACCGAGCCCGTAAGCCGCAGCCAGTTTTTGTTCAAAAACGAGACGCCGATGTGATTGATTTGCAAATAATCATTCAGGGGATGATACAGCATGTCGTAGCTTACCATAAAGTTCAGCGGCGCAAGATGCGCCTTTTTAAAGCGCACCGGCGTTTTGTATGTGCCGAATTTAAAGGTGCTGGCAAACGCGGGCCTGCCGCCGCCCTGTTTGTTGAAC
>DHPI01000065.1:153562-155418 GCA_002407865.1 Spirochaetia bacterium UBA5368
TGAACGCGAGCTTCCACGTGAGAATCAGGGGCGGTTGCACCTCCGCGTCAGGCGAATAGAACGACACGTTCATCTCCTCTTTCGGATTAAGCACAATCTTCATGCGCTCAAGTATCGTTACCGCCTCAAGCGATTTCGGTATCCTCTTGAACGGCGGAACCAGGATATCGATATCGCCGCTTACATCCTCGACCGCGGCGGAAAAGCCGCTTCCTTTCACATACATCCGCAGGTCGTCCAGAATAAAGCGAAACAAAAAATTCACGGATATGGGGAGCCGCAGTTCCTTTGACGGTGGTCCTTCCGCTTTTTTTTCTTCTTTAACTTCCCGTTTTTTTTCGGACGGTTTCATCAACCGCGCGATATTCCATACGCCTTTCTTTTCCTCCAGGTATATCCTGGGCCTGTAGATGCCGATCTCATCGAAATGGATGTTTCCGGCGAAGATCGAAAAAAAACCGTATCGCAGCACAAGCTTTTCTATTTCTACAAACTTCGAACGGTCAAATTCATCCCCGTTGTATATCATCAGATTTCGTATTTCGAATCCTTCGTAGGGATTGAAGCGCGTTACCGACAGAGAAATATCCCCGTACGACATCGATCTGAATGCGGCAATCGCCAGCTTTTCCATCCGGGGCGCAGTGCAATACAGCCGCAGCGCACCCAGCACAAGCGCAACCAGCAGAATGACCGACACCGGCACCCACACAAAAACGATCCGTAGTGTCCTGCCGGTTATCGAACGAACCCGCCGTTTCGGCGCATCCTTTATCTCTTCAGTTTTCCCGAAACCAGTCGGCGGTGACATGCTCGACGCGACTCCGTCTCTTTCATGCGCGTTTTCTTTTTTCGTAACATTCTCCGGCGCGCCACCGGGTTTCGTTTTTTTCACGGGCAATTGCCTTTTTCCCGTGCCCTTTTTTTTCTCTTTTTCGTTGTTCATTATACTGTTTCCCGATGATGGTGTGCCGCGGATTCAGCGCCGGTAAATAAAAGCGAAGTGTACCCATGCAGCGGCAATACCGCAAGTAAAAATTGACGCCACGATATTCAGCGCTTATGCCAAAAACCACGATAAATTGCTATTGACACATAAAATTGTAATTGTTTAGTGTTGCTGACTGGCTGATTTATTCGATTTGGACGGTTTCCGCAATTACCCTTTATAAATATAGAAGGAGAAAAGCGTGCACCTTATACAGCGAAACGAAAAGATATCCCCCATCGTGGGCATGATGATAGTCGAAGCCCCCTATGTCGCAGAACATCGAAGGGCGGGCCAGTTTATAATGCTGCGCATCGACGAATACGGCGAACGCATACCCCTGACGATCGCCGATGTGAGTAAAACCGACGGCACAATCACCCTTTTTTACCAGATCGTCGGGAAAACGACCGAGCAGATGGCTGAGCTTAAAGCGGGCGACTTCATTAAGGACATCGCCGGGCCGCTCGGACATCCCACCGATATAAAAAAATACGGCACGGCAGTCTGTGTCGGCGGCGGCATCGGCGTGGCGCCCATATACCCGATCGCATCGGCACTTCGAAAGGAAGGCAACCGTGTCATTAACATTATAGGCGCCCGCACAAAAAACCTGCTTATCCTCGAGAACGAAATGCGCGGCGCCGGCGAGCAGCTCATCGTCTGTACGGACGACGGGTCGTACGGCCGCAAGGCCTTCGTCACGGAGGCCCTCAGGGATATTCTGGATGCGGAGAAGGCCGACCTCGTCGTTGCCATCGGCCCGGTGCCCATGATGAAGGCGGTCAGCGAGCTTACCAGGCCGTACGGTGTCAAGACGCTCGTCAGCCTTAATTCGATCATGGTCGACGGGACGGGGATGTGCGGC
>DHPI01000065.1:155537-156010 GCA_002407865.1 Spirochaetia bacterium UBA5368
GTCGACGGGACGGGGATGTGCGGCGGCTGCCGCGTCACGGTCGGCGGCGAAAAGAGATTCACCTGCGTCGACGGCCCCGAATTCGACGGCCACGATGTTAATTTCGACGAGCTGATACAGCGCCTGAACACCTACAGGGCCGAAGAATCCGAATCGCGGGAATACCATAAATGCAAACTGAGCGAGGTGCGCAATGGCCGATAAAACTCCGCGGCAGCCAATGCCCGAGCAGAAACCGCACGAACGGATAAAAAATTTCGACGAGGTGCCGCTGGGATATTCCGACGATGCCGCCCTCCTCGAGGCCTCGCGCTGCCTCCAGTGTAAAAAGCCGACATGCGTCGAGGGATGCCCCGTGAAGGTCAACATCCCCGGCTTCATTAAGGAAATACGGGAGGGAAACCACCTTCGGGCCCTCCAGATAATCAAAGAAACCAACTCCCTCCCTGCCGTCTGCGGACGCGTGTGCCCGC
>DHPI01000065.1:156100-157705 GCA_002407865.1 Spirochaetia bacterium UBA5368
GTGCCCGCAGGAGGAACAGTGTGAAAAGCTCTGCATACTCGGCAAAAAGTGGGAGCCCGTCGCGATAGGAAAGCTTGAGCGCTTCGCCGCCGATTACGAGCGCACGCGCGAACACCTCGACGTGGACCCCGTAAAAGCGACACAGGGGAAAAAAGTTGCCATCATCGGCTCCGGACCGGCGGGGCTGACCGCCGCCGGCGAACTTGCCAGAATGGGGTATACCGTCACCGTTTTTGAAGCGTTCCACAGCCCCGGCGGCGTGCTCGTCTACGGCATCCCCGAATTCAGGCTGCCAAAAGCCATGGTGCAGTACGAAATCGACGCCCTCTCGAAGATGGGCGTGGAAATAGTGCTGAACCGCGTTATCGGTTCCGCCGAGACCGTCAACGACCTTCTGGCAAAGGGATTCGACGCGGTGTTTATCGGGACTGGCGCGGGGCTTCCGCTCTTTCTTGAGGTTCCGGGCGAAAATTTACAGAGCGTCTATTCCGCCAACGAGTATCTCACGCGCGCAAACCTCATGAAGGCATACCGTTTTCCCGAATACGATACGCCAATCGTGCGCGGCGATACCATCGCGGTAGTGGGCGGCGGCAATGTCGCAATGGATTCCGCCCGCATGGCGCTGCGACTCGGCGCGAAACATGTGTATCTCATATACCGCCGCTCGCGTGCGGAGATGCCGGCCCGCGCCGAAGAGATACATCATGCCGAAGAGGAAGGCATTCTATTCAACCTTCTGACAAATCCGGTGAGGTTTCTCGGGGACGATAAAGGCCGACTCAAGGCGGTCGAATGCCTGCGCATGGAGCTTGGCGAGCCGGATGATTCGGGCCGCCGCAGGCCGGTCGAGATAAAAGGCTCCGAGTTTACGCTCGATATCGATGTGGCGATCATCGCCGTCGGCAACGGGCCAAATCCGCTTATTCCGCGAACAACTCCCGGCATGGCGCTGACAAAAAAAGGGAATATCGTGGCTGACAGCGAAACCATGAAAACAAGCAAGCGCGGCGTTTTCGCAGGCGGCGATATCGTCTCCGGCGCGGCGACAGTCATCCTCGCGATGGGCGCAGGCAGAAAAGCGGCGATGTCGATCGACCGGTATCTACAGACCGGCGAGTGGTGATTTTGTATGCGCTGCGTTTACGCGGGGCGGGGGTTTACTCTTTCAGCCCGCATGAGGATGGAACCATGTTTTCCTGCAGCTCCTCAATACGAAGTTCGATGAGGGCTATCTTTTCGTTGAGCGTAAGCAACATTTTTTCGAGACGGTTTTTTTCGGCCTGAAGCTGCGCTATTGTCTCTTCCTTTTTTCGCGGCATAACGAATTGTGCGCGCACCATATCGGGGCTCTTCCCGCCCAGAAACGCTTCTTCCGCCTTTCTGCGAAGCGCCACATCCTTTATGCGGGATACCGTCTTCATGTTCTCATAGCCGATGTCCGGATTAAGATCCATCGTTGAGATGCGCATAGCGGTACGGGCCTCGGTGCGGTGAAATCCAAGCACGCGATCGACATAATCGTCGAACGACGTGCGCGTCTCATGGCACAGATCCATCGCCTGCACAAGCAGCATCCCGAATTCCTTCATGATGTGGCCGTGT
>DHPI01000065.1:157802-166156 GCA_002407865.1 Spirochaetia bacterium UBA5368
ATGATGTGGCCGTGCGCCGACAGGTATTCGTTTTTTATTTTCTTTGTAAGCGCAACAAAGCGCTCGTCCTTTTCGAAAACGTTGGTGTAAATGCCCTTTTGCTCCGCTTTATACAGCAGGTTATGAAATATGCTCCAGAACTGCGGCGTATGGCTCCTCGCCGAACGGGGCGGCGTCGGCCCGGTAAAATGTATGTGGTGGGCAAATTCGTGCAGCGCCGTATACATCAGCGCGTTGTCAGAATCGAAATTATCGTTGTGCAGCAAAATTTCCCGCTGATCCGGCTTATACAGCCCGTCCACCTTTTTACTTGATTTTCCGGTGAACGTAACGGTGAACTCCTCAACCGTGCCGTCAAGCTCCAGCAGTTTCTGTTTTACCTGGTCCTGGTTCATGTGATCGTATATGGAACCCGCGCCGCTAACGGATCTTCTTCTCGATATTGTTCCGCAGGTGCGTTATAAAGGCATCGAATCCTTCGCCGGTTTTCGAGCTCATTTTGAAAGTATTGATGGTCGGATTTGCCTTCCGTATGTTTTGCATCACCTCATCCATGCTGTAATCAAGATACGGAAGGAGGTCTATCTTGTTCAAAAGCAGGGTCTGCGATGAATTAAACATAAGGGGATACTTCGCCGGCTTGTCTTCGCCCTCCGTAACACTGAGAACCACGACGCGTTCGTCATCGCCGAGTTCGAATTCCGCGGGGCATACCAGATTCCCGATGTTTTCAATAATAACGAAATCCAGGCTGTCGAGATCAAACCCGTCCAGGCACTTGCGTATCCAGGAGCTTTCGAGGTGGCAATCGCCCCCGAAGAGCGATGTTTCGATCTGCGTTATTGGAATATCATGCTTGGCCAGTTTTTCGGCGTCCTTGGTCGTCTTTATATCGCCCTCGATTACGGCAATGCGGTAATCGTCTTTCAGGGCCGTTATTATTCTATCGGTAATTGTTGTCTTACCCGAACCGGGAGAGCTCATTATATCGATCATATAAATTTTTTTCTCCGCAAGAAGCGCCCTGGTCTGGTCGGCCATTTCCTCGTTCGATTCAAAGATGTCCTTTAAAACCTTTATTTCCATGATGACCTCCGCATGATTATATAAACACCATAAAATTTCCTGCTGACAGTGCAAACATAATTTTTACCCCGCCCGCGTAAAAAGGAAAAGAGATACGCCCGAAAGGTGCCGCTTTTTTAGCGAAATAAACGCGGGGCGCTGTTCGATCAGCGCCCCGCATGCAGATTCTTTCACATGCTTTATTCTATGACACCCTGAAACTTCCGATTTCACGATCTCCTTCCATTACATGCACGGCGCACGCGATACACGGATCAAACGAGCGCACCACGCGGGCGGCCTCAATCGGATTCTTCGGATCGGAGATCGGCGTGCCCATCAGCGCCTGCTCAACCGGCCCAAGCACGTCCCTGTCATCGCGGGGACCGCAGTACCATGTCGTGGGAACGACGCACTGGTAATTGGCGATCTTCTTGCCTTCCACGACAATCCAGTGTCCGAGGGCGCCGCGGGGGGCCTCAACAAGACCTTCTCCCTCTCCCTTCTCCGGGATTTCATACGTCGAACGCGGCGCGCCGCCGACTTCGAGATCGTTAAGCCATTCTTTTACCTGCCCGCAGATCAACTTCGCTTCGATGGCCCGTGATGCATGGCGGCCAAGAACCGAAAACACGGCGGAGATGTCGGCGTTGAGCACCTTCAGCAGCGCATCCACTTCTTTCTTCACGGCCGGGTTGCCCGACTGATAGCTCACCACGACACGGGCCAGCGGGCCGACTTCCATCCCCAGCCCGTTGTACCGGGGAGCCTTCAGCCACGTGTACGCGCCGCCCTTCCCGGGATCGGCATCCGTCTGTCCCTTCAGGGGGTGCAGATCGGAGCCGGAACGGTACCGGGCATACCGCACCTGCTCTTTAATAAGCGACGTGTCAAGCTTCGACAGCGCGCCGTCCGCAAATACGCCGCGCTCCATCATGAACTTCTTTTCTTCGTTATCCGCGTCAAACAGGCCGTACGACAGAAAATTTGTATACCTGCCGAGTTTGAAATATTCGGTATACGCCTTCGCGACGGCGATTACATCATTGATGTAAATCTCGTTCACGAACGCTTCCACCTCTTTCAGATATTTTTTGTACTCGCGGATTTTTTCCCGTGTGGGCACCTGCGTCACGCCGCCGGGCACAAGCCCGATAAGGTGCGGCGCCCTCCCGCCAAACACGGTGACCATCTTGTGCGCCTTCATGCGAATTTCAAGCGCCTTGAGATAGTGCGCTATGGCGGCGATGTTGAGGTCGGCATCCTTGATATAAAAATCTGCGCCTTCGTACCGAGGAAGAAACGGCCCCACCGCGGTGATCTCATCCGGACGCCCCTTTTTCGTCTTCAGCTCGTCCTTCGCCCATTCTTTTACCGCGTTCAGCCTGCTGTCACTTCCCGTATAGTTGAGAATCGCGGTGATATCCACATAGTCCAGCGCCGCGAGTTGATAGAAATGCAGAATATGCGACTGTAGAAAATTCGCGCCAAGCACAAGGTTCCGGAGCAGCCGGCCGTTGTTGTTCGGCTTTATTTTAAACGCCGCGTCGAGGCACTTGCTCGACGCGATACCGTGCGATACCGGGCATACGCCGCAAATTCGCTGCGTAATCTGATTCGCATCAACAGGATTTCTTCCCTTCAATATTTTCTCGTATCCCCTGAACATGTCGCCCTTGCTCCAGGCATTCACGACCTTGCCGTTCTGCACGTCGACTTCTATGGACAGGTGGCCTTCTATTCTGGTTATGGGATCC
Organism: Spirochaetia bacterium UBA5368; assembly: GCA_002407865.1. Lineage (GTDB taxonomy): Bacteria > Spirochaetota > UBA4802 > UBA4802 > UBA5368 > UBA5368. The sequence goes on from DHPI01000065.1 coordinate 160,625, forward strand.
AATAGTACCTTAGCCATTGATTACACCTCCATCCTTCAGTTTAAGCACGGCCTCACGCACATAGCGGTTTTCAATGTTCTTAATCTCATCCGCGCCGGCCATAAGATGTTTGTACAGACCGCGCTTTCCATAATCGGGAAACGCCGCTTCAGTGCATCCGATACAGCCGGAACCGCAGCCTGTGCACGAATTAACGCCCCCGAGCCATTTCCTCTTCGGGATGTCGCATCCGCTGTCCATACCGAGGCAGCCAAGCAGGTAAAGACACCCCTCCTCGCCCCAGTGCTTGGCAAACCGCCCCCGCTTGTAATCGGACAGATGCTCGCACTGGTCATGCACTGTTTTCCCGTAAAAAAGTTTCGGACGGTTGTATTCGTCAAGCTCGGGCATCCCCTTCAGCAGGTAGTACAGCACCGTACCGACCATCCAGTCCGGGTGCGGCGGGCATCCGGGAACATTGATAATCGCCGCGTTCGGCAATATATCCGATACGGCTTTCGCGCCGGTCGGGTTATCGCCGGTATCGCGTTGTTTCGCCGCCGGTATTCCGCCGTACGCCGCGCATGTGCCGAAGCTCAGAATCGCTTTCGCGTTTTTGCCGAGCTCCTCTACCCATTCTCTCGCAGAAACGGCCCTTCCATCCATTTCGCCAATAGTGCAGTATTCATCGGACTTTGTCGGGATGGAACCCTCAACAACGAGAACATAATCTTTTCTCTGTTTTTTTACGGCTTCTTCAAGAACGCGGATCGCAGCAGCGCCCGTGCCGCCGCTGAGCGTCTGATGATAATTGAGGCTGATGTACTCGGTAATTACCGTCGCAATATCAGGATCGAGCGAATTGAGAATCGAAACCGAGCATCCCGAGCACGACTGCGCCTGCAGCCAGATTACGGGAGTCCTTTCGGCGGCCTCCCTGATCGCCTTCTTGCATCCCTGCAGCAGAACGCCGGAAAACGTGAACACAGCGGCCGTTCCGCCCATCAGCTTTAAAAATTCCCTTCTATCTAAAGTCATTCCTTGCCTCCTCATGCATAATGTAATGCGGCGTCGAGCACCACATCGATCGCCCTCGGGACCGATTCGAGCACCGCACTGCTTATGGAAATATCGAGAGTCGTAACATCCTCCGGCACTATGCCGACCATTTCGACCATCGGGCTTTCGCCCAAAAGCCAAAGCATTCTGAGCACTTCTGATATGCCTGTTTCGTGCAACGACATCACCGTCTGACCGCCTCGAATATGCTCCGGTGAAAAACGGTAGATGCTTCCCGGCGCATCGTCAGCTTTCAAAGCATCGATAATGACGATTTTATCCCTTCCCTGCATCAGGGGGATGAGATCGAAACCGGCAGTTCCTCCATCGGCAACCTCCACATGTTCGGGCAGGTCTTTCGCCGTCTCACGGATGCGGTTGGCAATATACACGCCGATCCCATCATCACGGTGCAGAATGTTACCGATGCCGAGTATAAGAACTTTTTTCATAGTATGGTATCTTCGCATTTACGCATTACTTCGCCTCGCCGGATTTTTCCTCTTCCGGCTTGTGACAATCCTGGCACTGTACGGGACCGAGATTTTTTTCGACATGGCAGGTGATGCAGAGATCATGCACAACATCGCTGCCGGCCTCGCCCTTGTGACACGGTGCGCACTGCTTAATGCGGTCATCGTTGCCCTTTTTATGATGGCAGGTAAAACACTGGACTCCCCTGTCTTCGTGTTTCCGGTGCGACATGCTGACCTGCGATAGAAAGTTGTTCGTTTTCTTTACGCCGGCTTTCATGTCGGCATCTGTGATGAACGCATTGATGTCCGAAATTGTAACTACATCGGTGGGGCCTGGATTTATCGACGTCGTGCCCTCCTTGCAGGCAAAAAGAGTCGATAAAAATAGAATGATCGTTGCCGCTGTTAAAACCCTTGCTCTAATCACACATTTACCTCCTATTGTAGAATCATGAATGTATATGTAATGCATGCAGCATACTACACACAGCATGAGCGCAAAAAAAACAGTTGCGATGGAGGATTATACTATCAAGGGACGTGTGAAAGAGGGATTACATATACGCACAGCACCCCGTACGGCGACTGCGGGCTGTTCGCTTTTTACACGATAAGAACCGAGTTAATCCCTTTCCAACCGGGAGGCGACGCCGTTTCCAGAACCGCCCTGACGTCCCTTAATTCATCGCGCAAACGCATTAGAATTAAGAGATCGAGATCTGTTTTATCCCTATAATCATGTATGCGGAGTGTCAACCAATTTTCTTGTGATACAAAAAAATGGTTTTAAATAATACAATTTTTCATAATCATGTTTCTCGTCCTTTTTTAATACAGGGGACAGAAAAATTGATGACCTGCAACACAATGCCTGATAGTCACTACGCATGCGCGTTATTTGTTGGCATTGCGGGAACTGCGCGGTGAATGATTCTCGCAATAATTGTTTGATGATGATATATTAATAGAAATGGCATCGCACGTTGAAATACGGATCAAGGGCATAGTGCAGGGTGTCGGATTCCGCCCGTTTATATACCGCCGTGCGCTTCATCACAACATCCTCGGCAATGTGCGCAACGATACGGAAGGCGTGCTTATTCACGCCGAGGGACATGACAGCGATATTGCCGCTTTTCTGAATGGCATCACCGCCGGCGCGCCGCCACTGTGCGTTATCGACAGCGTCGCGACAACTGTGTTGCCCGTGAACGGATATACATCATTTTCGATCGTTCCCAGCACCGAAACTGCCCTGCGATCAACCTTCATCGCGCCCGACAGCGCGGTTTGCAGCGACTGCCTCCGAGAATTTTTCGATCCGGGCGACAGGCGGTATCATTACCCCTTCATCACCTGCACCAACTGCGGGCCGCGATTCAGCATCGTGTTCGACATCCCCTATGACCGGCGCAACACATCAATGAAGGATTTTACGATGTGCCCCGACTGCAGCAGAGAGTATCACGCGCCGTTAGACCGGCGTTTTCACACCCAGCCAGACGCATGCGCCGTGTGCGGCCCCCACATATCGCTGCGCGCAAATAATGGCGCGGTGATGGCCGATACGCCCGATGACGTTGCCAGGCAAACCATGCAACTGCTAAACGACGGCCGCGTTGTCGCGATAAAAAGCGTCGGCGGGTACCTTATCGCATGCGATGCGAAGAACGACGGGACGGTGGAAATTTTGCGAACGAGGAAAAATCGTCCCTTCAAGCCGTTCGCACTCATGGCCGGCAGCATAGCGGAAATAAAAAAATTTTGCGTGGTTACCCCCGAGGAAGAGGCCCTGCTCACTTCAAAGGAACGTCCTATCGTTATACTGGACAAAGTCGGCCGGCGCCTCTCGGAACACATAGCACCGTCGCTCGGCAATATCGGTGTGATGCTGCCCTATACACCGTTTCAGCACCACCTGTTCGAGATACAACCCGACATGGCGCTCGTAATGACGAGCGGCAATGTCAGCGACGAACCCATCATTCATCGTGACAGCGACGCCTTCGCCCGCCTCGGCGCAATCGCCGATTATTTCGTCTGCTACGACCGTGAGATCGTCGAGTATACTGATGACAGTGTGCTTTTCATAGAAACGGGCCGCCCGTGTTTCATCCGGCGTTCGCGCGGGTATGCGCCGGCCCCGTTCTATTCGTCAGATACCGGCGCATCGATCCTGGCAACTGGCGGCGACCTGAAAAACTGCTTCGGTATCGCGCGAAAAAACACCATCATACTGTCGCAATTCATAGGCGATCTGGCCTCCCCCTTCACCGCGGAACTGTACGCGAAAACGGTCGACCACTTCAGGAAAATATACGATTTCCATCCGGAGGCCGTTGTCTCGGACATGCACCCCGGCTATTTTACGTCACTGTACGCGGACGATCTCGAAGAAGCGGGGCTGCAAAGAATACGGGTGCAGCACCATCACGCGCATATTGTCTCGGTAATGGAAGACCACGGCATCGACGAACAGATACTCGGCATCGCATTCGACGGCACCGGCTATGGTCCCGATCACATCCTGTGGGGAAGCGAATTTTTACTTGCCGACAGGAAGGATTTCAGCCGGCTCGGGCATTTCTCATCCTTTCCGCTGCCGGGCGGCGAGAGCGCGATTAAGGACGTATGGAAAATCGGCATCGCCCTGCTCTATCAGGCGTTCGGCGGCAATTACCCGCTGATGCGGCGTGACCGCCCCGCTGAAATCGTCATGGAAATAATCGACAAAAAAATAAATTCACCGCACACATGCAGCATCGGGAGGCTGTTCGACGGAATTTCGGCCATGCTTGGTATTTCTCACAGCATTTCCACCGAAGCGGAGGCGGCGCAGTTGCTCGAAGAGGCCGCGCGTAAAGGAGCCCGCAATTGTTCAGGCGCTGCCCGGATCCAGATCGGATTCAGTCACATTGACGGCATTGAGGTGCTATCCGCCGATGACACTGTACGGCAGGTTGCAGAATTGAGGATGAAGGGATTTTCCGTCGAGGATGCCGCGTTTCTGTTTCACCAGGCCGTTGCCGACGCCACCGTTACAACCGCCCAGCGGCTCAGGGAAAGAACCGGCATCGCGCGGATAGCGCTTTCGGGCGGGGCGTTTCAAAACAGGATTTTGCTGCGCCTTATCACGGAAGGGTTACGCGAAAAACGGTTTGACATAATGACTCCCGTAAAAATACCCTTCAACGACGGTTGCATCGCCCTCGGTCAGGCCGCCGTCGCAAAGGAGAGGATGAAATGACGAGTACCGATAGAATCAGGCAGAGCGCACGCGAACTCCAGGAGTACAGTCTCACGCGGGAAATACGCATCATGGAGGTGTGCGGCACCCATACGACGGAATTCTTCCGCACCGGCGTCAAAGACATGTTCCCTGCGAACCTGTACCTCATCGACGGCCCCGGCTGCCCGGTCTGCGTAACGCCAAACGAATACCTCGACACGGCAATTGAAATGGGGAAACGCTACAACCCCGTTATCACGACCTTCGGCGATATGATTCGCGTTCCCTCGTCGTACAGCTCGCTCGGCCGGGAAAAATCTTCCGGAATGGCCGTGGAAGTCGTCTACTCGCCAATCGACGCCGTCGATATGGCGAAAAAAAATCCGGACCGCGAGGTCATCTTTTTAAGCATAGGCTTTGAAACCACCGCACCCGCGGAAGCGATAGCCGTGCGCGAGGCGAAAAAACAGAATATAAAAAACTTCACTATCCTGCCGGGCAATAAGCTCGCAGTGCCCGCTGTGAAGGCGCTGCTCGATTCACGGGAGGTCCGCATCGACGGATTCATTCTGCCGGGTCACGTAAGCGCAATTATCGGAGTAAAGGCGTGGAGTTTTATCGCCGAAACCTATCACAGGCCGGGCGTCGTCGCCGGGTTTGAAAACCATGATTTGATCTCAGGCACGCTGATGCTGATGAAACTCGTCGAGAATGGCAGCGCCGAGATACTGAATGAATATACGCGGGTCGTGAAGGACGCCGGAAACGAACGCGCCCGTGAAATTATGT
>DHPI01000065.1:166271-171462 GCA_002407865.1 Spirochaetia bacterium UBA5368
ATGTTTTTGAGCCGGCCGAAAGCGCATGGCGCGGGCTCGGTGTAATCCCCGCCTCCGGACTGGAGATCAGGGACGAATACGCGGACTTCGACGCGTCACGAAAATTCCCCGTCTCGCCGCCTCCGCCGAAGGAGCACAGGGGGTGCCGCTGCGGCGAGCTCCTGTGCGGCATCATCATCCCGACGGAATGCCCTCTTTTCGGAAAGGCATGTTCCCCCGAGATGCCCGTGGGGCCGTGCATGGTGTCTTCGGAGGGACCGTGTTCCGCATATTACAAATACGGGAGAAGCTGATGGACGATACAATACTGGCGGGCCATGGAAGCGGCGGAAAGTTGATGAACCGGATGATCAATACGGTCATCAGGGAGATTCTCGGCCCCACATCAATACAGCTCGACGATTCGGCAATACTCGACATTCCCGCGCGCAGGCTCGCTTTTACCACCGACACATTCACCATTACGCCGATATTTTTCCCCGGCGGCGACATCGGCTCGCTCGCCGTCAACGGTACGGTGAACGACCTCGCCGTGATGGGGGCGCGGCCGGCGTACCTGTCGTGCGCCCTCATCCTCGAGGAAGGCTTTCTTATGGACGAACTGCGGCGGGTGCTCCAATCGATGAAGCGCGCCGCCGATGCGGCAGGCGTCAGCATCGTCACCGGCGACACGAAGGTCGTCGGCAGGGGCAAGGGCGATAAAATATTTATAAACACCGCCGGAATTGGTATACTTGATACTGACGTGCAGCGGCGCCCGATAGAACCGGGTGACATGGTGCTCCTCAACGGCGCGATCGGCGATCATGGCATCACCGTTATGGCCGAGCGCAACGGTCTCAGCTTCAGCAGGGGGCTTGTGTCCGACTGCGCCGCGCTGAACCGCATGATCGGCCATGTGCTGGAGAAAAATCCGCAAAGCATAAAATTTATGCGCGATCCGACCAGGGGCGGCGTCGCGTCGGTGTTGAACGAAATTGTGAAGGGCGCCGATTTCGGGATTACCCTGTTCGAACGCAGGCTCTTTATTCGCGAAGAAGTCAGGGGCGTGTGCGAAATCCTCGGCATCGATCCACTCTACGCCGCAAACGAGGGCAAGGCGCTTATGATTGTCAGGAGGGCTGACGCGGAGCAGGTGGTGCAGGCAATGAGGGAAACGCCCGAGGGCGCCGATGCCCGGATCATCGGCGAAGTCACCGCCGAATTCCCCGGGAAGGCCCAGCTTGAAACGGCTATCGGCGGGAGGAGGATTCTGCCCCTGCTGGTGGAAGAGCAGTTGCCCCGGATCTGCTGATTGGCAGCGCCAGAGGGGCGTTTCGTATAAATTTTTACTGAACCGGAGCGTGCATATGTGTCTGGCAATACCGATGAAAATAATCAAGCTCGACGGCACAAAGGCAGTCGCCGAGGCATACGGCGTACAGAAACAGGTTGACATCACTATGGCGCCCGACACCCAGATCGGCGACAAGGTCATCATTCATGCGGGGTTCGTCATAGAAAGGCTCGACCCCGAAGCAGCCAGGGAAATAGAGGAAACGTGGGACGACTACATCAGGATAATGGACGAAGATAAAATCGCGCAAACAAAACCATGAATCATAAAAAAACCATACATACCGACGCAATCACGCAGACAATTGTCGATCTCATTTTTCAATGCAGTTTTACCTTCCCCCCCGAAATGACGGAACTGCTTCGCGATATGCGCAACTGCGAAGAGCTTGAAATCGCGCGCGGCTCCCTCGATATACTCAGCCGCAACGCTGAAATCGCCGCCGAGGAACGCATTCCACTCTGCCAGGATTGCGGCATCGTCACCGTGTTCCTTGAAATCGGCCAGGACGCGCTCATTGAGGGAATCCCGCTCGTCGAAGCGGTGAATGGCGCAGTCGCGCAAGCGTACGCCAAGTTTTATCTTAGAAAATCCGTGGTCGGCGACCCGCTGCGCAGGCTCAACACCGGGACAAACACCCCTTGCTTCATTCATACCGACATCGTTGCCGGCGACACCGTGAAAGTAACCGTGTACCTGAAGGGGGGTGGATCGGAAAACATGGGAGCGCTCAAAATGTTCCGCCCGACATCGGGCATTGACGAAATACTGCAATTTATCGAAAACCATGTAATCGAAGCTGGGCCGAATCCGTGCCCGCCGCTCTTTCTCGGCATCGGCATCGGCGGCACCGCGGACGCGGCGGTGCTGAATTCGAAAAAGGCCGTGCTCCGCGGCATCGGCTCGATCCATCCCGATCCGGCGTACGCCGACCTTGAAGCAAAAATCAAGGCACGGCTCAACAAGACGGGCGTGGGACCGCTCGGCTTCGGCGGCATATCCACCGTGGCCGCCGTTTATATTAAAGAGGCGCCGACGCATATAGCGACACTGCCTGTCGCGCTTAACCTGAACTGCCATTCCCTCCGATACGGGGAGGCCCTGCTGTGAACTGGAGAAAACTCGACACGCCCTTTTCGGGCGCTATAATAGAATCACTTCGATCATCAGACGCAGTGCTGCTTTCCGGCGCATTGTATGTCGCGCGGGACAAGGCACACGAGCGGCTCTGCGGCATGATAGCGCGTGGCGAATCGCTGCCCTTTCCTGCCGAGGGGCAGCTGATTTATTACATGGGGCCGAGTCCCGCTCCGCCCGGAAAGATCATCGGGGCGGCTGGCCCCACAACCTCGTACCGCATGGATGCCTTTACCGAGCCGCTTCTTCGAAACGGCATAAAGGGAGTGATAGGCAAGGGCCGGCGCGGCGCGGATGTAAAAAAAATGCTGCAGCATCACAGGGCCGTTTATTTCGCGACCTACGGCGGCGCGGCGGCATATCTCAGCAAATGCATCGTGCAGTCGGATGTAATTGCGTTCGACGACCTCGGCCCCGAGGCGCTTTTGCGGCTCGCGGTGAAGGATTTTCCTGTTCTCGTAGTAAACGATATATATGGCGGTGACCTCTATGAAGATGCGATTCGGAACGGAAAGCGACTTTGAGGAATTAAAACGAGAGCTCAAAAAACGCCTCAACGCACACCCGACGCGAGACATCAGCAAACCCGACTTCAAGCAATCCGCCGTCATGATCCTCCTCATGAACAAGGGAAACGAGGCATGCGTGCTTCTCACGAAAAGAACCGAAACAGTGGGGACACACAAAGGCCAGGTGGCGCTGCCGGGCGGCGGCGCCGACAGCGATGACCCCGACCTGCTGCACACGGCGCTCCGGGAATCGCACGAAGAAATGGGCATCGATCCCGATCATGTTGAAGTACTCGGTCGTTTTGACGATTTCATATCAATCGCGGGATTCACGGTCGCCACGTTCGTGGGGGCAATCCCATACCCGTATTCGTACACCATCTCGCGCGACGAGATTGACGATTTTGTAGAAGTTCCCCTCTCGATCTTCGCCGAGCTGCGATACGATAAAAAGAAAGAATTTGAATTTGAGGGCAACAAATACAACATTTATTATTATTACTATAACAACTTCGAAATTTGGGGTCTTACCGCGCGGATTCTTACCGACCTTTCGAAAAAGATACTGAACGAATGCGGCGCACCATCGCAATAATCGGCTGTAAATTCATTGACAATTACCGCACCGCTCTATTGAATCATGCCATTCGGGCGCGCTGCGGTATACGGGCGGCGGCTTTGTCCGTATACTGAACGACGAGAGGATTGCAATGAAAAAGATGTGCATTATAATTCCGGCGTTGCTGCTGTTGCTCCAGGGATGCGCCGCGCAGCCGATGACGGAGAAGGATTTTAAAATTATATGGAACGAATACCTGCAGCGTGAATTCGAGGAAAGCTTTGACGAAAAGCAATCGATTTCACAGCGCGAGAAGATATTTGAGGGCATCACCTCAAAATACAATATCAGCCTTGAGGAATTGAAGCACTACATGCAGAAAAATCATCCTGAAAAATACAGCAGGGTATTTTAGCGTAGTACCGTAAAGGTGCGCAGTCATCACCGTTACCGCCGAAATTAGCAGATCCGCGAAAGAAAATAATCGTAAGGGAAAACCATCATGATGAAAAGAATAAAAGAGAGAAAACTCCATCTGCTCATTCTCGTTTTTCTTGCCGGATTGTTCATGGGTATAAACTTTTCGTACACGCTCAGGGCAGGCGAGCCGGCGCATACGTATCTCGATTATTTTCACCAGGTATACCAGATTCTGCAGGCGGAGTATGTCGATTCCGTTGAAACAAAAAACGTGTTTTACGGCGCAATCCGGGGCATGATTCAATCGCTCAACGACCCGTTCTCCCGCTTTCTCGACGAAACCGATTACGCCGAGTTGAAAGAGGAGACCAGCGGGAAATTTGTCGGCGTCGGCATAGAGATTTCAATGAAGGACGGACAGATTGTCGTAATCTCCCCCATTGAAGACACTCCCGCGATGAAAGCCGGCATCAAACCGGGCGACATCATCACGAAGATAAATAACACCGACATTAAGGACAAAAACCTCACGGACATCGTGAAGATGATACGCGGCCTCCCCCACACAAAGGTGGAGTTGGCGGTTCTACGCGAGGGATTCAGCGATCCCCTGCACTTCGAGCTCGAACGGGCCCCGATTAAAATCGAAACAGTGAGCTACGACACCCTCGGTGATTATAAAACCGGCTATATCCGTGTTAAAATATTCAGCAGTGACACCACGCGCGAGCTTGAAAAGGCACTGGAAAACTTTAATACCAAGGGGATTGCAAAACTCATTATCGATCTCCGCGGCAATCCGGGCGGGCTGCTCGATCAGGCGATATCGATGTCAAACCTGTTTCTCGATAAAGGCAGGATAATCGTTTCGACCAGGGGCCGGGAGGGCTCGGGCAACGTGAAAGAATTCCTTGCCGAAAAAGAGCCTTTGTACAGGGGCAGGCTTGTCGTATTGGTGAACAGGGGAAGCGCATCCGCGTCAGAGATATTCTCGGGGGCCATGAAGGACAACAACCGCGGGAAGCTCATCGGCGAGAAGACATTCGGCAAGGGGTCGGTGCAAAAGTTCTTCAACCTCAACGAGGATGTCGGCGTCACGCTTACCATCGCGAAATATTATACGCCGTCGGGCATATCCATCCACGGCAAGGGGATTGTTCCCGATGTGGTGGTGTCGGCGGATACATTTCCGGAAGCCGATAGAAAAAATATTGCGGTCATCATGAAGGA
>DHPI01000065.1:171592-171759 GCA_002407865.1 Spirochaetia bacterium UBA5368
TATGAGTTTTCGCGAAAACTCATAAAGGCGACACGTCCGCAAACCGGCGGGATTTCATGCAGTTCCTCAAAGATAAAAACCTTGGCATCTCGGAACGCAGCGCCGCCTACCTGTTCAAATCCGAGTCATTGCGTTATTCAAAACAGCCCCTGTACGATCTCGAATTC
>DHPI01000065.1:171894-172400 GCA_002407865.1 Spirochaetia bacterium UBA5368
CAGCCCCTGTACGATCTCGAATTCGACACTCAGTTAAAGAAGGCAATTGAAACGGTCAATGAAAAGTCATAATGATGTGCTTGGCATAGGGCTGGAAAGCTCATGCGATGAAACCGCGGTCGCTGTGGTGAAAAACGGCCGCGAGATACTTTCAAATATTATTTTCAGCCAGATAGACATTCACCGCGAATATTCCGGCGTCGTGCCCGAAATCGCGTCGCGGGCGCACCTTGATGTCATCAACAACCTTATCGACGAAGCCCTGACGACGGCAGGCGTTGATTTCGGCGACATCGATTACGCTGCGGCGACAAACAAACCCGGATTGATCGGCTCTCTTTTGATCGCCACACAATCCGCCAAAGCGATCTCCTATACAATGAATATTCCGCTTATCGCAATCAACCATCTCGAAGCGCACCTGTACGCCCCGTTTCTCGAGGGACACGACTTGTTGTTCCCGTATATAGGCCTTCTCGTATCCGGTGGGAATACCGTCCTGTTTC
>DHPI01000065.1:172520-181512 GCA_002407865.1 Spirochaetia bacterium UBA5368
CGGTGGGAATACCGTCCTGTTTCATGTGCGGGGGATCGGCAACCTCGAGATAATCGGGAAAACGGTCGATGATGCGGTCGGCGAGGCGTTTGACAAGGTATCGAAATACCTCGGCCTCGGCTATCCGGGCGGTCCCGTGATCGAGAAAACGGCGCGCAACGCGGTAATAAAAAAACCACTATTCCCGAAACTGCTTGCCGATGCGCCTGAAGGTGATTTCCGATTTTCATACAGCGGGCTTAAAACAGCCGTGATCACGTACATGAAAGATAATCCCCACGCAGATACAAGCGAAGTGGTATATTCGTTTCAAGAAAGGGCCCTCGAAATACTTGTGAGGCGGGTATTTGCGGCGGCGCGCGCGACGGGCATCAAACAAATTGTCGTCGCCGGGGGGGTCGCCGCGAACGGCAGATTGCGAGAAATGCTCCGCGACGCGGCGGCCGACGAGTTCATCATCATCCCCTCGCCGCTGCTCTGTACGGACAACGCGGCGATGGTTGCCGGACTCGGATATCGTTACTTTACCATGGGGATAGCCGATCCGCTTTCCACGGACATCAGCGCCCGTCTTTAACAGGCGCAGCAGCGATTCTTTCCCTGAATCTTCGCCTTGTACATCGCCTTGTCCGCCGCATCCACAAGCTCGCCGTAATCCCGCATGCCCTGCTGAAGCTCGGCGATCCCAACGCTCACGGTAACGCCTTCGGGAAATTGCTCGCCATCGGCAGTGTATCGACAGATATTTGACACGACCTTTTTGCCGATTTTGATTATATTGTTTCTTCCTGTATGAGGCAGAATGACAAGAAACTCCTCGCCGCCATATCGCCCTATTTTATCGGTTTGCCGAATGCTTCTGCGCAGCAACTCTCCGACAGTCATCAACACCCTGTCACCGACCTTGTGGCCGTAATTATCGTTATATTTCTTGAAATCATCGATATCGATGAACATCACCGAAAGCGGCAGATTGTACCGTTTCGCCCGCAAAAACTCCCTGTCAAGCTCGGCATCAATATATTCATGTGTAAACAGCCCGGTAAGGCCATCCCTTGTTGCCGCGTCAATGACATTGACGACATTATCTTTTATAAAGACGACAAGGCTGTCATCCATACCCTGCGACGTAAAATAATCGACAACGGCAGTTTTAATGCTTACCTTTCTGCCAAGTCGCGAGGACATCTCCTTCTGGTTTTTAAGAATGGCCATCCACAATTTTTTTGCGTCATCTTCCGCTATCGCATAATGAAAAATCGTTTCAAGCAACGCCGAATACGGCGAATCGGTTTCTATTTTCAGAGAATCAATGATAAAATTGTAGACTGCATCATCATTTATGTCAGCCAGTATATCGAATTGCAGGTTTTCCTTTGTCTGCAAAATCCTTCGTATCATCATTCGCCGTCCTTCAGTACTCAATGCTGACGTTGCCGTCGCGGAGTGATCCGATATTCATGCTTCGAAAGCGATGAGGTCGCAAAGCCGGGTATATATTCATAATCCGGCATTGTCCATCAACATTGCTTCTATTCGTCAGTACAATCAAAAATCCACCCTCATTCGAATGATCGAATACCCTGTTTATGTGTTCATGTCAAATAGCGATGCAGCCTGTGACGCCAGCGCAGCCTGCCCACATAATTTCTTAGTTGATATTATAATACGATCATGCTAAACAGAAAATGCAATAAATAAATTGGTTACAATCATAATATATCTCCCGGTTATTGGAATGGAAAAAAGGCGCAGTTTTCTCAATCTTATCGACGTCTGCATTGAGCTTGACGAAAATGCCGATGTAACTGGAAACTGCCAAGCGATATTCAGAAAAATTTTAACCGATTATTTCTTCGGGGATGAAACCTCCGATAGCAGAAAAATGGATTTGCTTTTCAAGGACCTCGAGTTGCCGGATTTTCTCAGCGAATCGACATCGCTCATTCATGCCGATATGGGAAAGCTTGTAGCCTTTATCGAGGGAGAGTCTATTAAAACCTCCCTTGCAGGAAAGGTGTATTTATCCACGGAATATCTCAAATCCTTTTATCAGAATCATGTTCCGAATTTCAATAAAATGCCGCCGGATATTCAGGAAGAAATACTACAGAAGATAAAGGCGAAAAACGCGCAGATACTCGACTCCTTTGAGAAAATGAAAACCGACAGGGAGGCCGACCGTAGCAGAAAGGTGCTGACGCTCGTCGCTTTGATATTGAAGAACATTCAGCTCAAAAGCGGCATCCCCATGAGCCGCCTTGCGCAACCGGCCGAAACCATTATACGATCCATTTTCAGTAGCTGCGACGAGGTTTTCAGGGCGCAGCAAAAGCAGCTTGCGGAACTCAACGACGATAAAAAAATAAAAGACCTGGTGAAAGCATTTTTTGTGGTGAAAACATATCAGGAAATCTCCGAAATCGCGAGCGCATTCAAAAACGAGCTTCTCAGATATAAAAAGCGGGCGCTGCGCGCATAAGAGCATCTATAACGCCAACCATTACTCATTTCCGCTATATCGGTAATAAAGAATCAGGTCTGTAAGCACCATCAACCCATTGAAGGCGTAAAACGCCGTTACCCAGTCCGGTGTCGTCACACATTTATTGACGAGCCCAAAACCATATCCGATAAGGACCAGCCATAAAAACAGCTTTGATTTCCCGGTTACTTTTTTCAGTGAGTACGACTTGTAAATCGACGCCGGCCAGGACGCGCCGAAACAGATCAGCATGAGCGCTTCAAACATTCCCTTTCTCCACGCATGGTTTCAACTGCTCCCCCGCATTGTTTCGCAGGCGCTCCACAAATCCGGGCATATAATAAAAAGCCCTTCCGCCAGAAATGTAAAGCCGTTTCGTAGCGGAAGGGCTGTGTTTCGTTCTGTTACTATCGACTATTTTTCCATGGCGTTATAGACATACTCGGCCAGGTCGAATGTCTGGAGATTCTGAATATCAAGCTCGTTGGCGCCGTCGCTCAGCATCGTAAGGCAGAACGGGCATGCTGTCGCAATCTTGGTCGCGCCTGTCGACTGAGCATCCTTTGTTCTGAACTGGTTGATTCGCGTGCCAAGGTGCTCTTCGATAAACATACGCGCACCACCCGCGCCGCAGCAGAAGCTCTTTCTGTGGTTTCTGCTCATCTCAACGAGATTGGTTCCGGGTATCGCTTTGATTATATCCCTCGGCGCCTTGTAAATCTCATTATAACGGCCGAGGAAGCATGAATCATGGTACGTAATTGTTTCATTGAGGGCGCCTGTCAGCTTGATCTTGCCGGTTTTGATGAGGTCGGCAATGATTTCCGTATGATGATATACCTCGTAATCCGCCTCAAGCGGCTGGCCGTCAGATCCCACGCCCACCTTCGCGAATTTCTTGTATTCCTTCTTTATAACGTTGTAACCATGCGGACATGTGGTAATAATCTTCTTCACACCGTACGCCTTGAAGGTTTCAAGGTTCTGCGTGGCAAGGGCATGGAAAAGATATTCATTTCCTCCACGCATCGCGGCATCACCGCAGCAGGCTTCTTCCGCACCGAGAATGCCGACCTTGTAGCCAGCCTTCTGAAGTATCTTCACAAGGGCGACGCCAATCTTCTGGTTTCTCTTATCAAACGAAGCATAGCAACCGACGTAGTACAGAAAATCAACTTCCGGATCTTCAGCAAGCGTCTTCAGCCCAAGATCTTCGGGAACCCAGTCGGCGCGGGCGGCGAAACCGAAACCGAACGGATTCGAGTTGTTTTCCATGTTGGTCAGGGTGGTCTGAAGCTCGCCGGCCATATCCCCTTCCATAAGCACCTTGTAACGGCGCATATCATTTATCTTATTGACGTGTTCTATCTGTACCGGGCAGTTCTCAAGGCACGCGGCGCAGTTTGTGCACGACCAGATTTCATCTTCTTTTACGCTTTCGCCAATGAGCATCTTCGATTCAACCGTTGAAGGATCGGCGCCGGCTTTTTTCGCTTCCATGAGCTTCGGAACGCGTTCGTTCATCGCGTCCTTGACGTCGTTGATCATCTTCTTCGGCGACAGCGGTTTTTCGGTAAGATGCGCCGGGCAATTGTCCTGGCATCGGCCGCAACGCGTGCAGGCATCGCCGTCCATAAGCTGCTTCCATGTAAACTCCTCAACTGATCCTACGCCAAAGCTTTCGGCTGTTTCGAATTCGGCGGGGGAAATGACTTTCATCGCATACTTGGTGTTCGCATCCTCATTATCGAGGTTCTGGAAGTAGATATTAAGCATCGTAATGGCGACGTGGCCGAGCTTGTCGGACGCCACAAGCCCTATAAAAGCGAATGCCGTCAGCATGTGGAGCCACCAGTTGATATAATGCGAGGTTTCCAGCACTGGCTTGCTTGCCCATCCAAACAGGTGCGCAAGCGCATATCCAAACGGCGACCATATTTCAAATTTCGGAAAATCGGTGATGGCAATCCGCAGCGCCTCGTTGAGAAATCCCGATACGATAATAAAGGTGATCAAAACAAGCGCGAAGGTGTCGATTGGCTTGGTATCGAGCCTGGACGGCTTCATTACGTATCTGCGATAAATCGCCATTATACAGCCGACAAGCACCACGAACCCGAAGAAATCACCAAAGAACGACCATATAAGGTAAAAATTACCATAGATGAATTTAGTATGAAAAAACAGTTCGGTAAAGTCTTCCTGGGCCACAATGATCAATGTAACGACAAAAAGGCCGGCAAAACCCCAGAAAAGGCTCGCATGGAAGATTCCCGCATACGACTCGCGCAGAACCTTGACCTGGAAAATGACATATTTAATAAATGCCATTATTCGCTTTTCATGGAAATCAGTTCTTAGCTCCCCTTTTCCCTGACGCCATACCAGAATTCTTTTTACAAGGGTAACGCCAAGATAAATAAACGCGGCAAACATGAAAATATAAATGCCCCATCGCATAAAACCATGCGGACCACCCACGTTGAAATACATCTCACGGGCGACATCTGTGGCGGGCATGTTATACAAACCAGCAAGATCCATAGGAAATCCTCCACTATTGATAGTAAAATTGAAAGCGACGAGTAGTATGAATTATAACAAGACCAAAAAATGCCGACACCTCAAAAACCATTAGTTTGCAATAATTGATATTGTCAACTTTATTTTAGATGTAATTAGGCCATAATAATATTTACATATAAATTATAATTATTAAACAACAATAATGTATCATGAACGCTTCGTACAACGGGGGCGCCGCCAGTCCGGTCGTGTAAATAAACATCGGCATGCCGTCGTAATTATGTGCGCAAACAACGGCAAGCGCTACCATTAAGATCAAAGTCATGATGCATCGCAATTTTTTATTGACATTGCGTGAAAAAAGACCGCATAGTGAGCTTCTTTCAAACAATGACTGTTTTTGCAGCACGGAGCATGGTGCTGTCATATAGAGTCACTATCTTATCCAGAGTGGTGGAGGGACTGGCCCTGTGAAACCACGGCAACCGGCCATAACGGTTAGGTGCTAATTCCAGCGGATAGCATCCGGGAGATGGGATAGTAGGTTATTCAATGAACCGCTATCCATATATTCGAGAGGCGGTTTTTTTATTTTATGGAACGATATCTGGCAGATGAAACACACGAACGGCATACTTGAAATACCAGGCGATTCGGTTGGATTTGTCACGACAAAGTATTATACATTCGCGAATCCGCCGCATGATCTTTTACTCACATCGGGGAAAAAAATCGGCCCGGTTACGCTTGCCTACGAGACGTACGGCGAACTGAACGAAGACCGGAGCAATGCGATTCTGATTCTGCATGCCCTCTCGGGAACGGCGCACGCCGCGGGATATCACGGCCCGGACGATCTGTACCCCGGATGGTGGGACACCTACATCGGCCCCGGAAAAATATTCGACACGAACAAGTATTTCATACTCTGCTCGAACGTAATAGGAGGATGCAACGGCTCCACTGGGCCGTCATCGATCAATCCAGGCACTGGCAGGGAATACGCGCTGGATTTCCCCATCGTCACAATCAGCGACATGGTCAACGCGCAATGGCATCTTGTGCGGCACCTCGGGATTCCCAGGCTGCTCGCGGCCGCTGGCGGATCGATGGGCGGCATGCAGGCGCTCCAGTGGGCGATATCATATCCGGACATGGTGCAATCGGTTGTCGCAATCGCAACATCGAGCTCACTTTCCGCACAGGGCATCGCGTTTAACGAAGTCGCACGGCAGGCGATATTCAGGGACCCCCGTTGGAACAACGGAAATTATTATCACTCGGAAAAGCCGCACGACGGACTCGCCCTCGCCCGCATGATCGGACACATTACGTACATGAGTGAAAAGCTGATGCACGAAAAATTCGGCAGAAAACTTCAGAACTCGGACCTGTTTTCATTCAATTTCGATTCTGAGTTTATGGTAGAATCGTACCTGCACCATCAGGGAATCAAATTTGTCAGCAGATTCGACGCGAATTCGTTTCTCTATATCACCAAGGCGATAGATTATTTCGACCTGAGGGCGGACTACGGCGGCAGCCTCATGAAAGCGTTTGAAAATGTGTCAGCCGATTTTCTCCTGATCAGCTACACGTCCGACTGGCTCTATCCGAGCGAGCAGTCCAGGGAAATAATGCGGGCGCTGCGCGCGAACGGCATACACGCGGTATACACCGAGATCGAATCGGACTTCGGCCACGACACGTTTCTGCTCGATGACGAACGGACACAGCGCAATGTCGCGAATTTTTTGCGAAGCGAATTTGACAGGATACGGAACAGCAATGGATACCACGCGCGCGGGATATGACCTGATTCTCAGTGAAATCCCATTCGGCGCCCGCGTGCTCGACCTCGGGTGCGGCGACGGCGTATTGCTCGAAACACTGAGAAATCTGAGGAAAATTGACGGATACGGCGTCGAGCTTTCCGCGGAGGGCGTCAGCAAATGCCTTGAAAAAGGATTATACTGCTATCAGGGCGACATCGACGACGGCCTTTCCGATTACCGGGATAATTCATTTGATTATGTAATCCTCAACCAGACCCTGCAGGACGTCAAGAAACCGCAGTTTGTGTTGCAGGAGATAATGCGGATATGCCATAACGCCATTATCAGCTTCCCGAACCTCGGGTATGTGACAACCCGGCTGCATTTGCTCTCCAGGGGCACGATGCCGAAAAACAGCCTGTTTCCGTACGACTGGTACGCATCGCCGACAATCCATTTTCTCTCCATCAGGGACTTTCAGAATTACTGCGCAAAGCACGACTACCCGGTAAGAAACGAGCGCCATTTTTCCCTGCGGCCCAGCGGCGCATCGCGCCTGATACGGGTAATGCCGAACCTGTGCGCACAATATGGCTTTTTTATCCTGAATGGCAGAAGGTTTTCTTCGCGTAAGCGTACGTAAGGAGCGACATGCCACAATTCAAGGTACATTCACGATATACGCCATCCGGCGATCAGGCACAAGCGATCGAACTGCTCTCCGATGGAATTCAATCGGGACTGAAGCATCAGACGCTGCTGGGCGTTACCGGTTCGGGTAAAACATTTACCATGGCCAAGGTTATCGAAAACATTCAAAAACCGGCCCTCGTACTTACGCACAACAAGACGCTCGCGGCGCAGCTCTACCGTGAATTCAGCGAATTTTTTCCACAAAACGCCGTTGAGTATTTTGTATCATATTACGATTATTACCAGCCCGAGGCGTACGTGGTTTCCCGCGACCTCTACATTGAAAAGGACGCGTCAATCAATGACGAGATCGACAGGCTCAGGCTCAAAGCGACGTCGTCCATCCTCGAGCGCGACGATGTCATCGTCGTATCGTCGGTTTCGTGCATCTACGGCCTCGGAAGCCCCGGCGATTTCGAGCGCATGCACATCAGGCTTCATGCCGATGAGGATTACGACCGTGACGAATTGTTGAAAAAGCTCGTATCGATTCATTACGAGCGCAACAATATCTCTTTTATTCGGGGCACCTTCAGGGTACGCGGCGATGTCGTGGAGGTGTTCCCCGCCTACCTACAGGACGCACTCAGAATCGAATTTTTCGGCGACACGATCGAACGCCTGTACCGCATCAATCCCCTGACTGGCGCAAAAACCGAGGAACTGAAGCAGCTTTATATTTACCCCGCAAAGCACTTCGTATCCCCTCCCGAAGAGATGAAAGAAACAGTGAGGCTTATCGGCGAAGAGCTTGAAGAACGGCTTCGCGTACTCAACACGGAGGGCAAACTGGTAGAGGCGCAGCGCCTTGAAAGCAGAACGCGCTACGACATGGAAATGCTTTTGGAGATGGGTTACTGCAGCGGCATCGAAAATTATTCCCGTATCATCGGGCGCAGACAGTCCGGCGAACCGCCCGCATGCCTTCTCGATTATTTCAAGGGCAATTACGTCATGTTCATCGATGAATCGCATGTCACCATTCCTCAGGTCCGCGGCATGTTCGAGGGCGACAGATCGCGCAAGATGAATCTCGTTGAGTATGGATTCAGGCTGCCCTCCGCGCTCGACAACCGCCCCCTTTATTTCGGTGAATTCGAGAAAAGCATCGATCAGGTCGTGTTTGTATCCGCGACGCCGGCCGATTACGAGATGGAAACCAGCGCCCGGATCGTCGAGCAGGTGCTGCGCCCAACCGGACTTGTCGATCCAGCCATCGAGGTGCGGCCGGCGCTCAATCAGGTTGACGACCTCATCGGCGAGGTGCGAAAACGCGTTGCGGTAAGCGAGCGTGTGCTTGTCACAACCCTTACAAAAAAGATGGCGGAAGATCTTACCACCTATCTTGAAAACGCCGGCATCAAGGCGAAGTATCTCCACTCCGAAATTGAAACTATCGAACGCGTTGAAATCATACGTGACCTGCGCAAAGGGCTGTTCGATTGCCTCGTCGGCATCAATCTTTTGCGGGAGGGGCTCGACATCCCGGAAGTGTCGCTCGTCGCTATCCTCA
>DHPI01000065.1:181622-182594 GCA_002407865.1 Spirochaetia bacterium UBA5368
TGCGGACAAGGAAGGCTTTCTGCGCTCAGCACGCTCGCTTATCCAGACTGCGGGGCGCGCGGCCCGAAACCTGCACGGCCACGTCATCATGTACGCCGATACCGTCACCGATTCGATGCAGCGGGCAATCGATGAGACCGGACGGCGCAGGGAGATTCAGACAAACTACAACGCCGAGCACAATATCACGCCGACTTCTATCTCCAAGGACATTCTCGATATCATTGAGCGCGAGTATCGCAGCGACGATATGCTGGCCGACTACGTGGCCGATTACAAAACAGCATATAAATCAGCAAACATCGAGACGCTTAAAAAGCTGAGCACGACAATCAAAGACGACATGCTCGCAGCGGCGGAAAACATGGAATTCGAGAAGGCGGCCGTACTGCGCGACCAAATGATGGAAATTGAAAACAAGATACTACTGCTGGGAAAGGCAAAGAAATGAAAATTTTTATCAACGACAACGACATCGCTCCCCTCATAGAGCGCGCCCTTCGCGAGGATATCGGCGACGGCGATGTAACATCGCTCGCGATCTTTGAGGGAAGCGAGGTTTCAGACGCCCGCATCATCGCGAAAGAAAACGGCATATTCTGCGGAAGTTCCATCGCAGCGTTCGTGTACCGGCGCATCGATCCCACAATCTCGGTAACCGCGGTCAAGCACGACGGCGACGCAATCGCATCGGGCGAGACCGCGCTTACGATGCACGGCCCCACCGGAGGGCTTCTTACGGGCGAGCGCACCGTGCTGAATTTTCTTCAACGCATGTGCGGCATAGCAACACGCACGCGCACAATATGCGACATGCTCGCCGGCACGGGCATTACCGTGCTCGACACCCGCAAAACGCTGCCGGGCTTCCGCCTTCTGGACAAATACGCGGTAAAGGCCGGAGGCGGAACGAATCACCGCATGGGGCTTTTCGACATGGTCATGATTAAAGACAACCATATCGCAGCAGCC
>DHPI01000065.1:182686-202857 GCA_002407865.1 Spirochaetia bacterium UBA5368
AGACAACCATATCGCAGCAGCCGGCGGTATTAGCAACGCGGTTGAAAAAATACGAAACTCCTACGGTTCAAAATATCGTGTCGAGGTGGAAACCACCACGATCGAAGAGGTGCGCGAGGCACTTGCCGCGGGCGCGGATATTATAATGCTCGATAACATGACCGTCCCTCTCATGCGGAACGCCGTCGAGGTAATCGGCGGCAGGGCGAAAACCGAGATATCCGGCAATATTGACGAACGGCGGCTCGACGACGTGAAATCACTGGGCGTGGACTATATATCGATAGGCGCGCTTACCCATTCGGTAAAGGCCTTCGATCTTTCAATGAAATTTGAGTAGCCGCGCCGCGGCGGCGCTTTCGTGCGGCATCGTGAATCCGGTTTAATACGTATAAAATCCCCTGCCGGACTTTCTGCCCAGGTACCCCGCCGCGACATACCGTTTCAAAAGCGGGCACGGTCTGTACTTTGGATCGCCGAATCCCTTGAACAACTCTTCCAGTACAGCCAGCACAATATCAAGACCTATCAGATCGGCAAGCTCCAGGGGGCCCATCGGCTGGTTCATGCCGAGCTTCATGACCTTGTCAATCGCTTCCACCGTTCCGGCATCCTCGTATAACGCGAAGATCGCCTCGTTGATCATGGGCATCAGAATCCTGTTGGAGATGAAACCGGGATAGTCCCGAACCTCGACATATTCCTTTCCGAAGTGTTTCACGACATGCTTCGCCGTTTCAAATGTCTCACGCGTTGTCGCCAACCCGCAGACTATCTCGACAAGCCGCATCGCCCTCACCGGATTCATAAAGTGAATGCCAATGACCGATTCGGGCCTTCGCGTCGCAGCGGCTATCGCGGTGATGGATTTTGACGACGTGTTCGACGCGAGAATTACGCCGGGCTTGCACAGCTCGTCAAGCTGCCTGAAAACCTCCCGCTTTATTTCGAGCTCTTCCGTAACGCATTCGATCGCGACATCCACGTCGGGAAATCCGTGCAGATTGGCATGAATCACGATCCGCGAAAGAATCTCATCCGCCGTGGCCTGGACCATTTTCCCCTTGTCGACATATTTCTTCAGCCGTGTTGTCATCTTCTGCTCGGAGATATCGAGCGCCCTGCGGTCATTGTCGCATAAAACCACTCTGTTCCCTGATTCCGCGATAAACAACGCGAGATCGGTTCCCATTAACCCCGCACCTACAATTCCAAACAGATCCATTGATTACCTCCCGGCGCCCCGTCAGATATCGTCCAACGTATCAATCCTGTTGCGAAGCTCTCCATTGAAGAAAGCGCCTATATTTTCCGCAATTTCATTGATAAGCCTCTGTCGCGATTCCCTGCTGGCCCACGCCACATGCGGCGTAATAATGCAGTTCGGAGCGGAAAGCAGCGGGTCGTCGCTCGATGGCGGTTCTTGCTCCATTACATCAAGAGCGGCACCCGCAATCCGTCCGCTCCGCAGCGCCCTGTTCAGCGCCGCGGAATCGATTATTGCGCCGCGCGCCATATTAATGAGAAACGCCGACGGCTTCATCTTCTGAAAAAACCTGTCGCCGATCAAATGCCGTGTGGCTGCGGTAAGCGGCATGTGCACCGACACATAATCAGAGATTTCCGCCAGTTCGTACAGGGACATCCTCTCGACATCGTCGGTGTATGCCATGTTTTCTCTTTTCAACGCGACGATTTTCATGCCGAACGCCGATGCCAGCCGGGCAACCTCTTTCCCGATCGCCCCCATTCCCATGATTCCCATAACCTTTCCGCGAACATCGCTGAACGGCCAGGTTCCCAGCGTAAAAATGGGCGATTCGCTCCATCTTCCATCATGCGCCGCGCTGTTGTAGCGCACCAGATTCGTCGCGCAGGCGAGCACACACGCCATTGTACACTGCGCAACTGACGACGTGGAATAGGCAGGCACATTGGCCACCGCCACTCCCCTTCTTTTCGCCGCCGCGATATCGATATTATTATATCCTGTCGCCGCGACTGCAATTGCTCGAAGATCATCACACATCGCAAGAACCGATTCATCAACACGCACCTTGTTCGTGATAAGTACACCCGCTCCCGCCACACGCGATTGTATTTCACTCGTTGACGTTGTCGCAAATGCGGTATATTCGCCAACTGACTCAAGGGGAGCGGTATCAATATCGCCGTAATCAACCGTCGCCGCGTCAAGAAATACGATTTTTTTATTCATTACCGCACACCCTTCGGAACTCACAAATTCATTATCTGTTATCTAGAGTATGACCGCATACTGGCTTTCCCGCAATCATATTTTTGCGGGACTGGAGTATGTTTCCCGCATGCGCCATCAATCCAGGCAGGGCCAGACGGAGCGATACAGCAGCGCGGGATTATTCAACATCGTAGCCCATAGCGTCGAGAACAAGTCTGCTGAAAAGCTCGGGCTGCTCCGCCACAGGATTATGCATGCTTTCCGGCATGGACACAATTTGAAGGTCGGTAAAAAACTCATTCACGTGCTCCGTAAATTTTCGCACCGATCGGAATGTTTTGCCGCCCTTCACATACAGCACGGGAATATCGCTTCGATAACGCTGTATATACTGCGCCTCCTTTTTACGGGAAAACCTGTACATCGCCCTGATAAAATCAAGCGCGCTGTCAACGGAGGTTCTCAGAAATCCCTCCCGTGCGTACATTTTCCTTTTTCCGGCTTCGTCGTTTTTCAGCGGGAAGAACAGATTGAGGAAATTCAGTCCGCTCATGCTTTTTAACAGTGTTGTATAGAGCAGCCTGTTAAGGCCGGGAACAAGCAAAAGATAAAAATATAACGGAAAATATGCGTGCACCTCAATCAGCACCATGCGACAGATGTGCCGCGGATACCGCCTCGCAAGCTCAATAGCGAGATTACCGCCAAGACAGTTCGCCATTATCGTCACATCGCTGAGGCCGAGCTGTATAATGAATTCGTTTGCGATCTCAATTATTTCTTCAATAGTGAAATCGGGCACTGACGTACTTCCGCCGTACCCCGGCCAGGCGGGACGGTACACCGTAAAATGCCGGGCAAACTCCCTGTGACACGGCGCGAAGGAGTCCTCGTTTCCAATCCAACCGTGGAAATAGATCAGCGGTGGGCCGGCGCCGCTTTTCTTGTATGAAACGGTTGCCCCGTTAATATCGATCGTTAAAGCGCGCTCACCCGGCGCGTTCTGATGTGTCGACATGGCAGCAGGTGTGTTTTTATCGCTTCTTTCAGTCATAGCTCGCGATCGTGTCATCGGGCATTAATTTGAAAATCAGCCTTCCTGCATCCTGGAATTTCTAAATCGCCTGTAAATAAAATACGCAACGGCGCCCACAAGTGCAATAATGACCAGCACATCCGCCGCCGATAAGTATTTACGCACCTGCGCCCAGTTCTCCTTCAAAACAAAACCGACATAGGCCAAAAACGCGTTCCAGAGTCCGGCGCCAAGAACGGTATACACGGAAAACTTCACAATATTCATCTTGCCGGTGCCGGCGGGAATTGATATAAGATGCCGCACCACCGGTACAAACCTGCTGATAAAAATGGCTTTCTCACCATGCCTGGCGAAAAACCGCTCCGTAATCTCGAGGTGGTGAAGATCCAAAAGCAGGTATCTGCCGAACCGGCGGACAAAAGGCTCGCCGCCGTACAGTCCGATATAATAGGATAACAATGAACCGATGATGCTCCCCAGTGTGCTGAAGAATATCGCACCCGCGAAGGTAAACTGCTGCTCAACAATGAGGAACCCCACAAACGGCATTACGGCTTCGCTCGGCACGGGCGCAATCATGCTTTCAAGCGCCATGAGCAATGCGACCATCGTATAGCCGCCCCACGCGATCATTTTTGTAATATACACAACCAGAAATTCAGTTATACCCATTTTTGTCTCGCTCTGTTATCTTATAGTAATATGCGCCTTCCCGCGCAGCGCCATTCACTACAGCATATGCGCACTTACCGCTCGGGGCGCAGCAAAGGAAAGAGGATGGTATCTTTTATCGATGCCGTATCGATAAAGAGCATCACAAGACGGTCAATGCCGATACCCATGCCTCCGGCGGGAGGCATGCCGTATTCGAGCGCATTTATGTAATCGTAATCCATACGCTGCGCCTCCTCGTCTCCCGCCTCGCGCATCCGCACCTGTTCCTCGAATCGCGCCCGCTGATCAAAGGGATCGTTCAGCTCGCTGAAGGCATTGCCGATTTCGCGTCCGGCGATATACGGCTCGAATCGCTCTACAATCTCGGGGTTGTCCTCCCGCGATTTCGCGAGGGGCGACAGTTCTTTCGGGAAATCCATCACAAACGTGGGCTGCAAAAGCTGGCTCTCAACTTTATCCTCGAAAATTTCGTTGGCGATCCTCCACACCGACAGGTCTGGATCGACCTTCACGCCAACCGATGCAGCGGCTTTTCTCGCCTCTTCAACGCTCGAAATGACGTTGAAATCAACGCCGGTATATTTCTTAATGATGTCGACAAACGTGATTTTCTCCCACGGCGGCGCGAGATTGATGCGCGTCCCCTGGTAGTCGATTTTCATTGTGCCGAGACAATTGTGCGCAAGCGTCGAAACCATCTCCTCGGCGATCTGCATCATCGTATGATAATCCGCGTACGCCTCGTACATCTCGAGCATCGTGAATTCAGGATTATGCTTTGTTGAAATTCCCTCGTTTCTGAAATTTCTGTTCAGCTCGAAAACCTTTTCAAATCCACCGACAAGCAGGCGCTTGAGATACAGCTCGGGCGCGATACGGAGATACAGGTCGATGTCCAGCGCATTGTGATGCGTGATAAACGGTTTCGCCGCGGCCCCCCCGGGGATAGCCTGCATCATCGGGGTTTCCACTTCGATATAGCCCCGTTTCGTGAGAAATTCACGAATGCCCGCAATAATGCGGCTGCGCATAATGAAGTCGCTTTTCGATTTCGGCGAAACGATAAGATCCACGTATCGCTGACGGTATCGCAGCTCCCTGTCGGCGAACTCATCAAAAAGCTCTCCGTCCTTTTCTTTCACCGCCGGCAGCGGCTGAATGCACTTGGCAAGGAACTTGAACTCATGCGCGTGGATGCTGATTTCACCCTGTTTTGTTCGGAACGTGAATCCCGCGACACCGATGATGTCGCCGAGGTCAAGCTGCTTGAATATTTCATAATTTTCAGCGCCAAGATCGTCAAGCCGGGCATACACCTGAATCGATCCGCTGGCGTCTTCTATATTCACGAACGACGCCTTGCCCATTATCCGCTTCGAGCGTAGTCGCCCGGCCACGCGCACATTCTTCTGTTCATCATCCTTGAACTGCTCTTTTATATCGCGCGCTATGGAATCGCGCGCAAACCGCACCGGATAAGGATTGACTCCCTTTTCGCGCAGGGCCCGCACCTTGTCTATTCTCTGTTGTATCAGGTCAGACAACTCTTCATTCATGTGATAAATCTCCTTAAAACCTTGATACTCAGCAATAAGAATGATTAACCCCCTGTGTCAAATTATTTTTATAATGAGATAAAATACTTGTAATGTCGTTTTCGCCGGTTTCATAGTGGCATGATATCAACACGAGGTGTATTTCATGAGCCATGCGTTTGAACTGGGACCTATCAGACCGCCGAGCGAGGCATACAGCCTGCTTGTGCGTATTACCCGCAACTGCCCATGGAATAAATGCGCCTTCTGTTCCACCTACAGGGGACAGACGTTTTCCCGGCGGAGTGTCGATGAAATAAAAAGCGATATCGACGCCATGCGCGCAATCGCCGACAGAATACGAGACGCCGTGCAAAATTCGGGCACGCACGGCCGCATCACCGAAGAGGTGCTTGCCCATGCGCGGGGGCAGGACGACACTCCCGAGTACTACTACCGCCAGATGGCATTCTGGCTCTATCACGGCATTAAAACCGCGTTTCTGCAGGACGCCAATTCTTTGCTGTTGCCCGCCCGGGAGTTGGTCGAAATACTGGGCTACCTGCGGGAGAAGTTTCCTTCAATCGAGCGGATAACGACCTACGCCCGGGCGAAGACAATCAGCAAAAAAACGCTCGAAGAGCTGGTTCAACTGAAAGACGCTGGACTGTCACGACTGCATATCGGCATGGAATCCGGCAGCGACACGGTGCTCGGCCTGGTATCGAAAGGCGTTACCGCGGAAGAGCACATCATGGCAGGCCAGAAAGCAATGAGCGCGGGCTTTGACCTATCGGAATACTACATGCCCGGACTCGGCGGCAGGGAATTTACGCACGAGAACGCCTTCCGCACCGCGGAAGTAGTCACAGCAATCAATCCCACATTTATCAGAATACGCAGCACCGTGCCGCTGCCGGGAACGGAGCTTCACGCCATGATGACGGAGAAATCATGGACCCCGCTCACCGAGGATGAAAAGGTCAGAGAGCTTCGCCTGTTCATCGAGAACCTTGGCGACCTCACCGGCGCACTCTTGAGCGATCATATGATGAACCTGCTTGAGGATGTGGAGGGCAGGTTCCCGGACGGAAAACAGCAAATGCTCGATATAATCGACGGATATCTTTCCATGAGCGACGATGACAGGGGAAATTTCATCATAGGCAGAAGGATCGGCGAATTCCGTTATCTCGCCGATTATACAAGGGACAGCCGTATAGACGCCATCAGGCGGGAGCTGAAGCGGGAATACAGGACCGTCGATAACGCAGTTCTTGAACTTCTAAAAAATTTCATATAACACATCCACTCCGAAACCGCGCATGCGTGTATCCATTCGCGGCCGCCCCGCATTGCGTAAAAATAAAATATAACAACATCAGCATATATAATTCATAAAATTTATCCATATGAAGCAAAAAGAATTGATTAATATAAAATGAATTACAACTATTGGCAGTAATATATAAGTTCATAATACGCAATTCACATGTGCAGTCTTGCTGGCGCGCCGTTAAATTCAGGTCCCTTATCTGTCGTACATCATTTTAACCGCAATTATAAGAGGAGCACAATTATGAGCACTATTGTCAAAGAGTCAACACTTGAACGATCCATCCAGAAACAGGTTAAACTGTGGGAAAAATCAAAAACGATCCTTATTGAAAAGCCGCAGGAGCCACGTCCTTTTATTACAATTTCACGCGAATACGGATGCGACGCAAACTCGATAGCCGCCGCGATCGCCGACGAGATGAACGGTTATGAAGGCACCGACGTCTGGAAATTCTATGACAAGGAGCTTGTTAAAAAAATCGAGGAAGACCATAACATTTCCAAAACCTTGATAGAGACGATCGACACGAAACGCAGGGAAGAGATGAATGAATTCTGGCGTTTGGTGCTCACGGACTATCCGCCTCAAGTGGCCGTTTACCAGAAACTCGTGCAAACCATCAGAAGCCTGGCTATTCACGGCCACGCAATCATCGTCGGCCGCGCCAGCGCGGAAATCACACGATCGTTGCAATTCGGCGTGCACCTTCGTTTTGTCGCACCGCTGAATTTCAGAATTCAGCGGATTATGGAACTTAAAAAAATCAGGGACCGGCTCGAAGCCGAAAAACTGGTAGAGAAAAAAGACCAGGAGCGTCACGATTTCATGACCCAGTATCTCAAATTCGACGCGCGGCATCCGGCTTCGTACGACGTAACGATCAACATTGCGCGGATTACAAACAAGGAAATCGCGCAGATCGTACTTTGCGTACTTCGCTCGAAAGGATTTATAAAATAATCATTTCCCCGTGTAATAAAAAACCCGACCTTTCGGCCGGGTTTTTTATTACATTCTCGATTTTCACGCCACGCCACACATCCTAATGCCGAATAATCTTCATGCCGTATGGCTCAACGCGGCGCCACATGCACCATTTCGTTTTCGCAGTATGGTTGAGCACAATATCGACAGTTTTTCCTTCTGTCGTTTTTCTCTGAATTACCTCCATCCCCATACCGTGAAACCTGGGCCGCACGCCGGCATGTTTTAATATCCTTCTGAAAAGGAAAAAAAGCGCCACGGGATCGGGGGATGTTCCGACGTAATAGACTTTTC
Organism: Spirochaetia bacterium UBA5368; assembly: GCA_002407865.1. Taxonomy (GTDB): domain Bacteria; phylum Spirochaetota; class UBA4802; order UBA4802; family UBA5368; genus UBA5368. The sequence goes on from DHPI01000065.1 coordinate 190,753, forward strand.
CTTTCCCGTAGTCATTGACGGTAACGCATGGCATCCCGCGGTAGTGTTTTTTTCGGTCGGAATACCGCGCAATCGTTTTTGCCGTCACCGGCTCGACGATATCGGCCCACACCTCTCCCCTCGCGGGAATGATGCCGATTTTAATTTTCACCTTCGTCATGTTCAGCGACTCGAACCGGCGTATCCGCACCCCCGCCATATCGGCAAACACGCCTGGGAGCTCGCTGGTTACGGCATGATTGCGCGCATCCCTTGCGCCCGCCCGCCATCCGAGCACCAGATGCCCTCCGGCCTTCACCCATTCTTCAAGCCTTTTCACAAACGCCGGATCGGGCATTTCGTACAACGGCAGGCTCACGATCTTATATTTCGAGAGATCAACGCCCCTTGCGCTCTTAACGTCGGCATTGACATTGAACAGCGCATACGGAACATAATGCCGCGCCAATTCAAGGTCATAGCCGACCTGCATAAATGAGGCGGGCGTCAGGTACAGCCCTTTCGAAAGATATTGCTCTTTTATAACGCGCGAATTATCCTTGTCGTACACAAGGCAGGCGGGGGACTCCAACGGTATTGACGCGAATTGCGCAAATGCGTTTTCATGTTTCGCGATATTTTCCGAAAGACTCGTGTACCGGGACGTAACGGAATTGTCCGGATCGAGAATTCCATAGCAGAGCTGTTCCTGTCCGAACGCCGCGGTGCGCCATCGGAAATAAAATATATGATCGGCTCCCCGCGCAATGGCCTGGTTTGTCCACAGCACGACCTGTTGTTCGGGCGGCAGGTAGCCGAGGCACCAGTGGCCCTGGAAACCGCTGAACTGCTCGAACACCGCGTATTTCCCGGCATTCTTCAATCCGCGAATATAACTGAGAAGATACGCATTGAAATAATACGGCAGGGGCTCATCCTGATCGCCCCATACAGGATAATTGTCAAAGCCGGGAAAATCCATTCCGGCGAACATCTCCTCCATGTCAATAACGGGATTGTGCGGCGTGGGATACAGGTTTGTCGAAATCCACTGTTCCGGCGAAATATGACGCCTCAGTATTTTTACCTGCATATCGGCGAACTGTACCGCCGAATCGGAACAGAACCTGTCGTAATCAAGCAAGAGGTTCGGATTCTGAACGCTCGCGACCTGTTTCCGGGGAACCGGCACCTCGTCAAAGTTAGCATAGACCGTTCCCCAGAAAACGGTGCCCCATGCCTCGTTCAATGCGGAGATGTTTTTATATCGCGATTTCAGCCAATGCCGCCAGGAGGCGCGACAATTCGGGCACACACACCGGTCGGAGCCCTCGTGCCCTATTTCGTTGTCAATCTGCCAGCCAATGATGTTCGGATTGCCGCCGTAATGACGGGCCAACCGCTCCACAATTCTTTGCGAGGCGGCACCATATGTACGCGAATTAAAGCATGCCTGCCGCCGTGTCCCAAAATCGCGGCATATACCCGATGGATGTATCTGCACCATGTTCGGGTCCTTTTTATACAGCCACGCGGGGAATGTGGCAGTCGGCGTGCCAAGGACGGTTTTCAGACCCTCTTTCGCGAGAATCCCAATCACCTCATCAAAAAGAGAAAAATCATACTTCCCCGGTTTCGGCTCGATAACAGCCCATGCAAATTCCATCATCCTCACCGAGCTCAAACCCATTTCCCGCATCCGCCGCGCGTCGCTTTCCCAGAGAGATATATCCCATTGCTCCGGATAATAATCAACGCCAAATACCACGCCATGCGACTGTCCCATACAAATCCCATCCCCCTATTATTTACTGCCGGCCGTCCCAGCGTCCGATCATGCGAAGGGTAGTGCAAACTCCGCGTTATTGCAAGGCATTTCTCGGCACACTTTAGCGCATGAAAATTATTTGGAAACAATGAGTATTCTAAATGGAGAACCACGACATCTGAACCATGTCATCACGCAAAGAATGAAGGGAAAATAACAGGTAATTCTTCCGATTGAAGACCGAACGTGCTAAAGATTGTTGACACCGTGAGAACTTCGTTTCTGGTATTATATTTTGTTATTATTAAAATAACATGGTACAATTACTACAATTGCATCAGTCTTTGTGTCATCTTGATGGGAGGTGTGTACTATGGAGCGAAACCACTACACCGCACGCCAGATTCTCGAGATCAGGGGCAGTTTTATATATTTTATAATGATCTTTGTTGCTGCCGCGCTGGCAGTCACGTTTCAGATGCTCGCACAAGTGAACTTCAGAGCCATGGTTGGCCCGATCGTCATCGGGATTATCACCTCATCCCTCGCATATATAATTTACACGCGCAAAAAGAAACTCAAAAAAACAACGCTGCTATCATGGGCGGTTGCGATATTCTCGGTAACACTGCCGATAATGGCGAAATACAACTACGCGCGGTCGATGGACTGGCAGTATTCCACGGAATCATACCATATTTTTACAATAGCGGTGTTTTTTCTTATCGCACTCCAGTTTTTGTATAACCGGCGCATGTTTATCTTTTTCTTCTTTTTCGTCTTCATCAACTGGATCGTGTTTCTTTTTATTGCGGACCACCAGGGCGTCACCATGTATTTTCTTTCCATTGCTGATGGAAGGCCGGTCCACAATTTCATCATCCTCCGCGAAGTCTATTTCATGGCACTCCTCATGGCAATTTCGTATATATCATACAGAAACATCCCCATCATTCACGAATATGACAGGCGCACGGTCGACCAGATGGCCATTATAGAAAAACAGTCCGCCGTGCAAAAGGAAATGGCAATCGACATCAGGGAAAAAATGGACATCCTTTTCGAGCAGGTTGAAGCGCAAAACAAGGTTGTTGCGGACTTTAACGCCCAGATGCAAAGCCAGGCTTCAACATTTGAAGAAATTTCCGCAACACTCGAAGAGCTTCTCAGTTCATCCGAAAGCATCTCGGGGACGGCATCGGCGCAGATCGAAGAAAACGAGAAGATGGAAGAAATCATCGACGAGTTCAAGAATATTCAAGCGGAAACAAAGCACCATCTTGACTCGTCTCTTGAAGGTATAAACCTTGTCGTGGACAAAACAACCCTTGGCAAGAAACAACTCGATGATGTGGAACGTTTTATCTCGGACATCAACACACAGAGCCTCAAGATTTTTGATACCGTCTCCATCATCATTGATATCGCCGACAAGATCAACCTGCTGTCGCTGAACGCCAGCATCGAGGCGGCGCGGGCCGGCGAACACGGCCGCGGATTCGCCGTTGTCGCCGATGAAATCGGCAAGCTTGCCGTACAGACAACCGACAGCATTAAAGAAATTGAATCCGTTCTGGCTTCCAACAAGCATACAACGTCGCAGGGTGTTGAAGTGATACAGTCCGCCGCCACCATCATCAAGGACATGATCGAACATATGGAAGAAAGCTCGAATAAAATTAAAATTCTCAAGGAGAGCATCTTCCTTGAAGAAAAATACACGTCGCATGTCATTGAGCAGACGGTGAAAAATCTCAATCTCGCGAAAAACATCGGCGCCGGCACCGATGAGCAGAAGCTGGCGATTGAATCCACCACACAGGCCGTGAATCACATCAATGAAACAATTGCCGACATGATAAAGGGAGTGAACGAAATCGCTGAGTCGTCGCAGTTGATTTTTTTCAATGCCCGGGAGCTTCTCACGAAGGCGGAGAAAGCCAGCGTCTGACCGCGCGGGCGGAAAGCTTTTTCAGCCTTTTTTCGGAAGATACTGCAGGGGATCGACCGGCCTGCCGGCGTGGCCGATCTGGAAATACAACGCCTTGAAATCAGGATCGATATAGGCGATGATTTTTCCCGTTGCGATCTTCTCGCCTTCACTGACGCTGATGTTGTGCAATCCTGAATAGACGGTGGTATACCGGCCCTCGTGAAGAACGATTACGTAATTGCCGTACCCCCTCATTTCGCCTACTTTTTTAACTATTCCCGGCGCCGCGCACAGTACGGGCGAACCGCTCTTTCCCGTGATTTGAATACCGTGCAGGGCCGCACGGTCGGAACCATTATAACGCACAGCCTGTGAGGGAACAACGGGCCATGCGAAGCGGGGATTTTCCTCCACAGCCTGTGTTATGTTGACGGCCTCCCTGCGCATACGCGCTGTTGTATCACCCGGAACTTTTAAAATCATCCCCGTTTTCAACAGACTTTTGCGCGTAAGATTGTTTATCTCGCAAAGCTCATCTAACTGGCAGTTGAAGCTTTTTGCAATGCCGTACAGCGTGTCTTTTCGCTTGACCCTGTAGGTCCGGTTGCATCCATCGTTTACCGTCGGTGATTTCCGCACACAGTCGTTTTTTTTGATCTGCTGCGTCTTTACCACGCGTATGCCATTTTCATCCTTTTTCGATGCCCTCGGCTTCGCGCGTATGCGCTCCATATCGGTCTTCGTACGATTGATGTTCTCGACAGAAATCTCGTCGTCGGCATCGATAAAGGGAGGATGATATGCTTTCTTTGAATTTGCGTATCTGACGCCCGCTCCATTATCACGCTGGACATCGAAATACGTCTCGTCAAGTTCCCACGAATAGGATTGCACATTGCTTCCCATTGTGGAATAATATCTTTGTGGTTCGCCGCCATGCCGCGGGCGTGCATACCGCAGGTTCTGCGGCGGAGCGCAGTTCGCGAAGAAAAGCAACAACGGTATTAGCATACCCGTGATGCCGGGCACCCTCCATGCATAATTCACGGAACAACTCCATTCGTTCCCGCAATGATGTGTGTACAGACAAAATATAACAATCCCGCAGACGCGGATTAACCCTTATTCATAGCATCGGCACTTCGGGCTTTACAGTTGAGCAAAATTTACAGCATGTATTTTCCCGTCGTCGTTATGGTAAGCTTGCCATGGCGGACATTTTTTATTGAGAGCAGGTGCTCCGAGATTTTTTTCACCACCACTGCCGGCCCCCGTAAAATGAGAACTTCCAGGCAATTATGCTGATCAAGATGCACATGGAGCGCAGAAATTATATTTGTATAGTTGCTGTGCTGAATATCATTAAGCCTGTCAGATATTTCATGCGCTTCGTGGCTGTAAATAAGCGTGAGCGTTCCGATTACCTCCGCTTCCGGATCGGAAATTTCCTCCTGCACCATTTTGTCGCGAATAAGATCGCGTATCGCTTCCGACCGGTTGACATACCCCTTGTCCTCAATGAGTGTGTCAAACTGGTTGAGAAGCTTTTCATCTATTGAAACGCCGAACCTGATAATATTATTCATTCTGCCGCACCTCGTTCATCAAGTATACCCATGTGAAATCCTTTGTCAAGCACCCTCGTTGTGCAAGAATATATTTGTATGGAGGCCGGGACATAGCTATACACGAAAGAATATACATTTTCAGCGAGGTAATATATGTATATAACATTTCATGCCATATGTGTAAAATAATACAATTTTTTATATAATTTTTTCAAGCAACACCTATATAGTATTGACACCCGTAATTTTAATTATTATACTTGCGTAAACTCTGTACGGAAGCGTTACATCACGGCACACGAGTATCGGCACCGGCAGCATACTACACATGCAGGAAATTACGATGGCGGACACACCAACTCAGAACACGCGTAAATCCGTACCACACCAGGGCGCCCGGAAAAAGGCCCCGAAAGACTCGTTTGCGTTCAGGGTCTTCAATCTCATACTGCAATACAAAGAAACAAAAACGTTTCAGTGGGTAAGCCGTCACCCCGAGATTTCCATTGGGCTCATTGGGCTATGGGGAATGCTCATTGTCATATTTTTTCTGTGGTTCGTTTTTTCCAGGATTGTCCGATAGACCAGGCGGGCATAGCCACGGAGGGGCGACTATTTTCGCAGAATGATTGTCGCGTTCTCGTTTTTACGAAGTTCAGCACAGAATCGCAACAGCTCTCCATAATTCTCTTTTTCCACAACCGCCCGGCGAATGCGGACTTCCTTCGTCACGGAAAGCCGTGTGCTGCCGACGTTTTTATGAATGCTAATGCGCGCATACCCATAGCGGCATTCTGTTTTCAGCTCTTCACCATATTCCACGCTCCTGAACTCATCGCCAAGCTCATACTCGTACCGCTCATCTTCATACAAATTCTTTTCGATATACAGGGGATTCTGGCGTGTTGCCGACTGAATGTAGCGCGCGACATCGCTTTTTTTCACCACCGGCTGAAGCATGATACTGCCTTCGATCGGCGGCATGAACGCCACACAATATCCGCGCGCGCTTACAATGAACGGCATCGACACCGATTCAACATTTTCAAGCGCATACGTATCGATGCTGAGTCCCGGCAGGATCGATCCGAAATACGCGTTCACCGTTTCTTCCCGATACATACGGCCCGTAAAATATTTTCTGATTGTCGCGTTATTCCCCTCAAAGCGGGCCTTTATATCGCACCTCGCCCCTCCGTCGTCATTGAGATAAAACATAAAATCGGTACGAATCACATTGTCGGCTTCACATTGTATTTTTTTTACTTCATATCCATCCCTGATGATAACAAGCGCATCGACATCACGTATGGCATCGTCGACAATCCCATACGGTCGAAACCGATTTGAAAAATCCAGCCACGCGCCCCTTTCTGTACTGATCGGGACATAGAGCAGTATATTCGTAAATGTGGATGGCGCGGTAAATGCGCCCGGATCGGGCATGTCATTTCTCCTGGCAAAGGCAATATACGAGCGTATTCCGCGCGCCTCCAGAATTGATTTCGCGAGCACGGTTTTATCCTCCGGGGTGCCGCTCCTGTTGTAGAGCGTTGTCGCCGCCTTTTCGGGATAATACAGCACGTTCGGCCTGAGATCGATGTCGCGTGAAACATATTCATAGACACTCTGTATAACGTCATCGACCGAGCTCCCCGTACAAACCGCGCCGATATCATCCGACCGCAGATCGGCCCTGCCGCGCAGCAGACCGTTATACCATGCGATAAAATCTTCACGCGCCGCCATTGTCGTAACGGCAAACTGCCGCGGACAATTGCCGCTGCTGCCAGAATTTCTTTCCCGCCGCAGCGCGGGAAGGTTTACGAGCCTCATTGTGTATATTTTTCTATCTCCATCGCCGCGGACGGACATGTCGGCATCCGGATTGCCATATATCGTTACGCTCATGCCAGCCGGGGCCGCAACCTGAAGCGAAAAATAATCCACCGGCTCATCATAATCCTGGACCCGCGTTAACGGCACCGAAAAAAGCGCTGGGTCGCCCTGCATCGCGAAGGGGTTATTGACGATATAGGCGACATGCACAATCGAATTATCCTTCAATGACGACAGATTAATGTAGTCCGCCCGGTCTATTTTTTGGAGCGAGTATGAGTCGTAATACGAGCCGTCGGGCCGGTACACGCGCGTGCGCAGGGGGCAGAGCTCGCCCTGAAACAGCGTGCGGTAGTCGCCCCATTTTTCAACGCCCTTCGAATCACCGATATAAAGCACATCCTCGCAAAACGCCCTGCTTCCGCCGTCCTCATTCAAATGGATAATTATTGCCCTGTGCAGTACACGCGATGACACTTCCTTTTCGCGTTCCACCGGCCACTTGAACATACTATCATCAATTTTTTCACGTTCCCGCGCGAAGGGGTTTTCAATTTTTCCCGCGAGAATGTAGTCCAGCAAATCCCCCGTCGTAAAATCTGACGGCGCGAGCTTCATCGCTCGCCGCCATTCCATTACCGGGTCGTGCCCCGTCTTCCGGTATATGTCGCCAAGACGACAGTACATGGCCGGATCACCCCTGATCGCCAGATTTTTAAATATCTCCCTTTTCGCATCATCGATGGCGCCCTTTCGAATCATGGCATCGATCAGATCGAGTGAATATCGGCCGTCAGAGTTGAACTTATCCGCGATTTTTATTATCGCGTCGTTTTTTTCTGATTCCCGGTACAGCGCAACAAGCTCGTCGGCAATTTCACCATCAAAACGCCCCGACAAAATCGTTTCGTACAACGCCGCGGCCCTTTCAGGATTTTTCTGTGCATAGTACTCCGCCCTGACAAGAACCGGCTCGGAAGACGCCGGGAAATCGCGTTGAAACCATTTCACCTCATCGAGAAATTCCTTCTCGTATCCCGCCTGCCCAAGCAGTGCGGCGTAATCCCTTCGAAACGGCAGGCACCCCCCGGCGATACCGCGCATCGCTCTCCCTTCGAGCACGGCGCCGCGCAGATTTTTTCGCTCGATCAGTTTCTGGAAATTCCTGAAGCGCGCGGGAACAAAGGCCATATTCTTCGCCGCAACTTCCTGGAATATCCTCCATCCCTCCAGATATTCCGAGGATGACGCGTCGCCATGACTGGCATCGATCAGCGATTGCGCGAGAAAATATAAATACAGAGGATTGCCGTTTCCAGCCGCTTTTTTATAGAACGTTACGGCCTCACGGCTTTCCAACTCCGAAAAATAATTTCCCAGCCTGAAATAATCATCATTCCCGCCGCGGTTCGCGGATTCAATGAGCGCAGGGGCCGGATAGTCAAGCGTCTCGCAGAATTCAATATCCGAAAAAACCGCCTGCCGCGGCACGCAGTTTTCCGCACCCAGGATTGCGTCACTATCGTCTGTCACGATAATGCGCATATCAGCCGTGGATGAATTTTCAATCTTCACCAGCAGGCTTGCCGGTTCCCCGCCGCCGGAAACGCGCACAATGCGGCACGATCGGAATGTCCCGCCCTCGCTGTTGCATATTGCCTCCCTGCCGTTGATAAACAATCTATAGTGCGCCCTGGAATATATCCTGATTTTAAACGGATACGGCGCATTTATACCGGTAAACGCATATACAATACCCTTCTCCGGATATATATGGTTTCCCGGCCTCAGTACACCGTCCAAATTTCCACAAAGAACCTTTTTTTTCGCAAACCCGGGATCATCGAAGCTTTTCACGATTTCCGGGAGGAAGGGATGCCGCAGGTCGCCCGCCCCGTATCTTCGATACGGCCCGATAAGCAGCCAGTTCCGCAACGGCGAGAGCTCCTTTGCAAGCTTCGCGGCGCGTTCCCGGTCGTAGATCGCGTACAGCTTTTCAAGTTCGAGCGTGAGAGCGAGAACGCGCATTCCAGTATGATCGTCATCCCGCCGCCGCGTCATTTCGAGCAATGATTCCAGCGTGGTTCTGGCTTTTTCGTATCCGCACACATCGGCAAGCCTCACAATATCCGAATACAACAGCATCGATTGAGGATGGTCAGGATACTGCACCAGCATCGTTTCGATTGCGTCATACAGTTTGTAATAATCGCCGCGGTAAAAAGCATCGTAGACCGCCCGCTCGAGCACAGCGATATCCGCATGCTCCGCGGGCGATTCGGCAAAACCTGCCATGCAGGCTGCCGGTATCAGTACGGCGGCCCACACCAATACCGCGGCAAAAAAGCGTCCACGCCCGTTAATCCGCCAGACGATCGTTCGCACCCTTCGCCCCCGTTGTTTTTTTCTTCGTGACCTGTAGAATGATCCGTTCATTTTCCTTGCGGCTGACGAACAGCGCAAAATCCCTGAACTGTGCATATTCTTCCGGCGTAATCATATAATCCCTGAAGGACAGGCGCGACCGTACCAGGATGACATTCCCCTGTAGCAAATACTCGAAACTCGCTTCATATTTTTTATAGCTTCGTTTTTCGCTTTTTGGCAACCGTGTAACGGTCATTCCCGCCGGGATATGATACGCGATTGTTTCACCGGTCACCCAGAGACCCGAGAGCACAAGCGGAAAATTCCTTTCACGAATCATTGCGTTTTCTTTATAGTAATCCGATTGGGAGATAAACGACTTCATGATAATCACGTCATTCCCGGTTGTGGAATAAAACGACGGGATGTTCACCCGGTAGCTGTAGCGTACCGGACTATCATAATCCCGGGAAATAACTGTCAGGCCGCTCACTGTCGCGCCCTTAAACCGTTCGTTCCAGAAGCCCCCTATCTGCGCGAGCTTGCCGTCCGCATCGATCAATTCGTAACGGGCCCGTCTGGCGAAAGAACCCTCCTTCACAAGCATGCGGACGATCGCCGCACCCCCGTCCGGGTTCAGCACAATTGTCGTGTCCGTTGTATCGCTGTTATGCACGTACAGCGAACCGGTCGTGCGAATAAATTTGTAGCCGCGCTCGTCAAATACGAATGCGGCAACATCCCTGTCGTCGGAAGGCAATTCAAGAAAGCCGCTCATCTTCGCAGTGGCATCAAGAAAAAATCCCCCCTTATAATTGACATAACACACCGCGTGATTGAACTGCCCGAGAAACGGAATGCTCTCGTCAAAAGCGCCCCTGTCCCGTGTCCGCAACAACGCCACGCGCGCATCAATGCCCGCGGCCCTGAGCATCGCGACAAGCACAAGCGTAATATCCTTGCAGTCTCCCATTTTTGACGCATACGTAATATCCGCGCGTCTGGGGACTATGCCGCCCATGCCAAGCTCGAATCCTACATAGCGTATGCTGTCATTTATGTGGGTAAAAATCTTCCGCACCTTTTCAAGCGGTTCATCGTGCACCCCGACAATTGATGACAGCGCGTTTCGCATACCGCCGTCGAGTACAATCCGGTCTTTCACCAGCGCGGCATACCACCTGTGCATCGAGCGCCAGTCCCTGTGCGTCGATACGATTACCCCCGGCAGAAAATCAGCCTGGCCGGGCATCGCCGCTTCCTTCTTGTGCGGCGGAATATTCTCCAGCTCTATCCGCGTGACAATGTTGCCGCCACTTCGAATTTTGCGCGCTTTCGCCACACCGAAATTCTTCGTGTAACAGTACATTGTCATGTGCTCGGGCCATCCGATGCTGTAATTCGCTTTCAGCGTTCTGTATTCACTCCCGGCCGTAATGCGCTCGCCGTAATACCCGCGGCGGATATCCGGATCAACGCTCCTGATTCTGTATCGCAGCTCGATAATGCTTCCCTTCTGAAGCGCGGGAACTGCTATTACCTTTGCATGAATATCATAATACATCCGGCTCTCCGGATCGGAAAGCGATTGTGTATAGCTTTCAACCGCGTCAATGGCGCGTCCTCCGTTAATCACCGTGCACCGAAGCTCCCGCACACTGTCGCTGAAAGGATTGAAAACTACATACTGACGCGAAAAATCGTCTATCGCCTCCTCGTCGTTGATCTTTATTATTTTACGGACAGCCTTCTCGCACGAACCGTCGGCGGCAAGCTTGATGCCGCATTCGTCGAGCACAATGACGGCCGCTTCGTCCCTGTAATTCGAGGCGGCGTTCGCAAGCATCATTGCGTCGCCCTTCACCGCGAATTCATCCAGATAATCCGATTCGTTTTTGAGAATCTGTATATAGTGTTTTATCTGAAAATTGTTGGGATTGTACAGCATGGCCCTTTGAAAATACTGAAGCGCAAGTTCATCCCGTCCGCTGATATGGTAGGCCATGCCGATATTGATCAGCGCGTTTTCCTCATATGGCGAAACGGCAAGCACCGACATAAAATACGGAAACGCAGCGTCGTTGCCGGCATGGTTTTTCACGCAATTCGCAAGCCGAATCCTGACAGGCGCACTCGCGGGAAATGACGCCAGCGCGCCCTCAAGCGTCCGCCTCGCTTTTGCGAGGTCGCCCGCCTTCTCATAACAGCCGGCCAGCGCAAGCGCATGCGATTCGCTCCCGCGGTCAGCCTCATATACCTTTTCATACGATTCGGCGGCGCGTGCATACCTGCTCCTCGCAACCGCCACACCGGCGTCGATTGCGTAGCCGGCGGAGGGGAACCCCGACTGTATCAAATCATGCGATATTCGCAACGCCTCGTCATACCACCCGAGCCGCATACACAGCTCCGCCTCGGCGCCGCGCACCGCCGGCGATCCGGCATGCAGACGCTTCATCTGCTCAATTACCGATGCCGCCTCATACGTGAAGCCGCCGCGCAATTTCAACAGCGCGATCTGCTCAAGCGATTCAAGACGGCCGCCAGATTCGGCAGCCTTTTTCAGATAGAATTCCTTTTCCTCGCTGCCCGACTCCATCGCGCCGAGATAAAAACAGGCGGCCGCCGCCCACTCCGGATCACCCCGCGCG
>DHPI01000065.1:203008-203711 GCA_002407865.1 Spirochaetia bacterium UBA5368
CCCCGCGCGCTGGAAAAATAATCAGCCGATTCGCGCGCCTCCTCGCTGCTCAGCCCGGAAGAGAAATACAGGTACCCGGCCAGAAAGGATTCACGCGGCGACAGCGGCCCACGCCGCACCAGGGCATTCAGGGGTCGGAAAAAAACCCGATCGGAAGGCATAGCCGGCGCAGCCACTTTTACCCCCGACGGACCGGCCGCCGGGTCTGCCGTATCGGCAGCGGCGATACGCATAAAGAATCGTATCCCGCCCGATGTTGAATCGCCTGTTTTTACAAGCAGCCTGTGGCGGCCTTCGGTCATGTACACATTCAGCGCGTATTGATCTTCGCAGAACGAATGGCGCCGCCGGTTTCGAAAAATCAAACCGCCGTCCAGCCAGATGTCCGTGTATCCGGTCTTTCCCAGGTGCACGGTGTAAAGGCCCTTCTCGTGAATGGATATGTCAGCGGAAAAATAATAGAGCCCCGCCGATGCGGGCAACATAAGCTCATTAATATCAACGGCTCCGTAATGATTCGGGCGCGTCTCAAACCAGTGAACCGGATGCAATTTTCCGGGATACCGCTCGCCGTCCGGCGCGGCATGTTCCGGGGCATGCGAGATTTCAAAATCGCCGATTCCTTCATTGGCAAACGGCCCGATGATTGTATACGACTGTACAACGCCGAGGGCGCCGAGAACCGCCCGCGCCGCCAATATAT
>DHPI01000065.1:203848-212663 GCA_002407865.1 Spirochaetia bacterium UBA5368
GCGGGAAAGCAGAAGCCTGTTTTTAAACAGCATAATTCTATCGCGTACGCCGGGAGTGCGCGATGCGGCGTTATCCGCGCTGAGAATTTTGTCCAGGTCATCGAGCGCGGCACCCGCAAGTTCCGGATAATGAACGAGCTCCCGTATTCTGAATACGTTTATCTCCGCCAGGGCGGGATCGTCTATCGACTCGGTCCATTGAAGAAGGATATCGAGGGCGGCCCTGTAGTTTCCGGCGGATTTTTCGGCAAGATATTTTTTCTCGGGCGGAAAATATTCCGCCGCAAACATTTGCGGCGCGCATAAAAGCAGGAGCACCGGCACGCAACACAGGGCGCGCGCTGCACAGCCGCGTCTCTTCACGAATTTTTCGGAGTGCCACATCATGGAAATACGAGTTCCGTCTGCTTTATTTGCATTTTTTTAATGCCCTTATTGAGGATCTTTCGCGCCTTTTCCTTTTGGTTGAGCGATAACAGCATATTGGAATAATCGAGATAGGCGTAGTGGAAATACGGAAATTTACGGATACACAGGTCATAATAGTGTTCGGCCTCCGCATAGCCGCCCGTGTGTTCCTTGAGCCGCGCCATCCTGTACAGCGGAACCGGGCTATCAGCGTCGGCGGCAAGGCTCTCGCGATAAAAATTTTCCGCTGTCACGAAATCGCCCTTTTCCATAAAGATGTCCCCGAGCTCTACCTGCGCGAATATGCTCTCCGGGAAACGCTCTTTCATAAGCATGAGAACGCGAACGCCATCCTCCGTCCGCGTCGAGTATTTATATAATATGTAAAGATTATAATATGCATTGATAACGGCCTCGCGCGCGCTGATGCTCGATTGCAGCATCAACTCCGCATCACGATATCTCCCTTGAACAATATACACGCACGCGATATTATTCCACGCAAGCGGCGCCGATGCCGCATCCATCGCAATGATCGTCCCGTAGCCCGCAAGCGCGGCATCGAGATGCCCATCCTCCGTTGCATCGCAATGACGGTACCGCGTCAGCGCCCACAGATCGTTAAGCGATTTTTCCTTTCGGGCTTCAAGTTTCAGGCGCTCGCCTTCACGCAGCTGCGTTACGCCATCAGGAAAACGCAACGCAACCGGCAGAGCGCCTTCACGGCTGTCAATAATATCGTTATGCCGAACCGCGCCTTTCGACGCTGCACACCCCGCAACAATCGCCAGTGCGGAAAGACACACAAGGGCCGATTCCCATGATCTTTTCACTTTATTTCGCATATGCCCCGCTCACAAAAAACACTTGAAGCTGATTGCATTCGTCATAGAATCTGTATATTCTTTTCAAGGTCTTTTCAACAGTTTTTTCTTAATACGGGAACCACATGAAGCTTCGCGCAGTCCACATACCGCTGCTTTTCATCGCCGCATGCATCTTTTTTCCGGGCGACTCCACCAGCGTATCCGAACCATCCGGCGCAGCCACTCGCGTATCTCCATTTCATGACGTATTTTACAAATATTACGGAGGGGAGAGAAACAGGGCGCTTGCCCGGATTCAACATCTGCAAAAAAACACCGCATACAGACGGCATGCGTTGATTAATCACGGCGTAATTTTTATGAATGAAAAACGCAGCGATGATGCCGTCAGCTATTATACGACATCGCTCAAAGAGTATGAACCGCTTGCCCTTTCATACCTGTACGATCTGTACCGGCGAACCGATCCCGCCCGCGCATTCACGCTTCTGCAATCCGCCGCGCCCGGCAGCGGCTCGCAATGGGCATATTATGAGATATCGCTGGCATGCTGCCAGCGCAATGACAGCGAAGGCGCCCTGCAATACCTGGAAGCTGCGCGCACGCATGGCTTTGACTCGAAAGCGCTTCTGATGTCAGAGCCGGGTTTTAACGCACTGCGGCCCCTCCCCCGATTTCAAAAAATCGTTGCGTCCCTCTCCAATGCCCCCGGTAAAACGTTGATTGCCATACGCGATGAGATGGATTTTCTATCTGTGAAAGATGCCGCATCCGGTATTCCGCCGCGATTACGGCGTATCGCTGTAATGGAAAAAAATCGCGAGTACGCACCCGCCATGGACATAGTAAACGGCCTTCTTAAAACCGAGCTTCCGCTTCGGGACAGATGTTACGTGCTTTACAGGGCGGCGCGCATCAGCGAACTGTCAGGCGACAGCCGTGCTGCGGAAATCTATTGCGCGGAATTTATACGACGCTTGACCTCGGAGGAAAAAGATCCGACCGGCTTCAAAGACGCGGCTGCGCCGGTTTACAGGGACATTATCGCGGGCGATCCCGTGTTAAAAAAATACGCGTCGCCATGAAACGCACACGTCTTTCCTGTTATTACTTTCCGATACAGAACCTGCTGAAGATGGACTCGAGCACATCATCAGGCGTGATTTCCCCGGTGATTTCCGCAAGTGTATCAATCAGCGTCTGTATCTGAAACGCCGCTATCTCGGGCGGTTCATTGTCCCGCAAAAGCCCGGCCGCATCCCCTGCCGCGGCTATCGCCTCGCCCAGAAGCTCCCTCATGCGGATATCCGCGACGAAAAAATCGGACGTGCTCGCGAATTCGGACCTCAGCATGACGGTCACCGCATTCTCAAGCTCCTTCAGCCCGCGCCCGGAACGCGCCGAAAACGGGATTGTCGGGCAGTCGAATCGGGAGCGCAGCCGCGCAATATCATCATCCTGTGCGATATCGGTTTTGTTCAGCAGCACGATCGTATTTTTCCCTTTCAACGCATCAAATATTTTTTCGTCCGCTTCCCGCATTCCCGACGCAGCATCAACAACCATAATCACAAGGGATGCGGCTTCTATCTTTTTAAAGCTCAGTTCTATCCCCATGCGTTCGATGTCCGATGTCGGTTCGTCGATGCCGGCCGTATCAAAGATATTGAGGCGCAGGCCCCCAAACTGTATGCTCTCCCTGATAAGGTCCCTCGTCGTGCCGGGAGTGTCAGAAACGATCGCCCGCTCAGCGTTCACAATCATATTAAGAATGCTGGATTTACCGACATTCGGTTTTCCGACGATGGGCACGTCAATGCCGTGGCTTATTTTTTCGCCTATCCTGCACCTGTAGGCGATGTCGTCGAGCAGGCGTGATATTTCACGCACTTGCGCCTCCGCATCCTTATACGATACAAACTCGATCTCCTCTTCGCTGAAATCGATCCCGCATTCTATATCGGCCTTCAGCAGCACCAGCCTGTCACGGATTTCGTGGATACGATTTTTTAACGATCCGTGCATCTGCCTGATGGAAGCCTTAATCTCCCAGTCGCTTCGCGCCGTAATGATGTGGTTTATTGCTTCCGCCTCGGTAAGGTCGATCTTCCCGTTGAGAAACGCCCGCTTGCTGAATTCTCCGGGCTCGGCCATTCGAAGGCCGTGCCTCAAAAGCAGCGCGAGTATTTTATTCACGACGATCGGATTCCCATGACAGATAATCTCCGCGGAATCCTCGCCGGTAAAGCTTGCGGGCGATTGATATGTCACGACAATCACATCGTCAATCACCTCTGCGCCATCCAGTATCGATCCGTAGACAGCGCGTCGCGGATGCGCCTTATCCGCATTGCTGAAAACAGAACGAACGGCCCCGGTTGTGCCGGGGCCGCTTATCCGAAGAATTGCCAGAGATGATATCACCGGCGGCGTGGCCGGCGCGCAAATCGTATCGTCGAGCATACTCTACCCTTTACTGCTTTGGTGATATTTTTACCTTTCTATATATTCCCTGGCCTTCGCTTTTCGTCGTCACGCGGGCGTCATTTTGCAATGTAAGGTGTATCAATCGCCGCTCGAACGGATTCATCGGTTCAAGCGTCCACGGCCTCCCTGTCTTGCTCACCTTCATCGCAATATCCCGGGAGAGCTTTCTCAGCGCCTTTTCCCTTTTTGCCCGGTATTGCTCAATATCGAGGATAATCTTTTTGTCGCTTTTCGTCCGATGGTTCACCATCAGATTCACAAGAAATTGCAACGCCTCCAGCGTCTTTCCCTTTTTGCCAATAACCAGTCCGGAACGAGGGCTTTCCATTTCAATATACACCTTGTTTTCGCCTTCTTTCAAATCCTTTACCGACCCCTCGATGCCCATCTTTTTTAAAATTGTAAGCAGTATCTCCTTTGTCGTATCGCCGACATCCGCGGTGGTGTCACTGTAATACACCCTGATTTTCGCGGGGCGGGAAACGCCAAAACCGAAAATGCCGCTTTTCCCCTGGTCAATCACTTCAACCCTGGTTTTTTCGATATCGGTAATATTAAGCTCGGCCATTGCTTTTCGCGTCGCGTCATCAACCGTTTTCCCCTCAATCTCGAACACCTTCATATACGCCTCCTCGAAAAATAATATTGGATAACTCCATGGATCAATCTGACATATTTTTTCTCCCTGTCCTGAGACGGCTATGCGGCAGATTCCTTTTTTTCATCGCGCTTGTTGATATACAGCTGATGCAGAATCTGCAGAACATTCTGCATAATCCAGTAGAGCACCAACCCCGACGGCATATTCCAGAAAATAACGATAAAAATAAACGGCATAAGCATGAGCATAACCTTCTGCTGTCCCGTTGTCTCGACAGTGGACATTTTCTGCTGCAGATACGTTGTCAATGTCATCAACACCGGCAGCACATTGACATTGAAACCGGCAATGTGGAAAATAGTATCTGGAAGCGAAAGGTCTTTCATCCACAGAACAAACGGCGCCTGCCAGAGATCAATCGAATTGATCAATGCGCTGTAAAGCGCAAAGAAAAACGGCATCTGCACCAATATCGGCAGGCACCCGCTCGCCGGATTGACCTTGTTCTTCTTGTAGATCTCCATGATTTTTTTATTAAGAATTTCCGGTTTTTCCTTGTACTTCTCCCGCAATTCGTTGATCTGCGGGGTCAGCTCATGAAGCTTCTTCATTGACTGTGTCGATTTCTGCGTCAACGGCAAAAACACCAGTTTTGTCAGCAGTGAAAAGATCACCAGCGACCATCCGAAGTTTCCAAACAATATGTTGATCTTCATCAGCGACCATATAAGAAAATCCCGTATCGGCTCGATCCATTTGCTTACATCCGCCGCGTCGATAAGGTTTTCAGATATCGACGCAAGCTTGCCCTTGTTCTTTTCGCCGATATACACTTTAAACGATCGTGACTGTGACGCGCCCGGTTTGATCGGCTCGAACGGCACGTACATACCGGTTCTGAAGCCAGTTTCCTTTCTGTTATCGGCGATAACGCCGGTGCCGGAAAATTTATCAGGCACCATAATGATCAGAAAATATCTGCTCATTATGCCAACCCACCCAGTGTCACCATTTACCTGTTTCAGATCAGTGGGTTTTGAGAAAAATCCCCCGCCCTTTGACTCTTTATTGAAATCGTTATCAATATAATAAATGCTGTTTAATTGATTGTACGTATTTTCGAAATCAACCGATGGCCCGAGAAAATCCGCAGGCGCAACTATCGCATGTCCGGCAGGCATGCGGATCTCTTTGTTTCCTCCGTTAACCAGGTTGAAGGTTAACGTAAAATAATTCCCCTCGCTCACAAACGAATACTTTTTTTCCACCCGAAGCCGTTCACCGTGAACAAGCACGGTTGCATAAAATGTAACCTCGTTTTCCGAAGGCTGTGTAACGCTCCAGAGCGCATCATCCAACTCGCCGGAGGTCATAAATTCAGTATCGTTCATGTAGAGTCCAAAATCAAAAACGCCCCGTGCGTTAAACTTGTTCTGCGAGACAACCAGTTCTATTTCCCGGCCATTATATTTATAGAGATAACTTTTAATCGATCCGCCCCTGTTCGTCAGCGTTATGATGTGGTTTTTATGCGTTATGCGAATCTCTTTTTCGACTGTCTCAACGCGCTGTACGGCGGTTATCGACACAAAAGGCGTCTCAGCCTTTTTCTGGGGTTGTACCGCTTCTTCCTTCTTTACCGTCGGAGGAGTTTGTAGCGGGGTCTCCGGCTTGATAAACAGATACGACCATACAAGCCATACCATCAGTGAAAGTACAATCGCAACAACTGCTCTCTTCTCCATGACGCCATCCTTAAAAATAATATATAGTAAATATTGCCCGCATAACTACTTCACGCGACGAATATTTCGTATTTAATCGCATTGCTCCCGGTGTTCGCGAAAATACATTCATGGTATAACTGCAGCATTCCTAATAATCAGGAAAAGAGAAGGCATTATGAGGGATACAGAAGAGGAAAAACTATTTATGGAACCGGATCATATCCGCCCTTGCAAAACGGATTACATCGCGCGACTCTCAATACAGTCAGCACCAGCCCTTTTATTATTCCGTGCTTTTTTAACGCTTCTATCGCGTATACCGAACACGTCGGGCTGAACCTGCAGGAAGGTGGCAAATACGGTGATATGGCCATTTTATACAGCCTGAGAATCCCTATCAACACCCGTGTGAGTACCCCGCTTATGGTCATTGTTTTAGCACACCCGCCTTTTTAAACAAGCGCCGTATATTTTCCTGTGCGTGCTCATACCGCACGTTTTTAAAATTATTGTCCGGCCGCAGCACGACACAATAGCCTTCTTCCATCACGGGCATCAATTCACCGCAGAGGGCTCTCAATCGCCTCTTCGCCTTATTCCTTTCGACCGCCATTCCATATCTGCTGTTTATGGAGATACCTATCTTTGTTGTCCGATCCCGCATAATGGAGTTTTTTTTCTCCGCAGATTCCCCCGTGTTTTTCTGTCGTAGCACTATCAATTGAATCCCGCCGCTGGTATATCGTCTTCCTCTTTTGAAAACCTCTCTAAAACCATCCTTCCCCTTTAAGGAATAACTCTTTTTCACCTTTTACTTATTTCGGCAGCCTTTTTTCATCAGATACTGTAAGTTTATGCCGTCCTTTCGCCCTTCTCCTTCGCAATACTTCCTGTCCTTCAGGAGTGCTCATTCGCGCACGAAATCCATGCTTTCTGTACCGTTTGATACGGCTTGGCTGAAATGTCATTTTCATTGCTTATACCTCATTATTTTAACATTGCTGAACATATATTTTCAATTTCCGGCGTGCCCAATGGCACACAGCCAAGAAGCGATCACATATCATAGCGCACTGTCTATTACAACAGCAGAATACTACACGGCCCATCCCTGACACTAAGGGAGGGAATAATAAATTAAAATCCTTAATTGTCAATAGTATTTTAACGCCATATGCTCAAAAAATCAATATTTACTCTAAATCATTTTATTTGATGGCATATATCTCCAGTGTGTCCGAAAAATTGATCCTTGTCGATATTTTTGTATAAGCCGCGGCGAATGGTTTAAAAAACATGGAATTTGTGTCAAATACCCTTTCAGGATGCAGCCCCCCGGCTCGCAGTATTACCTTTCTAAAACCGATTCTTTTCAAAAAGCCCGCCGCTGAACGAGGGGACAGGTCTATTCGATGATCGACTGGATGACTCTCTATCCATTGCTTTCTATTGAAATAATACAGGGGGCCGAAAAAAGAAGGGACCGACAGGGCGAAAATTCCATTAATGTTAAGCAGCGCATAAATTTTTTGCGCCACCGCCGCCGGATCACTGCAATGCTCGATAAAATACCACGCTGTTATGATATCGAATGTCGTATCAAGTTGGAGGTCGTCAAACGACGCATTGGCGACATTGATACGCAATTTTTTTCGGCAGTACCGCGCCGCATACGACGAAATCTCGACTCCCTCAACGCTGCCGATATTCATCTCACGCGCGGTTTTTAAAAAGAATCCGAGGGCTGATCCGATATCAAGAAGGCGCAGCGCACTCCTGTCGCCATCCCTTCCCCACACCTTGAAAATAGTATCGATACGCCGCGACGACAGGGCGCGTATTGCATCCTCATCTTCTTCGTAGGTTTTGCCGTATTGGGACTTGTACTGCTCCAGAAAATAACTGTCATCATACCGCAGCGGCGCATACCCGGCATTATACACAATTTTACATTTTCCGCATTTCAGAAAGTGCGCGCACAAACCGCCGATTCGCCGACCGTTCGATGAACCGCACACAGGACAGATTTCCCTGGCAGGCTCCGTCAATTATTCTTCTTCCTCTTTTTTGCCGGTTCTATCACAATCGGAACACCCTTTACCTTTACATTTTCAAATGACAGCAATACAAGCTCGCCATACTGCTCTGGTATTTCGATAAAGGAGTATGTGGAATGAATGTCAATTTTTCCTATCTGTTTGCCGTCGACACCGGAGCGCTTTACGATCTCCCGAATGAGATCGCCCGGGGAAATTCCGTGGTTCTTGCCGATGTTTATAAAAAGGCGCGCCTTGCCATCCTTGATATCCTCGAAAATAACCTTGCCGACAGCAGATTTTTTAAATATTTTTTCAAGCGACAGGTCAATACCGGATATGTCTCCAAGAGCATCTTTAAGAAGCGCTGCCGCGATACGCTTTGTTCCGCCGAAAAAAGGCATCCGTTTACGCATCGCTTTCATGAGTTTCACATAATCGGTCAGGTCATCAGACATGGCGGAATCCAAGATTTTTTCGATCTTCTTCTCCTTATTCATACAACCTCTCAATGGGAATTATAACAATTATCATCTTCCTGAATCCGTATTCAAAATTCTTCATCAGGATATTCGGGCAATCAAGGGGGCACACATCATAATACCTATATTAGTAATAGTTCTTGGGAATAATCGACCGATCGTCCGTATTCAACAAAAAAATTTTGGATAGTATTGGAAATATATCTAAAAGATCAAGCAATTTTCACACCCATCACACCCATCACAC
>DHPI01000065.1:212787-215345 GCA_002407865.1 Spirochaetia bacterium UBA5368
ACACCCATCACACCCATCACACCCTGCACCGGTATCCGACATTCCGCACCGTTTCAATAACGGAATTGAATTCGTCGCCAAGCTTGCTCCGCAACCGACGTATATGCACATCAACCGTTCTCGTGCCGCCGATATATTCCATCCCCCAGATTTTTTCCAGGAGGTCCTTTCTGGTAAATACAAGACCCCGGTTCTGTACAAACAGCCGCAGCAACTCGAATTCTTTATACGTGAAATCGAGCTTCTCATTATTCATGTAAACGGAATATTCGGAAAGATTTATTTTCAGATTTCCTATGCCGATGATATTCGCGTCGTCGATGAGGTTTTTATCCCAGAGAAGCCGCTTTACGCGCGTTTTCAGCTCATTCTTTCTGAACGGATATAAAATGAACTCATCAAAAAACCAATCGACATTCAAATAATCCAAGTATCCGACCCTCAGGATAAGGACGACGGGGATCCCCTGCAATTTTTTCCGAATTTTCGAAAGATAAAACTGAACAAGGTCGGCCGATTCAAAAAAATCGACATCGATGAAGAGCATCGAGATTTCATCACCCTTCACCGCGTCAATAGAGCGGTACTGGCGCAGATCGCCGTTATTGCCGTTTTCTTTAAAATCGACGATCAATTCATGGTTGTTTGATAAAAGCCCGTAACTCCTTCCCACTACCCTCACCATGTAATCCGGTCACTTCATTGAATATTTCGACATAGTTCCGCGCAACTGGTGCGGCCAGGAAATCCTTCACCTTCTTTATATTATTCCCGGAGCATTTCGAATACAGTTTTTTATCAGTATAAAATCGTTGTACCGATTCCGCGCACCTGCGCGCATCGCCGACCGGCACAAGCAGCGCGTTTTCCTCATCCCTCAGAAAATCCACTTGCCCCCCCACATCGCTGCATACGATCGGCAGGCCGCAGTGCATCGCCTCCATGAAGACGATCCCGAATCCCTCGTGCAGCGATGTCGAAATGAAAAGATCGGCGGTCGAGAGATAGTTATACTTATCCTGATCGGATACAAAACCGAGAAACGTAACCCTTTTCTGAAGCTTCATCCGCTTCACAAGCGATTCAAGATACTCACGCTCCGGACCATCCCCCATGATCATAAGTTTGATGTTCGCATCGTCCGCTTCCAGCAGCGCTTCTATCATAACGTCAATGGCCTTTCTTTTTATTAACCGTCCAATCGTAACGAGAATAAAATCCGTATCGGCGATACCGAGTTTTTTTCTTGTAATGCGGGGCAGCACGGGCGGATGAAACGCAAGGGGGATGATCTCTATCTCCTTTTTTGGAGCATAGTAACGTATCGTATTATCCCTGGTATTGCTCGACTGCGCCACAATCCTGTCGGCGCAATTTAAAATGAATCTGACAACACGCGAAAAAAAAGGACTCTTATGCGGCGACATTTTTTTGCTCGGATCGTAAATATCGCCGCCATGCAGCGAAAGCACGTTCGGAATACGGAAGATTTTTCCCAGCACATAGCCCAGAGGACCCGATGGAACGGCAAAATGCGTATTGATGACATCATACCGGTTTTCCCTGCACAAACGAAGTCCCTTGAAAAACCCAAACGGAAGATATGAGAGCATCGAGATGAACGTCGCGGCGTCGCGGGATTTTCTGAAAAATATTTTCGCACGGTACACGCGGATGCCGTGTACCTCCTCGTAGTACGGCAACCCCCTGTACCACGACGTAAGCACATCGACCTGCGCGGTTTTCGCCCATTCCAGGGCAAGGTCATTGCTTGCCACGCCTCCGCCGCCGCCAAGTGGTGGAAACTCATAATTTATTATAAGTATCTTCATTTTCGAACCGTCATGAGGGCGCACCTTCGACGCAGCATCTCTCCGCTTCATGGCATGTACCTGTTCCCCTGATATATTAAATTACTATCAAGCACATCATTCAGACAATTCATGCAAAATAGTAAAGATTTTTTTATGTCGACCATCCACGTAACGCAATTGTTCACATCTTGCACATTACGCAGCATGAATACAGCCATATATCATATGTACAGTTGTTTAATTAATATTGACATCCGATCCGAACCGTATATACTTTTAACATGAAATTCAATGCCTTTTTATCACCTGCATATACGCGTATACGCGCGCAGGAGATGCATATGCAAGCGCGCCTTTTCAGAATTTTTGCCGCTATCGCGTTTTTTATTTGTTTCGTCTGTATGTGCATGTTTTTGCCGCTTCATACCGCACATGCCGCCGATTTCGACGAGCTCGACAAGCCGCCGGAGGGCGCGCACAAGGGACAAATGCTGCTCGGGGGATTTTTTTCAATCGGCGTTCCTTACGGCAACAGCATCGATGCCGAAAACAACTTCGTCAAAGGCTCCACCTACACATTCAGCGGATCAGGCACCACGAAGCTGGTCGAGGTATCGCACCTTTCATTCGGCATGGGCCTTGTATTCGAATACATGCCAATCGACTATGTCGGCATAAAGAGCCGGTTGAAGCGCACGGCTATAGTGCAGCGTTCCAATTTCGGGCCCGAAATTGGAACGCTGC
>DHPI01000065.1:215514-215796 GCA_002407865.1 Spirochaetia bacterium UBA5368
TTTCGGCCCTTCATTTCACACGACATCACGCAAAATGTGGGATTTTACGCTTACGCCCGTTATCGGGTATGCGTTCGCGCGTTATGAGGCGGCGCCGGTCGCCGGCCAAATACTGAGCAGTGATATAAGCGGAAAAAGAAAAAAATCCATGAACGGATTTACCTACGGCGCCGAATTGAACTGCACGCTGTATTTTTCGGGGGGACTGTTCATCTCAGTCGGGGCCGACTGGACAAGGAACATGATCGATTTCGGCGGCCCAATGGATGTAAAAAAGAATGG
>DHPI01000065.1:215913-216387 GCA_002407865.1 Spirochaetia bacterium UBA5368
TGGATGTAAAAAAGAATGGCGCGACATACTTTAACGGAAAGTCCTCGGGCGTAATTGATTCGCTCGGGTGCATTATCTCGGCAGGTTACGCTTTTTTCAACTAATCAAATCGTTCATCGTTAAGCAGGCGCGCATATCGCAGCAACCGCATGGCATTGAGCGTCACCCATTTGTTTTTTTTCCCAACCGCACGTCTGCCCGAGACAAGCATGCCCTGCGCAGCGCGTTCCATGTTCCACGTGCCATCCGGATTTTGCCGTGACATCACCGCGTTAAACGCCTCCCCGGTCCTCGCGTCGTTAAAATAACCGGCCCGCGCAATACCAACAAGCCCGTAGAGCACATCATACTGCGACAGCACAGGATAGCCGATGCGAACCATATCTCCGCGTCTCCAGCCCGTGACGCACGGCAGTCCCTTACGCCACGATTTCCCGCTGCAAAACATACGGTTGGCCAGAAAAAACTCCGCTG
>DHPI01000065.1:216510-216824 GCA_002407865.1 Spirochaetia bacterium UBA5368
CCCGCCGGATAGCGTCTCCCGCGCGCAGGTGCGTGGAGGCAGACTCGAGAAGCGCCATCAGGCACGCGATGGATGCGTATGGACAGCTTGGAACGCTCTCATCGGCGTCCCTGGCGGCGCAATCGCCGGAGCGCTGCAGCAGCATAAAATTCAGCATCCCGAACGCTCCGGATATCGGACAGTGCAGCCAGCCACCGTCGTGACGCTGGTGACGTACAATCCAATCGATCCCCCTGTGTATGCGCTCGTCGTCAAAACCCGCACGGAAGAGATAACGAATCATATCTCCGGTCCTGCACGCCGCCACCCGTGCC
>DHPI01000065.1:216953-223833 GCA_002407865.1 Spirochaetia bacterium UBA5368
GTCCTGCACGCCGCCACCCGTGCCGGCTTCCAGTTCAGAATAAAACCGCCGCTTTCGCTCTGGCAGCGCAACAATAAAAATTCGGCCGTCGTTTCCACAAGCGCTTCACGTCTGTCGAGCCCATACTCAACCGCTTCCGCGAAACACCACATCGCGCCCCGATAAAACAGGTCAAAATGCGACGCATCCCCGAACACGCCGTTACGTGCGCCCCTGAAAAGATTTTTTACCGGCATTGAGGTATAAAGATCGGCATACGCGGCATTGAGCATGGACTGACCGCACCCTCCGCATATGTCGCGAAGCGTGACATACCGTATTTCAGGATCGGCTTCCTCCAGAAGCCATGGAAGCGGATTGCCGCTTAAATAAATACTCATATCAGATTGAATATTCTATTGTTTTCACTTCGGATTTATTGCCGGCCAAATCCACTACCTGCAGAGTGATCGCATGCCGGCCTTTTTGCCATATCGCATTGTGCGGCAGTATTTCAATGTACCCGTAATCGAAATCGTAGTACCAGACGACGTCAACACCGTCCACCCGAAGCGTGACCGCATCGAGGTCAAGCCCGTGTCCGATATCCGAGACCTTGATTTTTATGCCGTTACCCCGCCGCGCCTTTACTATCGCTTTTGAATGTATGACAGGCGGAATCTCATCTTTCAAGAGAAAAAATCCCCCCATTTTGAAAACACGCGCATTGAACGCCTTTTTACGTGCATTGTACATGTTGCCGACGAAGAAAAACGTATTGCTTTTCCTATCAAGCGAATACATTCCGACCTTCTCACGGCTGTTTTCATTGCATGCAATGCTGATATTCGCGGGTGTCATTGTGCACAGGTTCGACGGTGCAACATCGTAAACATTACTTACGACGCTCAACCCTTGCATCGGTGAGGGGAAGGGCGCGTATTGCGCCAGCGTAATAGATTCATCGTAGAGCGCCGCCCTTGTATCGAACTCGACCATACACGCGCTGTCGGACGAGTTAAGGCGCAGTTTTCTACCAACCTTCAAGTTCGGCGTCAGTACGTACGCAGGGGTATCGAGCGGCCTTTCCGCGCGTATTTGCATTGAGAGGACAGATGTATTGCCGCTGGCGTCATATGCAACGATTGTTATCGGAATATTCCCTGATATGTTCGCGGTATCCAGCAATCCGCCGCCGCTGATCCTGGAATATAGATAATACGTATACCTCGATCCTGACGTCTCGTTATAATCATACACCAGTCCCATTCGGCGCGCATCGGCGCGGCTTGACGTATCAAAAACTATTTCATACGTTTTTGCATTATTTACATGGAGTTCGATTTTATACGGCGCCACTCGGCTTGTGTATCCCGCGCGATCATAGACGACCACCTTTACACCGACACGGCCGGCTATCCTGGGAACCGCGCCCCCCGAAAGCCGATATGGGCCCTTGTTGTTATCAGCTTGTACGTTATACGATACTTCATCGATGCCGCCGTTAACCGCGGCATATCCATCCAGGGGCGCCATGCGCACCTCGCTGAACACGGGCGGAGATACGTCGGGAACCGATATGCCGTATTTCAGGGGATTCAGGTTCACATTGTCCCCGTTCCGGAGCTCAAAGTGGAAATGTTCCTTCCCGATCCCGCTATCACCGGAATATCCCAGTATCATCCCCCGTGTTACGGCAAGATCCTTTTCTCCAAGATCCACCCTAAAGTCTTTTCTATCGAGGATATTTTTTTCATACGCCGTAACACGCGTGTTGCGCAAAACATCCGGGGCGAAACGGTCCATGTGTCCATAGAAGCTTTTCAGGCCGTTTCGGTGTGTCACAAAAACCGCATACCCGATCCCCCATTTCTCGTATATTACAGTGCTTACATGTCCGTCGTCCACCGCGTATATGGGGAAGCCCTTTTTTCCCGCACAGCTTATATCAATTCCGTAATGAAACCTGGTTCCACGGGACTCGCAAAACGTCCCCGTAATCTGCCGCGGCCTGTCGATAGGCCACAATAACTCGGCGCGCACAAACGGCGCCGAAAACACACAATATAACACGAAAATACAGGGCAGGATATGTGCTCTGGCGGATTGCATTACCGAAGGGGACCGTGGAGAATTTCGTGTATGCTTCGTATCATTATGGCATATACCGCGTTACGCCCCGGCATGGTGCAAACCATCCTGAAAGCGCTGCACTATGCGGTATTTACTTCTGCTTTTCACCGAGCCGGTTTAAATTCGCAACGATAACCGGATTATCGGGCGCGTATTCACTCGCTTTTTTATAATATGCGAGCGCATCGTTCGCCCTCCCGAGCTTTTCAAGGCTGAGCCCCATATTGTTCAAAACCTCGGCTGAATCCGGCGCAATGGCAAGCGCTGCGGAAAATGCCGTGTTTGCCTGACTGTAGCGCTCCAGTTTCATAAGCGAGCAGCCAAGCCCGTTATACGCGACATATAACTCCGGATCAAGCGATATCGCCTTCTCATAAAATTCCTTCGCCCTCCAGAAATTACCAACGCCATAGGCCGCTTTACCGGTCAGGTAATACGCCATCGGCTCCTTCTGGATTGACAACGCCCTTACGGTATACGTTTCGGCTTCCCGGAACTTTTTTTGTTCTATCAGCAGGGCGGCCAGATCTATCAGCGGATCGGTAATATCTTTCTGTATCTCCGTACAGCGTTTCAGGTGCGCCGCCGCGGATTCATAATTGCCGAGTTTCCAGTGATTATGCGCCGCGAGATACCGCAATTCATAGTTAGGGGATTTCTGATCGAAATCTTTTTCAATCACAAGCTCGGATGCTATTTGAGTGAGCGAGTCTTCGTACTTTTTCTGTGTGTAAAGCTGCAGCGCTTCCTCATATGACGCAAATCCCGCTGTCTGGCATACGCCCATGATTATAATGAAATACAATAGCTTTCTCATGATCCCCCCTGCCGTGTGCTGATACGATGCAGGGGCGTTTTCCAACGCCCCTGCCGGTATGCTATTTTTTTGTCGTTTTCTTCTTTGCCGCCGTCTTTGCGGGGCTTTTTTTCGCAGCCGGCTTCGCTTTTTTTACCGGATCGGCCTTTGCCTTTTTCGGCGCGGCCTTCACCGCTTTCCTGGACGCCGGCTTGACATCATTCCTGATGGCGGCCTGTGCAGCGGCAAGACGCGCTATCGGCACCCTGAAAGGCGAACAACTGACGTAATCAAGGCCGACAATGTGGCAGAATTCCACCGAGCTCGGCTCGCCGCCGTGCTCGCCGCAGATGCCGATCTTGAGTTTTGGATTGGTCGCGCGGCCCTTCTCGACGCCCATGCGCACAAGCTTGCCAACGCCATTTCTGTCCAGTATCCTGAACGGGTCGTTGGGCAGTAGTTTTTTGTCGATATACTCGGGCAGAAATTTCCCCGCGTCATCGCGGCTGAACCCAAACGTCATCTGTGTCAGGTCGTTTGTTCCGAAGGAGAAAAACTGCGCCTCCTCCGCAATCTCGTCCGCCGTCACTGTGGCCCGCGGCACCTCGATCATCGTGCCGACCATATACTCAACTTTTATACCTGTTTCCTGCATTACCTTTTCCGCAGTCGACACAATGATTTCCTTCTGCATCTTCAACTCGGAAACAGACCCGACAAGCGGCACCATAACCTCGGGCTTCACATCGAAACCTTCTTTCTTAAGCTTGCATGCGGCTTCAAAAATGGCGCGCGCCTGCATCTCGGTAATCTCCGGATACGTCACGCCAAGCCGGCATCCACGGTGGCCAAGCATGGGATTCATTTCGCTTAATGCTTCAACTTTCGCCTTTATTTCATCCAGAGACATTTCCAGCTCCCGCGCCATTTCTCGCTGGTTCACCTCCTCGTGGGGCACAAACTCGTGCAGCGGGGGATCGAGCAGGCGTATTGTGACGCCAAAACCGTTCATCGCTTTCAGTATGCCGTAAAAATCCCCGCGCTGGATTGGCAGCAGTTTCGCGAGCGCCTTCTGCCTGCCCGCAACATCTTTTGCGAGTATCATTTCGCGCATCGCCTTGATCCTGTCGCCCTCAAAGAACATGTGTTCAGTGCGGCAGAGGCCTATTCCTTCCGCGCCAAAACTGCGCGCCACGCTCGCGTCGTGCGGCGTATCCGCGTTGGTGCGCACGCGCAGTTTCCGCGTTTCATCGGCCCAGTTCATGATTGTGCCAAAATCACCAGAAAGCTCGGGCTCGCGTGTTGCAACCTTGCCGAGCATTACTTCGCCGGTAGAACCGTCAAGGGAGATAAAATCGCCTTCCTTTATAACAGTGCCGCGGACCTTGAACTGCTTGTTCGCATAATCTACGTCAAGCTCGCCACATCCCGATACGCAACATTTCCCCATTCCGCGGGCAACAACCGCAGCGTGCGATGTCATGCCGCCGCGCGCGGTGAGAATGCCCTGAGAGACGTGCATGCCGCGCAAATCCTCAGGAGAGGTTTCAACACGGACAAGCACCACTTTTTCGCCCCTTTTGCTCCATTCATCGGCATCCTCCGCGTTGAACACAACCTTCCCGGTTGCCGCGCCCGGCGACGCCGGCAGGCCTTTCGCGATGACCTTTCTCTCGGCTTTCGGATCGAACGTCGGATGAAGCAACTGGTCGAGCGTGTTCGGCTCAATGCGGAGGAGCGCTTCTTTTTTGTTTATCAGTTTTTCATTAACCATATCAACGGCAATGCTTACCGCGGCGGCGGCTGTTCTTTTCCCGTTGCGCGTCTGCAACATCCACAGTCGTCTGTTCTGAATGGTAAACTCAATGTCCTGCATGTCTCGATAATGCTTCTCCAGCTGCGTATACACCTTCACAAGCTGGCTGTATGCCTCGGGAATATATTCTTCAAGAGACGGATACTTGCGTATCCTCTCTTCTTCGCTTACGCCGTTTTCGCTCGCCCATTTCTGCGATCCGTCTTTCGTAATTTGTTGCGGCGTACGAATACCGGCAACGACATCTTCGCCCTGGGCGTTGATCAGATATTCACCGTAAAAGCGTTTCTCACCCGTGGCGGGATCGCGCGTAAAAGCAACGCCGGTGGCGCAGTCCTCGCCCATATTGCCGAACACCATCGCCTGCACATTCACGGCAGTGCCCCACGAATCGTCGATTTCGTTCATTTTACGGTATAGTATCGCACGCTCGTTGTTCCACGAGCTGAACACTGCGCCTATCGCGCCCCAGAGCTGTTCCTGCGGGTCGGACGGAAACTCCTTGCCAAGCTTTTCCCGTATAATTTTTTTATAACGCTTCACAAGCTCTTTGAGGTCATCGACGCCAAGCTCCAGGTCGTATTTAACGCCTAATTCCTTCTTCAATTCGTCGATGACAACCTCAAACGGATCGTGATCATCCTTGGAAACCGGCTTCAATCCCATGACGACATCGCCGTACATCTGGATAAAACGCCTGTACGAATCCCAGGCAAAGCGTTCGTTTTTCGATTTCTTAATAATTCCTTCGATTGTCTCTTCATTCAAACCAAGATTCAAAATCGTATCCATCATGCCCGGCATGGACGCCCGCGCACCGGAACGGACAGAGACGAGAAGCGGATTCACGGGATCGCCGAACTTCGCGTTCATGGCCGCCTCAACCTTTTTCAGCGCTTTGTCCACCTCTTCCTTGAGACCGTCAGGATACTCCATATTGTTCGCATAGTATTCATTGCATACTTCAGTAGTGATTGTAAAGCCGGCGGGTACGGGGATTCCGATCTGGCACATTTCGGCCAGGTTGGCGCCCTTTCCACCGAGAAGGTTTTTCATATCAGCCCTGCCTTCCGTACGTGTCCCACCAAAAAGATACACTCGTTTCGCCATTGCTGTTTTCTCCTCTGTCGTTAAAAAATTTACCTCGTTATCCGAGGTGCTCCAATTCATATACCGTTTACACAACCACGCACCGCGGCGCTTCCTTTACGACGGCAACTGACAATTCATTGATTTCCACGCACGTTGATCGGACATACCGCAGACACAAGGCGCTATAAAAAAAATTTTAAAAATTGTAAAGACTAATTTTTGACATATTTTTTCGCCTCACGCACAAAGCAGCCGTTGAAATTTTCACATCCGGCGCAATACGCGTCATCTATGTCAAAATCGAGATCGTCACACAGATTTTCTTCATCATCACCGATAATGATTTTATGCCGTACATATTGGACCTCGTCATCGGTAAGTGAATCGAGCCCGCCGTCCCGTAACTTTCTCAATAGTGCAATCTGGTGGGTTTTTTCTTCATTCTCGACGCCGGAAATTTTTGTTTTTACCGACGTTACGTATTCATCTCTGCGTTTGCCGAGATTCGCCTTGAACATCTTTGTTTTAAAGCGGATCTGACTTCGATTAAAAATATAAAAATATACAAGACCAAAAAATAAACCGCCAAGGTGGCCGACATGAGAGATACTGCTCTGGCTGCCAAACAATTCAAGATATAATTCGAGCGCACCATACAGCACCACAAGGTATTTCGATTTAATCGGCAACACGAAAAAGAGGAGTATTTCAACGTTCGGATATAACATGCCAAATGCGAGCAGCAGGCCGAACACAGCGCCCGACGCGCCGATGGTGGGGGACCAGAAACCCGCTCCGCCCGAAATCAGGTTGATGGCAAAAATTGATAGTCCCGCCCCGATGCCGCAGAACATGTAATATGTTAAAAATTTTTTTCCGCCCCAGGCCTGCTCAATGGGGATTCCAAAAATAAGCAGGGCGTACATATTAAAAAAGATATGCGCAAATCCCGTGGTGCTGTGTAAAAACATGTACGTCACCGCCTGCCAGACATATCCTTTTGAAACAACCGCCGCGGGGAGAAGGCCCAGGTAATATGTCATCGCGGGTATAGCGATCTGCTG
>DHPI01000065.1:223968-262513 GCA_002407865.1 Spirochaetia bacterium UBA5368
ATCTGCTGCGGGATAGTTATAATCTGCGCGACAAAGACCACCACATTAAGAATGATAAGCCTAATAACCCATCCCTGATAAGGATTTCCGCTGACGCCATTCATTCGATTGATCATACCTGTATACAATGGTGATAAAAAAAGCTTATGCACGGTAATTCACTCTACATCCTGCGTAAAGTCATTTTTAAATTTTAATGAAAAATGATTTACTAATATTCCATCAGACCCCATATTATCCGGTAGGCGACATTTGCGCACTGGCGGGTGTTTTTACGCACATAATAATAAAATGATACATGGAGAAAAAGATGCTCGAAATACAGGATATGGGAAACGGTCTTTTTGTCGTAAAAATAAACATGAACGAAGTGCTGACTCTTGACGTTCCCGAGTTGAAGGAAAAGCTTCAGCAGGCAATCCTCAGCAAGGACATCAAAAAACTTGTTCTCGATCTTTCCGACGTAAAAATGATTACCAGTTCCGGCATCGGAATATTCCTCAATATAAATCAGAGCCTCAAGTCATCATTCCGGCTCGCGGCGCCCCAGCCGGAAGTCGAGAAGGTGCTCGAATTGACGAAGGTGACATCCGTCGTTAAGCTCTTCAGCACCGTCGACGCCGCGTTAAAGAGTTTTTAGCAAAACGTTTTTATCAGAATCGAAAAAAGGACGTAAAATATTTGACGTTTTTGATCTTTTAAGTATATTGAAGGCAGGAGAAGTTTTTGGGAAATTACAGTTTAAAATGTATTTCTCAGACACCTGCGGGTGTTTAAATTTCGGTACATAAATGTACCTCGGGTGATAATCCAAACGAAGAGGGAAAGAGGAAAGGATTCGTGAAATTCTTTCCTCTTTCTCTTTTTATAAACAGTCACCAATATCCCAAATGTAGTCGTTACGAAAAAAAGGGATTAAATTCAATTTCAACGCCGATAATTGTTTCCGGGCCGTGCCCCGGGAGAATCCGTGTATCGGAAGGCAGCGTGAAAAGTTTCTCTCGTATTGACGTGATAAGTTCTTCGTAATTGCCGCCCGGCAAATCAGTCCGTCCGATTGAAAAGTTAAAAAGCGCATCTCCCGTAAAGACCGCATCGTTGATACGCAGCGAGACTGACCCTTTTGAATGGCCCGGCGTGTGCAGCACTGCAACATCGAAACCGGCCACCGAGAGCGTCCCATTCAGCGGGATGTCGAAATCAACGGCGGGGATGCCGGGATTTTTCACGCCGAACATGGACGCCTGCATTGGAATCGACTCCACAAGATCCATGTCGCGCACATTCATGTAAAATGGGACATTGAATCGTTCTTTCACCATACACACCCCGGCGACATGATCGATATGACCGTGGGTATTCACAATCGCCTGCAGACCCAGTCTGTCGCGCTCTATTTTATCCAGTATCGGCTGTATGCCGCTGCCCGGATCGATTAGAAACGACGCCTTGCTTTCTTCGTTATACACCAGATATGTGTTTACCATAAATGGCCCGTTCTCGAATGTTACAATTTGCATACACCGCACCTGTCGTTCGTTTTTATTGAACTACACCGCATGGCGCGAAGGTGTCAAATAAAATTGTATTGCGCTGCCGCCGCCACATGTATAAATGTTCGACATGACCAAAGAATATTATACGTTGCGGTCCTGATATGAAAAAAACTACAGATACAGCCAGGGCGCTTTTTGATGTCACGGTGGTGCCGAAGTCATCGCGGAGCGAAATTCGTGTCGCCGAAGATTTTGGAATACGGGTATATTTAAACTCTCCCCCTGTCGAGGGAAAGGCGAATGAGGAATGCATTAAGCTGTTTGCTAAATCTCTCGGCGTGCCGAAATCAACGATATCGATCGACAAGGGAGAAAAAGGAAGAAGAAAAAGAATTCTTGTCGAAGGATTGGATCAGGAAACAGGAATTTTCCTGTTAAAGAAAAAGCACGGAACAGAATAGCCGCTGGCGTATATTAATAGCATGCATACGACACCACGAACCCCGCATAAATTTGAAAAAGTCATTACCGACGACGGCACCGTATCGCTTTACTCAAAGGAATACGGAGAGGCAATGCATTCATTATCCGGCGCATACGAAGAGGCGCTGCTTAAACATGTGCGTCCCTCGCGCATCCTCTCCCGCACGGGGGGCCATTTGTGCGTGCTCGATATCGGATTCGGGCTTGGATATAACAGCCTCGCCCTGCTGACAGAGTGGAGCCGCTCAGACCGTCCGGGGAACCTTCATATTGCCGCTTTTGAAAAAGAGATTGTCCCCGCAAAGCTTATGGATGCAATCACATTTGCCGACGACCGTGATAGTATCTATGCCTCGCTGCGAGAAGCCGCAGTGAACGGCCATGCGGCGCGGCAGGGATATACAATTGACATTCACCGGGGCGACGCACGGCGCTTGATCAGGGCCATTGATGATATATCCGTTCATGCAATTTTTCACGATCCATTTTCCCCCGCAAAAAATCCTGAATTATGGTCGGTCGATTTTTTCAGGGAAGTGTACCGCGTCGCGGATGAACGCTGTATTCTCACAACGTATTCCAGCGCGACGCATATCAGAATGGCGCTCATGGAGGCGGGGTTCCAAATTGGACGGGGCCCTTCTGTCGGGAAAAAGCGCGAAGGCACTCTCGCAACGAAGTGTGCGGAAGTACCGCCTTTTACCGCCGACGAAATCGAAAAAATGAAGAACGACATCAAGGCGGTCCCCTATCGCGACAGCAGGCTAACGGGCGCGAAAGAAGAGATTCTCGCTCTACGAAAAGATGAAATGCGGATTAAAAAAGGTCTTCAAGCTCGTCAATAACACCTGTCTTTTTTTCAGGCTCCGGCGCCCCGGGCGCGATCGGCTGGTCTTTTTTTTCCTGCGCTTCTATTTCTGAATTCTTTCCTTCTTTCCCGCTAAATTCAAGTTCACCGTATAAATCCCCGGAAGGGCCAAGCCGGTAGGCAAACGCCGAGGAGTACCAGTAGGCGTACGTAATTATTTCGTACACTTTTTTGTCGTTCATTTTCCTGTTGCCTTCAATGGCCGATTCAAACCTCAACACGTCCTGTGGGTTGCCTATAATGGTCTGAGAGCCATTCATATCATCGATCAGCTTTTTAAGCTCGGTGCTGCACTTATCCATAAAGCCGCGCACTTTCATACGCACGTCTTTGCCCGTGTTGTTTCGCTTTTTTTCGATCGCGTTCAGCCTGTTTGTGTATTCAATGTACTGTGCATTACCGGTCGGCTTTTCAAGGCGTATTTTTTCATAATTTTCAAGAATATCGGCATAATCCTTAAAAAGATTGCCGCACTGGCGAAGCTCATTATAAAGATCGGAGAGCCCGAGCCGGTAATCGATCTTGCCTTCCCTGGCAAATATAACATTATATTTTATTTTGTTCGTCGTGAAAATAAAGGAATATTCCTCATCAAACTCGCGGAATAAAAGATGTGCGATAAAAATTTTATCCGTATCGCGCACAAATTTGTAATAGTTGCTTCTGTCAAATTGTTCCTTCAATACCGTCAGATCAAGCTGCGACAGCATCTGCAGGCCCTTTTTTACGTGATCGGAAATATCCTCGGGCTCCTGGCTTTCCTTTTCGGCGACATCCTCCTCTGCGGGTTTTTCTTCATCAGACTTCGCATCACTCAATCGGAGCTTGGAGCGTTTACCGGGTATATCATCATCGGTCACCCCAAGAATTGTATTAATTTCGGGATCGCCCGGCTGAAAAATTCTCCCTTCGTATAGACAGAAGAGCCAGTACAACGATTTGAAAAGCTTGTTATAGAGAATGTACACGCCGTTCTTTATTTTTTTTCTTTTCAGGGAATACAGCGAGGATTTTCCCCTTTCAATTTTCATCTGCAACCCGATAGCTTTATCGAACGCATGCACAGTAACATCCTGATGCGGATACAGCACATACAGTTTCTTGAACAGCGTCATAAGCGGCGTCCTGATCTCGGACGATTTCTGAGATATATGAGGGAACGTTATATGGTGCTCCACAATCTGGTTGAAAACCGTCCGGTCAAAAATGTCCGACGACATCTCCATCAATTCAGTCAAAACCGGATTTATTCTGTCGAGCTCGGATGTGACAGCCTGCCCTGTGCGAATATTTTTTTTCAGCACATCGAGATATACCAGTTGCAGTTCAACAAGCGCGGATTTGTATTCCGTTGTAAATTTCTCAAGATATTTGCTCGTTATGGTCGTGCCATACAGGTCGGTCACGCCGAGAAAAAAAAGGCGGAACCGGATATGCCAGCGGTCAATAAAGCGAGTAAGCGGGTTCGTTGGGGCGGGGCGATATGCCGAGGCCCGCGCGGTCTTTTTCGGCTGTATGGTTTTTTTCGCCATTGCGGCCGGGGCCGTTTTCGTCCGCGATGGCGTATTCAATGTCTTTTTATGGGCGGCAAGCCGGGCGTTATATTTTTTCTGAAGCTCCCTGTCGTAATCAGTCATACCCTGACGACGGTCCTCGCGCACAACCTTGCCGCCAGCACTAACGAATTTATCGAAAAGCTCTTTTTTTGTTTTGTCATCCAGATTGGTGACATTGATGTTTTTTTTGGTTTTGTCTACCTTTTCCATACGCAATTCCCGCATTCCGCCCATTACCAGAATGCCATTCTACACCTTTATAGAATAATATTCTATATATATGAATGATATTGTCAATAATTTCTCATGCCCACACGGCGTTGTAAATTCAAGATTCAAGTGCAGCATATATCAGAATAAATAAAGTATAGCGCTTTAATTACGCGCGCGGTATTGATTTTTCATTGTATCCGCAGTATACTATCAAAAATTGTGCAGTATATGTTTTTCATTGCAAGGAGATGAGCATGGCACATTCCATTACGGTTACCTCGTCGCGCAGAGAGGAGATGATCGATATTACATCCGACGTTGCGGAAATCGTCGCGAAGCATTATCCATCGGGAGGTTTGTGTTGCGTATATACGCCGCATACTACGGCCGCCGTTACCATCAATGAAAACGCAGATCCGTCGGTCCGCACAGATATTATAAAAGGCCTCGCATCACTGGGGCTCGAAAAAATTCCGTTCTCTCATCGTGAGGGTAATTCTCCCGCCCACATAAAATCCTCCCTCATCGGCTGTTCGTGCGTCATTTTCATCGAGAACGGACGGCTCAAGCTTGGCACATGGCAGGGTATCTACTTCTGCGAATTTGACGGGCCCCGCACCCGCACCGTCATGGTAAAGGCCGTGTAAAAATTCTATTCCGCAATAAAAAGTACTTGCCCAACCGACCGGTTCGGCATGACCCTTTCTGCGATAGGTTTCTTGACAAAATAAACAAAGATAATTAATGGAAAAACTAACACATTCCTTCATTATTTGTATATTTTATATATAATGAATAACGCTTTCTTGAGGCGTAGAAGATTGCCACATTAAATATTATTTGCGGGTGATTACCATGAATTATTTTAAAGGCACAGGCGATTATGTACTTTCCCCGGAATTGAAAGACAACGTCAACGTATCGATAGCTCTCGCACGACCGCTTCTCGTCAAGGGTGAGCCCGGCACAGGCAAAACGCTGCTCGCACACTCCATCGCCGATGGCCTGGGGAAAAAACTTATCATTTGGAATATAAAATCCACCACAAAAGCCAGAGAGGGCCTGTATGTGTACGATACCGTACAGCGCCTCAATGACGCCCGGTTCGGCGACAGGGATGTTTCTGACATTCGGCAGTACATCAAGCTCGGGAAGCTGGGCGAGGCGTTCAACTCAGAAGAGCAGGTGGTGCTGTTGATCGACGAGATTGATAAGGCAGATATTGAATTTCCAAACGACCTTTTAAACGAGCTCGACGAGATGAGTTTTTACATACCTGAAACCGGCGACACCATCAAGGCAAAGCACCGTCCAATCGTGATCATCACATCCAACAGCGAAAAGGAACTTCCCGATCCGTTCCTCCGCCGCTGCGTATTCCATTATATCGAGTTTCCGGACGAAAAGCTCATGGAGGACATCGTCTTCGTACACTTTCCCGATCTTGAGAAGAAGCTGTTGCGGGAGGCGCTGAAAAAGTTTTACTGGATCCGGCAGTTCGACATGCTGAGAAAAAAGCCGTCGACGAGCGAGCTCATCGACTGGATACAGGCGCTTATCGCGGGCGGGATATCGCCGTCGAAGGTGGAAAAGGATCTGCCCTTCCTTGGCACCCTGCTAAAAAAGAAAGAGGACACCGACCTGGTGAACCAGTCGGGCTCGGCGCATTACGGATACTCATCAAGCGTAAGGACCAGAAATGTTTATTAATTTCTTCTTTGCCCTCAAATCATACGGCGTCCCCGTATCGCTGCACGAGTGGATCACGCTGCATCACGCGCTGGCGCGAAATCTGAACGACTGCAATCTCACAAAATTCTATTATGTGGCGCGCGCCATTCTTGTTAAAAACGAAATCTACTACGACAAATACGACATGGCCTTTCTCGACACCTTCAAAGATATAGAAACCACGGACGAGATGCTCGAGAAGATACTTGAAGGATTGAAAAAGGTGAAGGAACTGCACCTCTCCGAAGAGGAGAAGAAGCAGATTGAAGAGCTTGACCTCGATCAGATTTTGCGCAATTTCGAGGAACAGTTGAAGCAGGAGCATTACAAAAACCATGTCGGCGGAAACAAGGCGATCGGCACAGGCGGCCGCTCCACGCAGGGCGCATGGGGCTATAATCCGGCGGGTATCCGCATCGGCCAGGGCGAATCGCGCCACAAGCGCGCAGTGCAGATAGCGGAAAAAAGAAGCTTCCGCAATTATTCAAATGATGTTACGCTCGATACGCGGCAGATGCGCGTCGCGCTGGCCCATCTGCGGTCGCTGCTTCCTATCGGGCCCGAGGAAAAATTGAACCTTGACGCCACAATCGACGCGACCTGTAAAAACGCGGGCGAACTCGAATTCATATGGGAAAGCAAGGAAAAGAAAGCGGCAAAGGTGATTCTCATGATGGATGTCGGCGGCTCCATGACACCGTACGCCCGGCTGGTCGAGCGTCTCTTTTCCGCTGCGTCATCTCAGATAAGCCGATTCAAGCATTATTATTTTCACAATTGCATCTACCAGGACCTCTGGACTGACATCGAACGCCGCGAATCGATATCAACGCAGGAATTTCTCAAAAGCGAGGACAACGATTACAAGCTCATCCTCATTGGCGACGCCGAAATGGCGCCATCGGAGCTGACATGGGTAAACGGCGCAATCGATTACTGGTATCATAATGACACGCCCGGGCTTGCATGGCTGCAGCGGCTGCGGGACAAATTTAAGGATTCAATATGGATGAATCCCCTGCCGCGGCGGTCATGGGGATATGTACAGACCGCCAGGATGATAGGCGGCATTTTTCCGATGTTCGAACTCACCCTCGACGGGCTCGACGAGGGTGTAAAATTTTTAATGAAGGGAAAGGGGAAATTTTTTAACTAATTCTCAAGGCTCCGTTTTATTTCAAGCTTCGCAATCGCCCTGTCTTTATATTCCTTCGCCTTCTGATGATCGGGGTTGATTTTCAGCACCCTGTTGAATTCAGCGATCGCCTCGGTAAAGCGCTCATTGTCGTATTCGCTGACTCCTCTGGCGTAATATTGCGGGACGTTTTTACCGAGATTGCTGCGGATCGCGTCAAGGTACTTTTGCGCATCCCGATATCCCGCATCCCTTTCAACCACGCTCGCAAACAGGTCAAAGGCGGCGAAATAGTCGCCGCTGCGATATTTCATTTTCGCCGCTTCATAGTTTCTCTCGACAAAAAGTTTTCTTC
Organism: Spirochaetia bacterium UBA5368; assembly: GCA_002407865.1. Classification (GTDB taxonomy): domain Bacteria; phylum Spirochaetota; class UBA4802; order UBA4802; family UBA5368; genus UBA5368. The sequence continues at coordinate 231,806 of DHPI01000065.1, forward strand.
CGCATTTTTCGTTAAGGGCTTTCGCTTTTTCGTCCCACGGATTGACTTCAAGCGCTTTTACGCACATACTTTTCGCGGCGGCATACTGTTTTTTGTTATAGAACTTTTCCGCCTTGCTGACATATGGCAGCGATCTGCCGTTGAGAGCGATTTCTGTTTTCGTGGATAACGAAAGCATTTCGAGACTTTTATCATTGTATTTTTTCGCCTGTAACAACACGGTGTACGCCTTCACATACTGCTTCCTGTCATAATACGCGGTTGCCCGCTTTAGCGCAGCCTGAAACTTTTTCGTAATGGCGGGCGTTTTTCTGATGTTTTCCAGTTGCTGTTTTGTGTCCCGAAAGTCGGGATCTTCCTTCATGACCAGCAGAAATTGATCGAGCGCATTCTCGTATTCTCCCGCCTTTTTATATTGCATCCCACGATCGTAATAGTCGCGCGCCTTTTTCGAAAGAGCGTCTTTTGTTATCAGGATATACCGGCGAACATCGCCGTATTCAGGATCTATAGACTGCACCGTTTCAAATCGGTCGAGGGCGCTTGCGTACTTCCCCTGCCGGTACAGTACAATTCCTTCCCTGTAATTATTTATTACTTTCTGCTTCATCTGCCTGTATACGGTGGCGCATCCGGCAAATTGCGTTATCACAACGATAATGGCGCACCCCACAAAAAATCTGTATATCCGCACGATACGTATCCCCCGGCCTCGTACAATTCTGTATTGTCGTTCGTTAACAGTATAACAAAAACGGTCTTTCATTACCGAATGCTTCAATTTATGGCAAATACAATTTTTTATTGAAATATCGGTGAGGGCTGTCATTATATCCGGCACATTAATATATCTTTTTCCGGAACACAATGATTAAAATACGCGGATTAAAAAAGTTTTTTCGTGTGAGAAAACGCGGCCTCTTTGAAAGCCATGGCGTGGTGCGGGCGGTCGACGATATCTCATTTTCCATTCCAAAGGGTGAAACGCTCGGGATGGTCGGCGAAAGCGGCAGCGGCAAATCGACCGCGGCGCGAGCGATGCTTCGGCTTATAGAGCCAGACGCGGGCAGCGTCTGGATAGACGGCACAGACGTCACGGCCCTATCGGGGAAGCGCCTGCGGGAATTCCGCAAAAATATGCAAATCGTGTTTCAGGACCCGTTCGGTTCTCTCAATCCCCGGATTCCGGTGAAAAAAATAATATCTGAGCCCTTGAGAATACACTCTGAAATGTCCAGGCGCGATATTTTCGACAGAACAGCCGAATTGATGGATATTGTCGGGCTCCAGCCCGATCAAGGGGAACGGTATCCTCACGAGTTCAGTGGAGGCCAGCGCCAGCGCATCGGCATTGCCAGGGCGCTCGCGCTGAATCCCAAGTTTATTATCCTCGATGAACCGGTATCCGCGCTCGATGTCTCGATTCAGGGACAGATACTGAATCTCCTCACCGATCTGAAGGAAAAGCTTGACCTGACCTACCTGTTTGTCGCGCACGATCTGGCTGTTGTCGAGCATATCAGCGATCGAATTGTCGTAATGTATCTCGGCCGTATCGTCGAGGAGAGCACAAAGACCGGGCTGTATACCTCTCCGCTGCATCCGTATACCAAAAGCCTGATCAAATCCATCCCCGAAAAAAAACCGGCAAAACATTCTTTTTCAGTATTGAGGGGTGAAATACCCTCACCGGAATCGCCGCCGTCCGGCTGTTATTTTCATCCCCGTTGCCCCTCGGCGATGAAACTGTGCGAAGAGCGCTACCCGGAAATGAAACGCGTCGGAGACAACAGCGTCGCATGCCATCTCTATTGACATGGCGGGTCACCCCATGGTAATACGGTGCAGCACAACTGCGGCTGTTGCGTTCATCACGCTTGTATGCGTATTGCCGCATGAAACTCTACCGGCGCAGGACACGCACATCTACGACCGGTTGACGTCTATCAATACCGTGTCCGACACAGGCCCCGCCCGCGAGCAAATATATTCAATCAACGACATTCTCTATTGCACCGGCGAAAGCGAAGCGGCTTCCGCGAACAACGCGGCCGCGAAGCTTATGGCGGAAGGAAACTATCAGGCGGCCGCGGCCGCCCTCACCACGGCTTTGCCGCATGCCCCGCTTTTTTTTCCGTTTCGATTCAATCTCGGCATATGCTGTATTTATCTGGAAGATCTTGACACAGCGCGCATGCACCTGACAAAAGCCGCGTACCTGGTTCCGGAATATCCGCAGACATACCTTCAGATCGGATACATATATGACCGATGGGGAAAGGACAATACCGCCCTGGAATACTACAAAAAGTCACTGAAAAGAAATCCGAACGGTCTTTCCACGCTGGTCTTAATCGGCGATAACTATTTTAAAAGAAACCAGATTGAAATGGCGTTGCAGTATTACGACAGGGCGCTTCAAACGGACCCGAAATATCCTGATGCGCTCCTCGGGCGGGCGAAAATACACTTCGTCCGCGAGGAATACTTCAAGTGCGTGGTCCAAATAAAATCGATCAATATCACGGGTAGTTACGATAAGGCATTGCATTATTATTACGCCGAGTCGGCATTCAAGCTGAAGGATTACGCCACCGCCCATGAACAGTACCGCACGCTGCTGCGATACCGCACAGACAGATTTTTTCTTGCATATTCACCATTTCTCATTCAGCACAAAATCGATTTGTGCGCACGATTCATCGAACGGTGACATTTGCACCGTCTTCATAGGAATCACGGCCTGACACGACCGAAAAGTTATTTTGCAGGCGTCGTTTCATCATTGCATTATTATTTTTGTCGTTTCCAGAAGGTACCGCTTGTGAATATTTGCGACCATTTTTTCGACGGTATTTATAAGCTCCCTGTCGGTCGATCGCCTCTGCACATACCGAGTAATCTCCGCAAGCTCATCCTTTAAAACCTTGCCGACATCGTCCATTGCCTGCGCATATTCCATGGCGCTGCCCGTTTTCTGCTCCCTTTTTTTCCGCTTCAGTTCGGATTCAAGCTGTATCTGCGCCGCATTCCGGTCCTGCTCCTTGCGGTTAAGCTCCGCCACGATATCCTCTACAATAGCAAGTGAGTTTATCGGATTGATAAGTTCCTGAAAAACAAAACCGGCCCCGCTCTCTGACGCGAAAATATCCGGCAGGGGCTCGCAATCATACAGCGTCGCAAGGGCACCGCTTGTCGCGCTGTCGAGAATCACCCTGTTATGCAATGGCATCTCATCGACTGCGGATATGACCGCAGCGGGCAGGCTTAATGTTTCATCGCCGATAACCTTCATCTTGCCGGTGATAATCTGAATGGCGGTTTTTGCCCTGCGTGACGGCATTCTCATGGCGTTAAAACGGGCGATATTGCCGGATATCGAAAGAGCTGTGTTCGCGGCTTCGGCAGGTCCAGGGAAAAACGTGAGAACGCGGCCCCCTATAATCTTGCTGACATCTCCCTTTCCCTCCGAAATTGGAGCCATAACCAGTTCGTGCAAACGCTTCTGCACGGTGATGAGATCGACCGCATTCATATTTTTCGTCGATTCAAGGAATCCCGCGAACTCTACAAAGAGCAGCGTTCTGCTTTCCGATTCGTGTATCGTCACCTTTGCGGTTCGCGGCTGTACAGTTGCGTAGTCCCTCCCCTCTCTCACGTCAAGTTCAGCACCCTCATACTTCTTGAAAATATTCACGATAAAATGATCTACCTCAAGCAGCTCTTCCGCGGGCAGCATTCCGATGATCGGAATGATATCGTTTGAAATACCATATTCTTCTTTGAGCAGCGATATCAGAAAGTACGCAAATTCCTCCGAGCGTTGATTTCCCATAATCGAAAGAATATCCCTCTGTATCTGTTTATTTTTTATGATCATCATGTCACGGAGAGACTTCATCGCTTCTTTGTTGCCAAGGTATATCAGAAGCGCGCACGAATAGATTCGCACTTTTATTGACGGATCTTTCAAATATTCGGTTAGATGTTTTATTACCTGCCGCCTGTTTATAGAGCTGTTTTTCATCACGATACAGCCGATCGCCCGTACAATCGATTCTTTGATGCCGTTCGATGCCGCTTTCGGAAAAAAATCGTTGCAGTACTCAATATCCGATTCAACGGCGCATCGTCCGAGACACAGAAACGCAAGCGATTTCAGATCATCGCCGGCGCTCTGTTCTATCATGCGTTTGAAGATTGAGTTTGCGGTCATGTTGCCGACCAGATCGCGTCGAAGCAGAATATTCATGACAACGGCAATCTGGTCCGATTCACGCTCCAGGTTTTCCCTGAGAAAATCGAGCAGTATATTCAAAGACCGCTGCTCGGAAAACAACGCCAGATACCGCACGGCCTTTGACTGGTCACGCACATCCCCCGATGTGAGGACAACTTCAAGCTCGCCAAGCATGTACGAGTAATTGAGCATCGAAAGGCATTCCGCTACCGCGTTGAAAATCTCCTCATCGGGATACTTTTTCACATAATTGAATATTTTCACCAGCGTCGTGGCGGCCTCGTCAATGTGAAGCCTCCCGATTATTTCACAGAGGCGGAGTATCCTGTGCCGCAAATACCGTTTTTCGAAATTAATATCCTCGATTCGTCCGGCGGAGTTTTCCCTCGATTTCTGATCGTTATCGAAAAGAACCTCAAGAAGACTGTACAATCCCTCCCTTTCTCCCGCCGCGATATACGGGATGACGCTTGATATCTCCATGATGATGGAATGCAGCATCGCCCGGTCACGGTTTTTCAGATAGTTCACCACTTTGCGTTTCAATTCTGGCGTGAAACTTTCCAGAAGGTATTTCCGTATAATCTGGAAATTTTCCGGATACCCTTTCTCGATAACCTCCGTGACCATGAACTCCTTTCGGTATGTTTCAAAATACGTTTCAAGCGTCACGACGATATAATTAAAAAGCTTATCCCGCAGTAAAAGATTTTTGCGGGCTTCCTTCATGCCGCTGAAATATCGTTCAAAAATATTGACAATGTTTTCATTTTTTCTTCGCGTATCGGCCGAAAGGGCAAGCAGGTTCCTGAAAAGTTTATCGGGATCGCGAAGCTTATTCACGTTCGCAAGCAGCAGATGCAGCACCATGTCGACAAGTTCCGAATCATCCGATGTAAGCGCTTTCATCGTATAAATAAGAAATTCGCGGTGATTGCTGCATATCATCGCATTGATGAACGCGGTTTTCACCATATTGCTGTAATCATCGAACTGAGGTGTCATCTTTCCGATGAGCACACGTAAATCAAGAATTGCACGGTCCTCGGTATCCGGACTATAGGTATATGGTATGTCATCATCAGCGGCGCCCTCTTCGGCATCCCCGATAATTCTTTCGCCCATGGATGAAATAGCTTTATACGCGCTGTAGATAATATTTTCATTATTTTCCTTGATCAGGTTTTCCAACAGTGGAATATCGCCGAAAGTTGCAAGAGCCTCGACAGCGCAACATCGAAGTGGAATACTGTTCCCCCTGTCGACAGCGATCGACGATACGAATTCCCGTACAGAATCAAGCCCCGCGCCCCTTGTACTCAATACCGAAAGAGCCTTCGCAATGCACATGAGGAATGCTTCATCGTTTTTATGTTTCTCTATAAACGCAATGACACGGTCTGTATATTCCCCGATGCCAAACTCTTCCATGTGATTCAGGATGCCCATTTTTTCTTCCATGGAAATTTCATCATGCTGCAGCAGCTCGGCAAAAGCGGCACGCACCAGGGGATTGTCGAAGCGCCGCAGTTCAAAAATCGCGCTTGCCCTGACCGCTGGCTCCTGGGACAGCTCGCGTAAAAGCACCTTCATCCCGTTTTCAGATTTCATCAGCCCCAGAATTTTATGAAACATTATTCTTTCATATGGGATCAGCCGGAAGCTTCGGCTGATTTCAATTTTCAATGATTGCAGATAATCCTTTTCCATGTTTCGCACCCTTGCACGAGTCGATATGGTTCGACAGTATTCAGAATTAGAGAGTACTCATATCCGACCGTAAAGCAAGAAAAAAGCGAAAAACGCCGCAGCCAAAAATAGTTTGACTAATTGCCGCACGCGCGTATATTTTATAGAAAAGCATCAGAGGGATGCCGCAATTTCGCGGAGCACACGCGAATGCTGGATATAGTGTCATGCCGGCGCATCGGAGATTGCACGCTAAATCCGTACACCGGCTCCATCATTAAACCTATCAAAGGAGTTTTTTCATGAAAAGCAAAAGCCTTGTGTTGATGATCGTCCTGTGCTTTGCCGCGGCGATCGTTTCCTGCGGCGGCGGCAGTACGTCGAAGCAGATGAAAAAGGAATCATCCAAGAAAGAATGTGAGCTGTGCGGCGAAGCGACCGGATACGCTCAGATTTTCGACAACGATAATTCGCTTGCCCGCGACAGGGCAATCGACGACGCGATGAACAAGCTCGTCGGGTCGAAGCTTGGCACGTTTGTGCAGGGAAGCTCGGTCGTCGAGGATTTCGCGCTTGTTTCGTCAATTGTCGAGGCGAAGACAACCGGCATGGTTCGCAACTGGAAGGTGCTGAAGGAAGGCCCGCAGGAGGGATCGTTTGTCGTCACCATCTACGGCGAGGTGTATCCGCAGGCGGTTAACGACACCATTGAGTCGACATTAAGAAATTACGGCCGCCCGAAATTCATGGTGCTCGTAAAGGAAACGTTTGAAGGAAAAATGAACATGCCGGGATTCACCGTGACAGAGCTTACCATGATGGATATCATGGGCAACGCCGGATTCGAATTCGTCGACGCGGCAATGACGCAGCAGTTGATGCAGCGCGACCGCGCCAAGATGCAGATGGCGGTAAACGGGCAGGTTGCCGGCGACGTGCAAAACCTTTTAATGGACAGCGCGGGCGCCGAGGTGATAATCGTCGGCGAAGTGAAAACGATGGACCAGACCGCCGCGCTTGCCGGCATCTCGGCCAACATGAAATCGAAGCAGGCCATAATCAATATTAAGGCGATCGACGTATACACCGGCAACATCCTCGCCACTACAAGCGCAAACGCGCCCGGCCTCCACATTGACGCAACCACCGCGTCGAAAACGGCGATTCAGAACTGCCTGAAAAAAATACTCGGAAGAACTGATGAAGAAACGGGGAAATTCCAATCCGGACCGTTTATGAACCAGATCACCAAAAAGTTTTTGAAATCGGCAACCGAGCGCATGATCACGATCAATGTGACCGGCCTCGATTTTACCGAGCTTACTAAGTTCCGCAACGAGATCCAGAACCGCGTGCGCGGAGTCAAGAAGGTCTATTCGCGCGGGCAGACCGGCAGGGCCGCAAAGCTCGAGGTCGAATTCGCCGGCAAGACAAACGACCTCGCCGAAGAACTGAACGCCAAGGCGGGAAATCTCGGCTTTGAAATCTCGATAAAGGAAACGTATCCGAACCGGATTATGCTGACGGCGAAAAAGATGTAGGTGTGTACCTGAAATGCTTGGCGGGAGTGCAGCACAGGGGGCGTAAGCCCCCTTGTTCTGGTATGGATAATCACTCGACCTTCAAGAGAAGAAAATGATATGAATTATCCGGCTCGCATCCTTTAGTTTCCCGATTCAATAATCAAACATCTTCTCACGCGTTATTAATTTCCCTTTAACCTAATAACGACCGTTCTGTTATTATCGGGATTATTTTCAAGATGGAATTCTATAATCATATTCGTTAAAACATCTGTCCCTGAATACGTTAACGAAAATTGTGAGGATTCCCCATATCCCGGCAATGGATAGGGTAAAGTGGCCAGAGGCATTGTTGGAGAAAAAGCATAATACGATGATTCTGGCGATAAATAGATATTTGTAATTTGAATTACATCCCCGCCATTGTTTTTTATTCTAAAGTAACGAGTATTGTCCGGAGAGCTGTTAAACTCAATATCACTACCGATATACCACGGATCAGAGCCATTGTTAGAGATCAGCACCTCGATCTCGTACTCCTTAACCATGTCGAAGAACTCTTCGCACGAGAACAACGGCAACGTCATCAGCACGAAAGCCAGGAGGAGAATTTTACTTTTTTTCATATGATAGCCCCCGGAACTGTGAATGCGTTCATCAATATGGAATCTTTTCCCTCAGGTTTTTTTTCAGCCCGCGGAATTTTATAACGTAGTAAATGACGGCATATCCCTTCGCATCGACATATTTTTCAGCCGATCCGTTTGTTATCACATCCACGCGGTCGTTGAACATCTCTTTGGCGAGCATCTGCGCGTTAATAAGCGCAGCTTCCTTTGCCGTACCCATCGCCTCTTTTCCCCCAAGGCCCGCTTTCGGATAGCCCTTGCAGATTATCACATATGTGTTGTCATCTACGAAATACTTTTTTATAAGCACGTCCCGCTTGCTTTCGTATGCGCTCGGGTCAATCTGCGCTATTTTTTCGTCCACAACAGGCCTGTTTTCTTCTGTCACCCTGTCCTCGACAATCTCTCCCGTACCCTCATCGATCGCGTTTTCGTCTTTTTTCGTTTCAGGAGCTCCCGCGCACATCACAAAAATCAGGAAAAAATGTATACTGAAATAATAAAGCTTCTTCATATGGTTTACCTTCCAAATATGTATATATGCCATTAGAATCCAAGTTCGTCGGATATGCCCTGCATCGCCGCAAGCGATATCTCGACAAATCTGGGCAACTCGATACCGATTTTTTCGCACTCCAAAATGATGTCCCTGTTGACCGAACGGGCAAACGCTTTTTCCTTCATGCGTTTTACCACGGATTTCGCTCGCACGCTCGCAAGCTTTTTATCGGGATACACCAGCGCAGTCGCGGTAATAAGCCCTGTAACCGTTTCGCCCGCCGCGAGCGCGTATTGAAACCTGGTACTCCGTTTTTCGCCAGGATGCGCTTCCTCGTTATGAAGCCGTATCGCCTCAACGATATCGCCGTCAATGCCGCTCTCAGCGAGTATCTTTACCGCCTCTTTTGTATGTACGGAAAGATCGGCGTTGGTGATTTCCACGTCGATATCATGGAGCAAGCCCGCAAGCGACCATGCAAAAACATCCTCGCCGAGCTCCCGCGCAAGCGCCGCCATCACCGCCTCAGAGGCGAGGCAATGGCGGATCATGTTCTCGTTTTTGACATATCCTTGCAGCAGCTTAAGCGCCGCATTTCTTTCCATTGGCAGACTCTCCCGTATTTTTCTATCGTTTCAATCTGCTTTTCAATCCCGCCTGACGCACAACATAATGGATCACGACATAGCCATCGTATATATCATACTTCTCAACTTCGCCGTTCTTCACCACGTCAACACTGTCATCGAACATGCCCCGCGCGATAGACTGCGCGCTGAGAAGCGCCGCCTCGGTCGCAGTCCCGATAGCGGCCTTGCCGGCAGTCCCCTCTTTCGGATATCCCTTGCATACGATAACACAGGCCGCGTTATCCCTGAAATACTTTTTCATCAGGACGTCATTCTTTTCAGGCGCCGCACTGCACTGTAGCACCAGCAGCGCAAGCGACAGTACAAATATTTTGTTCATTGCTTGTCCTCCGTTCGGCATACTCCGTACGGCGGCCCATACACAATTTACAGCAGGTACAATTCGTTATCCGCAAGCACTTTGAAGCCGGCGTCGGTAAGCAGCTTTTCCGTCTTTTTAATGTTTTCCACCTGGAACACGAATACCGCCTCATCGTGCGATTTCACCATGAACCCGTAGGCGTCTTCCACGTTTATATCGTTCGCTTTCAAAAAAGAGGCAACTTCGAACAGTCCGCCAGGCTTGTCCTTGATCCGGATAGCGACAATATCTTTCACCGTGGCGGTAATCCCCTCGTCGTTCAAAATCGTCGCGCCGTCCTGCGGCCGGTCGAGCAACAGCTTTATTATGCCGTAATCCCCGGAATCCGAGATTGTAATCGCCCTGATGTTGATATTGTTTTTGGAAAGCACGCCGGTAATCCGCTCGATTTTACCCGGCTTGTTCTCGGCAAAAACCGAAACCTGATATGGCATAGCATCCCCCTATAATATCCTGTTATCAATAACCCGCTTCGCCTTGCCCATGCTTGGCGGCAACGACCCCGGTTCGAGCAGCTCTATTTTCGGATTGATCGTGATGAGGGCCCGCAGCGCCTCCCCGAGATTTTTCTTCAGCCGATCGAGTTCTTTTATATCACCACTGAACATCTTGGAATAGAGCTCGACCTTGATATGCATCCTGTCAAGATTGTTCTCCCTTTCCAGCACAATCTGGTAATTGTTGCCCACCTCGGGAATGTTCATCAACACCGTCTCGATCTGTGACGGGAAGACATTCACGCCGCTGACAATCATCATGTCGTCCGTCCGACCCTTAATGCGCTCGATGCGACGGTGTGTACGACCGCACGCGCACCGCTCGGGAATGATGCGTGTGAGATCGCGCGTACGGTAGCGGAAAATGGGCATTGCCTCACGGTTGATGTGCGTCAGCACCAGTTCACCCTCCTCGCCGTCAGGAAGATTTTCCCCGGTTTCCGGATTGATGATTTCCGGAATATAAAAGTCTTCCCACAGGTGCATGCCGTTTTTATGCACGCACTCGAACGCGACACCCGGCCCGTTCATCTCCGACATGCCGTACGAATTGTAGGCGTCGAGACCGTACTGTTCTTCAATCTTGTTTCGCGTCGCCTCTGAATAGGGCTCCGCGCCCAGATAGGCTTTCTTTATAAAAAGATCGTGCGGATTGACGCCATTTTCCTGAATCGCTTCAACAAGATGCAGCGCGTAACTCGGCGTAATATGAATAACCGTCGTCTGGAAATCCTGCAGAAACTGTATCTGCTTGAGGGTGTTGCCCGTTGACATCGGTATTACCATACAGCCGAGCTTTTCGGCGCCGTAGTGCAGGCCCAGCCCGCCCGTGAAGAGGCCGTAACCCATCATGTTCTGAAATACGTCGTCCGGCGTGGTGCCCGTGGCAACCATGCCCCTGGCGACCTGTGTGGCCCACTCGTCCACATCCTTTTTTGTGTAAAATATTACCGTGGATTTTCCCGTGGTACCCGACGATGCGTGCATGCGCACGATCTCCTTGCGCGGCACTGTCACCATGCCATCCGGATAACTGAGGCGAAGGTCGTTCTTCGTGGTAAAAGGTATGTCTTTCAGATGGTCGAGTGTTGTAATTTTTTCGACATTCACCCCGCTTTCGGAAAAAACCTTTTTATAAAACGGGGTTTCGGCAGATCGCCGCAGCGCTCCCTGCAATTTTTTTAACTGCAAAGCCTGTAGCGATTTCCTGTCGATCGTTTCAATATCTTTGTCCCAATACATGATTCTACCCGAATATTGTTTTATTATTTTGCGTTCGCAGCATGTACAACGAGCAACGAACCTGGCGATGGAAATGCGCGGTAACGGCGGTGCACAGGCGTACAGGCATCGCCCTCATGCGGCATTGATCCGCACACGCCAACGCACAGCAACGTGCACTGAAAACGCCACGCTGTCAATACATTATTTACCACTTCCCGGGACGATAAAAGCGACGCGTAACGACCCCCGCTGCGTCAATGTATATGGTCAGTGTTGTTGGGATAATAATTTCTTCGCGCCCACTCCAGTTTTCTTTTTTCCTCAGGGGTCAGCGACTTCATGCCTTCCCGCGCTATTTTTTCCAGGAGCGTATCGATAATCCTTTTTGCTTCAATGCGATCATCGATTATTTTCTTCTGGCGTTTCAACCTCTGCTTTTTCAGGTATGCCTGAAAAAAGCCGCCTTTCGACGCCTGCCGTGACGGTTTTCGCGCGGCATGCCAGGACGTTGTGTACATAAATACAAACCCGGCAAGCAATCCTCCGAGATGGCCGATGTGGCTTACGTTGCCGCCCGACCCGCCCGCACTGGAAATCGTGCCGAAAAACTCGAGCAGACCAAAAATAATGAGGAGATATTTCATTTTAACCGGAAATAAAAAATACAGCAGCACCTCGCGGTTCGGCCACGTCAGGCCGTACGCGAGCAAAATCCCGTAAATCGCGCCCGACGCGCCGATCGTTGTCGGCGCATACGGCATAAGAGGATTGATTCCATAGTTGGCGGTGACGAGATAGTTCATCATAGCGATCATTATCCCCGCGCCCGTACCGGTAAAACAATAATAACGCAGAAAGAGCTTCGACCCCCATCGCTCTTCAAGCTCGCCGGCAAACATCCACAGCCCGAACAGGTTGAAGATGATGTGCATCCATCCGCCGTGCAGAAACATGTAGGTGAAAACCTGCCACACCTTGAACTCGTACACAAGCCCCTGGTGGTTGAGGCCGAAGTTTCGTTCGAGAACCCCCGGTGCAAAATATGACGACGCCTGCTGCAGTAAAAACACAGCGGCATTCAGTATCATCAGTTTTTTTACGACAGGCGTAATAGGCCCGCCGATTCTCAGATATACGGGTGTTCTCCTCATTCTATATCCCTTATCATATCCGCACCATTAGCTGAATTCCTTCCGTATGCGGTTGAATTCCGACTCGTTATCGAGAAAAATCGAAAACAGGAATGGATCGAATTTGAACGATTCTTCCTTCATAATTTTTATCGCCTTGTCGTGCGAAAAGGCCTCTTTGTACGGCCGCTTGGACGTCAGGGCATCGTACACATCCGTAATCGTCACGATACGCGCCGACAGAGGAATTTCAGCACCCTTCAATCCCTTCGGATAACCGCCTCCAACCCACATCTCGTGGTGATACATCGTAATATCCATCGCCATGGTAAGAAACGAATTATCGCCCAGTTCCTTTGAAGCGATTTTCAACGCGTTATGCCCAATTGTCGTGTGCATTTTTATAATATCAAATTCTTCGGGGGTCAACGGCCCCTGCTTTAAAAGAATGGCATCGGGCACGCCGACCTTGCCAATGTCATGCAGAATCGACGAATCGTACAGGTCCCGGAGATACTGGTTTGTAATCTCGAATTCATGGCCAGAATATTTTACAATCTGCGCAATCAGCACGGCGTAATTCCGTATTCGTTCAAGGTGCTCCCCGGTCTCCGGATCGCGCACCTCGGCAAGCTTGCTCAGCGCGAATATCGTGGTTTTCTGCGTCTTCAATATTTCGTGCGTGCGCACCTTGACCAGGTGCTCCAGGTTTTGCGTGTGCAGTTCGAGCTCTTCGAGCAGTTCGCCCCGCTGAATGCTGAAAGCGATCTGGCCCGATATTGATTTCAAAAACGCTATATGCGCGTCAGTGAACGCGAAAGGTTCCACCGACACGAAGAACAAAAATCCGCGTGTCATATTGTTGATGATCAGCGGCAGCACAAGCGACGAGCGCATCCCTTCTTCAAGAAGCGCTTTCGCGTTTCTCGAGGCCGGATGCCCGGCATAGTATTCCTGCAAATCATTGATCAGCATAACTTCTTTGTTTATCGCCACATCTCTGAGCGACGAATCCGAAAGGAAGAATGTTTCGCCAATGTTAAGAATGATCTCTCTGTCCGAATGGACCAGTTTATTAATCACCGTTCTGCTGCTTTCCTCGATAAGCGACAGGGAAAGCCTGTTGAACGGAATAATTTTTTTCAGTGTGCTGTTGAGCGTAAGAAAAATTTCCTCTGTTTTCTTGCCGCGGTTGAGCATCGAAATGATGTCGTTGATCTGATTCTGCTGCTCGATAAAGCGTATGCGCTCATCGTGAAGCCTTTTACGATCAAGCGCCCGTTCAATTGCATGGTAGAGAATGGCGAAATCCATTATCGGTTTCGTAAGAAAATCATATGCGCCGGTTTTCAACGCATGAATTATATCCTCGTTTGTCCCGAATCCCGTAAGTACTATTTTGGGAATGTCGGGGAATCGCTCCGCCATGACCGTCAGAAGCTCCTTCCCGTCGAGATTGGGCATCTTGAGGTCGGTGAGAACAAGGTCGTATGAGTTGCCGGAAAGTTTTTCGATCGCGACGATGCCATCTTCAGCGACATCGATGGCATATCCCATCTTAATCAGATAGCGGGACAGGGCTTTTCTTACAAGGTGCTCATCATCGACAACAAGGATGCTGCCTTCTTTTTTCCTGTTTACACTACCTGTGGACATTGCAGTTACATTTTCCATAGAGATATCAGCCCCATCACTGCTCATGCATACATCGTACAAAATTTATACAACGCACGGCCGATTTCAAGCCCTTTATCAATAAAGTCGGGCCCATACCGTTTCCCTGTCGCCGTACGAAATGTTTCCCTGACCCGGACAATACCCTCGATAGCCCTGTCATAATTCTTTATAATAAAATCCGGATTAATATTCATACTTTCCGCCATGTCCCAGAGCGTGTATACAAAATTATCGGGTCCCCATCTGAATTTATCCGCGTCGTACAGCGCGTTTGAAAGCAGCATGTAATCCGCGTTGGGCACCACATCAAATTCCCTGAACGCTTCATGGTTTTTAATGGCAAAGACTATCATTTCGAGATCATAATCGCTCATCAGTCCTTTAAGACGATTCGCCGCATATTGAGCGCCCTTGCGCGGGTGATCGCTTTCGTCCCGCATGATATCATGAAGATAGCCGGCAATCATGCCATTTTCCGCAAGACGGTCGCTCCTGCCATTAAATCCGGCCTCACAGTAGACGATCGCGGCGGCATCCGAAGCGACACTGTGCGCATGGCCATAGCCGTGGCCGGCCGCGCCACCCTTTCCCTTTATTATATCTCGTGAAAAGCCCGCCAGCGACGAATGCGACGCAATGTTCTCCGAACGCGCGATTTCATCGGCCTTGTCGGCATAAAAAATCGGCGCGGCTATACCGCCGGCAATTTCACGCGTTTTTTCCCGCAATTGTTGCAGTGACATCGATACCATAGGTGTTATAATCACACATCAGGGATTCTAACCATACAATAGTATACTTTGTCATATAATTATCAAATAAAAAAATCTGCGCTCCGCCATATTACTGCATTGACTCGTATACAATCATGCTATTTTCATGCTTGCATAATCTCAATAATCCTTATACTTTTCACAATGCCGATGCAGGGTGCGCATTTCAACGTCTTTCGCGAGAATCCGAATCCATCGCACATGAATACAAGGATACGAACACATATGCACACACAGCATAAATTTGAAAAACTGAAATCAATCCTCGCCGAAATGGGAAGCGCGGTCGTCGCATACTCGGGGGGGGCCGACAGCACCTTCTTACTGAAAATCGCCTTCGATGTGCTGCACGACAGGGTGCTTGCCGTCACGGCGAGATCCGAAACATATCCTGAAAATGAAATCGCCGGCGCGGAGAAGGTCGTGCGGCAGATCGGCGCGCAGCACATGACCATTGAAACTCGTGAACTCAACGACGAGCGGTACGCGTCCAACCCCCCCGACAGGTGCTATTACTGCAAAAAAGAGCTTTTTTCAACGCTTGTAGCCCTTGCCGGCGAGATGAAGTATTCGTATGTTGCCGACGGCTCCAACCTCGACGACGACGACGATTTCAGGCCCGGATCACGCGCAATCGTAGAGTTGGGAATCCGAAGCCCGTTACAAGAAGCCGGACTCCATAAAAACGAAATTCGAGAGCTTTCCCGCGAGATGGGGCTTGTAACCTGGGACAAGCCGGCCATGCCGTGCCTGGCAACACGTATCCCGTACGGAACGCGAATAACGCGCGAGCGCCTTGTGATGATAAAGAAAGCCGAGCGCTGCCTCTTTGAGCTTGGCTTTTCAAATTTTCGCGTTCGATATCACGGCGATGTCGCGCGAATAGAATTATTGCAAAACGACATGCCACGCATCCTTGCGGCAGACATATCAGAAAAAATCATCAGCAGATTTAAGGAACTCGGTTTTACCTTCATTGCTCTCGACATGCAGGGATACCGCATGGGCAGCATGAACGAGCTACTGCCAAATAAATCCATACGCGGAGAGCAATAATTGTACACGCATCACCGAATACAACGCCTGGCGAATATGGCGAGTGGTATACTTTGAATACCGGCTCTCTCACGCGAAATTTGAATATCCCTGGAGGTCGATATGACAATCGCGAACAACATCACCGAACTGATCGGCAACACGCCGCTTGTACGTCTTTCACGAATGACCAAGGGCCTGCAGGCTGACGTACTGCTGAAACTGGAAACGTTTAATCCGCTTTCCAGCGTCAAGGACCGCATCGGTCTTGCAATGATAGAAGAGGCGGAGAAAAAGGGCCTCATCAACAGGGACACGGTGATTATCGAACCGACCAGCGGCAATACGGGTATCGCGCTGGCATTTATCGCCGCGGCGCGAGGGTATCGTTGCATCCTCACAATGCCAGACTCAATGAGCGTGGAACGAAGAAAACTTCTGAAGATATTCGGCGCCGAGATTGTATTGACGCCGGGCGCCGACGGGATGAAGGGAGCCATACACAGGGCCGAAGAGCTGGCTCGCGAATATAAAAATTCGTTTGTCCCACAGCAATTCAGCAATCCGGCGAACCCGGAGGCGCACCGCAGGACCACCGCCGAGGAGATATGGCGCGATACCGGCGGGAAGGTGGACATCCTCGTTGCCGCAGTGGGCACGGGCGGCACATTCAGCGGCATCGCCGACGTGCTGAAAAAACGAAATCCGCAATTCAGGGCAATCGCCGTCGAACCGGCGGCTTCGCCGGTGATGTCCGGCGGCGCCGCGGGGACGCACAAGATTCAGGGCATCGGAGCCGGCTTCATTCCAGAAAACCTTTCGACAGATTTAATCGACGAGGTGATTACAGTGCGGCATGAGGACGCCGGCGCCGCGTCGCGGAACCTGGCGAAACGCGAAGGAATTCTCGTTGGTATCTCCGCGGGCGCCAACATCTGGGCGGCGCTCGAAGTGGCAAAGAGGGCCGAAAGCCGGGGGAAAACAATCGTCACCATCGGATGCGATACCGGCGAGCGATATCTCAGCACATGGCTGTTCGAAGATTGAACAAGGAGAAAGCTATGAACACGTATGATTTTACAAAAGCCGGATTTGAAACAATAGCGCTGCACGCGGGACAGACCATTGACGAGACATTCTCCCGTGGCGTACCGATTCATCGAACGAGTTCGTATTTATTCAAAAACACCGAACACGCCGCAAACCTGTTCGGATTAAAAGAGCTGGGAAATATCTACACCCGCCTTACGAATCCCACCAATGACGTGCTCGAGAAGAGGATCGCGGCGCTGGAAGGCGGGGCGGCGGCGCTTGCCGTGGCGTCGGGTACGGCGGCAATCTATTATTCAATAATAAACCTTGCCGAGGCGGGTGATGAGATCGTCTCGGCAAACAACCTCTATGGCGGCACCTTCACCATGTTTCACGACATTCTGCCGAAATTCAATATCACGGCGAACTTCGTCGATCCGCGTGATCCGAAGAATTTCGAGCCCGCGATATGCGGAAAGACCAGGGCCGTTTTTATCGAGGCGATCGGTAACCCGGCGCTCGACGTTGCCGATATCGAGGCAATCGCCGAAATCGCACACCGGCACGATCTGCCGCTCATCGTGGACGCCACGTTTGCGACACCGTACCTGCTGCGGCCGATCGAACACGACGCCGACATCGTAATTCATTCGCTGACAAAGTGGATCGGCGGGCACGGCACGGCAATCGGCGGCATTATGGTCGATTCGGGAAAATTCAACTGGAAGAACCCGAAGTTCCGGCTTTTCACCGAGCCGGAGCCAAGTTACCACGGGTTGCGGTACGCATACGATCTTGGCGACCTGAATCCCATCGCCTTCGCCCTCAGGATGCGAACAGTCCCCCTGAGAAATCTCGGCGCGGCGCTTTCACCCGACAACGCGTGGATGTTTTTGCAGGGACTTGAAACGCTGTCGCTTCGCATGGAGCGTCACTGCGAAAACGCACGCGCCGTAGCGGAGTATCTGCATTCGCATCCGAAAGTCAACTGGGTGCGCTATCCCGGACTGGCCGACGACCCAAGTCATTCCGTCGCAAAAAAATATTTTAAAACCGGCTTTGGCGGGATGGTCGTTTTCGGCATAAAGGGCGGCAAGGCCGAAGGTCAGCGGTTCATCGAAAACCTGAAGCTTTTTTCGCACCTGGCGAATGTGGGCGACGCGAAAAGCCTCGCGATTCATTCAGCAAGCACGACACATTCGCAGTTGTCAGATGACGCTCTAATGCAGGGCGGTATCACACCCGATCTGGTGCGCCTCTCAATCGGTATTGAAAATATCAACGATATCAAGGCCGACCTGGAACAGGCCCTGGGCAGGATATGATCGCGGTATCACGATGGCGCCGAATCGATTCGGAGGGCGGCGCTCATTCCCGTTTACTCACACGCGCGGGGACGAGCGTGTTGTTGTCTTTCGCTATAAAAGTGCGTCCTTTTTGCCAACAACCTTGTTGAGGGGATATTCAATGATGCCATCAGCGCCGGCGCTGATCAGTTTGGGGATGAGCTCCCGCACGACATCCTCGGCAATCACGGATTCGACAGAGAGCCAATCCGCATTGTAAAGCTCCGACACGGTCGGCGCAGTAAGGCTCGGAATTATCTTCACAACCGATTCGATGTTCGCCTTTGGAACGTTCATCTTGATTCCTACAAGGTGCTCGGCGTTCAGCGCCCCATTGAGCAGCATGGCAATCTGCTGAATCTTCTGCCGCTTCCATGGATCGTCAAGGCTCTTCTTGTTGGCGATAAGCTTTGTGTTGGTCTCCAGCAGCGTGTGGATGATCTTCAGACCGTGGGCGCGGATCGTCGATCCCGTTTCGGTCACCTCGACAATTGCATCGACCAGCCCTTCGACAACCTTCGCCTCGGTCGCGCCCCACGAAAATTCCACATTCACCGGAACGTTTCTTTCACGGAAATACTTCTTCGTAAAATTCACAAGTTCCGTTGAAATATTTTTTCCCGCGCAGTCTTCGACCGTCTTAATCGGAGAGTTGTCCGGAACCGCAAGCACCCATTTGGCCTTCTGTGTGCTGACCTTCGAATAGACAAGATCGGAAATGACTTCCACGTCAGAACCGTTTTCAAGTATCCAGTCGAGCCCGGTAAGCCCGACGTCAAGCACGCCGCTTTCCACATAGCGCGCCATCTCCTGTGCGCGGATAAGCGCACAGTACAAA
Organism: Spirochaetia bacterium UBA5368; assembly: GCA_002407865.1. Lineage (GTDB taxonomy): Bacteria > Spirochaetota > UBA4802 > UBA4802 > UBA5368 > UBA5368. The sequence goes on from DHPI01000065.1 coordinate 250,949, forward strand.
TCCTTATCGTTTATGGAAGGGAAATAATTTCTCGATGATACGGATATCCGCCATCCCGCCTTCTGAAACAGCTCGATCGTGGCTTTTTCAAGGCTCCCCTTTGGAACGCCGAGTTTCAGTTTATTGTCGCTCATTTGTTATCTCCATATACTTTTTCAGGGTCAAATACCTTCACGCCGTCTTCTTTCAGCGTATCGCCCTGAACGACGCGGTAAAAGCAGCTACGGAAGCCCGTATGGCACGCGGCCTCTCCGATCTGATTTATTTTGAAAAGCACACAATCGCTGTCGCAGTCAACGCGAATCTCCTTTACTTCCTGCACATTGCCCGACGATTCACCCTTTTTCCACAATTTTCCGCGCGAGCGGCTCCAGTAATGGACCACACCGGTCTTCAATGTAAGCTCCCACGATTCCCGGTTAATGAACGCCATCATCAGCACTTCACCGGTTTTATAATCCTGAGCAATCGCGGGAATAAGCCCGCCCGTTTTCTCAAAATCCAGTTCAATCATCTACAAAATCCTTCTCTCGATTTAATCATAAAAACCAACAGCCACCGTCATGAATAAGGCCTGCGTATACAATGACAAGAAAATTTTATTATTTCATGCACCGACAGTTCCAGCCAGCACGGTCATGGACATAGTATCACGAAATCCCCCGTCCGTCGAAAATTTCAATTCGTACAGCGCGAAGCGCCGCGTCACGCTGCATTTGTTTTTTTCGTGTAGACATGTACGCCAAGCACCACACATGCGAAAAGAACATAGCCTGCCGTAATGGGTCCGGCCGTGTTTATGCCCACCGCCGGCGAATGTATAAACCCGAAAAACGAACATACGATGAGCGGCAACGTCCAGTAAAATGCCTTCAAAAACCGCTTTTCCACAAGATAGACGCCTACCGCCGTTAAAAACATCGCCGTGAGCATCGGCCCTTCCGCAAAATAGATGATTCCCTTTAGCTGTGGAAGCGACTCGCAAATGACGGAATTGACGTCGCCAGACGGGCACAGCCCCCGTGCGCCGATAAACTGTTTCAACACCGATAACCCCCACGACGAAATTGCCGGCAGTAATCCAAGGGCAACCGCCGGGGCGTGCGCCGCAGGCGTGGCCTGAAAGGCCTGCGCAGTGATGACGATGCCAATCCACAGCAGAATGGGATAACCTGCCTCAAGCGGCACTATGCCGGCGATAACACCCATGAAGCCGGTAAAGCATATGAGCGACATTACCGTGCCGTTGATGATTGAATACCCGGCCCGGGCGCCAAGCGCCTTCCATCCCGGATGGCCGATGTACACGGTCGTGGGAAACGGCGAGCCGAACAGTGAGCCCACAATAGTGCCGATACCGTTCATCGCCAGCGCAGGCATCGCAGGAAACTCGTCGCCTGCGGCGGCGGCCGATTCGATATTCTGAAGCGTGCCGAAAAAGCTCAATATGCCCATCGGTATTGCAATTGCCAGATACGGCGTAATTTCTTTGAATCCCTGTATAATTTCAATTCCCGTAAACGGAGGAATATACACCGCAACGGTCTCGGTTGATCTTATAAGTGCGTTTTTATCCATCGCCCCCATACTCCAGGCGATTATGCCACCCGCCAGCAGCGCATAGAGCCCGGCCGGTATTTTGAAAGGAAGCTTTGCATGTGAAAAATATTCCACCAGTATAAACGCCAGCGGCACAAAAGCGATTATCGGCTTGTCCCAGAGGGGAAAGACATGATTGAGGGCGATAAACGCAATCGCAATGCCGGCAAGCGTAGACAGCAGCGCCGCACGCGGCGTAATACGCCTTATTGTATCCCCCACGAACGCCCCGAGGCCTTCGAAAACGCCGCTCACAAAACACGCCGCTACGCCGACCTTCCATGCAAGGTATGCATCGTGTGTCTGCATATACACAGGCGCGATAATGAATCCAAAGTAGGCGAAGAGGCTCACCGTGTTGATGCCGTATGGCAACGCCGTGACATCGAGTCGTTGTTCCTTTACGGCGAGCTTTCGCGCCTGCCATGAATAAAAGATATTACCGGCCAGCACCGAAAGCGCGGTCCCCGGCAATATGCTTCCGAACACAAGCGCGGCAGGCATCCCGAGAGAAAGGCAGAGGCCTGTTATCAGCAGAAGATTCACAAGATTATCAATGAATATTCCGATAAAACCGTCTATATCCCCCCGCACAAAAAGGGGATAATGAAATGCCGCATCATTCTTCACGACGAAATCCTCCCTGGTGGTAGTGCTGCCTGTATGTGTATTCCAACAGACTTTCGCGGGTCAATTATAAAACGCATGCGCTCACCGCGTTGCCCCGTATACCGCAATGAAATACGGCAGGCGCATTCCGTCTATTTTACTTTTGCACCAAAAACTCCAAGGTTAACATTCTTATTTACATTGTTCTATGCATAAAAATCTATTGACAAAACTATTTTCTAAATATGTGTCTAAAAATCCGGTTACGGTGGTTTTCAGTGTTATATTTACATTATCATGGATTAATGTTTTCCCGCACAATGCTGTCGTATATCCATTCCTCCGTAACAGAGGATATTCATTCGAATTAATGATGAGGTCGCTATGGATTATTCTAAAACTGTCAATCTTCCTACAACAGATTTCCCCATGCGCGCAAATCTGCCGAAGCGCGAACCTGACATGCTCGCAGCATGGGATAAAGAAAAAATTTACGAAAAAATTCTCGCGACGAGAAAGGGCGACAAGCTGTACATTCTCCATGACGGCCCGCCGTACGCGAACGGCAATATCCATCTCGGTCATGCGCTCAACAAAATACTGAAAGACATCATTATAAAGCACAAAACCATGTTGGGCTTCAAATCGCCGTATGTACCCGGCTGGGACTGCCACGGCCTGCCGATCGAGCTGCAGGTGACGAAACAGCTTGGTGATAAAGCAAAGACCATGCCCAAGCACGAGATCCGTACGCTCTGCCGGGAGTACGCCACAAAGTATATTAAGGTGCAAATGGAAGAATTCAAGCGGCTGGGCGTTTTCGGCGATTACGAACATCCGTATCTCACAATGTCGCACAAATATGAAGCGAAAATCGTTGAGGTTTTCGGCCAGCTTTTCGAAAAGGGATTTATCACCAAAGGAAAAAAACCGATTTTCTGGTGCCCAACCTGTGTCACGGCGCTGGCCGAGGCCGAGGTGGAATACGGCGATCATTCATCGCCCTCCATTTTCGTCAAATTCAAGGTCGATCCCGCATCTGCCGGCATCGAAGGCGTCGATAAAGACAATCTCTATGTCATCATATGGACCACAACGCCGTGGACGCTGCCGGCAAATCTCGGTGTCTGCTTCCATCCCGATTTCCCATACTCCGCGTACCGGTTCGGCAACGAGTGGTTTATTGTCGCCGACGGCCTCGTGGATTCCATGGCGCAGCTTGCCGGCCTGCAGAAGGGCGAGAGCGTTCCGGTCACAAAGGAAATGATCGAGAAGCTGAAAATATATCATCCCTTTATCCAGCGCGAATCCAAAGTGCTCTTTGGCAATTTCGTAACGCTTGATCAGGGATCCGGCGTCGTGCACATTGCCCCCGGCCATGGCATGGAAGACTACATTATCGGCCTGCAGAACGGCCTCGATGTGTACTGTCCTGTCGACGATGAGGGAAAATTCACCGATGATTTCCCGGAAATGAAAGGGATTAACGTATTCGATGCGAATCCCATGGTTGTCGAGCTTCTGAAGAAAAAGGGTGTGCTCATTCACACCCACGCCATCGAACATTCGTATCCCCACTGCTGGCGCTGCAAACAGCCGCTCATCTTCAGGGCGACCGAGCAATGGTTTTTTCTCGTCGACCACAACAACCTCAGGGACACGGCGCTGAAAGCGACCGACGACACGAAATGGATTCCATCGTGGGGCGAACAGCGTTTCCGGGGCATGATTGAATCGCGGCCCGACTGGTGCCTCTCGCGGCAGCGGTCATGGGGCGTACCAATCCCGTCGTTTTATTGCAAAAAATGCAAAAAAAATCTCATGTCGGCCGACAGCATCCGGCATTTCGCGAAACTATCGCTCGAAAAAAGCATCGACGCATGGTATACGCTGGACATCAAAGACCTTATCCCCCAGGGTACAAAATGCGAATGCGGCGGCGACCAGTTCGAAAAGGAATACGATATTCTCGACGTATGGTTCGATTCGGGCGTGTCGCATTTTGTCGTACTCGACCTGTGGAAAGACCATCGCTGGCCGTCCGACCTCTATCTCGAAGGCAGCGATCAGCACCGCGGATGGTTTCAATCATCGCTGTGGCCGGCAATCGCGCTTCGCAACCACGCCCCTTACAACACGGTGCTGACGCACGGCTTTGTCCTCGACGAAAAGGGCAAGGCCATGAGCAAATCGATGGGCAACGTCATACCGCCGTCCGTTTTGATCGATAAATTCGGTGCGGACATTTTACGCCTGTGGGTGTCGTCGGAGGATTATCGCAGCGACGTGCGCATAGGCTTCGATATGATGAACCAGATCGCCGATTCGTACCGGAAAATCCGCAACACGTTCAAGTTCATCATCGGCAACCTTTCCGATTTTACGCCCGACAAAAAGATGCCATACGACGAGCTGCTCGATATCGACAAATGGGTGCTTCACGAGCTGTACTCCCTTTCGAAACAGGTGATCTCCCATTATGAGAACTACGAATTCCACCTCGTCTACAGAAAGATAGTCAATTTCTGCGCGGTCGAGTTGTCATCGCTTTATTTCGATATTTCGAAAGATATCCTTTATGTCGAAGAGCGGGATTCCGCAAAACGGCGTTCCAACCAGACGACGTTACACGAGGTCTATGAAGCGCTTACGCGGCTGATCGCTCCCGTGCTGGCGTTTACCGCCGAAGAGGTGTGGCAATTCATGGGCAATACGGACTCGATACATACGCAGGCGTATTACAGGCTGGATGAGCGCTTCAACAACGACGACATTGCGGCGAAAATGGACCTGCTGATCGACATCAAGAAAGATGTCCTCAAGGCGCTCGAAACGACACGGAAGGACAAAGTCATCGGCACGTCACTCGAAGCGGATATCGACCTCTTTGTAAAAAGCGAAACGACCCGGTCGATGCTCTCGGCAATGGGCGATGAAATGAAACGGTTCTTTCAGGTTTCAAACATACATCTGCTTTCGGAAAAAAAACCGGATATGGTTGCGTACGATAACTCATCGATTCTGGTGAAAAAATCGAAGGGACAGAAATGCGTCCGCTGCTGGAATTTCTCCGAACAGATGGGAAGCAATCCCGAGCACCCGCAACTGTGCCCGCGCTGCACCGAAATAATAAAAAAGCTGTAATAAAGGAGAATAACACCATACGGCAAGGAGCCCCACAATGAAGAAACATGTAATCGCGACACTGCTGTTTGCCGTATCTCTGGCGGCCGACATCATCACAAAAGAGCTTGCCGTTGCGCATATCGGACTGCACGAGCGAATAGATATTATCGGCAGTTTCGTACAATTGACGCTGCTGTACAACAGGGGCGGCCTTTTCGGGATTATGCAGGGCCATCAGCTTTTTTTTCTCGTCGTCTCCTGCATTGTCCTTGTATTGCTTCTCGTCTATTACATATATGAGAAGGTGAAAACGGGGCTCTTCTGCAATTCTATGGCGCTTATAATGGCGGGGGCCGTGGGCAATATTCTTGACCGCCTGCTGGGGAAACCCGGGGTGGTCGATTTTATCTACATCGGCAGTGACGACGTGTTCCGCTGGCCCGCATTCAACATAGCGGATTCTGTCATCGTTATCGGCGCGGCCCTCTTGATGTTCTTCTATTACCAGGAAGAAAAAAAAGCCAGGGCACAGGATGCCGCTCAATAGGTATCGACAATTTCGATCGTGCCTTCCGCCACCTTCTTTTTTTCCTTTCCGAAAACGCGAACGCTGAACTTCCCTTCGTTATACAGAGGGATGTTCACGGTCGCGGACCGCGCGTCAGGGGAAACGGAAAGCTCCATGGTTTCTACACAATCCGACTGGTTTTTGCGCTCCTCAAAGACCTTCACTTCAAGCGTGTCGGTTTCAAAACGTTCCTTCGGCTGAATAAGTGCCGTCACATCGCCGGACGAAAAAACCTGACCGCACTGCATACCCTTTCCTTCGGACGAAACGCCCTCGCAGAACATGACGGTCGTATCAGCCTTGCATCCGGTGCATACAACATATATGCCTATACACAGCAAAATATACAGAACGTCATGTCTGCTGTTTCTCATAGCACACCCTTATATAATAAATTTGAAATCCATTCCACGGCATTATAAAAGCGATCCCTGCAAATCCTCGTCATCATCAATCTCGCCGGTATCCGGTTTTACCTTCACATCCCTTTTACGCACGTCGCCGTCGCCGCCTTTCTGAAGAATCTCGATTTTTCTCTCCGCCTCCTCAAGCTTCTGATGGCAGAATTTCGCGAGTTTTATCCCCTTTTCAAATTCGGTGATTGCGTCTTCCAGGCCCAGACTTCCGTCTTCCAGCTTTTTTGCGATCTTCTCAAGATCATCCATGGCAGATTCAAAGCTCACTCTGCTCTTTTGTGTCGATTTTTTTTCCAAATGGCGCCTCTCTATGTATAGAATTCACCGTACATCCGGCAGAACCGTCAGCAAGCAACAATTCAATTGCGTCCCCTTCCTCAAGAAGCGCGACGCTTTTCACAACCGCTCTGAAACGATCGACCGCTATCGCGTATCCCCGTTTCATGACACCGAGGGGCGACAGGGTTTCCAGCGCGTTCAACGCGCGATTGAACCTGAAATTTTTATCCCGCAGGTAGACGAACATTGTACGCGTAAGGTCGGGTATCATCGACAGCCTGTTGCGCCGTTCGTTCACAATATCTTTCATAACGGAAAGGATTCTGCCCTCAACGTCCGAAAGAAGCAGCTCGCGCACATACACGATTTCCCCCGGGCTTCGGAACGACCGCTGGCTCGTGATTCCTTTAAGCTTCGTCTGCAATTCCCGTATACGAGACATGAAAGAATTATATGCCCTCAGGATATAGTAGTCTATTTCATCATGCAGATCTTTTTTAATCGGGACCGCAATCTCCGCGGCAGCCGACGGCGTGGGCGCGGCGTAATCCGCAGCATCATCGCTCAGTGGGTGGTCGATCTGATGCCCAACCGCCGAAATGATCGGCGTTCGCGACGCGTAAAACGCCCGCACGACTATCTCCTCGTTGAACGGCATCAGGTCTTCGAACGAGCCGCCGCCGCGCCCGCAGATGATGACATCCACGCCCCACTCAGGCCTGTTCAGCTCGGCAATGCCCATGGCAATGGACACCGCGGCGTCGTCCCCCTGCACCTTTGCCGGTGCCAGCACAATCTCAATGTTCGGATAACGGCGCATCGCGACCTTAATGATGTCCCTTACGGCGGCGCCGGTGGGGGATGTTACGATTCCAATCCGCTTCGGCAGAAACGGGATTTTTTTCTTATGCCGCGGGTCGAATATCCCCTCGGCCAGCAGTTTTTTCTTAAGCTGCTCAATCCGCTTCTGCAGCTCGCCTATGCCTTCGAGGCGCACCTGCGCAACAATCAGCTGGTAACTGCCCCTCTTCTCGAATACGCTTATCGACCCGAAGGCAATAATGCTCATTCCCTCTTCCAGCCTGAAGGAAAGCGCTTTGTTGACATTGCGAAAGAAGGCCGATGAAATGATCGCGCCCTCGTCTTTCAGCGTAAAATATATATGCCCGGACGAATGGTATGTGATATTCGAAATCTCACCCTTTACCCATATTGACGTAAAGTCAGGATTGTCCTCGATGTTTCTTTTAATGAGTCGTGTGAGCTCTGTGATTGTATAAATTTTTTCTTCCATGAGCAACGCCATCGGGAAAGGCTGTGTCTCCCTCGTCATTTATCGGTGATTGTTTCAATTGTCGTCTGGAGCTTTCTTTCAGGGACAAAGATATCGGTGTTTTTTTCTGTATTCGAAGAATCGGCGGCGTGCGTAACGATGCTCTTTTTCGAGCGCGCGATTTTTGGAGACTCGACTTTTTTTACTTCCGCGTTATCCTGCACCACAGTCCCGGCGCTGTTCCCCATATACACCACGATTCCAATCAGCACAACACCTGCCGTCAAGAGCGCGACGGCTACGACCGCCAGTGCTGTTTTTTTCCGTCTTTTCCCGGCACGTGGTTTAATGTAGGGTGGTTGTGAGCTTCTCTTCAGCCGGTTCGGGTATCCTGCGCTTTTTTTCATGAATCCCATACGCCTCCTCCGCCGGTACATACGCCAGCCGCATTCAAATATTGCCCCGCGCAGAAAAATATGCAAGGCAATTTGTACTGTCCACAATTAAATTCAGGGTAATAATTAAAAAACCGGATGCCCCGTCGGGGCGCCGGTTTTTTTATTTGTTATGGGAATGGTATCTCAGTCTTTGTACATCGCATCAATCAAATCCGCATACCGCTGGCTGATGACCTTGCGTTTGATTTTCTGTGTCGGTGTGATTTCACCGGCTTCCTGCGTAAACTCGTTCGGCAACAGGATGAACTTCTTTACCTTCTCAACCTGGCCGAGGTCCCTGGTAAGATAATCGATCTTTTCGCGGTAGAATTTGATTATCTCCGGATTCTCGATAAGGTCTTCCTTTGTAGAGAACGATATGTTATTCTTCTTCGCCCAGTTCATAAGTGGATCGAATGACGGCACAATAAGGGCTGACACAAATTTCTTCTGGTCGCCAATCGCCGCCGCCTGCTCAAAATACAGGTCTTCCTTTAAGAGGGTTTCGATCTGCTGAGGCGATATGTATTTTCCGCCCGATGTTTTGAAAAGATCTTTCATGCGGTCGGTAATCGTGATATACCCTTCGCTATCTATGAAACCAACGTCGCCTGTTTTAATCCATCCATCTTCGGAAAACATTTCCTTCGTAAGCTCGGGTTTTTTCCAGTATCCCTGCATCATGCTGGGACTTTTTGCCTGAATTTCTCCCTCGGGCGATATACGCACCTGCATCAACGGCACCACCGGTCCGCATGTGCCAAATTTATTATGCGATGGGTTGGCAACGCAGATGACAAAGCACTCTGTCAGTCCATATCCCTGAAGCAAAAGAACACCCGCCTTGAAAAAAAACTCGGAAATTTCGCCGGAAAACGCCGAGCCGCCACAGTTATATATCTTGGTACGGCCGCCGAAAAGATCGCGAATTTTATGCAGCACCAGCTTGACGGCTATCGCGTGCTTCAGCCAGAGCCACGGGCCGACAAATTTCCCGTCCCGTTTTCTGTACTGATACTGACCGCCGATGTTCATCGCCCAGTTGAAGATCTTCTGTTTCGCGGGCGGCGCATTGTGAATGCCGTCCATGACCGTAGCATGAATCTTCTCCCACATTCTGGGGACACTGCACATATAATGCGGCCGTGATTCCTGTAAAAACTCCAAAATCGCCTTCGTGTCATGGCAGAAATCTACCTGCGCGTCGTTGCAGAGTATAAAATAGCTCCATGCGCGCTCGAAAACGTGCGACAGCGGTAAAAAGGCCAGATTGACATCTGTTGGAATGATATGGATGTGGTAGCCGGTAGCGAAAAGCATTGCCAGCCAGTTTTTGTGTGTCAGCATAACGCCCTTCGGCTCGCCGGTGGTTCCCGATGTATAGATCAGCGTTGAAAGGTCGTCGGACTGCACTTTCGAGAGGCGATTCTCAAGCTCTTTTTCCTTTCCCGACGCGCGCCCCATGTCGAGGAAGTCAGAAAGATACATCACGTCGGCGCTTTTTTGAATTTTCACGGTGTTGTCAAATACAACGATTTTTTTGAGCGTCTTCGAATCCTTGAAAATGCTCATCGCCTTGTCATACTGCTCCTGGTTCCCTGCGAAGAGGATGCGGATGTCGGCATCGTCGACAATGTAGGCAAGCTCTTTCGCGGAATTTGTCGCGTACACCGGGACAGAACACGCACGGATGGAAAAACACGCATAATCGATTGTCGCCCAATCAACGCTGTTCGACGAAAAAATACCTATCATTTCCTCTTCCTTCGCGTTCATGGCAAGCAGGCCCTTTGCCGCAGAGTCAATACGCTCGCCGAACTCACCCCATGTATAGGCAAGCCATTCGCCGTGAGGTTTGTGCCGTACCGCTATTTTTTTTGATTTCTCATATTTCTTTACCCTGCTGCGCACCATCAACGCCAGGTGCTTTTCGCGATTAAGAAAAGCTTCGAACTCTTTTTCGTAATTGGGTGTAGCTCCCATAAAAAACCCCCCTTGTTATGATCTGATTTCAACTATCGTTTTTGCCGCAAAAGATCTGACTCTCTGACCCCATTCGGCAGCATCCTGCGACTATACAAATTATATAATGCATATTTATGATAATGTCTATCATTGTTATAACTCTGTTTTTCCGCTCCTTTTAAGATTATAATTCTGAAACTTTACCGCTATTGTATTGACATGTGATATCACCGGTATAGTATACGCTGTATTTTATTTGGTACGATTATAAACAAAATAACAGTGACAACGACGATTCTCAACTTTTTGTTGTTTTTTGGCCCCCTGTTCTCGTTTATTATTGCGCTCGGCCAGCTCATCCAGAAGCGCAAGGGAACAATGCATCTTCTCTACACATTTTCTTTTTTCGGGCTCAGCATCTGGATGTTCCAGATGTGCCTCTACGCAACCGGGATTTTCGATGAGTGGGAATACATATACTACGTGAAGGTGCTTCCGGTGCCGTTGATTTTCATGGTTCCGCCGCTCATGGTGCTGCGCTATAAGTGGATAATTTCGAACAAATTCAACTTCAGATTTTCGCATGTGTTGCTTTTTGTCCCCGCCATCGCGGCATTAGCGCTTTTGTGTATTCCGTTGTTTCATCCCTCTATAACCTGTAATAAAGAATATGTCGTTGGGCGCCCCATCATCAGCCGATCGTACATGGAACTGCCGCTCTATTTTAAAGCGATCTACGCGTCATTTATGCTCCCGAAGCTCTTTAACACCATCATCATGACGCCGATTCTCATCGCGATGGCGCCGGTATGGGGAAAGAGCGAAAAATCAATGAAGATAAAAATATCAAGAATCGGTTATATCTTCGCCGGATCTATCGTATCATCGAACGCGCTTGCGGTTATCGGAGATTTCGTTTCAATTCCCCTGCTGAAAGGGGCCATGCTCATAGCAAATTTCTTTACCTGCCTGGTGTATCTTATGACGCAGCGGCATCCGGATTACAACCGACTTCTTAAAATTGAGACACGCAAGGCCCATTACGAGCGCTCCCGCATCCAGGGCCTGGACATCAATAAAATCATCGATCGTCTGCACGAAATCATGGATGGCGAAAAGGCCTTTGCCGACGAAGACCTGTCGCTCAAGGACCTTGCCGACGAACTCGGAATCGGTCCTCATCAGCTTTCCCAGATATTGAATGAGAAACTCAATAAAAACTTCAGCACATTCGTGAATGAATACCGCATCAATGAGGCGAAAAAAATGCTTGTTGAGGAATTAGACCGCTCA
>DHPI01000065.1:262626-269832 GCA_002407865.1 Spirochaetia bacterium UBA5368
GAGGAATTAGACCGCTCAATTCTCTCCGTCGGGGCGGCTGTCGGATTCAATTCTAATACAACGTTTATCACGTCGTTCTCAAGGCTTGTGGGCATATCGCCAAGCCAATATCGGAAGGCGCACACCCAATCATGAAGACCAGACTGCCATGAACCACGTATATCTTAAGCCGCACAAGGACAAACCGGTCTTGCGCCGCCACCCGTGGATTTTTTCCGGGGCCATCGAGAGGTACGACCCCGAAACGGAAGACGGGCAGATCGTCGAGGTTCTCGACAGCGGGGGAAATCTACTCGGGTACGGCCATTTCAATTCACAATCGCAGATAATGGTGCGGATGCTTTCATTCGGCGGCAACGTTCCCGATCATAACCACCTTGAAGCCCTCATTTCACACGCAATCGCACGGCGCTCGTTGCTTGCAAACGCATGTCGTACAAATGCCTACAGGCTCATCAATTCAGAGGGTGATTTTCTTCCGGGGCTGATTGTGGATTACTACGACCGGCACTGTGTGCTGCAATTGCTCACGCTGGGCATGGACAAAATGCGCGATGTCATCGTTGATATTTTAATCAAGGTTTTAAATCCGGGCAGCATTTACGAAAGAAGCGATCACCCGGGCAGAAAACTCGAAGGGCTCGAACACCGGGCCGGTCAGGTATACGGAACAACGCCCGCATCAGTTTGCATAGATGAAGATTCCATGATTTTTTCGGTGGATATACGCCAGGGCCAAAAAACAGGTTTTTTCATCGACCAGCGGGACAACCGAAGTCTCGTACGGAACCTGTCCTCAGGATTAAAAGTGCTGAACCTTTTCTCATATACGGGCGGGTTTTCCGTCGCCGCGGCGCGTGGAGGCGCCCTTGAGGTGATTTCCGTCGATTCGTCCGCGTCCGCCATCGCGCTTGCCAGGAGCAATCTGGAAGCAAATGCCGTCACATGCGCAACGGAGTTTGTCGAGACCGACGTATTTGAGTATCTGCGCCAGCGCTCCATTGAAAGCAACTTCATCATTCTCGATCCTCCCGCATTTGCGAAAAACCGCGCATCGGCGCAAAGCGCGTGCAAGGGCTATAAGCACCTCAATCTGCGCACGGCGATATCCTGCCCGCCGTCAAGCCTTCTTCTCACGTGCTCGTGTTCACGTTTCATCGACATGGAGCTTTTTCAGAAAGTGGTTTTTTCCGCGATTTCCGACGCGGGAAGAAACGCAACTATTCTTCGCAAAAGCCATCACGCGCTCGATCATCCTGTAAGCCTGTTTAATCCTGAGGCTGAATACCTTAAATCAGTTCTTCTCCATATCGAGTAATCAACGGAGACAAAGGCAAAGGCCGTTTCACCTCGCGGCGATGAATTTGCAACATGCCGAGCTTTTTCATCAAATATTCTTGAAATATTGCGTTGCCTCACGACTATGGATGGTAATTTATATTGGAGTATGTATAATGCCACATTCCACGTTTATGCCCGCAATACAGACGGAAGCCCAGCTTCAACAGCTGCAACTCGAAGGTTTGCGATGGACCGTCCGTCACGCATATGACAATTCGACGTTTTATAGAACAAGGCTCGACGATGCCGGCATTGCGCCCGGCGATATTCGTACGCTTGACGACATACGCAAGCTCCCCTTCACAACTGCCGACGACCTCCGGGCCGGATACCCTTTTCCGCTTTTATCGGTGCCGTTCGAAAAGGTGGTGCGCATTCATTCGAGCACGGGAACAACCGGCACAAGAAAAATTCTCTCATACACCCAGAAGGATATAGACGACTGGATTTCTTTTTTCGCGCGCGCTTACGAAATGGCCGGCGTTACCGAATCGGACCGTGTGCAAATAGCCGTCGGCTACGGATTGTGGACCGCGGGCGCCGGATTTCAGCTCGCCTGTGAAAAAATCGGCGCGATGGCCATACCGATCGGGCCCGGAAACATAGAGATGCAGTGCCAGTTTCTCATCGATCTGCAGCCGACCGTCGTATGCTGCACCGCGTCGATGGCGCTGCTGCTTGCCGAGCAGGTCGCGCAGCGTGGACTGGGAAACAAAATCAATATAAAAAAAGTCATTTACGGTTCGGAGCGGTCGTCGGTTTCGATGCGAAAAAAGATTTCTGACCTTTTGGGCGGGGTCGAGTTATTCGACATCCCCGGTCTTACCGAACTCTATGGGCCCGGCACCGGCATGGAATGCCCGCAACACGACTGCATTCATTTCTGGGCCGATTATTACATTCTCGAGATTCTCGATCCCGACACACTGCAGCCCCTCCCCGATGGAGAATGGGGCGAGATGGTCGTCACAACCCTGCGCAAGGAGGCCACTCCACTCATCCGCTACCGCACGCGCGACATAACCCGGATCATCCCCGGCGCCTGCACATGCGGTTCTGTGCTGCCCCGCCACTCGCGCATCAAGGGCCGCAGTGATGATATGTTCATCATCCGCGGCGTTAACGTCTATCCATCATCCATTGACGAAATTCTGTCCAATGTCGAGGGCCTCGGCTCCGAATATCAGATACACCTGTCGCGGGAAAGTACGGGCAAGGACCTGTTTAAAATAATCGCCGAGCGCGGCGAGCACTCCAGTCCTGACCTTGACGGGAAACTGCGGAACGAAACGAAGACAAGGCTCAAGCATCAGCTTCAGGTGACACCCGATATCGAAATTGTCGGGTACGGCACACTCCCGAGGTCCGAGCGCAAGAGCCGAAGGGTTTTCGACAGCAGGATTCAGGACTCGGTAGTGTAACACGCGGCAGCATGTGCTTGTTTCGACGAGTGTATGCTCCGCGGAGGGAGGAATACGCTCATGGGAGTATTTCAGCGAAACGAGAAGCGTGATTATATTCGAATGGCGATGAATACCGGCGTATCGTTCACCATCACCGGAACACCCCACAGGCATACCGGAATCTGCAAGAATCTAAGCCATAGCGGGATACGCGTAGAAACCGATATTGACATAAAGCCGGGCGCCGTGCTGAACGTCACGATCGATCTCGGAAATCCGAAGTTCGCCCCATTGAAGGCAACGGTTGAGGTGGTACGCGTCGACCCGATACGCAACAGCTGTTATTCAATCGGCGGAAAAATTACCGGAATGCAATAATACTCACGTAAAATAAAAAGAGGCAGCGCCATTCTCATGGTGCTGCCTCTCGATGCATCCCCGAGGGGATTCGAACCCCTGTTGCCGGGATGAAAACCCGGTGTCCTCGACCCCTAGACGACGGGGACATACTGCGGCACTATAAAAAAATGCGAAATTTGGTCAATCATTTTTCGCATTTTTATTGAGACGCCGGGGAATCGAACCCCGGACCCACTGCTTAAAAGGCAGTTGCTCTACCGACTGAGCTAGCGTCTCCCGCTATGCGGAATGAATCTATTAAACAGGCAATTACTGTCAAATAAAAAAATAGCCCGCTTCCGCAAAAAAGCGAAGAATAATCGCGGGCACGGCCTTTCTTTCGTTTTTTTACGATTCCGTTGAATTGTTTGCCGGCAGCGCGCATCAATCCATGACAAACGTATTTTTCCGGTCAGGGCCGACCGATACAACCGATATGCGCGTATTCAGACTTTTCTGGAGATAATCCACATATGTCTTCGCGTTCGACGGAAGTTCGTCATAGTGCGCACACATGGAAATATCCTCATCCCAGCCATCAAGCTCTTCATAGACCGGCGTAACCTCCGTGAGACTCGCGGGCGGAAAGTAATCGAGGCGTTTCCCGTTCTTTTCGTAGCCGACCGCAACTTTGATGGTGCGCAATCCGCTCAACACATCCAGCTTCGTCAGCGCAATACTCGTAAGGCCGTTGATCCGCTTCGCATACCTGACCAGCTCGACATCAAACCAGCCGCATCGCCGTGGCCTGCCGGTTGTCGATCCGAATTCATTGCCCTTTTCACGAAGCTGCTTGCCCCCTTCGCCCAGGTCTTCAGTCGGGAACGGCCCCTCTCCAACACGGGTAATATACGCCTTGGTAATGCCAACAATCTCACTTATCTGAAATGGATTGAGGCCCGTTCCGGACATCGCGCCGCCGATCGTTGTATTGGATGAGGTGACAAACGGATAGGTGCCGTGATCGATATCAAGCGCATCCCCCTGGGCCCCCTCCAGCAGGATTTTCTTCTTCTGCTCGGCCGCCACGTTAAGATAGTGCGGCGTATTTGTCACCATATCGCGCACCCGCTCCCTGAATCTGGCAAGCAATTCAAGAATGGGGCCCGATTCAAACACGGGGCGGTTATATATTTTTTCAAGCTGAGGATTTTTATTGTTAAGCGCGTTGGAAAGCCGCTCGCGCAGAAAGTTTTCATCAAAAATATCGCCGACGCGAATGCCTATCCGCAGGCATTTATCAGAATAGCTCGGGCCTATACCGCGGCGCGTCGTGCCAATCTTGCGCGTTCCGGAGTCTTCCAGTATCTCGTCGAACATTTTATGATACGGCAGAATCAGATGCGCCGCGTCAGATACAAAAAGCCGACCCTTCACGGAGATCCCCTGTTTTTCCAGAAGATCAATCTCATTCATGAACTGCTCGGGATCGAGCACTACGCCATTGGCGATAACACAGACCTTATCACCGTGCAGGATTCCCGAAGGTATCAGATGGAAGACGTGCTTTTTTCCGTTCACAACAACGGTATGCCCCGCATTCGCGCCGCCCTGATAGCGAACGACAATATCCGCACCGGCGGTGTAATAGTCGATCATCTTCGCTTTGCCTTCATCTCCCCACTGTGTCCCGATAATAACCATGCAGCTCATAACTACCTCTTTGCACCTTCGTTTTTTGGACAAACATTGCCACCGTAAATAAAAATGTCAAAATAACAAGCTTTTTTCCACATAAACAACCGTTCGCATTCTCTTGTTCGCAAAAAAAAATCCGCCTTTGCAGGTGGATTTTTTTGATCTCTCTGTGACGAAAGCTATCTCCGTTTTCCCTCAATCTGGTAAATTCGTCTGTATACGGCCTTTCCCCCGGCGTCGAAAATCAAAAGTGTAACATTGTTAAAGTAAACCTGCTTCCTGGAATATTTACTGAGGTGATATGTTCGTACAACGAGGCTGTCCTTTAAAACATACGGCTTTCCGGTTTCCGGATTGACGCCCGCCTGTGGATTTTTCGGGAACTTGACCAGCATCTTTTCACCATTTTTTGCGGGATTCTCATACTCGAAATTACCTATCTCGCCGGTAGACGGGACAAAGCTCATTATGCGCTCTTTTTCCGGGATAGGCATCTCGAAACTCGATTTCGTCTTTTCGACCTTTTCGTATGTCGCAATGACGAATATATACAGATCCATAGGATCATCGGCAAGATTGTTTATTACAAACTCCGCTTCGAGAATATCTCCTCTGCCCTCCACGTCGATGCGCTTGTTAAAATAAAATTTATCGACAACAAAGGTATTGCTGTACTGCGCCTGCGCGGAAATGTTTGTAGAGATTTTGCTTCCGCTCTCCCCGCTTCTTTTCTCCACCGCATCCTGTGCAAAGGCGCCCATGCACATAAAAATAAATACCACAACGGCACCCACTCTCTTTGCCATAATTAACTCCACAACACCATGATATATGTAATGAATATCGGATTTCAGGCAGCGTAAATAAAGCTAAATATAAAACACGGCAGGCCCTCCACGCAACACCTCGCCGTATGGCAATTGCTGTAGTAAAAATACTTTGACTTATACGCTAATCGCGAACAAGAATTACATCAATAAAAGATTCACGGCCAGACCCTGCGGGCGGTTGTTCGATATATACTATATAGACAATACACATTAAAATCTCAAGGACATACGTTACGCAACATGAAATCCGTATTTACTCAATCCCGTCAATTGATGATGATTACCGTCGTGGTTTTTTTCATTAGCCTGATCAACGCCGGATTCGTCCTCTATGAAACCAACAGGATCGAAAACGACGCGAAGATTATCAATTATGCGGGATTTATCAGGGGCTCCATACAACGGGCGGCGAAACTTGAATGCACGCATTACAACAGCGACACCATCATCGCCCAGGTAGACGGAGCAATCCACGATTTCGAATCCCGAAAAGAGGGCTTCGAAATAAAAAAATTCGATACCCTGTTTTACAACATTCTGGCCGAATTAAAAACGGAATGGGGTTCGCTGAAACGCGCAATAAGCGATTACCGCGCTGCCCCCATTAGAAAAAATCACGCACGCCTCATCGATAAAAGCGAGCGCTGCTGGAGCATATCAAACAGATTTGTGCTGATATGCCAGAAGGCTTCAGAAGCGAAGCTGAGCTTTTTCGAATTCGTGTTTATAATAATCGGTTTGAATATCATAGGTGTTCTCATTATCATCGACCAGATCCGCAGCTATGTGCGGTTCAAGCTGGAATTTCTCGCCACACACGACGCCCTTACCGGCGTTTTCAACCGCTATTTATACGACACAGTTATTGAACAGGAGATAAAGCGCAGCCGTCGGTATAATTCGCCGCTCTCTGTCATTATTTGCGACATTGATTGCTTTAAAAAGATCAACGATACCTACGGACATAAGACCGGCGACAGCGTTCTGATCGAACTGGCGGGTATAATTTCCGAACAAATCAGGCAGAGTGATTTTTTATTCAGAATCGGCGGCGAGGAGTTTATCATCATCGCCGTTGAGACAGCGCTGCTCAATGCCGTCGCGCTTGCCGAAAAACTGCGGATCGCAATACAGGAGTGGGATTTCAGGGAAGCGCATACCGTCACAATGAGTTTTGGCGTGGCGGAGTACACGCAGATCGATACCCCGGCTGCGTTATTTAAAAGGGCCGATGCCGCGTTGTATCGCGCGAAGGAAAAGGGCAGAAACAGGGTCGAAACATGAACACGAAGACATTCTTGACGCGGCGCCCCCTTCCCCGCGCTTCACATGTCGAGCCCCCGCGATATTATCATCTTCATGACCTCCGATGTCCCCGCGTATATCGTCTGGATGCGGGCATCGACATAGAATCGCGATATAAGATAGTCCGTGCAATAGCCATAGCCGCCGAAGATTTGCAGGCAGCGATCGGCAACGCGCTTCGCCATCTCGGTAACCCACAGCTTCGCCATGCATGTTTCCTGCACAACCGATTTTCCCGCCATATGCGCGTTAATCAGGGCATCCACAAAACTTCGCCCCACTGCGATTTC
>DHPI01000065.1:269939-274331 GCA_002407865.1 Spirochaetia bacterium UBA5368
ACTGCGATTTCGGCCGCCACTTCGGCGCACACAAACTGCGTATTCTGAAATTTCGACAGCGGCTTCCCAAAGAGCTTTCTTTCTTTTGCATACTCGATCGTCATTTCAAGACACCGCTCGGCGGCGGCCTGAGAAGCGATCGCGCAAACCAGGCGCTCCGGCTGCAGCTTTTCCATGAGATAGATGAAGCCGCCCCCCTCACCTCCCAGAAGGCTCTCCGCAGGCAGTATGCAATCATCGAAAAACAGTTCGGCGGTATCCTGCGCCTTGAGGCCGATTTTGCCGATGGGTTGTCCCCGTGTGAAGCCGGGGACGTCGCGCTCCACAATAAACAGGCTGACCCCATGATGCGCTGGCGTGCTTCCATTCCCGGTTCTGGCCGCAACGACAACGATATCGGCAAGAATCCCGTTGGATATAAAAGTCTTCTGCCCGCTCAGCACCCACCGATCCCCATCCCTGCGCGCGGTTGTCTTCATCGCCGCGAGGTCAGATCCCGCCTCGGGTTCCGTCATCGCCACGGCGAGTATTGCGTCACCGGTAACACAACGGGGCAGCCACCGTTTTTTCTGCTCATCCGTCCCGTACGAGTTGATATACGGCGCGACTATATCATTGTGCAGCGGCACAAAAAGCCCGCTGGCGCCGAATCGCGCAAGCTCTTCAGTGATAATTACCGAATAAAGATAATCCGCGGCGGCTCCGCCGTACGTTTCATCGGCCCACGGCAGCAGGTAGCCGTTCTCACCGAATTTTTTCCATATGTCCCGCGGAACGATGCCCGATTTTTCCCATTCCGCGTACGCGGCTCCTATTTCCTTTTCAATAAAACGCTGAAAGGTTTCCCTGAAAATTACATGCTCCTGGGTAAAATCAAGCGCTCGTTCCATACCGCATCTCCATCTCACATGGCTTCAACGGCCGATTCCTCGTACATGGAAAGAATTGTCGTTTCATACCGTGCGATTATATTCTTTCTCTTCAGCTTTAAGGTCGGCGTCATCATGCCGTTTTCCACGGTGAAGTCCTCGTCGAGAATGGCGCATTTTTTCACCTGCTCAAAACGCGCAAGCTCATTGTTCAGCCGCTGCAGCTCCGATTCTATAAGCGAGCGCACCCCGGCTATCCGGCTCAGCGGCAGGCCATCACAGTCAATATTGTTTTCCCTGCAGTATGCGAGCACCTGCTCTGTGTCGGGCACAACCAGGGCCGTAATATACTTCTGGCGGTCGCCATATACCATTATGTTCGAGATATAGGGCGACGACATCATAAGTCGCTCGATATTCGATGGAGAAATGTTTTTCCCGGCGGCGGTAATTATCAGTTCTTTTTTGCGGTCAGTAATGTACACATAACCGTCATCGTCGATTCGCCCAATATCGCCCGTATGGAACCATCCCGACGCATCTTTCGCCTCCCTCGTCGCTTCATCGTTACGCCAGTATTCCTTGAAGACGTTTGGCCCTTTCACGATAAGCTCGCCATCCGACAGTATGCGCACATAAACGCCGGGGATGGGCTTTCCCACCGAGCCGAAGCGATACGCCAATGGGCTGTTCCATGTCGCCGGAGCGGAAAGCTCGGTCGAGCCCCACCCTTCGAGAATGAGGATGCCGGCCGCATGAAAAAATTCCGCAATTTTCGTGGAAAGCGGCGCCCCGCCCGAGATAAAATATCGCAGCTTCCCGCCCGTCGCCCGATGCAGCTTGCCATACAGAATGCGCCACGCAATGAAATATTTAACACGCAGCAGCATCCCCATTGACGCGTTTTTCGAAATCACGGCGCTCACATCCCTCCCTGTCTTTACGCTCCACCAGAACAGGTTCTGCTTCAGCCTGCTTTGTGTCCGCACGGAGGCCACTATTTTTTCGAATATTTTTTCAAAGACGCGGGGAACCACGACCGCATGTGTCGGCGCCGTCTCTTTCATGTCAACCATAAGCGTATCGAGCGACTCCGCAAAGGCGATCGTCCGCCCCAAATACAAGGACATGAACAAGCCGGCGATTCTCTCGAGCGCATGCGACAGCGGCAGAAAGCTGAGGTTGCGCTGAATAATTCCGCGATCGGGGATCATCAGCAGAATCGAGCGGAGAACGGAAAGAATATTTCCATGTGTCAGAACCACGCCCTTGGGCGGCCCGGTCGTCCCGCTGGTATAGATAATACAGAGCGGTTCGTCCGACGATACGGCGGCTGACACATCGACAAGGCTTTCAATATCCGGCGCAATCCGGCTGAAGATTGATTCAATCGTTACAGTGTCTGTCGCGAGGGTTTTCCGGGCGTCCGAAAAAAGGATGATTTTTTTTAGACGGGGAAGCTCTTTCCAGATGTCCGTGATTTTATTGTACTGTTCCAGGTTTTGCGCAAAAATGACGGTACTGCCCGAATTTTGAAGTATGTATTTAACCTCGCGAGGGGGAAGGGTAGGATAGATTGAAACGGTAATGGCGCCTGTTGAGATCACGGCCATATCGGCAATCGCCCAGTAGACCGAGTTCTCGGAAAGAATCGCCACCCGGTCGCCCTTCTTTATCCCCTGCTGCCGCAGCCAGAGCGCCACGCTGGATACTTTTTCACCGAATTCCCGATATGAAAGTTCGCGAAATCGCCCTTCATGTTTGTACAATACGGCCGCATGATCCGGTATTTTTTTAATATGCTCGAGAACGCACACGAAAAAATTATCGTTTTCCATTCTTCGGTTCCTCCAGGTAATTCACGCCACGACGCCGGATACAGCGTTCGTTATGTCATGTATAAAAATTTTTCCCTGATGCGACCATATCCTCCAGAAGGTCCGCGGCCCTGAATCGCAGGCCGAATCGTTTTGCCATTTCGCCCATTGAGGCAAGCGCTGCGCCGGAACCCATACTATCAACGTAGCGGAAGGGGCCGCCGCGGAAGGGGGGAAATCCCAATCCGAGAATCGCTCCCACATCCCCGTCACGGGGCGACTGTACGATCCCCTCCTCCAGGCACCTGATCGCTTCGTTTATCATCATCAGGCTGATTCTTTTTTGGATGTCGTCAACCGCACAGCGTTTTCCGGGTTCTACGCCAAGTATCGAATAAATCTCCCGGTTGACCTGCCGCATGCCTTTTTTCTTTTTCAGATCGTACCGGTAAAAACCCTTTTTATTCTTTTTTCCCTGGAAGCCGGCTGCGTTCAGTTTCATGATGGATTCAGACGGCTCCATCCCCCTCTTCTTGAACATCGGTCCAAGCCCTCGAGTGACATGCGCACCAACGTCAATACCGACCTCATCGAGCAACGCTACCGGCCCCACGGGAAATCCGAACTGAAGCATGGCGGCATCAATCGCCGCTGGATCAACACCTTCTTCTATCAGCAGAACCGCCTCGTTTAACAGCGGCGCCAGTATTCGTGTCGTATAAAAACCGGGGCCATCTTTCACGACAATGCAGGTTTTGCCCTGCCGGATACCGAACTCGTTCGCTGTCGCGACAACCCACGCCGCGGTCGCGTCCGTCGTAATAATTTCAAGAAGCGGCATCCTCGGCACCGGAGAAAAATAATGCATGCCGATCACGTTCTCCGGGCGCCTGCATCCGCGCGCAATGTCGGCTATCGGCAGCGCAGACGTGTTCGACGCGAAAATCGTTTTCTCTCCTGTGGCGTCCTCTGCATCCTTCAAAATCGCCCGCTTCAGCTCAAGGTTTTCAAAAACCGCCTCTATCACAAGGTCGGTTCCGGTAAAATACGCGAAGTCCTCGCAGGCGACTATTTTCCCGTACTGCGTGTCCCGCTCAAACGGTGTAATCGCTCCCGCCTTCGTTTTTTTTACAAGCCCTTTCCAGACCTCACGCATGCCCGCGGCAACCGCGCTCAGGCTGACATCCTTCATGAGTATTGTTTCACAGATATCCGTCGATACCGACGCGATACCGTGCCCCATGAGTCCGCTTCCGATGACGGCCATTTTCTTTACGGCGCGCGCCTGATCGCGCATAGGATTTTTTTTCAACTCCGTCATGCCGAAAAAAAGATTTATCAGCGATCTCGACTCCGGGGTCATAACAAGCCGGGAAAGCAGCTCGCAATCATGTACAATGCCGCGATTGATCCCTTTCTTCATGCCGTAGCTGACAGAATCGATGATGGCGAGGGGGGCGGGATACAGGCCATGAGTCTGCTTCATTACCATTTTACGCGCCTGAGTAAAAACAATTCTTTTTCCCACCGGCGTCGATTCGAGCAACGCAGTCAGTATCGATCGTTTTCTCTTACGTCGAATTTTTGTTTTTTTATCGGCCATGGCGCGCGCCTGTGCAATCGCAGCGTCGCGGAGGCCGTGCGTAAACACTATTTCATCGATAAGCCCGATTCTTTTCGCCGTTTTCACGCGCACATTTTTCGCC
>DHPI01000081.1:0-317 GCA_002407865.1 Spirochaetia bacterium UBA5368
GAGGCGATCAATTCGTTCGGCATCGACATCCACGCCGGTTGCGGCCGGAAAGAATACAACACCCAGCACCGAATCGAACTTTTTCAATGCCGCCAGTATCGCGTCCCTGTCGGCGCAGACCAGCAATCCTTCAGTGATGCGGGTATTGACATCGTGCACAAACTCGAAAAATCGTCCCAGCGCGCCCGAGATGTTAAGATCGTCGTCCATCTCCGCGGTGAAATCCTCCAGCGCCTTTGACGCAAGCGCCGTAACATCCGGGCTCTCGCCGCCGTCCGCGGTTATTTCACCCATGCGCGCCAGAAGGTTGTCGATGC
>DHPI01000081.1:464-4659 GCA_002407865.1 Spirochaetia bacterium UBA5368
CCAGAAGGTTGTCGATGCGCTCGAGGGCGGCGTTTGCCTGGCGCAGGCCTTCGAAGGTAAAATTGAGCTGCTTGCGGTAGTGCGCGGAAAGCAGCAGGTAGCGTATGGCGCGCGGCGAGTATCCCTTTTCGAGAAGGTCGCGCAGCGTGTAGAAATTCCCCGCCGACTTCGACATCTTGGCGCCTTCAACCAGGAGGTGCTCCGCATGAATCCAGTAGCGCACAAACGGCTCGCCGTACGCCGCCTCGCTCTGCGCGATTTCGTTTTCATGGTGCGGGAAAATAAGGTCAACGCCGCCGGTATGGATATCGATAGTGCCGCCGAATATTTTGCGCACCATCGCCGAGCATTCTATGTGCCAGCCGGGCCGCCCCCTGCCGAACGGCGTTTCCCAGAACGGTTCGCCGTCTTTCGCGGCCTTCCACAGCGCGAAATCGCGCACGTCGTCTTTCTCGTATTCGTCGGTATCGTAACGAAGCCCGCTTTGCACCTCACGCATATCGAGCCGCGAAAGTCTTCCATAGCGCTCAAAACGTGATATGCTGAAATACAGCGAGCCTTCTTTTTCGTATACGATCCCCTTCTCGTTGAGACGGCCGATTATATCCATCATCGCGCCAATCGATTCCGTGGCCCTCGGATTGTGCTCCACCGGCTCAATATTGAGCGTGGCAAGGTCTTCGAAAAAAATATTCGTGTACTTTTCAGTATACTCGCGCAACGTGACGCCCTCGCGCTGCGAACCGGCGATCGTTTTATCGTCAACGTCGGTAATGTTCATGGCGTGATTGACGGTAAAACCGCGGAATTTAAGGTAGCGCCGCAGCAGGTCATTGAACATGAACGTGCGAAAGTTGCCGATATGTGCATAGCTGTAGACGGTAGGCCCGCACGAATACATGGTGACGGGGGAATACTCCCCGATCGCTTGTTTCTTTACTCCGCCGGGAACAAATTCTTCTTTTACGCCGGACAGCGTATTGGATATTTTCAGTGCCACAGATACCTCCATAAAGCGGTGGATGGTGTGCAACGCACATTGCCGTAATCATTCAGGCAGCGGGAATTACGTCAAGCAGGTATTATGGCGGTGACACGGCGCCGACCTCTTCGCCGCCTTCATCGAGTTCAACCTCCTCAACATCGGAATACTCGATGGCAGGCGGCGGTACGGCCTCGACAGGAGGCGCCGGCGCTTCCGCCGCTTTCGTAAAAATGACCGGTTCGAGATCAAGTTTTTCAATGCTGTCGGGACTGAGCTTGTAGCACGCGAGCACCAGATGAAGTTTTTTTATGTATTCAATAAGTTCTTTCAGCTTTTTATTCTTTCTGTCGACGGTCTCCCGTGTTTCCAGTATCAGCGTTTTCAACTGCGCGTTGCGCTTTTTCAGCTTTGCCTGAAGCTCCCGCACGGTTTCATAGTATTCCCGGTTGACCTTCTTGAAATCGATGCGTGCGAGTATAATCTCGCCCGAATCACGATCCTTTTCCGATGACTCGAGTATTTCATTGAGCTCCTTCACCGAAAAAAGGTCTTCGGTGGATGTCTGTATCCAGCGCTTCCCTTCCTCGTCGGTGAATTCGGTCAGGTCGGGTATTCTGCTGTTTTTTGCCTTCCGCATGGACGCTTCCGCCGGTCGTCTCGACGTCTCCTGTATATATATACTATGCGCACTCTGCGCGACTTTGCACACTCCGCGGGCATGCTGTATATTTATTATCGACATATTTTACATATTCTCTGTAGAAATGCCCATAAAACGCAACAGTATTTTTAATTATAATCCTGCGACACTTTTTCCTTTGACAATTTACGCCGATGCGTGCAGGGTATCCTTAGATGATGAAAAAGTCGGCCCATCCACAACCGCAATGACTACTACAACCGAATATCACATGTCCGATGCGCTGCTGCATCATTTCTCCGCGCTCGGCGCGGTAAAAGTCGGCGAACCAATGCGCACCCATACTACGTTCCGTACCGGCGGACCGGCGGACGTGCTGTTATGCCCGCGCGACGCAGCGGCGACGGCGGAAGCCGTACGCATTGCAGTGGATAATTCGATTCCTTTGACGGTCATCGGCGGAGGGTCGAACCTCCTGGTCGGCGACAGGGGAATCCGCGGCCTTACCATCCGGTGCGCATACGACGGACCCGCCGGGGAGGGCCTGCGCCTCGAAACGGACGGCGCCGTGTACGCCGACGCATTTGTAAAGAAAAGCGAATTTATCCAGTTCTGTATCGATCGGGGCCTCGAAGGTATGGAATTTATGGCGGGGATTCCGGGCTGCCTCGGCGGCGGTATCGTCATGAACGCGGGCACCACGCTGGGAAATTTCTCGGATATAGTCCGCCGCGTCGTGTATGTCGACACCGCGGGAACCATCAGGGAAATGCCGGTGACAAAGGACATGGCGGGCTACCGCCGCCTCGAAATCGGCGGAAATCCGATAATCACCGGAGCGTATTTCGCGCTGAAGGAAAGCGCCGATACCGGAGCCGTACGCGGGCGTATCCGGGGAATACTCCAGGAACGAAGCGCCAAACATCCGCTCGACTACCCTTCCGCGGGCTCGGTATTCAAAAATCCCGACGGCCATTCGTCGTGGAAGCTCATCAACGACGCCGGGCTCAGGGGGTGCAGAATCGGGGGGGCAATGGTTTCCGAGTTGCACACCAACTTCATTATAAATTTTGACAACGCGACATCGAAAGATATACTCGATTGTATAGAGCATGTGCGCGAAAGGGTGCTCGCGCGATTCGGCCTTGTACTCGAGCCAGAGATACGGGTCATCGGGGAGATATAAACCACAGCCGGAATAAATCCTCATTGTCACGTGTTACGCCGCGCGGCGGGCAACAGACGCCGGCGGTTCGCCCGATATTTAATGGATGCGATTGAAATGAATGATTCTATAAAACTGAATGACGCCGTTTTCTGTGCGCTTGATTTCGAAACTACCGGAATAAATCCCGTGATCGACCGCATTATCGAGGTCGGCATGGTGAAATTCACCATCGACGGCGTTATAGAAACGTATTCCTCGTTTATAAATCCAGAACGTGACATCCCGCCAGAAACAACGGAGATTCACGGCATTACAGACGTCATGGTGAAAGACGCGCCGCTCATCGAATCCATGCTCGACACCATCAGCGAGTTTATTGGCGATTCTCCGCTCATTATACAGAATCCCCGGTTCGATCTGGCATTTCTCGACGTGGCGTTCAAGAAATGCGCCAGGCGCATCCCGCAGTTACTTGCGTACGACACCGTGCGCCTCGCGAGATCGACCTTCAAAAACCTGCCGAATTACAGGCTGAAAACCCTCTGTGACAACCTCAACATCGAAATACACTGCCACCGCGCGCTTTCCGACGCGATGGGATGCATGGAGGTTTTCAGGCACGTGGTGAAAATCCATGATAAAAATCGTGACTGGAATTTTCTTGACCTCAACAAGCTTCATGGCTGCACGATTCGCCCCGCCCTTTCCAGAAAGGAAAAGGCGCGCCTGCACCTTGACAACCAGATTTTCATCGGGGATGTAGTGAAGATCAGGTATATGGACGAAAACGGCAACATTACCACGCGCCGCATACTGCCGAAAGGCGTGGTGCGCCAGGGAAGAAAAACGTACATCTACGCATACTGCTATATGCGTGACGACGAGCGGTATTTCAACACAGGCAGGATATTAAAGGTATATTAAGCCGCGTTCGCGCTGGATGCGATCTATTTTTCCGAGCAAAAGAGGTGTTTCATCGTATCCAGCAGTGCGAGTATCTTCTGGTCTTTTATCGAATAATACATGAAATTAGCCTCTTTCCGGCGCTGGATGATATCCATCTTGCGCAATATCGTCAGATGCTGCGATATGTTCGATATCGACGATCCGAATTCCTTCTCGATTTCACTCACGGTCTTCTCACCATCAATCAGAAAACAAAGAATTTTAAGCCGGATCGGATGCGAGATGGATTTTAGTATCTCGCTCGTCATGGCAAACTGCTCGTCGGAAAACAACATCCTGCATCCTCCATCGCCGCGGCCTGTGTAATGCCCGCAACCGCATACAGACTCTCAGGCATTTAAGTATTACATAATTCAATAAAGAACATCCATATCCTGTCAATGATTTTTTTCATGTCTCTCCCGCCCACGCTGCGCGCCAGTGATACCCACCCCGT
>DHPI01000081.1:4761-5550 GCA_002407865.1 Spirochaetia bacterium UBA5368
GGAGCGGCAGCAACCGCCG
This sequence comes from Spirochaetia bacterium UBA5368, assembly GCA_002407865.1. Classification (GTDB taxonomy): domain Bacteria; phylum Spirochaetota; class UBA4802; order UBA4802; family UBA5368; genus UBA5368. The sequence continues at coordinate 4,781 of DHPI01000081.1, forward strand.
GTATCCTAAAACGAAAAAACGGTGATCATATTTTTTAGAATAAAATAATGAAAATAGAAATAAAACTGAGTATACTACTTTCACGGTACGAAAACCCGCGAAATGGGCATGCTTCGGCAAAACCTGAAAAAAGCCATCCGGACGGCAAAAGTTCTTGCAAAATACGTTGTTCTGATTGTTATAGGCAGGGGTTTGTGGGGAGGGGGTGCGGCTCATTATTTTTATAAATATCATGGTGGCGCATCCCTGTCAGTACGCGGGCTTTCAATGTGTTGCGTACGTCGTCAAATACTACACGGGCGATGAAAACAGCATATGAAACTTGTTGAAATGGTAGATGACAGGAAAAACATCGAGATCAGGGCCGATCTCGAGCATCTTCGGAAGCTGTTTATCATGCCGGATTCGCCGGACAAATTCCTTGAGTTCGGCCAGGAGCTTCTTGATCTTATCCATAGCTTCTTCAAGGAAAAGGGCGGCATCCATAGCGAAATTTCCATCCAGGAGCTTTCAAGATTTTTTTCGACCATCCAGATTCCCACGTCGCCGCACCTTCTGAAAGACATCCTCGCCGAGATCAAAACCAGGGTCATTGCACATTCCGTGAAGGTGGGAAATCCCTATTATATAGGCCACATGACCAGCGCAATACCCTATTTCATGATTCTCATCGAAATGATCATCGCGGCCCTCAACCAGAACCAGGTAAAAATCGAGACCGCCAAGGCATCGACGTTTCTCGAACGTGAACTCATCGCGTGGATACATCG
>DHPI01000081.1:5701-7012 GCA_002407865.1 Spirochaetia bacterium UBA5368
TCAACCGTTCGGCGAATTTTTACAGAACCCACATACAGAACCACCGCGTCGCCCTCGGCAACGTGTGCCTCGACGGCACGATGGCCAACCTGACCGCCCTCCTCGTGGCGCGCAACATGACATTTCCCGCCGACGGGCGGTTCCCCGGCATACGCAAGGCCGGCATCTACGACGCGTTCCGTTATTACAAATGCAAACGCGCCATCATCCTTGTTTCAAGCCGAGGCCACTATTCCATAGAAAAGATCGGCCGCATACTCGGACTCGGCAACTATAACGTGTTAAAAATACCGGTCAACAGCGACAACAAGATTGACCTGTACAGGCTGCGGCAGGTGTGCGCGCAGATACGGCAGGCCAACGAGGCATCCGAAGAAAAGATACGTATAATATCCCTCATCGGCATTGCGGGCACCACCGAAACCGGCAACATCGACGATCTGCTCGAGTTGCGGAAGATCGCCGACGAAAACGATGCGTTTTTTCACGTGGACGCGGCATGGGGAGGATCGTTGCTTATCGTCGACAAGTACCGCCATCTCTTCAGGGGGATTGAACAGGCGGATTCTGTCACGTTCGACGCGCACAAGCTTATGTATTCGCCGCTGTCGATGGGCATGATACTCTTCCGCAAGGAAACATCGCTGAATTACATAAAACACGCGTCGAATTACATCATCAGGCCCGACTCGGTCGACCAGGGGCGGTTTACCGTCGAGGGATCGCGCCCGTTTTCATGCCTCAAGCCGTGGGTCACGCTGAAGATTTTCGGCATTGAGGGATTTAAAATCATATTTGAACACGCGTTCGATCTGACCGACACCCTCCGCGGCATTGTCGAGCGGCATCCGAATTTCGAGCCCATGAACCGCCCGGAGATTTTCATCTTCAATTACCGGTTCGTCCCGAAGAAGGTTCAGGAAAACATCGATCTCCTCGTCAACGAAATCGACCACGAAGAGGAGCCGCAAAAGCTGATACGGCTGCTAAAGCGGCTGAAGAAAATCAATGAAACGCTGAACGAACTCAACATCGAGTTGCACCGCGCCATCCGCCAGGAAGACAACAGCTTCGTGTCCCGCACCATGATCGAATCGACGCGTTACAACCCGCAGAAAATAGTCGTGCTCCGGGCAATTACCATTAATCCGCTTACGACGCCGGAGGTGCTGGAAGAGATTGTTGAGGAGCAAAACAGGCTCGGCACCAGAATCTACCGAAACGAATTCGCGGACCGCCTTGAAAAACTGTAATCACACATCCCGGCGTTTCGCGCTCGGGTTCGCCATCGTCTGCCTCTTCATCGCCCCC
>DHPI01000081.1:7129-15556 GCA_002407865.1 Spirochaetia bacterium UBA5368
GCCCCCGCGACCGCCGTATCCGAAACCGGCGCCGTTGAGAACGATTCCCCGCCATCCGCCGCCGGATATACATACCTTCTTGAAAACGGGATACTCTACCGCGGCATGGCGCTGGTACGCGATCCCGTGCCGATGGACGGCCCGGTGCTCGGGATGAACGTGTGCGAAAACAATCTCTATTACATCAGGTCGGGCGGAAACGGCATCATCGGCGACGCCACAGTATACGCCGGCTGCATTCCCCCTGACGGCGCGCCACGCTTCGAGTATCCGCTGAGCATCGACATCTCCCGATATAAAATAGTGAAGCTCGAGGCCGCAAACGGCGCTCTTTTCATCCTTACCTCGCCGGTGGACGGCGAATCGCAGCCCGGCACGCTATATCGCGTACAGATGAACAGCGGCAACGTCGCCGAGCATGCAGGCGTACGAGATTTCACGCTTGCGGGTATAATGCCGGTGCTAATCCAAAACGACGACAACGGCATCTTTTGCGCCGTGAACGGCCGCGCCCTTCCATGCACGGTGCGTGGAAAAATCTCGATACGCGGCATTATCGATGAAAGGATACTTTTTGTCTCGAACGGTACTGAAAGCGAGGTAATCGACATACAGGCGATGAAGTCACTCTACATCTATTCGCGTGAGGCCGTATTCGCGACACCCGGCGACTTCAATATCACCGTATCGGCAATCGACAGCGTAACCGATGCGGCTTCGGACGCCATTGTGTACTACAAGGCTTTTGTCGATGGCGCGGAGACCGGCCGTACCGAAACGGGCCCCGCGCTGAAGCGCCTGCAATTCAAAACCGCCGTCGATCCGAACGACTATCACAGCATCGCACTCGAGCGATGGGAGCTGAGCAGGACGCGGGGAAAATATGAACGGGCGAACAACATCCGCCAGCCGGCGCCGGTGAGGCTTTTCGTTCCACGGGGGGTCGTGCTTCAGATCGATATTGAATTCGACGGCACGGTATACTCAACATCGACATCCATTCTGCGCAAAGAATAACGCGCAACGGCGCGGCCAACGATGCGGTATCCGCACACCAAATACAAAGGCCGCCCTTTCGGACGGCCTTTTGTCTGCGGGACAGAGAGCGGTACTTCTATTTAAAGTCGTTCAGACGCTCGGTCCTCTTCTCGTCGGTCTCGACGACCTCCTGGAGGTGCTTGTACTCGGGGGATTCGACGCCATACTGCATTTCAACCGCCATCAGCATGTTCCTGTTTTTCAGCTGTTTGTAATGCATCTGCTGCTCTTCATTTTTCTTCTGGTATTTCGTCATCATCGTTTCCATGAATCCATAGCAACTGCTGAGATACTTGTACGCCCATACGTCCTTTTTCGTTGTTTCGTTAATCAGGACATACCGCTCGAGTATCGGAATACAGGGCTTCAGGTTGTGCAGGTCGTACTGGCATGACACGTACACCTGATAGAGACGGGTCTGGAAATTTATAAACTTCTGGTCCTTGCGCACTTCAGCGAACTGTATTTCATCAATATGATTGATAGCGCGCGTAAAGTAGGTGACCGCCTTTTGCTTGGCATCGTACTTCTTTTTCTGAATCTGCCTCGCTTCCTGATTTTTTCTGTCGATCTCCTGCCAGTGCCAGCGCTCGTTGAGGTTCTTCTTGTCCTTGTTCTCGGCGGTGAGCTTATTTACCTCGTTTTCCATGTCTTCGAGTACATCCAGGCCGGTCGAGTATTCATCGATGGCGACTTTTAAAATATTTTCGGAATATTCCTTGCTCAATTTCTGTAAATCCCGCATCGCCTGGATATACGGCTTGAAATCCTTTATGCGCCATCCGGTAATCTCCTCTTCCTGGGCATCCCTGTCCTTGGAAGCCGCAGGCGACTCTTTACCCTTCGCCGCCTCTTGCGCAAATCCGTACCCGGCCAGTATCGCCAATGAAAACACCACTCCCGCCGCGGCGCAGATGATGAATTTCGGAGAAATAGTTCGCAGTTTCATACAGAATAACCTCGTCGTTCCTTTATGTAGTATAGTGCTGATCGCAGTACATTCAAATGCGTATAACGCCGCACCGACGGCCGTTTTTCCGCACAGTGAAAGGCGTGCTCTTCGCATGAGTCACTATACTATGTATCGGAGGGGCAGCGGATAAAATTCATTTTTTTTCGGCATAAACGCGCGGCCGGTATATAAAATGCGGAGAATCCTACTTGTTCGTTTCCGATGCGCCTTCGTTTCGCGACATCAGAATACGGGCCCATCCCGCCGCAGCGGCGCCGATTCCGTTACGCATGATCACCACGATTCCCCTCCGGGTATCGCCCCCCAGGAAATACCCGTACCCGCACGCAACGTTTGTGCCGTCGAGCACGGTTGCGGTTTTTCCCCATATCGGTGCGCCGCCGCGAACAACATCGTCCGCGTCGGCAAGTGCCGTTCCCGGCTCACGCAAAGAGTCCGCCGCGATATGCGACGCCGTGCCGTTTTGGAATGTCGCGTACAGCGCATGCAACATCTGCGCCCTGAAGCGCACAGGAATCCTTTCGCGCGTACGCTCGATACGCGGTTCGCTGGTCTCTCCCGGCGCCAGCACCCGGCAGAGGGCCATCATGTCGCGCACCGTAAAGCGGACACGGTAATCCAGCCCCGCCAGGAGCCGCGCGAATTCTCTGTCGTCGCGCACCGACGGCAGGGGCGCGTCGATGCCCAGGCCGGCGCACAGCGACGCGTAAAACTCCGCAAAATCGCGGCGGTCTATCCGGGAATACAGCGAGGCAAAATACCGGTTGCACGACTTCGACAGGGCCGAGGAAAGATCCATCTCCCCATGCCCGCGCGGCTTCCAGCAGCGTTCGGGTATCGCCGCGTCGGCCGCGCCGTCCCAACATCGATACCGGTAGCCGCCGGCAATATCGGGACGCCGCGACGCGCAGTACATCGAGACGATCAGCTTGAAGAGAGAGCCGGGAGGGATTCGCCGCGCGACAATCGCCGCATGGCTCGCGCGTTCAACGCTCCCGTCAAACTGCGAAAAAATGACATATGAGACTCCTGGCGGGCAATCACTGTGCGACGCCTCCGGACGAAAGCATATCCCCGGATAATAATGCTCGATGATTTCATAGCGCGAATAGCCGAGGCGCGCGAGGCTGAGCGCCCCCTGCTGACACAGCCCGACGCCATGTCCCAGGCCGCTGCCGGTAAAGCGGAATATCGTCTCGCCCGAATCCCGGTATGCGACAATATCGTAATTGTTGCTTTTGATGAAGTTCCACCCGCGCACGCGGTTAATTTTAAGGCGGAACTCTTCGGGCGCCCAGCGGCACTTTTCACGGCCCGACATGAAGACAACCGCGCCCGCCCGCATGTCACGCACAAGCGAAGCCGGTTCCGCGTTGTGCGGCACATGACCATCCATCACCAGACCGGCAAGTTCCGAAAGGCTGATACTCCTTTGCCACTTCGATTGCGCGCCGTTGCAAAGCCAGACGCCCTGCGACGACAGCCAGTCCTTCACTCCATATCCTGCGCTCGACGCGCCTCCGAAGATATCCGGGCCGAACGTGCGGCCGCCGCAGCACGAATGAAACAGCAGCTCGCGCCCGGTTGCGCACGGCTTTATCATCCACGGAAAGGATATGCCTTCCGCACCGGCGTCGCCTGTGCGCCCCCTGTAGACCTGGCAGTGCGTGAGATCACAGAAATCGAATCCGTTATGGGAGGGACCGCCCGGCGCATTTTCGCATCGGGCGGCAATAACGAGCGCAAGCGCCTCGACCGCCTCAGCGCATGCCGAAGCCTGCGGGCCATATTCGGCGCGCGCCGAATCGCGGGCATACGCGCCGATACCGTCGCTGACGACGATACGGATATCGCCGCCATTGCCGGTTATCTCGCAGGGGAGCGGATACCGGCGCGTTTCGCCGGGAAGAACGACCCTGCACTCCGCCCCGCGACCGGGCGCACGCACAAGAAGATCGACATTGCCGGTAAACTCGCGATTATCCGCCGAGATCACGTATTCGCCGCCGCGCATGGCAACCTCGATTTTCCCGGCCTCGATCCATGCGCCGGCCGCCCTGTTCTCGATACGCGCGTCGTGTGGAAGAAAAAATACGATTGTATCGATTGTGCCGCCCTTCAGGAGTCGCAGGCTTTTCGACAGGATGCCGACGCGCACACGCTGTTCGCGGGGAGACGGGAACGCCATGCGCGGCGGCGCGGCCTGTGCCCCGTAGACGCACGCCAGTGCAACCGCCACAATCGTATAACGTACTATCGGTTTCATAGCGTGTTCACCATGCCATCGCGGCGGATGAGCGCGCGACGGCAGCCTGATTTCGATATTTCAGCGTCCATTGCGTCCGCTGAAGAACTCCACCATCGCCGCGACCCAATCCGCACGGCGTGTATCGATGTCGATAGCGCTATCGACAACATCGACGGCGGAATCAGCCGGTTTTCCGTAAACCTCGGCGCTGACAAGATCGGCCAGAAAAATATTTCTTCGCGCCTCATCGCAATGTATCGCGGGCGGCGTAATTCGAAACGACATGAGCATGTCCATGCTGTATCTGCCGCATTCCTCTTCAAATTTCCGAGCCGCATGAAGGGCGTTTTTCCATATGCGCTTTTCGGCGGCCAGCATCGCCGCGCAACCGGCATCCGCACCGTGCGTGCCGAAAAGCCGCAGCACAAACGCAAGCACCTCCATGAACGACGCGACATCACCGTGCGGATCGGCACGCTGCCGCTCGACCAGGCGGCGCAACAGCCATTCCCGTTCCGCATTCGACGGATACCGGCATCTTCGCAGCAAGGACCGCGCCGGCAACAGCATACGGCGCGTATCGGCATTCAGTTCGGCAGCATAGAGGATATCGCACCGTACGGGATTCCCCAAATGCAGCGCGGACGTGAATGCGCGCAGCATGTCCCTGGTAACGGGGCATTCGGCGGCAAGGCCGCAACAGGCAAAGGATATTCGCGTTACGCCGATGCCGCATTCGCATGCGACAAGAATCTTATTCTCAATCTCTGGCCGCACCCCTTCCGGCGGAAGGAATTCCTCGATACCGGAGCGAAATTCCGCCGGAGGATGAAACACGAGTTCGGAAAGGCCGCTTTGCTCACGGTCTCCGTCCGCCAGTATTGCGGCGATCTCTTCGCATGCCGTCACATCAAGCGCCGAGCAGGCGAAATGCAGCACGTCGCCGCCCGCGACAAAACCGCGCGAGAAAAAGCGCACTATTTCAGACGATACGCTTTTTATCAGATCAGTGTTTCCCGTCATCGCATCACACCGCAACCATCCGCAGCCGGCCGCTGTACATATACAAGCTCACATCCTGCCCACCGGCAGCATGGAAAGCGGCTCCTCGTCCGCCGCCATGCCCGCGGCCTTTTTTACCGCACCGTCGTTGAACGCGCCGACAACGACCGTGCCGCAGCCCAGCGCGCACGCCTGGAGGCAGATATTCTGGGCCGCGTGCCCGGCCTCCATATGCACATACCGCACGCCCCGTTCGTGGTACTTGACGGTCACCCTCGCATATACCGCGGCAATGATAATGACGGCGGCGCCGTCCCTGACACACGACTGGCCGAGAGCGGCGCGCGCAAGCTCAATTCTCGCATCGCCCCCCCCGTACGAGCGCAAGCTCATGCGCGTGGGGATTATACCTGTACACGCCGGGATCGAGGCCTTCCACATTTCCCGCAGCGACGTACACCTCCAGCGGATACAGCGCGCCCGCCGACGGCGCGGTGCGGAAACTATGACGGGCGGTAACCCCCTGGGCCGACCACAACAACTGGGAAAGGTCGGCAAGGCTGATCGGCAAATCGGCGTAGCTCCGCACTGAACGCCGTTTCGCGAGCGCCTCCTCGACAGACACGCGACCCGAAACCGACGGCGCGGGCAGCTTAATCCTTACCGGCATATTCCCCCCGCGCGCCGTCACGTACAGACCCCGATACCCGAAAAAAATAAACGCGGCCGCGAACAGCGCAAGCGATATCACCGCCACAATCGAAGCGGCATGCTTCATCGTTATCATGTAAAGGTTCCCACATTTTCATATGCATCATCACTTCACTCCCAAAAGATGAAGGGGAAAAAGGAAAAATGCAATTAGAAATTTCGAGATTTCATTTTGAAAAACCGGCGCATGCGCATACAGCGTCAAAAATACCACGCCATCGACGCGAAGATGAGGCTGTGGCCCTCGAAGATTTCGAAATCGGATGAGTGGGCCGCGCCGGGCAATATGCCAGCAGCCATGACACCCGCGATCAGGTCGATATTCTCGAAAGGATTGTACCTCAGCGACGGCGACACAAATACGCCCCTGCCCTGAAAATCGTATATCGTGAACAGCTCGCCCCGGAGAAGGGGCGTGATATCGATGCCGAGGGCGAGGCCGGCGTAGTGCTGGTTGTACGTGAGAAACTGGTTGGCAAGCGTTGTGTAGTTACTCTCGTTGACGCCCGCAATCCTGCTCATCATGTAGGCGGCGCGCAGATCGTCGTTGAAGTTGAGGCCATTCTGGTTATAGAAATATTCCATAAGGAAGTAGAGCCCGGAGGCAAACGTGTATTCGTATCCCGCGCTTGCGAGGATGAACGATGCGCCGTCTTCCGGGTCGGAGTAAAGCATGCTTCCGCGCAACATCCCGTCGAGCACGATTGTCGATGCGTCGATGCCGCCCGTGGCGCGGCGCGCTATCCTCCCCCCCAGCGCCGCGATTTCCGTTTTCCCCAGCGTCGTCTTTATCCGTCCGACGATGTTGCTGTTATCGGGGGATACGGCGTTCGAGCCATCGCGGTTGTTCTTGCGCTTCCCATCGAAAATAAGTCCCGCCTCGGTGGTGTCGGTGAGATAGTGCTCGAGCCTGAGCGCATCGATGCCCTTCTGCTCGCCCGCGTCCTCGACCGTCGTGGGCGAGATGGGATTGAGAATGTCAAGCGGGTTCCAGAGTCTGCCGCTGCCGAAACGCACCTGCTGGCGGCCGACGGTCGTTGTGAGGCGGCCCGTCACAAGCTTCGCATACGCACGGTGCACGGCATGCCGGTAATATATGTCCTTTGAATAGTACGGCTCCCACGACAGGTCCGCGAGATCGTTATAGTCGGGCGCTCGCCAGTACATGTCGAACTCGGGGCTTTTCAGGTAGCCGCCCATAATGATTTCGTTGTCGTAATCGACGTGCACGAGCAGCCAATCGGACACCGTAAGCTCGGGCGACAGCCGCAGGCGCGTGAGGTCGGCGGCGAGCGCCTTTGCGCGGCCCGTTGCCAAATAGGCGTCGGTGGAAAAATATGTGAACAGGTTCTTGGCCTGTCCCTTCAGCGACAGGCCGGACGATGCGGGCCCTGCGGCCTGCTCTTCAATGGCGCTGTGTGCGGCATCACTCTCGGCGGCGCGTACCGGCGCGGCAGCAGGCGCACAAAGAAACAAAACACATAGTAAAAAATATAGGAGAATCATCGGCATCAACCTTCCATTTTGACATCGGTCTATACCACATCACGGCACAGGCTCCATGCCGTTATTTTTTTGAGGATTTCACGCGCCGCGCCTTTCCCTCGAAATGCGATTTCCCCCTCGTCTCATCCGTGCGAATGGCGCCGTCGGTGAGGTAGATCAGCCGCTCCGCGCGCTCCATCACCATCGTGTCGTGCGTGGAAAAAAGAAAGGTGGTGCTTTTGCGGTGATTGAGGTCGTGCATCAGGTCGAGCAGCGCCGCGCCGGTTTTCTGGTCAAGGTTCGCCGTCGGCTCGTCGGCAAGGATGATGGCGGGCTCGGACACGATGGCGCGCGCGACCGCAACTCGCTGTTGCTGTCCGCCGGAAAGCTCCTTCGGGAGGCGGCGCATTTCCTTTTCGAGCCCGACTTCTTTCAGCATGTTTGCGGCCCGTTGCGTGCGTTCGGTCTTTTCCACCCCCTGCAGCAACAGCACATATTCCACGTTCTCGATCGCGGTAAGCACGGGAATCAGGTTGTACGCCTGGAAGATGAACCCGATCTTCCGAAGGCGCATGTCGGAAAGCTCGCGCGCTGACATCCTTGAAAGATCGCCGCCGCTTACCCTCACAAAGCCTTTCGTCGGGACATCGAGACCGCCAATGATGTTCAACAGCGTCGTTTTGCCCGATCCCGAGGGCCCGGCAATCGCGGTGAATTCGCCCTTTTTGATCGCCAGGTCGATACCGCGGATGGCGTTCACAGTGATGCCGTTGGTTTCGTAATTTTTCACGAGGTTTTCTATATGAATTATTTCCATACCGTGTGTCTCCATTTTTCAGGATGACGGCCGCCGCTGCCGGCGTCGCTCCGATGGTGTCAGATATAGTTCAGCGCCTCGAGCGGCTTGATCGTCGCCGCCTTCCACGCGGGATATGCCGCCGCGATGACGGTTGTGCACAACACGATTACG
>DHPI01000081.1:15713-17323 GCA_002407865.1 Spirochaetia bacterium UBA5368
CTGTGCACAACACGATTACGCCCGCCACGATGATGTCCATCGCCTTGATCGCGGGATAAATGATGCTCCCCGTACCGAACATGCGCATCGACTCCATCCAGAACGAGAGGTTTATCCCCGTAACCGAGAGCAGGTATGTCAGGGAAAGGCCCGCGACAAGCCCGGCGACAAGCCCCACGATGCCGAGGTTGACCGCCTCGCACAGCACCATCGAGAATATCCACGACGGCCGCGTGCCGATCGATTTCATAACGCCAATCTCGTGAAATCGCTCCATGATCGCCATGATCAGCGTGTTGGCTACCGAAAAGACAACGGTAACGAATATGATCGAAAAGAAGATGTACATCATGGTGTCGAAAAGCTTTATGGCGCTTACGAGGTTGGGGGCCATGTCCTTCCATGACAGGATTTCCAGCCCTGGTTCGCCGGCAGTCTCGATAAGCCGCCGCTTAATTCTATCAACGTCCTGCTTGTTCTTCAGCACAATGTTGATTTCGGAAAGGTTCTCCCCGATCCCCGTGATCTTTTGCAGCCCGAGAATTCCGGTGTACGCCACCATCCTGTCGAAGCTGTCTATCGGCGTCTGGAAGAGGCCCTTTACCGTCATGCCGACGCCCACGATCTCGTTGCCGGAGTCCTGGAGCATCACCACCAGTTTGTCGCCGACCATCACGTCGAGTTTTTTCGCAAGCGCCTGCGACAGCAATATGCCGTCGTCATCCGGCCCGTCGAGAAAGCGGCTTTCGCCGTCTTTCAGCAGGTAATCGTATATCTTTGTCGTCGTTTTTTCCCTGTGCGGGTCAATGCCCACCAGCATCACGGGGCGCGACGATTCGCTCGAGCGCAACATCGACTGCGCCTTCACCCGCGGCGCCCACGATTTCACCGCGGGCTCGTTGCGGATTGCGCTGAACATTTCTTTTTTCGCGCGGAAGTTGTATTCCAGTTTCATCGTATCCTGAAATCCCTTTTCGTGGATCGCGATATGGCCAAGCGAGGTGCTGATGGTGTTCTCGACCATCTGGTTGTTCATGCCATTCATGAGACCGGCGGAAAGCACCATCGCGAGTATGCCGATGCCGATCGACGTTATCACGACCAGCGACCTGCGTTTGTTGCGCCAGAGATTGCGCCATGCCATCATCACAATTGTCTTCATGCGGTTATCCCTCCGCCGTGCTTCGTTTCGAGCGCTTCATTACAGGCGGCGTATCGCCTCAATGGGATTGAGCCCGGCGGCGCGCCGCGCCGGAAAGAGCGAGAAGATCATCGACAGCGCCATCGTAATCCCCCCCGTTACCGCGAGATTGAGCGCCGTCGCGTTTGCCGGATATATCACCGTGCTGACGCCCCATACCGCTATTTCCTTCGTGTAGTCGGAGTAATCGAGCGGGTTCACCTTGAAATAATAGCTGATGCCGTACCCGGCAATGCAGCCGAGGATGACGCCCATGAGCGAAATGAAAAACGACTCGAACATCACCATGGATATCACCTGTCCCGGCCGCGTACCAATCGAAAGCATCACCCCGAATTCGCGCGTGCGCTCGAACACCGCCATCTGGATTGTGTTGAGTATGCCAAAGGCGACCACGAGAAACAATATC
>DHPI01000081.1:17455-21330 GCA_002407865.1 Spirochaetia bacterium UBA5368
TGTACGCACCCATACTGTCGAACACGATAAACTGCACAAGCTCGGGCATCAGCTCTTCCCATCCCAGCACCTCGAGCGCGCCGGCGTCCGCGCGACGCATCAATGAATGCCGCACAGCGTCAATGTCGTCGCTCGACGCCAACCGCAGCGCAAGCGAGTGCGCGTATCCCATCATGGTGAACGTATCCTGCGCCTGCCGCAGCGGCATCACGACAAGGCCCATGTCGTACTCCGGATTTCCCGACCGGAAGAGCCCGACCACCGTAAGCTTTTCAGCGGCGATGGAGCCGTCGAATCCCTGCGAAATCATCGAAACGATGCTGCCGACACGCGCCTTACAATTTTTCGCAAGCGTCTCCCCCATCACAATGTGCTTCGTGTCGCCCGGCCGGAGGTACCTGCCCCCCGGAAGGATCTTCGTATGGATGTTGCTCACCGTGATTTCCGCGGCGGGATCGACGCCCTGTATCATCGCGCCCGCGGTCTCCGCACCATGCGAAAGAAGTCCGTCGGCGTGCACGCGAACGCTGTATCCCGCGATGCGCCTGTCGAGCGCAATCGATTTCATCATCGCCTCATCGGGAATGAACGCGTAATCGATGGTACGATTGTCCCAGTATCCCTTCTCGTGCACCTGAATATGGCCGGTGTTGACCGACACCGCATCCTCGATCATCTGGTCGTGCCCCCCTTTCGCAAAGGCGTTCTGGAAGATGATCATCGCGCACCCTACGAGGATGGTCAGTAGCGTAAGTACGGTGCGCCGTTTATTGCGCCACACGTTACGCCAGGCGATCATGATCATGGTTTTCATGGCGTCTCCTTTCAGGTACCGCGTATGCGGCGGCCGCGGCTATTTTCGCGTCAGGTTCTGCAGGGTAAATACCTGCCCGGGTATCTGTGTATTAAAACGCGTTTCTTTCAGTTCCATGATTGTGTACTGGTCTTCTTTGCCGGTTGTCTGCATTTTGTAGACCGTGGGGATGACGCGGTCGTGCATCGTTTTGAACGCGCCGCAGGCCATATACTTTTTCAGCACGCCGTGCTCGTTGTAAAACTCCTCCCTGACGGGAAGGCAGTCGCCCTCGCGTGCGTAATAGATAATTTTTCCCCACACCACAGCCGCTTCAGGTTTCGGATCGAGCTGGATTTTATAGCATGCGTACCCGTCGACGGTTTCGCTGCCGATCAACGTGTGCGTGTAATCGACCACGATGCTCGATTCCTTGACGATGTCATCGTTGGTGAAATCGGAGCCCATCCACGACTGCAGCATCATGGATGGCGATATTTTTATTGTCTGCTGAAGCTTGGGCACGTACTGCCACATGTTACTGCCGATCAGCAGAAAGCGGTTCCCCGCGTCTTTCGCCGGCGACACGATCTCCGCGAACGATTTTTTCTGAATGCGGCTCTCCCACGAACGCAACCGCATTGTGCGGGTCCAGCGCCGCGTTTTTACGGTAATATCGAAAGTACCGGTCTGCGAGTCACCGCGCACGGCCTTCTCGGATTTTTCTATGATCTCCAGCGCGGTGAGCGAATAGCCTTTTTTGCCACAGGTAAGGGCGAACACAAGCGTTACGAGAGCGATGATTACTGTCCGCGTTTTCATGGCGTTTCTCCTGTAGATAATATAAGTTATTTCTGGCAGTCACTGCATATGCCAAAGAGATCGAGACGGTGACTCTCGAGCGTGAAACCGTTTTCACGCGCGAGCTTTTCCTGCGTCTTCTCGATGCCCGGGCTCACAATGTTGACGACCTTCCCGCATTTGATGCAAATGAGGTGGTCGTGGTGCGCCTTTCCCAGCGCCGGGTAATACCGCGTCGTTGAACCATCCAGCGTCAACTCGCCGCTGATGCCGCACTCAGTGAAAAGCCGCAGCGTTCGATAGATAGTCGCGATCCCTATCGATGCGTCTTTGTCCTTCACGATAGAATGCAACTCTTCGGCAGTCAGGTGCCGGTTGCTATCGAGTAACGCCCGGAGTATAACGAGCCGCTTCTCGCTGTACTTGAGGGGCCTGCTCTGAATGTAATCGTTCAGAATGTCGGTTGCCCGTGTGAATTCATCTTTATTCATAATCAATCATGATAATAATTATCATTATCATGTGAAAAGTCAAGCCTTTTTCCAAAAAAATGGAGTTTCTTTTTTTGTTGCGTGGATTCATCACGCGTTGTGGTATTAAAACAGGTGTCTGCGATTGACGCCATTCATGCACATGAAACGAACTACAGGCTACAGGGATATTCACGGGCGAGAAATTTACGAAGGCGATTATATTCGCGCAAAATACGAGTATCTCTTCCAGGTGTATTACGACACGGCGCTTCACCGGTGGATGATCACGGATGAAACCGGCCACTACCGCATGGAGCTTGCCCGCGTGGTTGAGTTTTGCGAACGTGAAAACCGATGAAATCCATGCAAAATAAAGTTATTTCTTGAAAATTTTACAGTACTGATCAGAATTGCTCGGATTGTACGGCGATGACGCAGTGACGGCGTATACGCATTGATCGCACGTGCATCAAAAACGAGAAAGGAATCCCCCCATACGGAATTTGCATGAAAATGAATATGATAAAGATCCGGGCGGCGCTTTTCGTACTGCTGTGCATTGCGCACCCGGGCGCCGGCGCGGCGGAAGAATATAAAAAAATCGAGATAGCCGGCCTCCAGGCAAATCCCGAACGATTTCTTATCGAGTACCTTGAACTGGACAAAATCCCTGTCGGGCCAGGCCGTTTCGACGACGTTTCGAAGAAAATCAACGCATATTATCACAAAACCGGGTACATTCTCGCGTCGACATTTCTGCTTGAGGAAACCAGCACCCTGCTCAGGGTGTATGTCGATGAGGGACGGATTGGAAAGATTATTTTCCACAAAATGAACACGCTTGAGACTTTGAAAATACGGTACGAATTCAAGCTTCCGTTTAA
The DNA here is from genome assembly GCA_002407865.1 of Spirochaetia bacterium UBA5368. GTDB lineage: Bacteria > Spirochaetota > UBA4802 > UBA4802 > UBA5368 > UBA5368. The sequence continues at coordinate 20,407 of DHPI01000081.1, forward strand.
GATTTACAACAAATACCGTGTTGAAGACGGGATACGCGAGTTAAAAGAGCACTATAAATTCAAAGACGTCACGGCGCTCGTGAAACCGCTTCCCGATTACGAGAAAATTCCGTTTCAACTTAACCGTCAGTTCGATGTACCGATAATCGGAGATACGAGGCTGCCACTCATCCCCGCGGTGAATCCACGATACGATCTCGAAATATATTTTATCAGTGAAGCGTCCACGGTAAAAAGCGGAATATCATACGGATTCGACATCCATTATACGAAGGGACTCATTCCCTATGTCAAATACCGGAACCCCTCGATTATTATGGAAAACGACCGCCTCGAAATCAACTCGTCGGTCGGCGTGTACTACGGATTCAACCTGAATTTCGGAAAACCGCCCGAATACACGTTCGCGGAAGCGAAGAGCCGGTATTTTTTCGCTCCCCTATGGAGCGAGTATTTTACGCCACTGCTTCAGGCCTCGGCGTACAATTCGAAGACATCGCGCTCTGACCTGGGGCTTTCAAGCTATAATTACACATATCTCCGGGGAAGCGCCGATCCGGGCATAACCCTGTTTAAAAAATTTAAGATCCACGCCGGGTACGGCGCGGAGCGGGCGATTATCTTCGGCAGCGAGGTTGATCCTGCTGCACAATATACCGTTGATGTTCAAAGGCAGACACAGTTTTGGAATATCTTCGAGGTTAGCGCATCCATTGACTTTCTACCTTTCTCGCTCAAAAACATGGTCGAGAGAAAGATAGATTTTACGTATGGCTGCTATTTCAACGGGCCGGTCTTCCACGAGGTACTGCTTACCGCCAGTGCTGGTTTCGAACTGAAAAATTTCAGTTATCTGCTATTCGGTTTCGATTACGGCGCCCTGCGCGGCGAATCCCCTTTTTATCATGACATCCCCGTTGACGG
>DHPI01000081.1:21441-22230 GCA_002407865.1 Spirochaetia bacterium UBA5368
AAGAACTTCAAGGGCTTTCTTGGAAAGAGCTATCATTCGCATGATATCGGCCGGCTCGCCACGGAATACCGCATATCCCTCTACCGTGATATCGTGTATGGGGGCCTGTACACTGACGGCGTGTGGTTCAAGGGCTCCGGTTACGATTTAAGCGGAGTTCAGTACGGCATTGTCGGGGGGATATCGGGATATTTCATTATATACGATCAATTTGAGTTATTCGTATACTACGGAAAGGATTACCTGTTTCAGGAGCATGTATCACAAATGAATCTCAGTTTTGGGCTGCATAAAAAGTGGTAAGTCTTATGCGGGCAAAGTCCCGTTTCACTGTACGGGGCGATTGATACTCGCCCCTTCAAGCGGGATTGCGCATACCGTGGAATCGGGACATGGCAATCCATCCCCATGGAAAAATGATAAGAGTGTTTTTTACAACATTCAGCCGCATCCTTCAAAAATCAATGATTCAATTGCAGTGACGAAGATCTTTGCATTGGCAATCTGCTTCTCCGCATCAGACTTTGCTATAATATAAAAATCATCGCAATCACTTTTATTCCGTAATTTTTCAGCGCCCATTAATATCTTTGAATATTCTTTATCAAGGGCCCGCTTGAGACATAATTACGGTTAAAATAGGCAATTATGCCGGAATATTTTCTGAAACCAAACTGATCAAGAACAAGAAGGGAACGGACTGTTGCCCGCGCATACTGGTTCACTGGCAGGTGCGGGTAACAGGCTCCGGCATTCTTCATACGATTTATATATGGACTGCAGCGGTTT
>DHPI01000081.1:22437-23596 GCA_002407865.1 Spirochaetia bacterium UBA5368
ACATATCCATAATACTGTTTGTATTTTGAATACAACTCCGCTTCATACTTCATGTATTCGATAAAAGCCTCTGCGGCTTTATTCCCGGCATGTTTTTCCAAAAATGGTTTTTGTATTGCCTTCTGCGGAATAAAAAAAGTATCCGTCCAGCATTTCTCGGGCAATGTAAATGCGGCGACAAGGCTATAACCGGCTTTTTGCAGTATTGAAATATTATGCCCTATCGTACCCATTTCAGGAACAGCATCGACCCAGAACTTTTCAATTTCTGCGGGACGTTCATCGGTAAACCATGATTCATAGGTTACGGCAATATAGCCGTCTTTTTTCAGAAAGCCTTTCCAGTAATTCAAGCCTTTTTCAAAACCTATATTGGCAATAGCCCCTTCAGACCATATAACATCAAATTCTTCATTTTGAAACGGTAAATTATCCATTGAACCGACAATGCCTTTTACCCTATTCTGTAAACCGAGTTTTTCAGCGTTTGTATTAAATTTTCTAATAAAATCTGGAAAAATATCAAGCCCGGTAATGGTTCCTTTTGTATTTTGTGCAAGAATCATTGTCTGACCGCCCGTGCCGCAGGCAAAATCCGCGATTTTCAATTCAGTTGAAAAATTATCAATAAAGTTCAACGCCCTGATGGTAGCTTCAGGGCTGCCAGGTCCCTGCCGTTCCAACCTTCCAAAATAATCACAAATTAAATTTAAATCAAAATCATGAATTAATGTTTCTTCGTTTCCCATATGTAAATTCCTTAATCCAATGCAGTATCAATTATTTTTTTCACTATATTTTTCCACCAAATTAGCCGCCATTTCGTACAACGTTTTGCTTAACCAAAGTCGCGCGGCCTTTTGCGCGATGTGGCGACTTGTGCTGAGCCCGCCGAAGGGAGCCCAAGCAACGTACTCCGAGTGAAGCGCATAAACTTTGAGTCTGTCGCAAAAATAATTAATTTACATTCTGGTGTATTCAATAAAATATCAATATCTTTTTTATACAAGGATTTGGGATCAGAATGTAATATATTTCTCCGCGAACAGAACTATTGACCACAGCACTATCTGCCGATTCATAGAAAAATATCCAGATGGAATAAGAGATGTTCTCACAAAGATGGCGTCTTTTTCCTTCAATGTGTCCCTTAGTTCCT
>DHPI01000084.1 GCA_002407865.1 Spirochaetia bacterium UBA5368
TGAACATTGATTATTAAATGAATCTGATTCATTTAATAATCAATGTTCATTGCTTTTTAAATTTCTTGACTAATGCTCAATTTTGCTTACAATTAAATTAAAAAATAAAGTATAGGAGGTTAAATATGGCTGGTGATACTCCTTTGCTGGATGAACTCGAAAAGGGCCCATGGCCGAGTTTCGTAAAGGAAATTAAACGGGCAGCACAAAAAAACCCAGCCGCAAATGATCTGCTGGGCATTGTAGAGCTATCATACAAGGAAAAGATTACCCACTGGAAACATGGTGGAATTGTCGGCGTTACGGGATATGGCGGCGGAGTAATCGGAAGGTATACCGACGTACCGGAAAAGTTTCCCAATGCTGAAGCCTTCCATACGGTCCGCGTCAATCATCCATCAGGATGGTTTTACAACACATCATCGCTGCGGAAAATCTGTGACATCTGGGAAAAGTACGGCAGCGGACTGACGAATATGCACGGATCGACCGGCGACATAATTCTACTCGGCACGAAAACTGACAACATCCAGCCATGCTTCAACGAACTTTCCAATGCAGGCTTCGATCTCGGCGGCTCCGGATCAGTGCTTCGTACGCCAAGCGGATGCGTGGGACCGGCGCGCTGCGAATGGTCGTGTTTTGACACGCTCGATCTGATTTACGACCTCACGCAGACCTTCCAGGATGAGCTCCACAGACCGCGCTGGCCGTACAAGTTCAAGATCAAGGCGTCAGGGTGCCCAAATGACTGTTCGGCGGCAATCGCGCGCGCTGATTTTACCATCATCGGTGCGTGGCGAGACAGCATCCGCATAGACCAGAGCGCGGTAAAAGAATACGCGGCAAAAGGCCTCGACATCAAAACGCTCATTGTCGACAAGTGTCCCGGCAACGCGCTTTCATGGGACAATGCGAAACAGGTTCTCAGCGTACAGCCAGATGACTGCCTGCGGTGCATGCACTGCATCAATAAAATGACCAAAGCGATTCGACCGGGTATCGAAAAGGGCGCAACGATTCTCATCGGCGGAAAGGCCCCGATTTTGCGCGGCGCGTTTCTTTCGTGGGTGCTTGTTCCCTTTGTAAAAGTGGAACCCCCGTATACTGAAATCAAGGATCTTCTTGAGAAGATCTGGGATTGGTGGGACGAAAACGGAAGAAACAGGGAAAGGGTTGCAGAATGTATCGCCCGTATCGGTTTAAAAGAGTTTTTAAAGGCCGTCGATTTGAAACCGGTACCTCAGATGGTATATCACCCCAGATCGAATCCCTTTGTATTCTTTTAAAATGAGAAGGAGGAGGTGCGATAATGGCACGAACAGACATAGGCCCGCCGGACTACCGCGAAATGCTTCCGGAAGTTATAAAGAACAACTATGGGAAATGGAGATATCACGAAATTACAAAGCCCGGTGTGATGAAGCATGTCGCGGAATCGGGCGATGAGTTGTATACGGTGCGCGTCGGTTCTCCCAGGCTGGTCAGTATAGATTTTTTAAGGGACATATGCGATATCGCGGATAAATACTGCGACGGCCATCTGCGCTTTACAAGCCGTTACAATATCGAGCTGATGACGCCGAAAAAAGACAATGTCGATCCAATCATCGGCGCGGTAAAGAAGCTTGGTCTGCCTGTCGGCGGCGTAGGCGACTGTATTTCAAACATCGTGCATACGCAGGGCTGGATACACTGCCACAGCTCCGCAACCGATGCCTCTGGCCTCGTAAAAGCGATAATGGACGAACTTGACGATTATTTCATCAAATTCAAACTGCATGCCAAACTGCGAATCGCTGTCGCGTGCTGCATTAATATGTGCGGCGCAGTGCACTGCTCTGACCTTGCTGTCGTCGGTATTCACACAAAACCGCCCAAGGTCGACAACAGCCGACTTTCTGCGGTATGCGAGATACCTTCGGTCATCGCGTCGTGCCCCACGGGCGCGATTCGCCGCCACCCCGACAAAGACATAAACGGCGTTGAGGTGCGTGAAGACAGGTGCATGTACTGCGGCAACTGCTTTACCGTCTGCCCGGCAATGCCTCTTGCCGATTCCGAAGGCGACGGCGTGGCAATTTTCGTAGGCGGCAAGGTTTCAAATGCGCGCAAGCCCCCCATGTTTTCACGGCTCGCGATTCCTTTTATAAAGAACAATCCACCGCGCTGGCCGGAGGTCACAAACGTATTGAAAAAAATTGTCGAGGTATATGCTGAAAACTCACGCACGTACGAGCGCATGGGCGAATGGATAGAACGAATCGGATGGGAAAAATTCTTCAGGCTGACCGATATTCCGTTTACCGAACAGCATATCGATGATTTTACGTTCGCAACACAGACGTTTCGTACCACCACGCAATTTAAATGGTAACAGGAGAGGAAACGGTTATGAGCGAACAGAACAATGAAGAGTTGAAACAAAAGATCAGGGAATATTTAAAAAAAACCGGTAAGTCTAAAAACAGGGATGTCGCCAAAGCCCTGAACGAGGACAAACGTCGTGTCGATAAAGCAATCGGCGAACTTGCAAATGACGGGGAAATTGAATATCTCTATCTCAACGGATCATTTATCCAACTGAAAGAAAAGTAGCGCCATCTGAATCGGCCTCTTTCATTATTATAAAGGAGGCCGATTTTTTATTGTTCTGCGGAAGACGCGCCGAAAGGCAGAATAAATGTAAAGTTTACATTGAGGACCGGATCACGCGTAATATCGCTATGATTTATAATGTTGTTCACATAAATGTTCCCGCCGTGTTTCTGTATTATTTTTTCCACTACGGAAAGGCCGAGTCCAAAATCCAGCGTATGGTATTCTTCATACACTGATTTCGTCATTCAACAAAATGGCTCGAAAATAATGTTCTCGTACTCGAGCGGAATCCCCACCCTGCCATTTTCATCCGCCTGAGCTGAAATTAGTCACGAGGTTTCTAAAAATATTTTTATCGTATTGCCCCTTCGATCGTTGATCGAACCTTTTTTCCAGCAGCACCACTCAAGCTGATTTTTCCAGCCTGATCAACTTTTCCCGCTCAGTAATATATTTCATTTTGCGAAGTTTTGCCGTTTCAAATGCGCGGTTTATCTTGATAGAGATATCCTGCGGATCGGCGGGCTTTATTATATAGTCGTATACGCTTTTTTTCATAATACCGATTATAAGCGACACCTCCCGGTACACAGTTTCGACTATAATAACAGAATCATTGCCTGTACCGACAAGGTGGTCAATCAATTCCTCGCCGTCCATCACCGGCATTTCAATGTCGGTAATTACTACGAGATGCCGGTGTGCGGAGTACACGTCTAACGCTTTTTGCCCGTCAGGGGCATGATCGACGGAATATCCCCGCGAAATCAGAAATTCCTTCATCCATTTTGCGGAAATCGCATCGTCTTCGACGATGAAAATTTCATTTTTTTTATTAACGTCTCCCTTGCATGTTTCAATTAATATGATAATATGAATTTGGCGCACTATTATTTAGTGTCACTACTATCAATGCCGCTCTATATAGTAAACTCCGGTGTTTATATAAAAAAATATTTTTCAGGCGGACGTGTCTGCGTATCGTCTGGCCAATGCCACCAAGGATTGCATCCATGATACATTCCGGCTTAAGGCGTGAGTGTAACTAAATGTTGCGAGTGTGTTTTTATAAATAAGACCGTCACGCATATTAATGATGCCGCGGCCGCGTTGCATTGTGAAAGCCATCGGCAGCGACGCCGCTTCATCGGTATTGACAATTCTCGAATACCGGAACTCATGGCCGCGGACCTCGCATCCCTTCGTGAAATACGGATTTTCGCCATCCACGGTGAATATCGTATACCCGTGCCCTTCAGGCGATTTCGAAAGCTCGAAGACAAGCGGAAAAATCCCGACCATCGGATAGCTTTCGTTATTGACTCGAATCGTCCGCGAAAGGTAAATCAGTCCGCCGCATTCCGCATAGACTGGCATCCCCGATTCGATGAAAGACCGTATTGCGTTCATACAGTTGACGTTTGCGCTCAACTGCCGCGCGTGCGTTTCCGGGAAACCGCCGCCAATATACAGCGCATTGATGCGGGGCAGCGGCATAACGCTCATCGAATCAATCAATACAATCCCGGCTCCATGCCGTTGAAGCGCTTCAAAGTTTTCCCTGTAATAAAAATTAAACGCGGCATCACTAAAAATGCCGATAACCGGTTTTTTTTCTCGCGCAAAGTCCGTCACTTCAGCGGCATCCTCCCGACGCCCCCCGTCCGCCTGCGCCTTTGTAACACGGATTGAAGCGGGATTACACGAAACGCCGCGCCTCACGCCGATGAAACGTTTTATAATAGGGCGATGCATGTTGTGCGACAGGCGCACTATTGCGTCGATATCGGCATTCTTTTCTACTACATCGCCGAACTCGTCGATCATCGCGCCCGGATTTTCATGCTCGTACACAGGCACAAGGCCGAGATGACGCTCTGACAATTTCAAGTGAGTGATTCTTGGAATCGCGCCAAGCACGGGGATATTGCAATATTTTTCCACAGCTGATGAGATCAGGCGCCTGTGGCGTTCTCCGGCAATCCTGTTCAGGATAACACCGCCGATTCTGAGACGCCTGTCGAACTTCTGACACCCATAGAC
>DHPI01000060.1:0-9230 GCA_002407865.1 Spirochaetia bacterium UBA5368
AGTGGTTTACTTTTTGGGGTGCAGAACCTCCAACACGTCGGGTACCGCTTACTGTTTAATATATTCCATTTTAGTCAATTAATTTACATTTTTCCACAGACTCGCTGTATGAGAAGGCCCGAGTTCTATTTATAAACATCTTTTCTATCATCGATATCAAGCATAATGACTAAGATTTTATCATTTTCAATCTTATAAAAAATTCTATACTTCCCTACTCTGTATCGATAAAGGCCTTCGAATTCACCTTTAAGTTTTTTAATATTTGTTCCAAAGAATGGATTTTCACGCAGCTGCGGATACACATAATCTGAAATCTTTTTATAAATCTTACTATACTTTGCATCAGAAAGTTTTGAAGAAAAAGTGTCAGTTTCCGCAATTTTGAATTTATTCAACAATTTTATACTTCCCCTTTTTTACATCATCCAGCCCCTTCTTGATGCCTGAAACTAGTTTGGCATCTTTCATTATATCAGCCATCTCATAATCTGAAACATAAATCTCATTCGTAAGGTATGACAGGGAGGCGTTCTCTATAAAATTAGAGATGGTACGACGTTCCCCGTCGGCAGCTTTTTTTAAAATATTGTAAACATTGTCATCAACTCGGACTGTTATTGTTTTCATTGTATCACCTCTTCAATAAGTATAATATATTCAATAATATTCAAAGTGTCAACTATTTATTCAAACTCGGGCTTTCGTATAACGTTTTGCGTATGCCACGTTCGGCCGCAAGGCCGAATGCGGCGACTCGTGCTGAGCCTGTTAAAGCACGCCCGAACAAGCAAAGTACCTGTGTTCAAAGGCCGTTACATCGATTTTGTTGCCCACACGCCGGTTAATTATAATATTCTATCGTAACAAGGGGCCGTACAAGTCCCACCCTTAGGGGGATTTAGGGGCCCAGCCTGTATCCTTTTTTGTCCAATCGAGTTAATGAATATTAAAAACACTGGAGGAGAAAGTGCTTGAAGAAAACGGACAGGTGGCGTAATAAAAATGAACGTCCTTCAATTAGAATACGGAATGGGGCAAAATCCTGCATCCATCAAATGATGAATGGATATACAGTGCGAGGAGCGTAGAGTACCGGAATTGCACCCGGAAGTCCCAGGATTGCAGGTGAAAATAAATGTCTGAGAAAGATTACACAGAAATTATAAAGGCGATAAAGCGGGAATGCTTCTGGGATTACAATATATCAGAAAATGAGATCCTTCATATTGCCGTTTCGGGATCCGATGCCGCTAAAAAAAAGCTTTTCGCCAAGATTATCTATAATTCAAGCGATAAAATCAAATCTCTTGAAATTTTCAGCAGAGACGATTTGAGGCGGCTGTTTGATTCGTTTTCGCCATCCGGGCACAAAAGATTTATTGTAAAGAGTTTTTATATTCTCGGCAATATTCTGTTAGGCAACAATAACAGAATAAAGGAGCTCGAATGGAGAAAAAGATAGAATATACACAGTTGTATGAATTGCAGGACAGAGCGCTTGATCTCATTTTTTCTCTGAACAATGAATTTTATCTTACCGGGGGAACAGCCCTTCACAGGTTTTATTATAATCTCAGGTATTCGGATGATCTCGATTTTTTTTCTTCGGCTGACCCGTTGTTCGGTGAAAATATCAGAGAAATACTTTCCTGCATGGATGATAAATCAATTGAATACACTCGGGAAGTACAGACAAAAGACTTTCAGCGCGTATTCGTGCAAAACAGGCTCCGGATTGATTTTATTAATGACAGGGTTCACAGGGAGGGCAAAAGCGCTGTTATACGAGGGATGCGAATTGACAATATAACCAATATGCTGACCAATAAAATAACAGCTATTATGGACAGGGATGAAGAAAAGGATATTTTCGATTTATTTGCTATTGCATACAATGAAACGTATAATTGGGGCCACATACTTAAAATTGCCAATAAAAAATCGATTGTTGACAGAGGCATGCTGATTGAAAGACTGAGAATATTTCCCCTTGATTGGCTGGGCAATCTGAAAATTATAAAAGAGCTGATAATCAACAGGGAAGAAATTTCGCGGATGTGTACTGATATATTAAACGAAGCTGATAATTCATTGTTCCATTCCGCGGTTAAATAGTTTTTCCCAGGAAGGCCGGTCATTTCATCGCTTTCAATGAATAAATTTATATTCCCTCGCTTTCTGGACGTTAAAAATTGAAAGCCTGTAATTGAGTCTATAAACTCTACCGTGAAAAGTCCATAACGCTTGGATTATTAAAAGGATATTTTTTTCTGAAATACGCCATTACGGCAGAGTGTTTCCTGAAATCTTTCTCTTCGAGCGCGAGAACAGCCCGTATCGCGTAAAACACCGCATAATATAAGCGATCAGGGGGCCCTTAGCAAAAATACAGAAATTTGTATTGAAAAATACCTTCCGCCATTATTCCCTGTTCGCAATACTAATCGTGAAGACAGCCGGGGGACATTGTCATGGACGAAAACTTTCCCGAGATTCCTGACTACATATTAAACCTCATTAAATCGGGCGAGCGGATAGACGAAATACGAATTGACCGCGAAGGCAACTGGCTTCACAACGGCGAACCGTTCGTCAACCAGCGCATCATCGATTTTTTCAACCGATCGGTCGATATTACGAAAGACGGCGAGTACGTCATCCATTATTCCGATTTCGTGTATCCCATTGTCGTGGAAGACGCGCCCGTGTTCGTTACCGGCGTGCGGTTCGAGGGATTCGGCGATTTCGAATCGGCCTTCATCACCCTGACCACGGGCGGCGAGGAAGAGCTCGGCATTCACACTCTCCACTACAAACAGGACGCCGGGCTCTATTGCTATGTTCACGGCGGCATGCTGCTCGCGAAGTTCAAGAGGTCGCCGTCGTTCCAGGTGCTCGACCGCCTTGAGGAGAGCGACGACACGTTTTACCTCACGATTTGCGGCGAACGGATCGTTCTTTCGGAAAAGCTGGACGGACAATGAAAAAATTCATCTACATTATTCTGCTGCTCGCGATGGCCGGCGCGGGCATATCGGGGCTGCTGGTGATCGACCACTATCATCCGGCGGTGCGTGAACGCATTGTCGCCTGCGGCGGCGGCATGATCGACCCATGCGGGGTTGTCAACCAATCCGATTACTCCGAAGTCTTCGGCGTGCCGCTGGCGTCGCTCGGCGTGTCTCTTTATCTGTTGATCATCTTCATCGCATTGATCGCCGATTTCGCCGCAGGCGGCTACTACGCCCTCGCGGCTATGCTGCTTCTCTTGCTCTCGTCGGCCGCGGTAATCGCCGATATCGCGCTGGCAGCGATCCTCATTATACTCGGTTATTTCTGCTGGCTGTGCGCGGCTACCTATGCGGCGAACATCGGCATCCTCGCGTGCGCCGTATTTTTGTATCGAACGTCGATGGCCGATGGCGGTCACAATTTTTTCGGCGCGATTAAAAACGCGCACTATGAGCTGCGCGCATCGTCTCACGCGCGCGCGGCGGCCGCCCTCTTTGTCTGCTTCTCGTTTTTTCTTCTTTTTACCGTCATCCTTTCAACGGGGATTATGAAAAGCCAGGCGGGCCCGCAGCCCGACGCGGAGCAGGTGCGCTCGTTTCTGAAAGAGTACTATGCAACTCCCGTGGAAAATCTCGACCTCCCCGAAAGCCCTATGGTGCTTGGCGACGAACGCGCAAAGGTGACGATTGTCGCGTTTACCGACTGCCTCTGCGCCGCATGCTCGCAGTTTTATCTCACCGAAAAGTATTTGCTTACGCGGTATCCGGGCAGGCTGAAAATCGCGCACTACGCGTTTCCACTTGATAAAGAATGCAACCCGCACGCGAAAAGGACGACGTATCCGCGGTCGTGCGTTGCGTCAAAGGCGATGTTCGCGGCCGCCGACATGGGGATATGGAAGGATTACTATGTGCGGCACTTTTCCAGCCTCGGCCGCATGCGCCGCGACTATTCCGAACGCGGCGCAATAATCGCGGCGAGGGGCATCGCGGACGAGGACGGCTTCGCCGAGGCGATGCGCTCGATCGAAACAGTGGACGCGCTCGACCGTCAGATTCAGATCGGCGGCGCGTTAAAGATCAGCGCAACGCCCACCCTCTTTATCGGCGGCAGGAGGATCGTCGGCGTACCGCCGAAGGAGATGCTGTGCGCCCTCATCGACGCGCAGCTCGCGGCGTCACGCTGAGTCAGAGCATGTCCGAGGGGTCAACGTCGATCTCGAGGTACACATCGCGCGGCAGCGCAGCCTCCCGTGCCGAGCGCACCATGCCGCGCATTACGGCCATATTCCCCGAGATGATCATCACATGATGGCGGAAATTGCCCGCGATCCTTCCGAGCGGCGCGGGCGACGGCCCGAGGATGCGCACACCGTTTCCCGGAACACCCGCCGCCGAACGCAGCCGCGCCGCGATATCCGCGATCGCGCGCGTAACGCGATCCTCGTTTCTGCCGCGCGCCAGCAGGCGCACTATCCTCGCGAACGGCGGGTATCCCAGCGATTTGCGCATGGCAAGCTCGTGCCGGTAAAATCCGTAATAATCGTGCTTCTTTAAAAACTCCAGTATGTAATGCTCCTCGTTGAGGGTCTGAATAATCACCCGCCCCGGCGTCCCCCCCCGTCCGCAGCGCCCGGCCACCTGCATGAGGAGCGAAAATATCCTCTCCGATGCCCTGAAATCGGGCAGATTGAGGCCGATGTCGGCGAGGATGACGCCGACAACCTCGACATTATGAAAATCGAACCCCTTGGCAACCATCTGCGTTCCGAGCAGTATATCAATGCCGCCGGTTTTCATTTTTTCAATGAGGTCGAAGACCGCGCCCTTTTTGCCGGCGCTATCATGATCAAGCCTGAATATTCTCGCGCCCCTGAAAGTCTCGGCGATCGTTTCTTCCACGCGCTGGGTGCCCGAACCCACCTTCGCCAGCGCATCCGCCCCGCACGCGATGCAGGCGCCTGGCATTTTAAGGCTGTAACCGCAGTAATGGCATAGCAGGCTGCCGTCCCTGTGGTAGTTCATGCTGATGTTGCAGTGCGGACACTCGATCACCTTGCCGCATTCGTCGCACACGACAAAAGGCGAAAACCCCCTGCGGTTAAGCAGATATATCGCCTGCCTGCCGCCGTCGATGGCGCGCTTCGTGTACAATTTCAGCAGCGACGACACCATGTCGCCCGGCGTGCGGGGATTGACGCCGACCACGTGAATCTCGGGCAGCACCGCCTCCCCGAAGCGGCCCGTAAGCGAATGCAGCCGAAGCAGCCCCTTCTCGGCGGAATACAGCGATTCGATGGATGGCGTTGCCGAGCCCATCAGCACTGTCGCGCCCTCGCTTTTCGCGCGGATATACGCCACGCGACGCGCATTGTAACGCGGCGTGCTGTGCTCCTTGTACGAGCTGTCGTGCTCCTCGTCGACAATGATAAGGCCGAGGTCGGGGCACTGCAGAAACACCGACGAGCGTGTGCCTACGGCGATTTTCGCGTCGCCGCGAAAAAAACGCATCCAGTTATACAGGCGCTGGTTTGCCGTCAACTGGCTGTGGTATAAAATGAGGTCGTCGCCAAACACGCTGTACAGGCGCTCGAATATCTGTGACGACAGTGAAATCTCCGGCACGAGATAGATGACAGATTTATTATGTTTGATATAATGCCGCGCCGCCTCGATATACACCTCGGTTTTGCCGCTGCCGGTTACGCCGAAAAGGAGATGAAAAAGGCCGCCGTTTTCCGGCGGGGCGGTAATATCGTCGAGTATGCGTCGTTGCGGCACGGTAAGCGTTATTTCGGGCGCCGGCCGCCGCTCGAACGGATTTTTAAACCGTTTCGACGGCCTGCGGCCGGATGGCAGCGCCATCGCCATCGACTCGCCTGTCGTTGACAGGTAACTGGCCGCCACCGTGGCGCACAAATCGACAAGCCTGTGATCGAAAATCGGTTCGCCGTCCACAGGGGCGGTAATATCCTTCGCTTCGAATTTTTCCGGCGTGTCGTTATGCGTCCTGTGGACAAAGGCCGTTATGGTTCTGCCGCGGAAATTTACGCGTACCCGCATTCCCGCACGCACGTCCATGCCGTCGGGGATGCGATATGTAAACGACCCATCGACGGGATAGCCCACAAAGACATCAGCATAGTTCATGTCAGCCGGCCCCGCCGGGGCGTTGCATGGCCTCCCCCGCAAGCTGCAGCGTGCGCCATGCGGCCTTTTTGAGATCGGGATTTTTAATCAGCGTGATCGGGTGCTCAATGCCATACCAGACAATACCGCCAAAGCGGTCCTTCACCCGTTTTAACGGCAGCATCTCGCCCATGACAAGTATCACGCGCGGCCTGTACGCCTCTATTTCCCTGACGAGAACATCCTCACAATTCTGAAACATCGCAGCCGGCGTAAGCGCCTCGTCGGTTTCGCACTTTATCATGGAGGTTATGTAGCATCGCCCCAGTTCAACGTCGATGGCCTCCATCATTTTTCTCAGCATCGTGGCCGCCTGTTCACGGTATTGCTCGCGTTCCATGCGCCCTATCAGCACCGGGGGATTCAAAAGCAAAAGCACGCCGTTCTCGCCGCTTCCGGCGCCCGGCTTTTTGCGCCGCGCCTTCGGGCATTTTTTGCATGCGGCTATCAACGCCGCCGGAGAATGGGCGTCCACTTCCTTCTTTGCGGCGTCGCCCGCCCCGCAAAGAAGGTTTTCCAGGTAGCGGCGCTCCTCTTCTTTGCGATGAAGAATGATTCTCCCCGGGTTCGATTTTAGACAGCGCAGCAGTTCTTTGTACAGATCAGCGTTTGCCATTGCCCGTCTCACGACCCGATCTTGTCCACATCGATATCGTACTGTTTTATCTTTCTATGCAGGTTGGTCCGCTCAATACCGAGGTCCTTTGCCGTCAGCGAGATATTTTTATCGTTCGCAACAAGCGCCCTGACGATATACTCCTTCTCGAAATCTTCCCTCGCCTTTTTTAGCGACGACACGTCCCCGCCGTACGGGGCCTTCACCTCGTACGATTCGAGATGTTTTTTTATGTCGGGCGTGTCGATGACCTCCTTCTGCACCATGACGCACAGACGCTCGACGATGTTTTTCAGCTGCCGTATATTGCCCGGCCACGGTTGGTTCACCAGGTACTCCATACCGCCGTCCGAGATTTCCTTTGTGCCGAGACCATGTTCTTTCAAAAATTTTTCCAGGAAATACGCGGTGATTATTGGAATATCCCCGCGCCGTTCGGCCAGCGGCGGCACGTGTATCGGAATAACGTTAAGCCTGTAAAAGAGGTCTTCCCTGAACTTCCCCTCGTCGATCGCGGCCTTCACATCGATATTCGTCGCGGAGATAACGCGCACATCGACGTGTATCGTCTCCGCGCCCCCGACGCGCTCGAACTGCTGTTCCTGCAGCACGCGCAGCACCTTCGCCTGCGCGCTCGGGCTCATATCGCACACCTCGTCGAGAAAGATCGTGCCGCCGTGCGCAAGCTCGAACCTTCCAAGCCGCCGCGCAACGGCGCCGGTAAACGAGCCCTTCTCGTGCCCGAAGAGTTCGCTCTCGATAAGCTCGCCCGGAATGGCCGCGCAGTTCACTTTTATAAACGGCCTGTCGGAGCGTTTCGATTTTCTGAAGATGGAGCGGGCAACCAGTTCCTTGCCGGTGCCGTTGTCGCCGGTAATGAACACGCGCGCCGTCGTCGCCGCGGCGGCGTCGATGACCCTGCGTATCTCGGCAATCTCAGGGGAGTTGCCGAGCATCTCATCCTCCTGCTGCGCTTCGCGCCGAAGCTGGATATTCTCCCGGCGCAGGCGTATCCGCTCCAGCGCGTTGTTAAGCGAAGTGATAATCCTCTCCATGGAGGGTGGCTTTTCGAGAAAATCGAACGCGCCGAGTTTCGTCGATTTCACCGCAATGTCGATAGAGCCGTGCCCTGATATCATAATGACCGATATCTCCGGCGCAATCTGGTTTATCTGCTCAAGGAGCGCGACGCCATCGATATCGGGAAGCCACACATCGAGAAACACCACATCAACGTCGTTGCGTTTGAGAAAATCGAGCGCATCCCTGCCGCCGCCCGCCGGATACACGATATGGCCCTCATCCTGAAGGATCGCGCTTATCGTTTTAATTATATTAGGCTCATCGTCGACAACAAGTATACGCGCCATAGTGCTACGTCCCCCTTTCCGCTACAGGTAATTCTATGCTGAATTCCGTGCCCTCACCGGGCTTCGAGCGCACCCTGATGCTGCCGTGGTGTTCCAGGATAATTTTTTCAACGATCGCAAGGCCTATTCCCGTACCGTGTTCTTTGGTGGAAAAGGTCGGATCGAATATTTTATCAATATCCTCCGGCTTTATTCCCTGGCCGTCATCCCGTATGGTAACGCGCACCCTTTTTACTCCCTTGTCCACGACGAGGCCGCTCGTTATATATATAGTACCCTTCCGCTCTACGGCGTCAATGGAATTCTGCAGCAGGTTGGTAAACGCCTGCCGCATCAGGATTCTGTCGCAATAGACCTCGGGGAGCGAAGGGTCAAGCTCGGCATGGAAGCTGACCTTTTCGTGGCCGTGGAAAAAATTAACGCAGCTTTCTATGATCGGGTTCAACTTCTCGGTTTCGGGCTTTATTTCCGGCAGACGGGCAAACCGCGAGAACTCGCCGAGGAGCCCCATGAGCATGTTCACCTCTTCGATTATCGTATCGGTGCCGTTGATGATGATCTCGCCGATATTCGGATTGTTTTCGCGGTAGCGCCGCTGTATCCGCTCCGCCGAGAGGCGTATCGGCGTGAGCGGATTTTTTATCTCATGAAGCAGCTTGCGGGCGACCTCGCGCCACGCCTCTAACTTCTGCGCGTGATACATCGCCTTTCTGCTCTCCTCAAGTTCGTACGCCATCACGTTAAACGAATCGAAGAGCAGCCCCATCTCGTCACTCGAATCGCGGCGCAACTGAATATTAAAGTCTCCCGCGGCGACCCTGCGCGCCGCCTCCTCGAGCTCCAGGATGGGGCTCGTGATATTATTTGAAAGCACCATGCTGACAGCGATGGATATCATGATTATCAGAATCGCGATAATGAGCAGGAATATCCCCACGCCCGTTTGGAAATACGGCTTTAAAAACTCGCGCTGGCTGTAGGTGCCAAGCGAATCCTCGAACATCGAAATCCTGGTGAACACCTCTTCCGGGATTGTGGTAT
>DHPI01000060.1:9379-11887 GCA_002407865.1 Spirochaetia bacterium UBA5368
ATACATGGCAACGATGATGCCGTTGCGGTACAGTGTGCCAAGTATCAGCGATCTGGCGCCGATGGATATGGAATAGACGTTGACCTGGCCACGCGGGCGCATGACATCCAAAAATCGCGTAATGCCCGCCCCATAAGGATTTACGTGAGCATCGACGGGCGCTATGCCATATCCTGTGTCGGGCAAGCCGCTATAATAATACACTACGCCGCGGCCCTTCTGCCTGTATATCTTCGACAGCTCGTCTCTGCCGCCAGGGGTGGCGACAGAATATATTCCCTGTGAGAGCCCGGAATTAAGCGAGGCGAGATCGGCGTGCATTTCATCCCACGCCCGCGTGATCGGCTCCCTGGACATCTTCAGCGATTCTTCAAGCGCAATTGATGTCTTCTCTGTTAGCAGCTCGCTTATCATGTGCGTAATAATATTGTTGGAAATGAGCACTATGGGGAGCGACGGAAGAATCGCAATAAACACGAACGCGAGGGCAATTTTAAACTTTATGCTCGCGCCTTTTTCAGACGATTGCAGCGACAGCCTTCTGCGAAACGAAATGATGATGAAATAGATCGCCGCGATCGCCGGTATCGCCATCATCGAATAAATAAAAAAGCTTTTACCCGCATTACCGCCCGCATCGCCGACCGGGAAAAGCCCGAGTATCAGGATGGCGGAAAACACGAAAAGGCCAATGATTAACACAACATCATTGAAGCCTATTTTTTCCGTTATTGACGAGACAAACCGTAAAATTTTTTTCATATACAGGATCAGTGGGTGTCTCCACGTTATTGCGGCTGATATTCCGCACCGGCGTTATTCCAGATTGAGCGGCGGGCCGTCTTTCCATCCCGTCGAAAAGTCCCAGAAACCGACAAGATACTTAAAAATAAGGTTCATCGGGAAATACAACTCAACAGACTTCAGCTCGGCCCGCGCTCTCAGCGTGTACCGCGCCTTCCGCAAAACGTTTACACTGGCGAGCTCGCAGCCGCTTATGGTAAAAAAGTATTCCAGCATGGAATTCTCGCTCTGGAAGGTCGTGCTCTTTTTCCCTTCGCGGACACGAAAGCTTTTGTTCCAGAAATCGTATTTCACCCTCCGGGAAATGTTCTTTTCCGCAATCACGCTGTCTCTCATTAGAAAAACCGGCGATTCTTTCACGATCTGAATGCTGTACAAAATTTTGACTTCCATACCGCGCTTGATGGCCTCGATGATTTCCGAACGCTGGTAATCTTCGATGGAGAGACTTACTTTCAGCGTATCGCCGTCTATCTGTACAGCGCCGAACCCAAGCTCCGCCGCAGTAATCGCGTACGACTGTAAAAGAATCGCCGCTGTCAATAGTATTGTATGTACCGCTTTCATCCGCCTCAGAAGGAACGCGTCACGCCGATGTTCAAACCGCCGGGCCTCATCTCAAATGACAGCCGGGATTTTTTCTGCGATTTCCAGTAGGGAAAATAGATGTCTTTATTGTATACATCCGCTGCATGCAGCGCGTTGATCACGCAGACGGTTTTAAATACGAGTATAGAAAACACATATCCGATTATTATGGTCTGGTCCCTCGTTTCCATATCGCGCAGCCGTACAAGCCTGTCGTTGTCTGAATATTTATCCGAATAATAAAAGAGCATGTACACAAACAGCCCCTTCTGCATGATATCGGCCAGAAGAAAAAACGAGCCCATCGCGTAATCCTGCGAGTAAAACTGCCCGAGGCCGGGCCATCCCCATGACAAAAGCCCCGCGACGAACGGGTCTTTCCGGTCCGGTTCATCCATAAAGAATTCGCCCATGTAGGATTCGTCAGCTATCTCCACCGGAGAAGCCGCATTTTGCGGGGCTGCCGCGTACGCCCCGCGCGCAACGCATCCCGCCAGCATAACCATGATGATGCCGCAAACCAGCGGCGTTTTACAATCGTGTCGAGAACCCAATGAAAACACCCCTCGTGCTGTCATAACTCAAATCGATGCCGGGATACTTCTCCTTTAACAGGTTGCGTTTTGCGTCAAGCGCGGTATTGTAGTTTCGCGCCGTCACTACCGCATCCGAGATATTATACAGGTGCATCACCGCGAGCAACGACATGAGGCCGATAAATACATTTTTTCTTGACGTGGAAATTACGCCCAGGTCAGTGCGCTTCGCGTCGATGCGGATGCTGAACCCCGATCCGTCGCCCGCCGCGAAATCGAAATCCATAAAATACAGAATGGACCCGATGGCGAGGGCGTATTCCGTAACGAGAAATACGGTGCCCTTGACATACTCGCCCGAATAGTACTGCCCAAGCCCCGGCATGTACCACGAAAGCATTCCGGCGAAAATCGGGTCCTTTTTTTTCACGAACAACGCGCTGTCGTACCGCATCGACTCGATGTCGGGCGTTTTCACGCCCGACCGGGCGGGCTGCGCGGCAATTGCGTCTACTGCCGCAAACAGCACGACAGCGGCGACGCATGCCGCCATCATACGGATGCGCAGGCCGCTCGTCCC
>DHPI01000060.1:12040-12308 GCA_002407865.1 Spirochaetia bacterium UBA5368
GTTTCATCGCGTCAGTTTTTAAAGTCATTCTCTATCAGCGTGATGAGTTTATCAACGGCAACCTGCTCATCCTGCCCCTCCGCCCTCACAATGAGGCGTGATCCGGATGTAATCGCGAGGCCGAGCACGGACATGATTGACTTGCCGTTCGCCTCGACTTCATCCTTTATAATAAAAATCTCGCACGGATATTTCATCGCCTCGCGGACAAACATCATCGCGGGGCGGGCATGCACACCCGCGTCGCTTTTGACATACACCTCTTTTT
>DHPI01000060.1:12448-17170 GCA_002407865.1 Spirochaetia bacterium UBA5368
ATACACCTCTTTTTCAATCATGGGATTTCGCGCTCTCCCTCTTAATCCAGTTTTGAATTCTGCTATCCAGCTCCCTCGCGGAGAAAATGCCCATCTTCTTCAGGCGCTGGTTGAGCGCTGCTGTTTCGATTATAATGGGTATATTCCGCCCCGGCCGTACGGGCACGATAATAAACGGAATGTCGATGTCAAGTATTGCGTATTTCTTCTCGTCGATTCCAAGCCTGTCGTACTCCTTCGTGCTGTCCCACTCCTCGAGAAGCACCACCAGCTCGATACGCTTTCTGTTACGCACAGAACGAATCCCGTAGATATCCTTCACGTTGATGATGCCGAGCCCCCTGATTTCCATGTGGTGGCGCAGTATTTCCGAGCCGCTGCCCATCAGGAGGGATTCGTCGATCTTTTTTATCTCGACTATATCGTCGGCCACAAGCCTGTGCCCCCGCTCCACCATCTCCAGCGCACACTCGCTTTTGCCAACGCCGCTTTTTCCCAGCAGCAGCACGCCGACGCCGAACACGTCGACCAGCGTACCGTGCACAATCTCGACCGGCGAAAAAAATTCTTCTATAACATGCGTCAGAAGGCTCATAAAACGCGTCGTGCGGTGGGTCGTAACAAACGTCGGCACCCGGTACGAATTCGCGTATTCGATGAACATCTCGTCGGGATATTCATTGTGCGTAAATATGCAGCACACGACATCGTATGAAAAGAATTTGGTGAAAACCTCCTTCTTGCGCTCGATTGAAAGCTTGCGCATAAAGGCGGTTTCCCCAAGGCCGAATATCTGGATGCGATCATAGGCAAAGAAATCGAAAAAGCCCGCGAGCCCCAGACCGGGTCTGTTGATATCTCCTACGGCGATTTCCTTGTCGATCCCGTCCCTGCCGGCAACCAGCATGAGCTGAAGGTCGATTTTGCTTTCGCTTTCCTGCAAATCACGAATGTATATCTTCTTTTTCTCCATATAAACGCGCTTAAAAAGCAGGCACCATCACCTCGTATTGTTTTCCTTTTTTATACACGATATTCAGGTAATTCGTCTCCGTATTGAAAAAGGGTATAAAATCCGCCGGAGATTCCATCAGCTTTTTCAACGCGTCGCCCAGCGTCATTTTCATTATATCGCCGCATCCCGCGTTTTTTCTAAAATCGATCTTCGGCTTTGCCGGAGAATCGCTTATTATTTCCAGATCGCATTCCATAAACTTGTCCGCTGAGAAGGTGTTACTCTGTATCATCTCATAAGGAATTTCAACCATTTTATACCCCACCGAGGATTTGTAAATGACCGCGTAATTCTTATCGGAATAATCAATATCGCTTTTGATATCATCTATCCCCTTCTTGAAGAGGATAAAATCGCCGTTGTTCATCTTCATTTCGAGATACGCTTCTATTTCATTTTTCGGCTTGTTGCTGACCTGGTTCAGGATGCAATCGAAACCAACGTCGGCGCCGGCTTCCATAGTCTGCACAATGCCGGGATGGGCGGCCTTGTGGTCGCTTACCTTTTCCTTATACCGGATAATCTGCTTTTCAATCTTGTCCACAAGAAGGTCTATCGCAGAATACATATCGCCCGCCTGTTCCAGCGCGTAAAACTGAACGCCGTCGCCGTTTATAAGCATCTCGAATATATGGTTGATCTTTTCCACGCGCATAACGGCGCGCGCATCAATGACCTGGTTAAAGTACTTTTCAAGACGGGAAACCTTCTTTTCCGCGTAGTCACGAAGGCTGGGCGTCACTTCCAGCCTGCGGCCAGTGATTGTGATGTTCATAATTTTGCCTCGCTTTTAATCATATTTAATTTTTTACGTTTATTCGAAGGCGGGATATGTACAATCCCCCTGTACTTTGCAATGGTTCTCCTTGATAGGATTATACCAAGTTTCTGCAGTTTTACAAGTATAGCGTCGTCGCTGAGGGGATTCAGCGGGTCTTCCGCGGCGACGATATCCTTGATGAGCGAAATTACCTTCTCCGACGAATATTGCTCGTCGTTGGAAGACCTGAGTTTCGACACGAAAAAGTATTTCAACTCGTACACGCCCCACGCGGTCTGCACAAACTTGTTGCTCGTCACCCGGGATATCGTGGATTCGTGCATACCGACCTCCCCCGCGATCTCGGTGTGCGTCAGCGGCATCAGGTGCCCCGGCCCCCGCATCAGAAAATCGCTCTGGTGCTGCATAATCGCCGCGACGACCCTGACGATGGTGTCGCGCCTGTTCGAGACATTTCTCATCAGATAGCGTGCGGACTGCACCTTTTCCCTGATATATTCTTTCAGGTTTTTATCAATGTTTTTTTTCTTAAGAAGGTCAATATAATACCGGTTGATGCGCACCTGGGGCACCCAGTCGTCGTTGACGGTAATGATGATTTCCCCGTCGACGCACTGCACCTCGACATCGGGAATGATGTACCGGATATCCTTCATTGAATATTGCCGCCCCGGATACGGCGTCAGCGTGTTCAGCAGCTTCGTTTTTTCCACAACATCCTGCAGTGTAATATTCAGGGCGCGGGCAATTTTATCGTAATCGAGCTTCTCCAGGTCGGAAAAATGATCGAGCAAAAACTTCTCCAGCACCGCGTCGTCGGGATACATACCGCGGGCCTGTACCAGCAGGCTTTCCCGTACGGTGGGCACGCCGCAGCCCGGAGGATCGAAATTGGCTATCACCTCAATAGCGTCGCGCACCTCCTGCTCCGTCACGGCGTTTTCACGCGCGATATCCTCGACCGGATACGGAAGAAGCCCGCGCTCGTCGATAGCGGTTATAATGCTTTCAAAAAGACGCTGCTCTTTTTCGCTCTTCGAGGCGATGCGGCCCTGCGACAGCAAATGTTCCGTAAGGGACTCGCGGTGCGCCACCATGTTCTCGATGAACTTGCGCTTTCGGTCGTCGTCCCCGTAATCGGCCTGGTAGCCGCCGTCACTGACGTCAGCATATGAAAGGTCCTTTTCATCCATGCGCTGGGCAAGCGAATCGTCGCCGCTGAGCCGCTGCGTGAGTCCCGACACGAGCTCCCCGCCGTCCATTTCGGACAGGGACGGCCCTGCAGAAAAGTCTTCCTCGAGAACGGGATTTTCAATCAACTCTTGCGAAATCGTCTCGGCAAGGTCTTGCGTTGATAACTGCAGCATCTCGATCGACTGCTTCAACGACTGCGTCATTACAAGCTTCTGTGTCTGCTGCTGCCCTATTTTTATAGTAACGGCCATGCAATCTCCGCTGCTATTTCTTCGCCTTCTCCAGCGAAGCCCGTATAAAATCCCTGAAAAGCGGATGCGGACTCGTGGGTTTCGACTTGAATTCGGGGTGATATTGCGTGCATATAAACCACGGATGGCCCTTCACTTCAACGGTTTCCACCAGTTGATTTTTCGGATGCGTACCGCCGCAGATCATGCCGTTTTTCTCGAATATCTCGCGGTATTTCAATGTGAACTCGAACCTGTGCCGGTGCCGTTCCATCGCGTAATCGGCGCCGTAGATTTTTCTAATCAGGGAATTTTCACTGAAATCGCACCGGTACGCGCCCAAACGCATGGTGCCGCCCATTTTATCTATGATTTCCTGCTCTTCGAGAAGCGAAATGACCGGGTGCGGCGTCGCGGGATCGAACTCGGTGGAATTAGCGTTTTCAAGACCGCAGACGTTTCGCGCAAATTCTATTACCGCACACTGCAACCCCAGGCATATGCCGAACAGCGGGATTCCCTCCTTGCGCGCATGTGCAACCGTCATAATCTTGCCCTCAATTCCCCTGTTGCCGAAACCGCCTGGAATCAGAATGCCATCTACCTTTTGGAATACATGTTTGAGGGCGGCTTTCTGCTTCTTTTCCAGGTCTTCCGAATCTACCTTCACAATCTCGATCTCGGCTTCGTTGGCAACGGCGCCGTGCAGCAATGCCTCGTAGATCGACCTATAGGCATCCTGTAATGAAATATACTTACCGACCACGGCGATGCACACCTTTCTTTTCGGATTCTGCAGTGATTTGAGGAATTTATCCCACGCGGCAATGTCGATGGGCGTTTTTTCAAGCCCAAAATGCTCCAGCACTATTTCATCATAGCCGTTTTCGTGGAGATTATAGGGGATTTCGTAAATCGAGCTTTTTATATCGATAGCAGAAATGACGTTCCTCTCCGATACGTTGCAAAAGAGCGCTATTTTGCCCTTCATTTCGTCTGTCAGCGGCTTTGTTGTACGGCACAGGAGGATGTCGGGGATAATGCCGAGCTGCATCAGCTCTTTCACGGAATGCTGGGTCGGCTTGGTCTTCTGTTCGCCCGCGACCGCGATGGTCGGCACCAGCGTCAGGTGCACATTGAGCGCCCTGCGGCTGCCCAGTTCCTGTCGTATCTGCCGTATCGCCTCGAGGAAGGGGATCGATTCGATATCGCCCACGGTGCCCCCTATTTCCACCAGCACAAAATCGAGTTCGCGCTCCGCCGCGACATCGTATATCCTCTTTTTTATTTCGTTTGTAATATGGGGAATCACCTGGACCGTCCGGCCGAGATAATCGCCGCGCCGCTCGCGCTCTATCACGCTATAATATATCTGCCCTGTCGTAATCGAGTTTTTCCGCGACAGCGTCGCGCTGGTAAATCTTTCATAATATCCCACATCAAGGTCCGTTTCCGCCCCATCCTCAGTGACATACACCTCGCCGTGCTGGTACGGGCTCATT
>DHPI01000060.1:17266-31291 GCA_002407865.1 Spirochaetia bacterium UBA5368
CGTGCTGGTACGGGCTCATTGTGCCCGGATCTATGTTGATATACGGGTCCATTTTGATAACGGATATCGCGTATCCATGCCCCTCTAAAAGCAGGCCCAGCGACGCCGTCGATATCCCCTTGCCGAGCGATGAACACACACCCCCCGAAACAAAAATAAACCGTGTCTGATTGTTCTTCATATATGCTCTTATGCTCTTTTAAAAAAAA
Organism: Spirochaetia bacterium UBA5368; assembly: GCA_002407865.1. GTDB lineage: Bacteria > Spirochaetota > UBA4802 > UBA4802 > UBA5368 > UBA5368. The sequence goes on from DHPI01000060.1 coordinate 17,476, forward strand.
CACCATGCCGGGCGCACTGCCGCACCCTCTTAAATTGTTCTTATGTCGTATTGCCCTTTAAGTCAATAACGATTTTATCCATGAATGCTAAAAACATGACTTGACAGGGTGTACAAACGCCCCTATACAGATATATGTGTGTATGTTGGTCTCTGCTGCGGCGATTTTCGCGCGCAGGGCACTTTCTCCAGAGGAAACGCAGGGCATGAATGAAAAAAGGCGGTTCGCACGATACCAGTGTTTCATTAAAATAGATTTCGATTATTACGAGGGAAATCCTGACGAAATCGATATTTTAAAAGTGAAGCCAATAAAAGGAAAGGGACAGATGCTCGACCTGAGCAGAGGGGGAGCATTCATTGTGTCGAATACGCGGGTCGGCATCAATATGCCGCTGAGGCTGCGCTTCCAGTTTAAAAAAATGGGGCCCCGCTCTATTGAAGGCACTATCGTCCGCACGGGACTTCTTAAAAACAATCCTTCGGAAATCGCGAAAAAATTCGCCGGCGCGAAAGTAAACGAAGACGCCTATATAGCCGTCAAATTCAACGAGCCGATTGAAGACTTCTCCGAAAACGATCTCGCCTGAAAGCCATGAAAACCAGGTTTATCAAGATCAATGATGTCTCGGAAATCGAAACCTCGAAGGCGACCGTCTACGACCTGAACAACCGGTATATCGACGGAAAGGGCAACATGTACGGCCTTCGCTACAACAAGGACAATAAAAAAATTGAAATCATAAAAATCATCAGAACGCCGGCGAAAACGGCCCCGTATTACCACCAAAAACTTGTGCTGCAAAAACGCTTGAAAGCAAGCGAGCCCGCGCCCGAGACGGACGACACCGACAGGCCCGAACCCATGGAAGATCAACTCATTCGCGAAGAGGAGATCGGATTCAATCCCGATACGCTGGTTACCACCATTCTCGATCAATTAAAAACGCACCGCGACCGGCTCAGCGGCATCGTGATGAACATTCGCAATTCGAAAATCGTCCCGGAGTCCGACCGGATGGATTATACCACGATGAACCAGCTTTTCAAGAACATCGATATCGACGGCGTGCGGCGCATCGACAAGGTGATCGACAACCACAGGGAGCTGGTAAACTATCCCCGCTCGCTTTCATATTACCAGGCGAAGCTCGACATCGCCGGCAGAAATATGTTCGATGCGCTCGACAGCGACGCCCGGAAGATGAAATTCATATACTATCACGAGATGTACAGCTCGCTGAAAAACCTGTACAGGGCCATGGGCAAGTCATTGCAGGATATCGATTTTTTTCTTTCGGATAAAAAACCAGAAAACAAAAAGAACATCGGCTACATTGAAAAACAGAATTATCAGGACGCGGTATTGTCCATCACCAACACGCTCAGGGAGATCGGCGGCGTGCTTCGCGACTTAAAGGTGATGGATGTGTTTTTGCAGAATCCCGATAATTTCTGATCAGGGATTCACCACGACGACTTCGCCGATTTTCGCAAGCGCGCCCTTCAACTCATCTCCGCCGACGACAACGACGACAAGCCCGTCACGCAGCAACCGCTTCGACTCGCGCAGTATCGACGCTGCGTCCACGCCGTGTATCCGCGATTGATATTCGGTGAGATACGCCGCCGGGAGACCATTGTAATACAGAAACGAGTACTTATCCAGCATATTGAGCGCCGTATCGAATTCGAATATATAACTCTGCGCTATCGATGCCTTCGCCCAGCGAAGCTCGTCGTCGGTTACCGTATCCCCCGCCATGCCATTGATCGTGTCACGCAGCAGGGAGAGCGTTACCGCCGCCTGCGCGTTTTTTGTCTGCGCGAATGCCATAAAAACGCCTGTCTCCTTTCTGAACTTGATCACCGATTGCACCGCGTACGAAAGCCCGCGCTTCACGCGGATCTCCCGCATCAGCCTCGAATTGAACGATCCTTCGCCCAGAATATAGTTCATCACGTTGAGCGCGTACACGCCGCCGTCGAGCACCGTCGGCGCGAGCGCGCCGACGACAATCGTCGCCTGGGGAATCGGGCGTGGAATGAGGTATATTTTACCCGCGCTTTTTCGCACGGCCGACCTGAATGCCTCCCCGTCGGCGCGGTATGGCATGCGCTTCCCCTCTTCAATACCCGAAAATGCCCGTGCAATATATTTCTTGACCGCCCTCGCGTCTATCGACGACGAGACGCCGATCATGATGTTTTTTTCGGTGAAATGCGACGCCCAGACGCGCTTCACGTCGTCGAGGGTCACCGAGTCGATTGTCGACTCCCTCGTCACCGCGCCGTATCCCTCGCCGTTAAAGATGATCTCCCGGAGCTTTTCGAAGGCCAGTCCCTCCGGGCTGTCCTTCTTCCGCCGAACGCCTTCACGCATCATCGATTTCGCTTCGTCGAGAAAGCCCTGGTCGAAATTCGGATTCGCCATAATATCACCGAGGATATCGAACGCAAGGCCGGCGTGCCGCTCGAGCACCCGCATGGCAATTGTCGTTCCCTCCCACGACGGCTCGACCGAAAAACGCCCGCCGATCGCCTCTATCGCGGCGTACAGCGCGTCACCCGGATACTTTTTCGATCCCCCCCGGGCCAGCGTCTTTGCCAGCAATTCGGAGATGCCCGCGTTGTTCGCCGTCTCGTAAAGCTTTCCAAACCCCACGCTGACAAGTATCGTAAGCTGCGGCAACGTATCCCTGATATACACAACTTGAATGCCGCTATTCGAAACATATTCGTCGACCGGCGGCAACGACAGCTCCACCGGCGCCGCGGTATCCGCCCGGGTCACGGCGGCCTCCGCCTTTTTTTCAGCCCGCGGCCGGTTTCTGTGGGTGGATTTTTTCGCTGCGTCCGAAATGCCGCTGAACGAGACTATCAGCGCCAGCACGATGGCCGTTACCGGCCGTATGTAGTTTCTTTTCATATCTGCCTGTTCCTGGAATATGCCGCGCCACGCGGCATTGGATTTATTTTTTCGCGTCCGGCCTGCTTACCAGGACCCCAACGGTGCGGTTCTGTTTTGTAAAATACCTGTCAAGAACGCCGTAGACATCCTGCACCGTTACCGTCTCGATCTCCGCAAGGTATCGCGCCACGTACCTCCAGTCACCGAACACCGTCTGGTAATAGCCAAGTGTGTTCGCGAGTCCCCTGTTCGAATCGAGATCGAACACCATGGACGACTCGGCCTTGTTGACCACCTTCCGAATCTCGCTTTGCGTAAGATCGACCTTCAGCCTCGCGATTTCCTCGTACACCGCCTGTTCAACCTCCTGCGCGGTATGGGGATGTTTCGGCGCCGCGGCAATCACGAAGAGGTTGTCGTAGCGCGCACCGGGAAATCCATTCCAGGCATCCACCGACGCGGCAAGCTGTTTTTGCAGCACCAGCGCCCTGTACAGGCGCGACGTTTTCCCGTCGGCAAGCAGCGCCGCGACGATGTCGCATATGTAATCGTCCCGCGACGGATACGTGGGCTTGTTCCATCCAATGATAATATAGGGATTTGCGTCAAACTGCATTTCAAAGCGGCGCTCGCCCCTCGAACGGGGCTCAGTGACGATGATCGCGTTTTTTTCATTGCGCGCCGGCAATGTGCCGAAATATTTTTCCACCACGGCGATGGTGTTGTCGGGATTCTGCTTCCCCACGACGGTAATCGTCATAAGCGACGGTATGTAATGTTCGTTATAAAATGCGCGCACGTCGCGCAGGGAAAGAAATCCAACGTTCGACGCCCATCCGATGACCGGATGCCTGTAGGGGTGCGCCATGAACGCCGTCGCGATAAACCGTTCCACGAGGCTTTCGACGCCCTTCGAATCGTAGCGCATAAGGCGTTCTTCCACCACTGTTCTGCGCTCCTGATAGAACTCCCGCATAACCGGGTTGCGCAGGCGTTCGGATTCAAGTTCCGCCCACGTTTCAAGCCGCGAGGCGGGCAGTTCGATATAGTAGCTCGTTCTGTCGCGCGACGTTGAGGCATTGAATCCCACGGCGCCGATGGATGTATAGATCGAATCGTACGGCGAACTGACGATATATTTTGCCGCTTCGTCCTGAAGCTTTTTCAATTGCTTTTCAAGGGGGGAGATGCGCCTGTCGGCTGGATTGCTCATCTTCAGCCTGTCGATGCCGTCGCCGATTTTCTCTATCTGATCAAGGATTTTCTTTTCCCTGGCGTAATCCTTCGTGCCTATTTTGTCAGTGCCTTTAAACAGCATGTGTTCGAGCATGTGCGCCGCGCCCGCCGTGCGGTAGCTTTCATCGACAGAGCCGACTTTAAAGGAAATGGTAAGCGCGAGCGTCGGCGAGTAGCCGCGGTTGTATGCAATGACGGTGGCGCCATTGTGGAGCGTTTTTGTCCGCACATTTTCTTCGAGCGCCGCAAGCGGGCTTTTCTGTTCGCCCGGCAGCCCCGCCGGAAGTGCGATAAAAATTACACATAACGCCGCACAGACGCCCTTCAATTTTCGACACATACCGCAAATCTCCTGACTTGTATTTCATTTCGCGACAGCACGGCGCAACAATCCGCTGCACGCGCGGAAATCACGCGCGCGCCCGTGATTTCCGCGACTATTTTTCGGATTCCTGTTTTCGCAGTATCTCCTCGGCAAGAATCTTGAGCTTCGGAGACACCTTCAGAGGAGGTAATTGCACCCGCGGGGGCTGCTTTGCCGCTTTCTCGCCGCCAAGCCACTGGCCGAGCGCCATTATCATCCGTTCGTAAATTTCATCGACCCTGGCCTTTACGCCGGCCATTTTATAAAATCGCACAGCGATGAGGGGCTGCCGCTTGTCGAAGTAATAATAATCGCCTATGCGCGTAAGCCCGTCTCTGTAACCTGTCGCCACGAATATCTCGATCGCCTGCTTCATTTCCCTGCGATTGAAATGTTCGTTGCCCTTTCGGATAAGCGAGATGCGCTCTTTGCTGTCCATGAGCCGTTACCCTCTCACGTCAGATTTGTACGCTCCATGCGTAAAAGGTTACACGAGCGCCGGGCGGGGCCGGCGCACAGATCAATCCCCATCTATCCTCGCGCGCCCCCGGCGGAGATTGTACCCACAATGAAAACGGGTATTCAACGAAAAAACCCATCACGGTAGAATTTTTATTCCGCTCTGGCGACGTATGCAGGGCGCATCACGTCAGCGGGAAATAGCGCCACATACGCCGTCAACTCAAATTTATATGATTTTTTTCTATTTTAATTGACACCTTTATGAGCCTGGGCTTAATTATCATCCGCATGGAAAAAACGCCCGGCACGCGGCACCATGCATGACATTTACATCAAAATGCGGAAAAAGGCTACTCATGGCACATATTATAATAGACAGGGACAGGTGTAAGGCATGCTATTTTTGCATCGAATTCTGTCCCCGGAATCTGATACGTATATCGCAGGAGCACAACACGCAGGGCTACTTTCCCGCCGAATTTATACACAACGGCGACCAGTGCACAGGCTGCAAAACATGCGCTACCATGTGTCCCGATACCGCGATTGAGGTATATAAGTAATGGATAAAAAACTCATCAAGGGCAATATAGCCCTCGCTGAAGGGGCCATACAGGCGGGATGCCGCTTTTACTTCGGATACCCGATTACGCCTCAGAACGACATCCCCGAATATCTGGCGAAACAACTCCCGAAATGCGGCGGCACGTTCATCCCCGCAGAGAGCGAAATCGCGTCAATCAACATGGTCATGGGCGCGTCCGCATCTGGAAAAAGGGCAATGACATCATCGTCGGGCCCCGGCATATCGCTGATGCAGGAAGGCATATCGTACCTTGCAGGATCTGAGCTTCCCGCCGTCATTGTGAATATTATGCGCTGCGGGCCAGGACTGGGCGGCATAGCCCCCACGCAGGGCGACTATAACCAGGCGGTGCACGGCGGCGGCCACGGCGATTACAAGAATATTGTACTGGCGCCCGCGTCAGTGCAGGAGATGTTCGACCTCACTATAAAGGCGTTCGAGCTTGCCGACAAATACCGCAATCCGGCAATGATACTGGCCGACGCAATGATAGGCCAGTTTCAGGAGCCATGCAGGCTTTCGCCCCTGAAGCCGGTGGAGTATCCCGAGAAGCCGTGGTCGCTTACCGGCGCGAAGGGCCGAAAACCACAGCTTCTGAAATCGCTGTACCTCGGCGATAACGAACAGGAAGAGCACAACCTTCTTTTAAAGAAGAAATATGATGAGATACAGCAGCGCGAGGCGCTGTGCGAGATGCAGAACCTCGACGACGCGGAGATCATGGTCATCGCGTTCGGCACGCCGTCGCGCGTGGCGAAGACCGCGATCCGTCAGGCGCGAAAACTCGGCGTAAAGGTCGGATTGCTTCGTCCGATCACGCTTTTCCCGTTTCCCGAAAAGGAAATATACGAATGCTCATCCCGCGTAAAAAAGATTCTTGTGGTAGAGATGAACACGGGGCAGATGGTCCGCGACGTACGGATTGCCGCGCATAAGGACGCAGCCATATCATTTTACGGCCGTCCGGGCGGCGGCTTCCCCTATCCCGACGACGTTCTTGCTGAAATTAAAAAGGCTATGGAGGGTAACGAACGATGAATGCAGTATTTAAACGGCCGCCGACCCTCAAGGATACCTACACGCACTTTTGCCCGGGCTGCACGCACGGCATTGCGCACAGACTGATAGCGGAAGTGCTCGATGAAATGCAGATTGTCGACAAAACCATCGGCATACCCGGCGTGGGGTGTTGCGTGTTTCTGTATAATTATTTTCCAATCGACGTGCTCGAAGCGCCGCACGGCAGGGCTCCCGCGTGCGCGACGGGAATGAAGCGCGCACAACCTGACAAGATAATATTCGCGTACCAGGGCGACGGCGACATGGCGGCGATCGGAACATCCGAGATCATTCACGCCGCAAACCGGGGCGAGAACGTCACGGTGTTTTTTATCAACAACACCGTATACGGCATGACCGGCGGACAGATGGCACCGACGACGCTGCTGGGCCAGCAGACCACCACGAGCCCCTACGGGAGAAATTTTCAGACCGAGGGGTATCCCATCAAGATGGCAGAGATGCTGGCAACGCTCGAGGGCGTGGCGTATTCAACACGCGTGGCGCTCCATTCGCCAAAGCATGTGAACCAGGCAAAAAAGGCCGTGCGAAAGGCCCTTGAAATGCAGATCAACGAAATGGGTTTCTCGATGGTCGAGTTTCTTTCCACCTGCAACACGAACTGGCGCGTGTCGCCGCTGGAGGCGCTGAAGGTGCTTGAAAACGAGATGATCCCATACTACCCGCTGGGCGTCTTCAAGGAGCGCACAGGCAAGGATTTTCTATAACACCCTCACCCGCCGGCCGCCCGGCGGGCGGTGTAACATTTTTCCATTCCCCGGTACAGGGGCGGGATGAGGTAACGGAGGTGCACTTTGTATTACGATGTCATAATGGCCGGATTCGGCGGTCAGGGAATTCAGATAATCAGCCAGATCGTCGCTGTTGCGGCAATCAGGAAGGGGCTTAACGTCACCTACCTGCCCTCATACGGTGTGGAAAAGCGCGGGGGAAGAACCAACGTCACAATGGTAATTTCCGACGGAGAAATCGGGTCGCCGGTAATCAATCACCCCCGGTGCGTCATCGCGATGGATCGTGTCGCGCTTGAAAAATATCAGCCGCAGGTTATTGAAAACGGCCTCATGATAGCAAACACGAGCCTCGTTCCAGACGATATGTGCAACCGACCCGGGATAACATCGCTGAAACTTCGGTGCAACGAGGAGGCCCTGGCGCTTGGCAGCGCACGGCTTTCGAACATGATTGCACTCGGCGCGTTCATTGAGCGCACCGGCTTTCTCAACTACGACGAGATAGAAGCGGTACTGCCCGACGTGGTGCCGGAACGTCTTAAAAAAACAATTCCCTCGAACCTTGAGGCAGTGAGGCGGGGTATCGAAATCGCCTCGAACGGAAAAAAATAATCCCGAGGGGACATTCCGCGTTTTTTCCGATCCCCCCGGCGTTCACACCCCCATGCGCCGCGCGTGGGTCACGAACACATCCTCCAGCGTGGGAGAAATCCGTTCTATCCGGTAGCCCGAAATCCCTTTTGCAGAAAGCGCCCTGCGCAGCGCCTTCTCAAGCGGAAAATCCCTGTCGCAGAGAATATGGATATCACTGCCGAAAATCGCCGCTTCCTTTATAAAATCGAGGCTGTCAATGTAATCGAACACACCGATGAAATCGGGCACCCGCAGCGCATAGACGCCATAGGGGAGCGACTCCTTAAGGTTTTTCGGCGTATCCAGCGCGATGATCTTGCCCGCGATGATAAGCGCCATGCGGCTGCAGTGCTCCGCCTCGTCCATGTAGTGCGTGGTGACAAAAATCGTTTTGCCTTCGCGCGAAAATGAATAGATGATGTCCCAGAAATTACGGCGCATTATCGGATCGACACCCGACGTCGGCTCGTCAAGAAAGAGCACCGGCGGGTCGTGAAGAATGGCGCACCCCAGGGCGAGGCGCTGCTTGATGCCGCCGGGAAGGTTCTTCACCACGATATCCTTTCGCCGCCCTATCCCCGCCATATCGGTCGCATTGCGCATCCGCGCGCGCAGCGTCCCTCCCTCGAGCCCGTAGATCGAGCCGTAAAACGTGAGATTTTCCTCGACAGTGAGATCATCGTAGAGGGAAAACCTCTGCGACATGTAGCCTATCGCCTGCTTGATATTTTCCTGCCCATTGATGATGTCAAAGCCAGACACCGTGCCGCTTCCCCCCGAAGGCGCGAGTATGCCGCACAGCATGCGGATGGTCGTGCTCTTGCCGGCGCCGTTGGGCCCCAGGAGGCCGAATATTTCGCCCTTTGCCACCGAAAAGCTGACGCCATCCACGGCGGTGAAGTCGCCAAAGCGTTTCGTGAGATTGCTGACCGTCACCGAATGTTCCATTATTCCATCCTCCTGCTGAATCGCCGCACGCTCAGCGTAAGCAGTATGCCGCCAAGCAGCACCAGCGCGACGGCGTCGGGCCACAGCACGCTCATGCCGACACCCTTGAGAAATATGCCGCGGATAATCGTGATAAAGAACCTCAGCGGATTCAGCAGCGTGACCGCCTGGATTGAAAGCGGCATGGCGTAAATGGGAAATATGAATCCCGACAGTAAAATCGCGGGCACAAAAAACAGGAATGTCGAAAGCATCGCCTGCTGCTGCGTTTTCGACACGGTGGAGATATACAACCCCACCGCAAGCGTCGATACGATATAGAGCACCCCGGACACGAGCAGCAAGAGAAAGCTGCCGTTGAACGGAACGCCGAACCACCCGATGGTGATGAGCGCCACGATCACGATATCGAAAAAGCCGATGATGGCGAACGGCAGCGTTTTTCCCGCGACAAACTCGAGCGGCCGCAGCGGCGATACGATGATCTGCTCCATTGTTCCGGTCTCCCGCTCCTTCACCACCGACATCGACGTAAGCATTATGGTGATGAGCGATATCAGCAGCCCAAGCACGCCGGGCAGAAAGAAGTTGCGCGATGCAAGATCGGGATTGAAGAGCGCCCGCTCCTCGATTGCGATCGGCTGCTTCATCCGCATACCGCCCACGCCGCGGCTCACGACAAGTATTTTTATTTTTCGGGACAAATAGTCGAATGAAAAACCGGCGCTTATCTGGTTAACGTACGCCATTATGACCGAGGCCCGGCTGGAATCGGTTCCGTCCAGGAGTATCTGCACTTCGGTGCTCCTTCCGGCCTTCACGTCTCTCGCAAAACCGCGCTTCACGTGCATAAAAACGTCGACCATTCCCGCATCGAGAAACCGCTCGGCCTCCGCGGCGGAGCGCACATACGCGTACGGTACAAAATATCCCGACGAAATGAATCCGCGGATAAAATCTCTGCTGACGGAAGTTTTATCCTCGTCGAGTACGGCTACCGGCACCTCGCCCACATCTGTGTTAACGGCGTACGCAAAGATAAGCAACATCAGCACCGGGGCGCCGAAGAGCACGCCAAACATGCGCCTGTCGCGGAACACCTGTGTGAATTCCTTGACGAGCATGTTTTTCAAAATGTTTTTCCGCGGAAGTTTCATCATTCATCCCAGTTATGCGTCGTATCTGCGCCGTTATGCGCAATTGCATTCATCATGCATACTCGTACGCGCCCTTCCCGCGTCGCGTTATCCGCGTACCATCGGCGCGCCTCATCCCTCCGGCAGCCGCAGCGTAAGCTTTTTCACGCTTACCGCGCACACCACCGCCGCGAAGACAAACAGAAACACGATCTGCGTCCACAGCAGCGTTACACTGACACCCTTAAGAAATATGCCCTTCACCAGAACAATGAGGTACTTCGCGGGAATGAGATATGTGATACCCTGAATGACGAGCGGCATGTTTTTGATCGGAAATATGAACCCCGACAGGATAAACGACGGCAGGTAGGTCACCACCATCGCCACCTGCACGGAGAGCACCTGCACCTTCGTCGCGGAGGATATCATCATGCCGAGCAACGAGGTGCCTATGAGGAAGAGCAGGGACACGAGATACAACTCGGTGAAGCTGCCCTTCAGCGGCACGCCGAACACGAAATACCCGAGGGCCAGCGTGACGATAACGTCGAAGAGCCCGATAAAAAGATAGGGCACCAGCTTGCCCGCGATCACCTCAAATCCCCGCACCGGCGTGGTGATGAGCGTCTCCATGGTGCCCCGCTCCCACTCCCGCGAAATGGTGAGCGACGCGATAAGTGCGGATATGATGGCAAGCACAAGCACGAGAAGCCCCGGGATAATGAAGTTTTTGCTCTGCAACTCCGGATTGTACAGGATGCGGCTCTTGATCTCGACAGGCATGCGAACGTTCGATATGCCAATGCGCTTCAGTTCGTCGCTTTTCACCGAAAGATTGAAATTATTGATAATCGCTTTGACATATCCCATGGCGACGGTCGCCGATGTTGAATCGGAGCCGTCGGCCAGAAGCTGCACCTCCACGTTCTTGCCGGCCTTGAAGCGCTTCTCGAAACCCACAGGCAGCACCAGCGCCATGGCGATATCGCCCGCATCGATCAGCCTGTCGGCCTCGTCGTAGGTATCGATATACCGGTACACGCGCAGATACTCGGTATGCGAAAACTGCTCAAGAAATTTCCTGGACAGCGCGCTTTTGTCGCGGTCGAGCACCGCAATGCTCACGTTGGTAACGTCCACCGTAAGCGCGTAACCAAAGAGCATAATGAGGAGCGCCGGAGCAACCAGCGCGAGTATAAGGCTTCGCGTATCGCGGCGGATTTGCAGCCATTCCTTGCCCGCAATCGCGCCGATGCGCACCAGTGACAGCCGCAACCCCTTCATGCTTTCTCCTCCTCCATAATCTCCACGAAACAGTTCTCGAGCGTGGGCTCCCTGCGGCTGATTGCGCGCAGCGGGACACGGGCTTTCTTTAACAGCGCGCGTATTCTGCGCTCGGCGCCCGCCGCGTCGGCGGCGAACACACGCAGCATGGCCCCTTCGCGAATCACTGCGCCAAACCCGCCGGCGCGCCGCAGCGCCGCTTCGGCGTTCCACACATCGGCGGCCTCGATTTCGAGCATCGTTTTTTTCACGGACGACTTTATTTCAGACGGCGTCCCCAGCGCGGCGAACGCGCCGTTGTACATCAGCGCAACACGGTTGCACCGCTCGGCCTCGTCGAGATACGCGGTGCTCACCACAATGGTGACGCCTTCGCCAAGGAGGTCGTAGAGAATCTTCCAGAACTCGCGGCGCGACACGGGATCGACACCGTTCGTCGGCTCATCAAGAAGTATAAGACCGGGACTGTGCACCAGGCAGCAGGCCAACCCCAGTTTCTGTTTCATGCCGCCGGAGAGCTTCCCCGCCAGTCTGTCTTTAAACGGCTCCAGCCTGCTGAATTCGTACAGGCGCACCATGCGCGCCGATATCTCGCGGTACGGAACGTTGAACAGCCTGCCGAAAAAGCGTATATTTTCCTCGACCGTCAGGTCTTCGTACAACCCGAACCTCTGCGGCATGTAGGCGAGGTTCTCCTTTATGATGAAGGGATTGCGCCGCACATTGACGCCTGCGATCTCAATGCCGCCATCGTCGGGCAGAAGGATGCCCGCCATCAGGCGCAACAGCGTGCTCTTGCCGGCGCCGTCGGGCCCCACGATACCGAATATCTCGCCGCCCTTCACGGCAAACGAAAGCGACGATACCGCTTCAACGCCGCCGAAGCGCTTGCGGATGTTGCGCACCTCTATCACCGCGCGTCTCCTGTCAGTAGAATTTCAGCGTCGGCCGGCATACCCGGCTTCAGGCTCATGTCGGGATTGTCGATCGCAAGCTTCACGGCGAACACCAGCTTGACGCGCTCCTCCTTCGTCTGTATCGTTTTCGGCGTAAATTCGGCCTTGTTGGATATCGCCACTACCGTGCCCGTGAACGCCCTCCCCGGGAACGAATCGACAAACACGCGCGCCTTCTGTCCAAGCTTCACCAGACCAAGCTTTTTCTCGTTCACGTAGATGTGCATCCACGGACGGCGCAAGTCGGCCAGTGTCAGGATGGGCGTGCCGGGAAATGCGATCTCTCCCACTTCCAGGCTGGTATCAAGCACCGTGCCCGCGATGGGCGAATAGATGACCGCGTTCTCTATCGATGCCGACACCTGGTCGTATGCTGCCTTCGCAACGCGGTACGCGGTCTCAGCGTTATCGAGGTCCTTCTTCGACACCGAGCCCGTGGCATAGAGATCGCGTATCCTTCTCACATTTTTTTCCGCGTTGGCGAGGTTCGCCTCCGCGGAATAGCGCTGCGCGGAAAGTTCCTCGTATTCGAGCTTTGCGATAAGCTCGCCCTTTGCCGCCTGCGCGCCCTCCGGCTTCGGCAACTGCGCCACGCGCCCGGCGATCTTCGAGCTGATCTCGATCTCGGTCACCTCGATGGTGCCCGACCCCTCGATACGCGACGCATCGTCCCCGGAACTGCGGAACACTTCGAAATAGAGCGTAGCGGCTATCAATATCACGACAACGACGGCCAGCGGTATGAATTTCTTTTTGTCCATTATTTACCATCCTCCATGATGCTGCGTATATCATCCACGCCCGCGTCCTTTTTAAGGCCGGCACGCGACACATAGTACGAATGAATCGCGTTGATGTACGCCGTACGGCTGTTGGTCAGCGCCACCTCCGCGGAAAGCAGCTCGGAATTTTTTATCACGCCGGCGCGGTAGCTCTCGCGCGCGATGCGCAGGCCCTCCTCGGCAGTCGCCACATTTTCTCGCCGCGACTTGATCGTCAGCGCGGCCGTGACAAAGCGGGAGTAATCCGCGCGGATGGATATCGCAACGAGCCGCCGCAGCTTCGACAGCTCTTCCGCCGCCCCGCGTATCCTCTGCTCGTCGGCGCGCTCAGCGGCGCGCACTGGATCGGCGGGGATGAGCGAGCCCCAGCGATAGGTTGCGGCCACACGCACCTGCCATGTGGTCTGCCAGCTATCGTTTCCGGATATCTGAGAAAAATCGGGCGTCATAGGGCCGGCGGGAAGCCCCACGTCGATTTGGTTCGGCATGTACTTCGTCATGCCGTAATAACCGCCGATGCTGAAGGTCGGCCATATGTAATATGCGCTGTTCGCGTGCTTCGAGTTTTCTAACATCTCGCGCTTTCTTTCGAGCTGGAGTATCTCCGGCCGGTTTTTCAGCGCAATCATCGCGATCCGCTCCGCGTTCGCCTGCATGTCGCCGCCGGGCGCGTCGAATGCGGCGGTATCGAGAACCGCCGTG
>DHPI01000060.1:31404-33766 GCA_002407865.1 Spirochaetia bacterium UBA5368
TTCCGGCGGTATCGAGAACCGCCGTGTCGGGGATATAGCTCACCGTATCGACGCCGAGGGTGAAATTAAAGGTATCCAGCGCAATACGATAATTGCTCTCCGCTTCGAGCACGAGCGGCTCCTGGCTTTTGTATTGCACCTGCGCCTGCAGCAGTTCGAACTTCGGCACGCTGCCGGTGCGGTAGAGATTCTCCACGTCGCGCAGGTTGGATTTCAGAAGTTCAAGCGATTCACGGCGCAGCGCGGCCATCTCGCCGGCCAGCAGCACCGAGAAATAGCCCTGTATTACGGTGAATTCGACCTCGGCCTTCACGCGGCGCTGATCTTCCTCGGCGACCGTATACGCCCTGCGCGACGATTCGAGCGTATTGTAAAATACACCGGGATTGATGCCGAAGCGAAGCTGCACAAATTTAATATCGTACTGGCCGTCGGAAAGGCTCAGAAACCCGTTTTCCGCGTACTGGCGGGCCGCCGACGCCTCCGATTCGAGCGCCGGCATCAGCTGGCCCCACGCCCCGCGGACCTTCTCCTTCGCTTCGGCGCGCTTCAGTTTCGCGATCGCGTAATCCTGGTTCTTCGAGAGCGCGATACGCACGGCCTCGTCAATGGACACCGTTGCCTGTTTTTCCGCGCCGGCCGGAAAGGCGTTTTCATATACACCCATCGCAAAAACAATCATCATCGCAACCCGTATACCATATGGCAGTCGCATATCATCGCCCCCCCTTCTGTTTTTCAATACCCTCGCGAAGAATGCCAACCAGATTATCCTGAAAGTCCCTGTTGAAATCGCCGGCAAACACCATGTCATACGTGTCCGAACCGTTCAGGGCAATCTGCATCATGTTAAAGAACAGAATCGACCCGACAATCTGGAACATCGTGTAATACGGATTGATGCCGCGAAGCCGCCCCTTCTTCTTTTCGCTCTCGATGCCCGACGCAACAGTCATCAACACAGGGGCGATAAGCTTCGGCAGAATGACCTTTCGGAAATACTTTCCGCCGCTCGATATCTCCCGCAGCATCATCCGGATATAGTCGCGGTCAAGCGTCCCGAGAAACTGAACGTACTCGCGCACCAGCGCATACAGTCCATCGACATCGAGCGTCCCTCCGGCGGCATGCGTCCCGAAAAACTCGTAAATTTTTAGGGCTATTTCATTCAGTATCGCCTCGTAGAGCGCTTCCTTGCTTTTAAAATGGTAATAGATCATGGCCTTGTTGACCTTCGCGCGCTTCGCGATAGAATCGACACGCGCGCCGTCGAATCCCCGCTGCGCAAACTCCCTGAGCGCCGCGCCGAGAACCTTTTCTTCCGTTGTTTTCGCCGCCGGCCTCTTCGCCGCAAGCGCCGTCTTTTTCGCGGGGCGACCGCCCCCCGCTTCAGCATGCGTCATACATTACCCATCCATTCACATAAACTAACTATTTAGTTAAAATGTAGCAACGCCGTACGATTTCGTCAACACTTTTTTTGCGGCTATTTCCACTTGAGGCCGATCGTTTCCTTAACGATCCTGATGTCATCCTTTGTAAGCAAAAGAAGCGCGACGAGAACGGCATACAGCGCACTGACGGCGAGAAAAGAGTAGACGAAAAAAACGCCGGCAAACGCGAAACGGACAAGCAGGTACAGCACGGCGGCGATGCAGGCAAGTCTCCCGTAAACCGTGAGTGTACGGCGAAATTCGATGTAGCGGTTGCGCATGAGAAAGCGGTTCAGTAGAAAGAAGTTCATGCCGTATGTCAGCACCATCGCAAGCGCGGCCCCCTCGGCCTTGAAGAAGTACGACAGGACGCACGACGCCGCAATGCTGAACACCACCGTGATTCCCTGAAAGCGGGTCGCGTACCGCTGCAGATCAAGCGCGGTCACGATAGCCCCCGCCACGGTGAACACAAACGGCACGCCGAAGGCGGCGATACGAAGCACCGATACCGATGCGGCGTATTTGCCGCCGAATACGTATACAATTATTTCGTGCGCAAAAAAGAAAAGCGTAATAAATATATACATTGCCATTACCGCATATATCTTCGCGTAGAGATCGTGGGCAAACTGGAACTTTTCCCTGTGAAAACGGTAGTCGTACCGGTACAGGTAGGGAAGCAGCACCCGGTTTAGGTTGCCGGGTATAAAAAAGAGCGACACGAGGAATATGTTGCCATTGTTGAATATCCCCGCAGAGGTGGCGCCATGCATCATGGACAGGATGAGAATACCTGCGTGCTGGTACAGGTTGCTGAATACCGCCGCGAGAGTAAACGGCAGCGTCTGCGCGGCAAAGCCGCGCACCATTGACGCCCTGAAGCGCACCGTGTAGTTCATGAAGGTGAGCGCGGCAACCGCGGCGAT
>DHPI01000060.1:33997-37509 GCA_002407865.1 Spirochaetia bacterium UBA5368
CAAGGTCGAAGTAATCGCCGCGGTAAAGTATCACGATGAGCGTGCCGCAAAGAAACGAAAACGAGAAGCTTGAGTTGAGAAACGACGTGATGAAGAAGCGCTGCTTCGCATCGAAAAGCGCGTAAAACGAGCTGAGGTAGACATTGCCGATGCGCACAACGCCAAGTATCAGCGTAAGGCATACAGTCGCCGCGCTGTAGTTTGTAAAGCGCAGCGAGAGCGCCATGACGCCGTACACCACAAGCGAAAGCAGCGCCTTTAACGCGAGCGTGGTGCCGAAGTATTCCCGCTCGAATTTCTGTTCAAGGTTGACCGCCCTGACAAGCGCCTGGTTAATGCCGATATCGGTAAACACAGAGAAGAACGTGGCATATCCCAGCGCGGTAACATATTCACCGAAATGGTCGATAGAGAGATACCGGGCGATTATAATGTTTATAATAAAGAAAACGCCCTTATCGAAGACGGTCGCGAGGTTGACCACCAGCGAATACAGCAGCATCCTCGGCTTGTCTCTTCCAGGTTTTTTTATCCGAAATATCCTTTTCATACTATCCTGTTCGCGCCATGAGCCAGATTCCCATAATTGCACGCAATCATGCGGGCGTCAATATCGATGACTGCTTTTATATAATTTTTCCGCCGCTTACACGCGGAACAAGGCCTGGCAGTATCCGCATCTTCTCCTGCCGCCTGGCGATATAACGCCATACGTCATGGCGAAGAAAATGCCGACACAGACAACAATCGGCTGTTGTACGCTCTCACGCGTACTCAGAATCATGATAAAGATAAACGCCGGCACTGGGAGAACGGCTATTGATGGCGCATGACGATGCCGAACGCAAAACGGGGACCACACGTGCGGCGGCATGCCCTCCCGCAGCGACGAAACCCGCAACCGCAGCCGGAATATCCGCCTGAACATCATCATTGCCGTACGGTGAGAAATCGGCCAAACAACCGCCGCCGTGTGAAATGTAAGAATGCTTCAGTCCGCCCGGATTACATCACCCTCTTCTATCTCTATTTTCCAAGCGCCTTTTTTATAATATTAACAATGATCAACAATACGCCGCCGCCCACACCGCCACCGGCCACACTTCCAAGAATGCTGCCAACATCGGCACCGCCGGAATTCAACGCTATACCCAGCAATCCAAGCAATTGGCCGCCCAGCCCGCCGCCTACTATTCCGGCAATTGAATTGCCGATAGTGCCCAACGATTGACCTTTCATCGCAGAACCGACAATATTCCCGCCAACCGCACCGCTGACTAACTGGATTACGAGGGGTAACCAGCTTTCCATAATTATACCTCCCGGTATTAATGTATTAATACTTCATGACAGATGCAGATCTGTATCGCGCGCAGTATTTCAGCAGGGTACTCTTTATCTGTTGTTGCTGCCTGAAATTAATAAATGTGATGATTATAAAAGTCAAGAGGAATGTTTCAAAGCATTCCCGCTGATAGTATTGACTTTGCGGCGGCATATGTTACAATGATGGTATAGAAAAATATCCGTGCATACCGTACTCACTCACGCCAGACATCATACAAGGAGGAAATGAAAGCAAACGTAGCGGGGGTGATTTATTACGGAATAAATCACGTGCGGAAACATTTACAATTAGCAAAATGGGAGGAACCATGAAAACCAGAATATTCACACTGTGTATCGCATTCGCATTCGCGGCGGCAACGTTGGGCTGCAAGGCAAAGGCTCCAGAGACCAAGACGATCGCCAATTTAAAAAGCGCCATTACAGGCGAAACCAGCGCCAGCATAAAGTATGCCGCATACGCGAAGAAAGCAAAGGAAGAGGGTTTTTCAAAGATAGCCATACTCTTCGAAGCAGCCTCGAAGGCCGAGGGCATCCATGCGAAGAAACACACCGAGGTCCTCGCGAAGGCCGGCGTTACGATGGACGCCATCGATTTCGCCCCTGAGGTGAAATCCACGAAAGAAAACCTGGAGGACGCGCTCAAGGGCGAGACCCACGAGATTGACAGCATGTATCCCGATTATATCAAACAGGCTGTCGCCGACAATAATGCTGATGCGGTAACATCTTTCACCTGGGCCATGGATGTCGAGAAAAAGCATCAGGCGCTTTACAAAAAAGCCATCGCCGCACTGGCAAAAAAGGACCTCGCAAAGTTGGCACACGTTTACATGGTATGCGGCGCGTGCGGCAATACTGTTGAAAAGGAAGCGCCTGCAATCTGCGACGTGTGCGGCGAACCGAAAGACAAATTCATCGCGATAAAATAACGCACGCCCTACGTCCCAATTCATCTTGCACAACGCGCATTACGTATGGGGAATGCTTCGAAAGCATCCCCCATACGAGGGGCAAGCGCCACTCGTCCCGGCGAAAGAGGCAACTTCTTGCGTTTTGAGTGAACAACGCACGCGAGTGACGCTAAACATGATGTGTGAACGCCGCGAAGACCACAGATGGCCGTACGCGGCACACTGTCCGGTTTTTTTAAGACGCGTAAAAAGCGCGGGACAATTGACGCGCCATAAAAAATGCATTCGTCGCACCGGCAGAATATCCGCCCCACAATGGGAAGCGGCACACACTAAGTTCCTACCTATTCGCATAAAATGCATCATCGTTCTAAAAAAACTCTTGCAATATATCACCGTTATATATATTGCATCTTAAATAGAACGTTGTTACATATTTGTAGTGATATTTGAATCGCTGTCTTTTTTAATTGAACGGATACGCCACAATGGGTACCGCATCCACAATAACGCTGATGGAGAAAGACTATGCTCACACGCCTTTCAGAAGTGGAAAATTACCTCAAGGAAAACAAGATTCACACTACGCTTGTCGTTGCCGCCGCTCGCGATGAAAACATATTCAACGCAGTGTTGCAGGCGCGCAATACCGGGCTCGTCGATGTTATAATGACGGGCAACGAGCGAGAAATCAGAGAAACATTTGAAAAAAACGGTTACGATCTCTCCGGCATCACGTTGTACGACGCCGAGGACGACCGCAGGGCCGCCGAACTGGCGGTCAATTTTATAAAGAACGACGACGCTCAGATATTGATGAACGGCGAAGAATCTTATAACGGATTCAGCATCGTATTGCGCGCGGTCATCAATAAAACGAGCGGCATACGGCGCGGCAAGATCATGTCGCACATCTCGCTTTTCGAGCTCGATAATTATCCCAAGCTCATTTCGATCACCGATACCGTGCTCAATGTCGCGCCAAATCTCCAGGCAAAGGCCGCCATTGTCAGCAACGCAGTCTTCTTTATGCGCCGGCTCGGCGTCGAAATCCCCAAGGTCGCCGCGCTGGCCGCGATCGAGGTGGTCAACGAAGCGATGAAGGCCACCATTGACGCGGCGCTGCTATCGAAGATGTCACAGCGCGGCCAGCTTAAAAACTGCATCGTGGACGGGCCGCTTGCCTTCGACAACGCGATTTCGCGCGAAAGCGCCATTCACAAGGGCATCATCAACGATGTTTCCGGCGAC
>DHPI01000060.1:37657-38342 GCA_002407865.1 Spirochaetia bacterium UBA5368
CGATGTTTCCGGCGACGCCGACATTCTGCTCGCGCCCGACATTGAAACGGCGAACGTGATGTATCAGACATTCGTATTTTTTGCAAATGCGAAAGTGGCGTCTATCACGCTCGGGGCGTCCGCGCCGATCGTTTTTACGACAAAACTGGATTCCCTTGAAACGCGCGTGACCGGCATACTTCTTGGGGCAAGCTCGTATGTACCGATTAGCTACGCATAACGGCACGCTTACACTACTATCGTGATAAAGGTGAAACAATGGATAGGATAATAAAACTTTCGGATCTTGACGCATACATAGAAAGACAGACCGCCAGAAAAAAGCTTGTCGTTGTAGCAGCCCACGACGAGCCCGTACTCGACGCGGCGCTCATAGCCCAGAAAAACGGCATCGTCGAACCCATCCTTGTGGGCGACGAACCAAAGATACGAAAAATCGCCAAAAGCCAGGGACACGACCTGTCAGGGGCGCAAATAATCAACGAGCCCGACAACGAAAAGGCGGCCGAGCTGTCGGTAGCGCTCATCCACGACAAAAAGGGCGATATTCTAATGAAAGGACTGATCGATTCGGCCACCTACCTGCGCCCCGTGCTGAACAAGACGACCGGCCTCCGCAAGGGCGAAGGGCTCTCTTCCATCGCGATTATAGAGCTGAAAAATTACCACAAGCTCTTCATGCTGA
>DHPI01000060.1:38435-40164 GCA_002407865.1 Spirochaetia bacterium UBA5368
CACAAGCTCTTCATGCTGACCGACGGGGGGCTCAATATCGATCCTGATTTAAAGATGAAGATCGCAATTCTGAAAAACGCGGTCTTCTTCATGCGGCGGCTCGGTATCGAAACGCCGAAGGTGGCCGTGCTGGGGGCCTATGAGCTTATCAACGAAACGATGGAAGCCACGGTGCACGCCGCCCTCCTCTCGAAGATGGCGCAGCGCGGTCAGTTACGCAACTGCATCATCGACGGGCCGCTGTCTATCGACAACGCAATTTCACGCCAGAGCGCCGAATACAAAGGCATCGTCAACGAGGTAGCGGGTGATGCCGATATTCTGCTGTGCCCCAATATTGAGATGGCGAACGTGCTGTACAAATCTGTGGTATATTTCGCCAACGCGAACTGCGCAGCGCTGATCGTCGGGGCGTCGGCGCCCATTATACTGACGTCGCGTTCGGACTCTGAGTCGGTAAAGCTCAACAGCATAAAACTCGCGGCCGTTGTCGATATGTCGTAATGCGTACCGTGTATTTTATTCACAACGTTTAAAATTGTAATGTGCAAATTTATACCGTATAGTACGGTAATGTTTTCATCAGGGAGACGCCAATGTCAAATAAACTGATTCTTTCGATCAATCCCGGGTCAACATCAACGAAGATTGCCGTGTACGAAGAGACACGGAAAATTTTCGCGAAAAACCTGAACCATTCCGTCGAAGAGCTCGGCGCATTCGCCGACATGGCCGACCAGTTTCACTTCAGAAAAGACATTATCCTGAAAGAGCTGAAGGAAGCGGGCATCGATATACGCAAACTGAACGCTATCGTCGGCAGGGGCGGATGGCTGAAGCCAGTCAGGGCCGGCGTGTATGGCGTCAATGACGCGATGAAGGAGCGTCTGCGCTACGGCATACAGCAGACGCAGCACGCAAGCAATCTCGGAGGGCTTATCGCCGACGACATCGCCGCGGGCATCCCGGGCGCACGGGCGTTCATAGCCGATCCGCCGGTCGTCGATGAAATGGACGACGTGGCGCGCATATCGGGGCACCCCCTCTTTCAGCGCAGGGCCTTGTTTCACCCGCTGAACCAGCGGGCGGTCGCCCGCAGGCACGCGGCGTCGCTCGGAAAAAAATACGATGAGATCAATCTCATCGTCGCGCATATGGGCGGCGGCATCTCCGTCGGCGCGCACAGGCGCGGCCGGATCGTCGATGTCAACAACGCCCTCGACGGCGAGGGCCCGTTTACGCCCGAGCGAAGCGGCGGACTTCCGGCAGCCGACGTAGCGAAGCTTTGCTTCAGCGGCGACTACACGCTGCATGACATCAAGAAAATGATCGCGGGGAAAGGGGGCTGCGTAGCGTACCTCGGCACGACCGACAACCGGGAAATCGAGGCGCGCGTGGCGGCGGGCGATAAACAGGCGACCCTTATTGAAAACGCCATGGCGTATCAGGTCGCCAAGGAAATCGGCGCGATGTACACCGCCCTTGCCGGCGATGTCGACGCCATTGTGCTTACCGGCGGTCTCGCGTACAACAGGCCGTTTATCAAGAAGATAACCGGCCGCATTGAAAAGCTCGCCCCCGTCGCGGTCTATCCCGGCGAGGACGAGATGGAAGCGCTCGCCATGAACGGCCTTATGGCGCTCAACGGCGAAACTGACGTTCTCGAATATACCAATTAGGCGCGCGGCGGTACTGCGTTTACACGCGCCCGTACCGCTCAGCGTGTATC
>DHPI01000060.1:40251-50715 GCA_002407865.1 Spirochaetia bacterium UBA5368
GTACCGCTCAGCGTGTATCACTATGGAACGCACAACACTACAGGGTATCAGAAACAGCATGCGAAGAAAAGACATACCTGAAAAGATTCGGGCGCGTCTGTATCCCCGCGTGCTGGAAATATTCTCCGAAAACGACTTTCACCAGGTCAGCATACGGGACATCGCGAATAAAACCGAGATAAGTCTCGGCACCCTCTACAAGTACTTCGATTCAAAGGAAAATCTGCTCTTTACGGTGCTTGAGGATTACCTCGGCGAGATGCGCCAGATTATGATTATGCACGTCGCGGCGCTCGAAAATCCCAGGGAAATCTTCCGAAAGATATTCTGGGTCACGATGGACTATTACGACAACCACCCCTCCGTGGCGATCACGGCATACATCACCGTGCCGACAAAGACGTGGATGCAGCAGAAGGCATACCGCAGGGACGACATCAAGGACATACTGTCATCGGTCTACCACGACCTGAGCGCACGGAACGCGATCGACCCGCAGCTCGACGTACGCGCCCTCAGCAGCCTGTATTTCATGTTCACCGACCGCCATATCAACGTATGGTACTATCATGGCATGAAATGGAAACTCGCCGAGAGGATGGACGACTTCTTCGATCACTTCTGGAAAATAATCGAACCGCCGGCAGGCGCGCCATGACGCACACACGACCGTCCGATGGCGATATACTCCGCGAGGCCGAGCGCTATGCCCGCAACGCAACGGCGTCACTGAAGCCAAGCCACGGATGGGACCACATACAGCGTGTGGTGCGGCTTGCCGTGAAAATCGCCACCGTCGAAAGGGCCGATATTTTCATCGTTCACACAGCGGCGATTCTGCACGATATCGCGCGGCCGCAAGAATCCGCTTCGCACGGCGCGATATGCCACGCGGAAACCGGCAGCCGTATGGCATACGAGTTTCTTCTCGGGGCCGGGCTCGATGAAGCCCGCGCGCGCCATATCGCCGAGTGCGTTCTTTCGCACAGGTTCAGAAACGACCACACGCCCCGCACCATCGAGGCAATGGCGCTCTACGACGCGGACAAGCTCGACTCAATTGGCGCCATCGGCATCGGGCGCGCGTTTTTATTCGCGGGCGAGGTCGGCGCGCGGCTGCACAACCCCGACGCCGATATCGACGCGACCTCGGCGTATACCGAGGAAGACACCGCCTACCGGGAATTCATCGTCAAGCTGCGCCGCGTAAAGGATTCAATGATCACCGCCGAGGGCAGGCGCATCGCCGCCGCGCGCCACGAGTTTATGGTGCGCTTCTTCGAAAGGCTGCAAAGCGAGGCACTGGGACAGTCCTGATCGTGAACGGCTATCCCGATGCGCTGGGAAAGGGCCAGACGATCATGCCCTTTTCTATGAGGCGCGTGCGAATGGCGTGGATGTGCTGTGGATTGTCGATAATCTTTACAAGGCGGCGCTCCTCATCGTCTTCCAGGCTCACCTCGACCGGCCGGTCGTAAAATTTCACAATCATTTTGTTTTTCACGCGCTGAAACTTACAGAACACAAGCACCCGCGGCTTCAGATAATCGAGCATGCTGAATTCCATTATCATCGCAAGCTCCCGCGTGTTTAGCTCGCAGAAATCGCCCCTGCGGTAAAACGATTGCGTGTTGTTCAGCAGGGGGCCGACATGGTTGATAAAGCCATGCACAAGAATATAGTCGAAATTCGTGCCAATGGAGTTCACAAGAAAACGCAGCGCATCCGTGGGCGACAGCGCCTGGCGATACGGCCGGTCGGTGGTAAGCGCATCGTAGATATCACAGACCGAAACTATCTTGGGCGGCATCGGCAACAGGTCGTACGGGAGTTGAAAATACCCTTTGTAGCTGTTTTTTTCATGATGAAAAAGCACCGTCTGCAGAACAATCGGATCGATTCCCGGTATGTTTTTCAATATCTCGTAGCCAAACTGGGGATGCTGTTTCATCTTCTGCATATCTTTCGCCTCGAAGCGCCCCTTTTTTTTCAGCAGCGCAACATCAATTTTTACAAGGCCGATATCGAGCAGGTAGGCCCCCAACGTGATGCGTTTGATTTCATCGGGCGTAAAATCTCCGTTCACCCGGGCAAACACAGCCGCAAGTATGCCCACGTTGACCGAATGCTGGTAGATGTATTCTTCGTGGCTTTTTAAATCCTTTAATAGATTGATTGCCTCGAACTCGTACGATTGCAGGTCGGCCACAATCTCTTCAATGACGCGCTCCGCTTCGAGATATGCCGTCCGTGTAAGTTTCTCCGTCGCTGTTATTTCGTGCACGATGTCCCTGGATACCATGCGCGCCGCATTCATCTTTTTCAGCGACACCGCTCCCTCACGCCCCGTATCGACAGCAAACACGATGCTTCCGCAATCACTCCTGATCGACGCGATCCTGTCGGCGGTCAGCACGTCACGCGCCTCGGCTATCTTTTTCCCTTCACTATTATACAGCGGATAGATAATCCGTGAATTCGGACGCAGGTACTCCACGTTAATTTTGACTTTTTTCCCATTCATTTTTCTTTTTTTCGCAGGAATATGTATATTTATAATACGGGAATGGGAAGGTCGATTCAAGTGAGGGTGCCCGTATTTTTACAGAAAAAAGATGCGCCCTCTGCAGTAATGCCCCTGGAAAACAAAAGGTCATACGTACAAATGCACGCGAGTGGTGTAATTTGTACATTCACCATTGTGCAACCGCGAGGTGCACTTTTATGAAGATAACATTCTTTGAATATTGCATACTGTTCGGGGCCGTATCCGCGGCTGTGCTGATAACATACGCCGGCATTTCATTGTCTATCGGATTTATACGGCGCCTTGTATCGCCCGCCGGCCACGCAGGGGAGTTCCGCGCCACCGCGCACCGACAGTTTATGGAGCGGAGAAAACTTTACAGGAGAACCGCCGAGCGACGCATCGCCGAGCGACGGATATTCAACCGTGGATTTTACACAAAGAAAGGCTTCTTCGACGGCACGACAATCCCCGAGAGCGCCGGCGATGACGCCATCGTCGACAGGCGCAGGAGCGAGCGACGCATGCTCGACAGACGTATCCGGTCACGGCGCGCCGCGGAAATGCTGTCCGCGTAGCAATGTGGATGCGCATATCCGACGCGCGGGAAATAGATTGACATTGGACGCCGCCCCGCGCGACACTGCTATACGCTATGAAACGTGTTGTGCTGTGCGCATTGAACGCGCGGTATTCGCACACCTGCGCCGCGCTCTATTATCTGCGGGAATACTGCCGAGATACCGGCTGTGAATTCATCATTACCGAGCTGACCATTAATATGGCGCCGCTGCATATTCTGGACGCCATCGCCGGAGTCAATCCCGACGCGGTGTGCATATCTGTGTATATATGGAACGCCGACATCGTGCGGCGCATCCTCCCCGAAATAAAAAAGATCCTGCCGCACTGCGTTATAGTGCTGGGCGGACCGGAGGTAAGCCACGATCCGCGCTCATGGCGTGCGGCGCTTCCCTGCATCGACTACATAATCACCGGCCCCGGCGAGGCATCCATGCGTTATCTGCTTTCGGGCGATTTTACGCATGATGAAAAAATGCTTTCTATGCCGAACCCGCATTTCTCGACAATACCCTTTCCCTACACCCGGGAAGACCTCAACTTGATGCGAAATCGCTACATCTACTACGAAGGCAGCAGGGGCTGTCCGCACCGCTGCAGCTATTGCCTCTCGTCGCGAACCGACCTTCCGCTCGAGCACCGCGACCTCGAAACGATACAAAAAGAGCTGCTCTTCCTCATGGAATCGCGCCCCCGCATCGTCAAGTTCGTCGACCGCACCTTTAACGCGCGGCGCGACATCGCCCGGGGCGTATGGCGTTTCCTCATCGATAATGCCGGCGATACTCGCTTCCATTTCGAGGTGCATCCCGCAACACTCGAAGACGAAGACTTCGACATTCTTTCGCGTGCTCCCGACGGCCTGTTTCAGTTCGAAATCGGGATACAGTCAACCAACGCGGCGGCGCTGCGCGAAATACGCAGAATCGGCGAATGGGAAACCGTGCAAAAAAATGTGCTCGCGCTGGTAAAGCTCGGCGCCATCCACATCCACCTCGACCAGATCGTCGGCCTCCCCTTCGAGGACATCCGCTCGATCGAACAATCGTTCAACGACATCTACTCCCTGGGGGGCGATCATTTTCAGCTTGGCTTTCTCAAGGTGCTGCCCGGCACCGTCATGGATGAAAAAAAATGTGTGTACGGCATGCTGCATACCGACAGCGCGCCGTACCTCATCCTCGCGAACAGGTGGCTGACGTTCGATGAGATTACGGGCATTAAGAAAATCGAGGAAATATTAAACGCGGTTTATAATACGGGGAAATTCAGGGCGACTCTCGCGGCGCTTGAACCCCGCTTCGACTCGCCCTTCGCGTTCTTCAGCGCTCTTGCCCGTTTCTGGAGCGCCCGGGGATGGGACCACCGCACGAAGGACTGGCGCACCGTCGCCGAACGGATCGCCTGTTTCGCCGAACACGCCATCCCCCATAGTAAAGACGCAATCGTAGACAGCCTGCGGCTCGACTGGAGCGGTTTCTCCACGGCGCCCATGCCCGCATTGCGGCGGCCGGCGGAAGGCCCCTTCCCTACGCCCACATAATGTAGCCCGGCTCGAACTTTCTCGCCATGTTCGCATGGGCCGGCAATATCCGCACGGTAAACCCGAACTGGCCCGATTTAAGGCAGAGCATCTGCCCCTCGAACAGATAATTTCCCTTATCGTGGCTCTCCGACACGAACATCGGCAGCGCCGCGCCCTCGATGATTTCGCCGGCCGGATTTAGGTTCCCGAAATACAGTTCGACCAGCACATCTTCCGGTTTCAGATCGCCAAGGTTGACGGCCGCCTTCACGCTTACGCGCGAACCGACGGTAACCTCCTTTTCCTCGCCGAAGATAAGGTCTTTTAGCGACACTTTATTCCATTTCGCAATGACGGTTTTCCTCCACGCCGCGAGCTCGCGCGGGCGGGAATATCCGCTTTCCGAGAACGACACAAAATGCCTGTGCGCCGGGATATAGAACTTTTCCGCGTAATCGCGCACCATCCTGTTGGTGTTGAACTGCGGGCAGTTGGTTTTCATCGACTCTTTTATTCTGGCTATCCACTCCCTCGGCAGGCCGTCGGCGCCGCGGTTATAAAACATCGGGATAACCTCTTTCTCCAGAATGTTGTACAGCGAAAGGCTTTCCACATCATCCTGATAGTTCAAATCCTCATATTCCTCGCCCCTGCCGATTGCCCAGCCGTTATCGCCGTCATACGCCTCCGCCCACCAGCCATCAAGCGTGCTGATATTAATCCCGCCGTTCGGCAACACCTTCATTCCGCTGGTGCCCGAGGCCTCCTTCGGGCGAACCGGCGTGTTGAGCCACACATCGACGCCCTGCACTATGTAACGCGCGATATTGATATCGTAATCCTCAATAAACACGATCTTGTTTCTGAAACGATCGTCACGAACGAGGTTGACGATATGCTTAATGAGCTCCTTGCCCATGCTGTCGCGCGGATGCGCCTTGCCTGCGAATATGATCTGAATTGGGCGTTCCCGGTCCAGAAGCAGCCGCTCGAGTCTTCCCATATTGCGGAGTATCAGGGTTGCGCGCTTATACGTCGCGAAGCGGCGGGCGAAGCCGATGGTAAGCGCCTCAGAATCGAGCACGGCATCCGACTTCTCAGCCTCTGATTTCGGCATTCCCCTAAAAACAAGCTGTTCCCGCAGTTTCTTTCTCGCGAACGCGACAAACCTCTCACGCAGGCGGTCGCGGCAGCGCCAGAGCTCCGAATCGGGGATCGAATCGATGTTCAGCCATATGTCCTTGTCTACGGGATTGTCGATCCACCGCGGCCCGAGATAGCGGTTAAAGAGGCGCATCATCTCGTCGGACGTCCACGAGAGTATCTGCACACCGTTGGTAATATGGTCGACCGGCACCTCGTGCACGGGAAGCGACGGCCAGATGTTTTTCCACATATTGCGCGACACCGTTCCGTGCAGCCTGGAAACGCCGTTACAGCCGAAAGCCGTTTTCAGCGCGAGCACCGTCATGCAGAACGTCTCGTTTTTGTCCGTAGGATTTTCCCTGCCAAGAGCGAGAAACTCGTCGCGGGAAACGCCCAGTCTCGGATAATAGTGCTTCAGGTAGGTATCGATAAGCTCCGGAGCGAAGCGGTCGTTCCCGGCCGGTACGGGCGTGTGCGTGGTAAACACGTTCGAGGGCATTATGTATTCAAGAGCCTCCGCGAAATTCATTTTGTTCTCGGCCATGGCCAGCGCGATACGCTCGATGGAAAGAAACGCCGAATGCCCCTCGTTCATGTGGTACACAGTGATGTGTTTACCGAGCGCCCTCAACGCCCTGACGCCGCCAATGCCAAGCATCATTTCCTGTTTGATGCGCATTTCTATGTCGCCGCCGTAAAGCTGATCGGTAATCGCCTTGTCCTCAAGGCTGTTTTCGTCAATGTTCGTATCGAGCAGGTACAGGTTGACGCGGCCGATAACGGCCTTCCATATCTGCGCGTACACGGTCCTTCCGGGGAATTCGACGCTGACAAGCAGCGGGTGCCCCTCCGCGTTCTTCTCGAGCGATACGGGGATATTGTAGAAATCCGTTTCCGGAAAGCTTTCCTGCTGCCACCCGTCGATGGTGAGGTACTGATGAAAATACCCCAGCCGGTAGAGCAGCCCGACACCGGTAAGCGGGATACCCAGCTCACTGGCGGATTTCAGGTGGTCGCCCGCAAGAACGCCAAGTCCGCCCGAATAAATAGGCAGACATTCGTGAATGCCGAACTCAGCGGAAAAATACGCAACCTGCGCATTCACGGAATCCTGACAGGCTTCCTCGTACCACGATTTCTTCGACATGTGCCAATCGAGCTCCCCTTCGACACGGCGCATGTGCGCCAGAAAGCTTTCCGATTCGGCTGCCTCATCAAGGGCTTTCTGCGGGATGGCGCCCAGAAGCGCTATGGGATTGTGATCTGTTTCGCGCCACTGCTCAACATCGAGGCGCCTGAACAACTCGATCGCCTCAAAGTTCCACACCCACCACATATTTCTGGCTATTTTCCCCAGCGGCTTCAGCTTTTCCGGGAGATACGGCACCACCCTGAATTTATTAATTCTTTTCATTAATACCTCGCTGTATATATACTTACTCTATAATGTCAGGACGGGCGCGACTGGCAACGTACTGAATACTACTATTAATACACATGTCCATACCACATAATCAAGCAAATATTTCACGCGCACCGCTTTTTATATTTGACAGATGTTTTTTCGGGACATTATGAGTTCTCAGGTACATCAAAATCATGAATACAATACGCCTCGTACTCTACCAGCAACCACTCGGCATACGGATGCCGCACTGTCATGCCGAAGAGATACGCTCGTACCGCCCCCACTTTGTATGCTTTCCCGAATATTTTTTCGTCAACAAGAGGCTTGGCAATCACGGTCAGACGCCGCACAACCAGCAGCGCCAGCTCGAGCGGATGCGCACAATGTCGCGCTGTCTCGACACCATCGTTATCGGCGGCACCATGCCAGAACTGGACGGCGGCGCCCTCTACAATACATCGTTCGTCTTCAGCAGCGGCTCACTGCTTGGATTCTACCGCAAACAGCATTTGTTTTTTGCCGAGGAAGGCAAAATCACGCCCGGGAACGGCTACAAAACGTTCACTGCGCACGGCGTGACATTCGGGATTCTCATCTGCGCGGACGTATTTCACGATACAAGCTTTCTCGCGATGAAACAGATGGGCGCGAAGATAATCTTCGTACCGACGTTTTCACTGAAACGCTCCGAATTGCCCGAGGAAAAATTTAAACGCGACAACGACATATTCGTCCGCGGCGCCATTCTCTCGGACGCGGTCATTGCCAAGGTCTGCGGGGTAAAATCGGAATACCGTGATTTTTTGCAGGCCCGCAGCCTCATCGCCGATAAAAACGGGGTGCTCTACCGCGTTCAGCCCGACGAGGAGGATTCGGGGATGATTATCAAGTACGAAATCGGGATCTGAACGCGACGACTCGAAACATGAACGCGACGATTCAAATCATGAATGCGACGATTCGAATCGTCGCATTCATGATTCACACACGTTACGATTCAAGCCGCTTTTTAATGAATGTCGGAAGGAAAAACGCGCCGCGATGGGCGTCGGCATTGTAATACTTCAGTTGCGACCCGAGCGCCTTTACGCGCGCTTCGTTAAAATCGTTCAGCGGATGGTACTTCTTTGAGCAGAAGGTAAACCCGATAACGCCGCTGGGATACGTGGGAACCATCGTGTAATAGTAACCAGCGTGTGCGTAGAGTTTCTTCGCGAAGCCCACCAGTTTCTCGATTATATCGGCGTGATAAAAAAACGACTCGGCCTGCGTCGCGGCAATGCCGTCATCCTTCAACGCGCCGCGCATATCCGCGTAAAATTCCTCCGTGAACAACACCACCGCCGGTCCTATCGGATCGGAAGAATCGACAAGGATGATGTCGTAGGTGTTCTTGTGCTCCCGTACAAACTTCGCGCCATCCTCGTTATACACAGTGACGCGCGGGTCGCTGAACGAGCACGACATCGTTGGGAGATATTTGATCGCAAAATTGATAACCTCCCTGTCGATTTCGCAGATATCGACGCGCTTTACCGAGGGGTGCTTCAACACCTCGCGCATCGTGCCGCCATCGCCGCCGCCGATCACCAGCACGCTCTCGGGATTCGGGTGTACGCACATCGGCACGTGCGCAATCATCTCGTGATACGCATATTCGTCCCACTCCGTACACATCACGACCCCGTCGATTACCAGCATCCGCCCGAAGCTCTTCGTTTCGTAAATTTCGATGCGCTGAAATTCAGAATCGAACGTATCGATAATCTTGTTGATCTTGATTTTGAATGTGCGCCCGTTCTCTATTTCGAGAATTTCTTCAAACCATGATTGCGATTCTACAGGCATACTGTACCTCCCACTCAGTAATAATTATAAAAAAGGCGGCATCCTGATTGCCGCCTTTCGTAGTAACAATGAATAATCAGGGTTACTTTCTCAGCGACACATTGAGGGTGTAGTCGCTTCCCCTGAAATAGCTCAGCGTAAAATGCGCAACCACTTCAGGGTCGTAATATTTGCAACTGAAGACGTCTATATACGAGGTATTCGTCAGATTCGCGAAATGCCCGGATATAAGAGAGGTTTCAATCAGCTGAATCATTGAATACCCCGCGACACGCTCATCCTCGCCGAAATTCACGACCGTGGTGTCGCCAAACCGCTTCATCTCGATCAGATCGCAGAGCTGGATCACATACTGGCGAATCATCTCGGCGTCCCTGATTATCGCGGGATCGCAGTTATGCACATCAACACTGCAATATAACCCCCATGCGCCTAACTCGTTAAACGCATTCTCGCCGGGGAAGGGTTTTACAGTTGCTTTATTATTCAATGTAGCCTGCATTTTCAACCTCCATAAACGATATTACATCCTTGAAATTGCTCTTCTCCGGTAGAATACCCCGCTGAAACTGGAAAATCGAGCACCGTTCCGCTTCCAGTTCGTTTTTGATATGATCCATCGCAATCTGGAAATCACAATCTCCGCAAGTAAACACATCGACAGCCGCGTATCCGTGTTCCGGCCATGTATGGATGGTTAAATGTGACTCTGCAATAACAACTACACCGCTTATGCCGTAAGGAGAGAATTTATGAAAAAAGGGTTGTATAATAGTGGCCTTAGAGAGTTCGGCAGCAGCCATCATTACCTCCTCAACCTTTCTGACATCATTCAACACTTCTTCATTGCAGTTGAAGAGTTCCGCTATCAAATGCGTACCCAAACCCTCCATGGCAATTACCTCGTAAATAATTAATATCTTCTACACTTTCGTGAGTGTATGCTGCTGTAAAACAACGAAATTGCAAAGATTTGCCCTGGGGATTATTGATCCCACTCGGCTACGCACAGTTAATAGGAAATTAGATTCGCTATCTCCTGCCTTTTGTATTTAAACCATTTCTGATTTTGATCATAGAAAGGTATTGCTACCTTTGGAAAATATCACCCCCTCAGATTGAGGAACCATACATAGAAATATAACATATTTTTCAAGAATAAATACATTAATATCAATAAAATTTTAAAAAATTTCCATCCCCTCTTTAATAATCACGCATATTTTGTTAATATAAAATAATATATCGATTTTTAACAGGATGTCGTTCAATAATTGCAGAAACAATCTGCCGTGAGCATAATTAATAGTTTTAAATATTCAAGCAAAAAAATTATGTCACTCAATAATTAATCACAAAAAACATCATTCCCCGGCAATCGTTCCCTCAGCGCCCTCCCTGCCGGCATTCAGCACGCGGACACCTGTA
>DHPI01000060.1:50808-62460 GCA_002407865.1 Spirochaetia bacterium UBA5368
ACCTGTAATGCCGCCCATCATCTCTTTATTCAGCGGGCTTTCCGCAAGGCGTATCTTCAGGTAATTGCCGCTGACCGCGGTGTATCTCTCATCGCCGCGGTTTTTTTCTATAACGCACGGCAATATTTTTCCCTCGAACCTTTGCCGGTAGCGCAGCGAAGCCTCCGCGGCAACCGCGCGCAGTTCGGCTGACCGCCGGGACAGCTCTCTTTCAGAACACATGCCGTTAAGCGCCGCCGCAGGCGTTCCCGTGCGGGTAGAAAAGCTGAACTGGTGCACGTACGCAAACCCGGCGCGCTCAACTGCACGCAGGGTTTCCCGGAAATCGTCATCATCCTCCCCGGGAAATCCTACTATAACATCAGTGCCGATGGCGATATCCGGACAGCGGTCGCGAAGCCTTTCGACTATCCGGAAATATTCGTCCAATCGATACGGCCGGTTCATCCGCTCCAGAACGCGGTCAGAGCCCGATTGCAGCGGCAGATGTATGTGGGGACACACCCTGCCCGAACCGAAGAGCGCAATAAGCCCGTCCGTAACATGGAGCGGCTCGATCGACGTGATCCGAAGCCTGAATCCGCCGTCAAGGCCGGCAATGCGCCCCGCGAGACCCGCAAGATCGACATCCCGTGACATATACTTTCCGATCGTGATGCCCGTGAGGATCAGCTCGGGAATCCCTGCGGCAATCAGCCTGGCCGCATGTTCAACTACATCGTTGACATCCCTGCTGACGGGAGCGCCCCGCACCGACGGCACAATGCAGTAGGCGCATTGACCGTCGCAGCCATCCTGAATCTTCAAATACCCCCGTGTATGATTGAGCGGCATGGCGTATCCGCCGAAGAAACCCGCCTCATCGTCATCGTACGCGGCAAATCCCGCGGACACGGCATCCCCGAAATCTTTGTCATCCATGTCTTCCGCGTCTTCCGCCTCATCTGCGGATTCGGCAACATAGTCCATGTACGCGCGTAACTTCGAAACCATCGAGCGCTTATCGTCGTTGCCAAACACCGCGAGCACCTCGGGCATCAGCGCCACGCCCCTGCGATCGCGCTCCACAAGACAGCCGGTGACCACGGCCTTCCCCGTCTTCGAGAATTTCGCCGCCTGGCGTATATAATTGCGGCATTTTTTATCGCTGCGATCGGTCACCGTGCAGGTATTGACGATAACAATATCGACAATCTGGCCGAACGGCCTCGCCTCCCATCCGCAATCGCTAAACTGCTGGGCAATGAGGGACGACTCGTATTGATTGAGCTTGCATCCCAGCGTTTTTATGGAATATGTCGGTTTCATAGCATGCTATACGCGTTGCGCCGCGGCGCTTTTAAATTCTTCAATGGCACATATACTATATCGGCTGGTTCATCAGTATAGCAAAAAAGGGATATTTTGCAAAAAAAGACAATTGACGCACAGCATTTCCATAGTGTACTATTACCGCCAATTATTAATCGGCGAACCGATGCGACAACTGAATGCATGGGCCCGCATCATCGGCTATTTTTCGCCGCACACGCAGCAACGAGCCATAATGAGCTATATAGAAAAATATAGAAAGGTACAGCATGCAATCGCCGACGCGGCGGTGAAATCCGGCAGAAATCCGGAGGACATCACCATCATCGCCGTATCCAAAACATTTTTCCCCTCGGCAATCCAACAGGCCATTAACGACGGCATCCGCATCTTCGGTGAAAACAGGGTGCAGGAGGCAAAAACGAAAATCCCCCAGCTCAAGGGCGACTTTTCGTTTCACCTGGTGGGGCATTTGCAATCGAACAAATCGAAAGACGCCGTACGGCTCTTCAGTCTGATCCATTCCATCGACAAACTCAGCACCGCGCAGAAGGTCGACCGCGACGCGGCGGCAATCGGCAAAACCCAGAAGATACTCGTGGAGGTCAACACGTCGGGCGAAACTTCGAAAAGCGGCGTGAATCCGGAGGAAACCCGGGCGCTGTGCGGTGAAATATTATTATTGAAAAATATCGAACTCCTTGGACTGATGACGGTCGGCCCTCTGACGGAAGACAGGGACGCCATACGGCGCTCGTTTTCACTGCTGCGAACCCTTCTCGGTGATGTCAATTCGCGGCTCGGAACCAGCCTCAGGGAGCTTTCAATGGGCATGTCGTCCGATTACACCCTGGCCGTCGAGGAAGGGGCTTCTATGGTGCGGATAGGGACGGCCATTTTCGGAGAGAGGATATACGGCTATGGGCCTGCTTGATTCAACGGCAATCGGCTGTATCGGCGCGGGAAACATGGGTTCCGCGATACTGGCCGGCCTCGCGCGGCGGCTGGACCCGTCGTTAATCGCGTGTTACGACACCGACGCGGAAAAGCTGCAATCGATATGCGGCCGGCACGGCCTGCGCGCCGCGTCGAACGCACGGGAGCTCGCCGCGTTGTGCGGCATCGTGATACTCGCGGTGAAGCCTGATACGATACCCGCAGTGCTTACGGAAATCAAGAACGAGTGCGCCGGCAAAATCTGCGTTTCCATCGCGGCGGGCGTCGGCATTACCGCAATCGAAGCAGTTTTGTCGCCGTCGCAGAAGATCGCGAGGGTGATGCCCAACACGCCCGCGCTCGTCGGCGAAGGGATGTCGGTCATATCGGCCAACGCCGCCATGGACGACGCCTCGCTTGCGATGGTGGAAGAAATTTTTTCGCTGCTGGGAAGGGCGCTCGTGCTGCCGGAAAAGCTGATGAACGCGGTAACAGGGCTTTCGGGCAGCGGCCCCGCGTACGTCTTTACCATGATACAGGCGATGGCCGACGGCGGCGTCAAGATGGGAATCCCGCGCGACAGGGCGCTGGTTCTCGCAGCACAGACGGTGCTCGGCGCCGCGCGCATGGCGCTTGAAAGCGGCGATGACCCGATCACCCTGCGCGGAAGGGTAACGTCGCCCGCCGGCACCACGATTGAGGGCGTGCATGTGCTCGAAAAAAGCGGGTTCTCGGGTATTATCATCGACGCCGTTGAGGCGGCCACGCGCCGCTCGGAAAAGCTTGGAGAAAAGAAATAGTGAACGGCTGGCCGATAACAAATTACCAGATATGGCAGATAAAAAAATGGATACGCGCCATTATCGTGTCGGCAGCCGGAATCCTGGTTCTCGGCAACATCATCGCCGCAGTTTTTATCAATAAAGTACATGTTGACCCGAAAAGCTACACACTGAAAGAAGGGTTTCCCATATTTCATTCGTCCGACGACTACCTTAATCTCGTACAGCGCTATCACCACGATATCGGCGCGAAGGTTATTATTTACACGATACGCCGCGGCGAATCTTTCTGGGATGTCGCGCGACGCTACTCGATTTCCATCGATACCATCATCGCCGCAAACCCGTTTTTAACGTCGCTTCTGGCTCACGAGGGGCTGCAAATCGTGGTGCCGACGAGCGACGGCGTACTGTTGCCCGTCGACAATTTTTACGATGCGTACCGCATGGCAAGGCTTTTGCAGTACGATGACGCAATAACCGGCGATTACCGCCAGTCGGTGTTCCGCATCCTCGCCCCCGACGACATCCGCTTCGCGTTTTTCAAGGACACCAGGCCGGCGATAGTGAGCGACAGGCTGCAAAGCCTGTATAATATCCGCAAGATATTCCAGAATCCCCTGCGGTACGGGATGTATTCGTCACTGTACGGCGACCGCGTCGACCCGATGCGCGAGGGCATGGCGTTTCACAACGGCGTCGATATACAGGTGCGGATGGGTACGCCGATTTATCCCGCGCGGGAGGGCATGGTAAGCTACACCGGTTGGCTGGACGGCTACGGCCAGACTGTGATTGTGCAGCATCCCGACGGCTACGTCACCACGTACGGCCACTGCTCGTCGATCAAGGTTCGCACCGGCGAGATGGTCGGCAAAAAAACGGTGATCGCCCTTGTCGGATCGACAGGGCGATCTACGGGGCCGCACCTTCACTTCATGACCATGCGCCACGGCAGAATGATCAACCCGCTTTTGTTTATATGGTAAATGGACCACAACGACGACATTATACGCATCCCTTTCGGCGACGAGCTTGACCTGCACCACTTCAGCCCTTCCGACGCCATACCGCTGCTGCGGGAATTCATGGAAAACGCCGTATCGCACAACATGAAAACCATCCGCATTATACATGGAAAGGGAAAATCCGTCATCAAGGGCATGGTTCTTAAAGAGTTGCGCTCTCATCCCGACGTACTCTCCTTTACCGACGATGCCGGCAATTGGGGCGCCACCATCGTCAGACTAAAATAAAGAAGCGAGTCTCCGCCATGAAGAAATTTACCGTACAGCGGTCAAAGAAAAAGGGATTAGCGCCGGGCACGCTCGTGCACATCGGCGAAAAGCACGCCGCGCGGGTGCGCATCACCACCGTTGAATTCAACGAGACAACATGGAAGGTGCGTGAAGCGGTTGATGCCGCGGAGTGCGCAACGTTCACCCCCGACAGCGCCGTGCGGTGGGTCGACGTTGCCGGCATTCACAGCGTCGATGTCATCGCAGGCATCGGCGCGAAGTTCGGCATTCATCCGCTCGTTCTCGAGGATATTCTGAATACGGGACAGCGGCCGAAACTTGAAACATGGAACACCTACACGTACATTGTACTGAAGATGCTGCGCTACGACGCCACGAAGAATGAAATTTCCTCCGAGCAGGTCAGCATCGTGCTTGGGAAAGATACCGTTATTTCTTTCAGGGAAAAAGATGGCGACGAATTTCATCCGATCGTCGGACGCATCGCGAACGAAAGCAGCAAGATGCGCAGCATGGGCGCCGATTACCTCGCCTATGCGCTGATCGACGCCATTGTCGACAATTATTTTGCCGTGCTCGAACAACTCGGAGATAACATCGAACGGCTCGAGGAGGAGATGCTTGCCGCCCCGGATAGAGAAACCGCGAAAAAAATCCACTACCTGAAACGGGAGCTCATATTCATCCGACAGTCGGGATGGCCGCTCAGGGAGGTCGTCAGCGCGCTGGAGCGCGGCGAATCACCGCAGGTGCACGAGCCGTCGCAAGTATACCTTCGCGACCTGTACGACCATGTAATACAAATTATCGAGACAATCGAATTGTTCCGTGACATGCTCTCGGGAATGATCGACATTTACCTTTCGAGCATCAATAACAGGATGAACGAGGTGATGAAGCTTTTGACGATCATCACGACCATTTTCATACCGATCTCATTCATCGCGGGGGTGTATGGAATGAACTTCGATTTCATGCCCGGCATCCACATGCGTTACGGATATTATGCGGCGGTCGCGATTATGATAGCCATCGCGCTCTTAATGGTCGCCTATTTCAGGAAAAAAAAGTGGTTTTAAAAATAACTCCCCCGTCGTAGCTTTGACCGCAGTCCGATGGAACGTCCATAGATTATTTGAATTCATCTGAAAACGGATTATTTTATTTTACTATAATGAGGTGCACCACATGATAAGCCAGACGCTGTTGTGGGCCGGTTTTTTGGCATTAATACTTGGCCTGCTGATATTAGACCTCAAGGTGTTTCAAAAAGACGATCACGAGATCAGCGTAAAGGAAGCGCTCGCCTGGACGTGCTTCTGGATAGTCCTTGCGCTTCTTTTCAATGCGGGCGTGTATTTCTTCGAGGGGACGCAGAAAGCACTCGAGTTTTTGACCGCGTATCTTATCGAAAAATCGCTGAGTGTTGACAATATATTCATTTTCCTCATGGTCTTCTCATACTTCGGTATTCCGCCAAAGTATCAGCACCGGGTGCTTTTCTTTGGAATTCTCGGCGCGCTCATCATGCGTGCGGCCTTCATACTCGTCGGGGTCGCACTCGTTACGAGGATCCACTGGATCATCTACGTTTTCGGAGCATTCCTCGTCTTCATCGGCATTAAGATGGCCCTCGAAAAGGAAAAGGAGATTCATCCGGAAAAAAACCCGGTACTCAAAACTTTCCGACGCTTTATGCGGGTTAGCAATACGTTAGACGGACACAATTTTTTCGTTTCAAGGGCCGGCCGTATCGCGGCAACCCCTCTTTTTATTGTACTGCTTGTTATAGAAAGCACTGACGTCATATTCGCGGTTGATTCGATCCCCGCGGTGTTGGCGATAAGTCACGATCCCTTCATCGTATACACATCGAACGTGTTCGCAATCCTTGGACTGCGAGCGCTTTATTTTGCGATAGCCGGCGTTATGCGTCTTTTCCATTACCTTAATTACGGTCTCTCCGCGATATTGGTGTTCGTGGGGGTTAAGATGCTGATCGCCGATTTCTACAAGATACCCGTATCAATTGCGCTTTCCGTAGTGGCAATCGTGCTTCTCGTATCCATTCTCGCGTCGGTTCTTTTCCCGATAAAGAAAGCCGATGCCGCGGAAAACGACCCGAAAAACTGAACGTATATTGTAACAGCGCCATGCCCGGAATATTGACAGATAAAATCAGAACAACGCTCGAATGGGATTCGATACTCGCCGAACTCGCGAAGCGCTGCGCCACCGAGCCGGGGAGAGAGGCGCTTGCCGCCATCGCCCCCCTTCCCCGCGATAAAATCACGGTACAGCTTGGGAAAATCACGCAGGTGAAAGACCTTCTGCAACAGGGCGAGCGCGTCGATTTCAGCGGCATTGCCGGCATCTCGCGGCAGCTCGAGCTCGCCCGAAGGGAGGGAATGCTTAAAATCGAGGAGATCGCCGCCGTGCGCTCGTTCATCATCGCATCGCGTCGGGTCCGCGCGTTTCTGCACCAGTTCCGAGAATCCCTGCCGCTCTTGCAGCACGAACTCTCGGAGCTCGACCCGCTGAAAGATCTCGGCGATGCAATCATCCCCGCGATCACGGACGACGGCGACCTGAACCAGTCGCGCTTCCCGGCGCTTAAACGCATTAAAAACGAGATCTACACCACCCGCCAGGATATCGAAAAGAAGCTCTCGTCGATGATACACTCGCCACACATGGAAAAATATATTCAAGACAGGGTATTCACCACGCGCAACGAGCGGTACGTGCTGCTTGTTAAATCGAACATGCAGCAGCACGTGCAGGGCTCCGCGCTCGATGTTTCCGCGTCGGGCGCCACCATTTTTATCGAGCCGGTAGAAGTGGCGATGCTGAATAACCGCCTCATCGCGCGCAACCTGGAACTGCAAATAGAAATAAACCGCATTCTGCGCGAGCTTTCGGTGAAAATAGGCGCTCACGCTGACGTATTAAAACGCAATCTCGATCTAATCGCGTATCTTGACTTCATTAACGCCGCGGCGAAATTCAGCGCCGCCATTAAGGGCGCCGCACCGGAAATATACCCCGAACCGATTATGCGCCTTTACAGTGCGCGCCACCCGCTGCTGTACCTCATGAAGGGTGACGCCGTGGTGCCGAATGATATTTTTCTCGGGGAAGACTACACGTGCCTCATCATATCGGGCGCGAACACCGGCGGAAAAACGGTACTGCTCAAAACGATCGGGCTGTGCGCCCTTCTCGCGATACACGGGTTGCACATACCGGCCGGCCCTGACTCGGTGATCGGAATTTTTTCGGAAGTATGCGCCGACATCGGCGACGATCAGAGCATTATGCAATCGCTCTCCTCGTTTTCGGGGCAGATCGTCGCGTTGAAGGAGATGGCCGACAGGGCCGGCAAATCGGCGCTGCTGCTGATCGACGAAATCGTGGTAGGAACAAATCCCCGGCAGGGGGCGGCGCTCGCCCAGGCCATCCTCGAAAAAATCGCCGCGACAGGGGCGCGCATCGTCGTAACCACGCACTACAACGAACTGAAAGATCTCGCGGGCGGCGACACGCGCTTTCAGAACGCATCGGTATCCTTTGATCTCGACACGCTCTCCCCGACGTACCGCCTTAAAATCGGCCTTCCGGGCGTATCGTACGCACTCGAAATCGCGCGCCTCTACGGCATTTCCGCCGACATACTCGACAGGGCCGGCCAACTGCTCGACGAGAGGGAGATTTCCACCGATGCGCTCATTGAAAAGATACAGCGCTACGAACAGGAGATGCTGGAAGAGCGCGATAAAATCGAAAAATTGAGGAACGAACTGCGCGTTGAAAAAGAGCACTATATAGAAAAACAGAAAAAACAGGAACGTCTCATCGAAGAAATAAAAAAGGAAAAGGGACTGCTGTTTCTCGAAGACCTCAAGAATTACCGCCGTCAGATCGCCGACAGGATAAAGGAGCTGCAGCGCAGCGACATACGGGAAGCGGGGAAACTGCAGCACGAGATAAAATCGATACAGGACGCAATCGCGCAGCGGATGAAAGACGACAGCCTGAAGCGGTACGCACATTCGTACCTGCCATTCGACCCGGCGCTCGCGAAGCGCGGGGGAAAAGCCTTTATTATATCGCTCGAAAAGGAGGGCGTTATCGAAAGCATCGACGCCCAGTCGGAAAGCGTGGAGCTGCTGCTCGGCAGCACGATAAAGTCGCGGTTTAAATTCAGCGACCTGCTTCTCCTCCCCGATACCGCGGGACGCCGTGATGCCGGGAAAAAACGTAAAGCCGCCGCGGCAAAGACATCGCCCGATACCGCCGCGCCGGAGCGCGCACCTCTGACCGTACAGACCAGCTACAACACGATCGACCTTCGCGGCCTTCGCGTTGAAGAGGCGCTCGCGAAAATGGAAGGAGATTTCGACAGGATGGCGCGCGGTGGCATACACACGGCGGTGGTGATACACGGCCACGGCACCGGCGCCGTCAAGGAAGCGGTGCGCGCCAACCTGAAATTCTCACCGTATGCGGCGAATTACCGCTCCGGCGATTACGGCGAGGGCGGCGACGGTGTAACGATCGTACAACTGCGGGACTGACCGAAGAAGGGGGATGTCGGTCAATGTCGCAATTCCCGGCATCCCCTCTTTATATGCATTACGCCTTCGACAGGCGGGCGATTCTGTCTTCGAGCGAAGGATGCGTCGCGAAAAGCGACACGCGCCGCGACGAGTTGATTTTCGACATCGCGAACGAATCCTTCTGCGTGGGGATATCCATCATCTTCCCAAGCGACCGCAGCGCGTTGATCATCGAGCCCGGCGACGTCAGTTTCGCCGAACCGGCGTCGGCACGATATTCACGATAGCGCGAAAAGGCCGCCAGCGGAATCGACGCAAGCAGCATAAAGAATGTATCGAGCAGCATCACGACCATAATGTAGCCGAAAAAACCCAGGCCGCCATCACCGTCTTCATCGCGGAAAAAGCTGTCGATCACCTGCGCGACCAGCCGCGACAGGAACATCACCAGCGCGTTGGCAATGCCGGTCAGCAGGGTCATCGTCACCATGTCGCCGCTGGAGATATGCGTAATCTCGTGCGCCGCGACGGCCTCCACCTCGCTCGACTCCATCGAGCGCAGCAGGCCGGACGAAAACGCTACCAGCGACTTGCTCTTCGACGGCCCTGTGGCGAACGCGTTGGGATCGGGCGAGTCATAGATGCCCACCTCCGGCGTTTCTGGAAGGCCCGCCCGTTTCGCGAGCCTCGCGACCATGTCGTATAGTGCGCGCAAATTATGATCCATCGTTTTTGAATCAATCAGTTGAATGTTATAGACGCGTTTCGCCGTCCAACGGCTGAGCGCCAGCGAAATAAACGCGCCCGTCATCCCGAACACGCCGCAGAACACGGCGAGCGCCCATACGCCCTGCGGCTGTATGCCCAGCAGGGGCAGCACAATATTGAGGATAAGGCCGACAGTAACCACCACCAGAAGATTGGTGAGCAGAAACAATCCTAATCTTTTGAGCATCTTCAAAACCTCACTACATTGATAGTGTAATCATGTACGCTTTCAACGCGCTCATGTCAACAAGTTTGAAACACTGTTTCCTTTATTTGTTACAAAAATTCCGTCGCCCACGATAGCGCCATCATGCCAGGAATCAAGCACATTATTTCGGCCGGCGCACACACCGCAGATCGTTTCCCGCCTACGTTATGCAATCCGCCTTCCAAAACTCACACACATGCACGATGAACATTATGGAAGCCTTGAAGTCCCCGGACTCATTTCACCAAACGGCAGCGAAAAGGGCGCCGCACGGAACATTCCGGGATGGATCGAGGAAGCCTGCGCCAGCGCACGGCCCCTGCCGCTGGACATCAGCGTGAAAGCGGGAAAATTTTTCATTCGAGCAATTCGATTTGAAGGCAACGGCCGCGCCAGTGCGCGGCCGTTGCGAATGGCGCAAAACTACAATTCCAGCTTAAGACCGTCCGCGGCGTAATAGTCTTTAATATCTTTTTTCATCGGTGCTTTAAGCTCGAGCTTTATCGCCGAGGCGGGACAGCGGGCTGCGCAGATACCGCATCCGAGACACTTCGTCTCGTCCACCACCCAGGTTGTCCCGTTGTACGAAATTGCCTGCACCGGGCAGACCTCACGGCATACATCACATCCCGTGCATGCCTCGTTGATGGAAGACTTCCAGCCCACCGAGCGGAACCGGCTCTGTATGTCCCTGGTTGCCACCCTCGCCAGGCCAAGACCGACACAGCAGCAAGGGCAGCAGAAGCAGAACTCAAGGAAACGATGCATATCTTCGTCACGGAATCCCCAGATATACTGTTCCACCTCGATCCAGAGGGAATGCCCTATCAGGCCCAGCGACGCCGCCCTGTCGATGTGCGCCATGCATTCTTCGAGCGTCGCCTCATGGCCGACTTTCCTCTCTACGAGGACCCGCGCGCCCTGCCCCACAAAAACGCACCCGAGGTCCTGCGGATAGTCGGCGCACTTGTTGCTGTCACGGCAGATGCATTTATTCATAATCGCCCGGTAGCTCGCTTCACTCACGGCCTTTTTCATCATGTCGATGGGCATCACGACGCTCTTCGATTTATCCGCCAGGTCTTCGTTGAGATTCAACAGG
Source organism: Spirochaetia bacterium UBA5368 (assembly GCA_002407865.1). Taxonomy (GTDB): domain Bacteria; phylum Spirochaetota; class UBA4802; order UBA4802; family UBA5368; genus UBA5368. Next base: position 61,734 of record DHPI01000060.1, read on the forward strand.
TAGCCGTAGGTATAGCTCGTCTCGGGCGGAGTGAACATCATGAACTTCTTCAGCAGAGGCCCGATAATCGGGTACTTGTAATAATTACCGCCCTTAACGACAAGATCGAAAAACTTCAGTATCACATCCCACGTTTTCGGCGTAACCGCCGTTTTTGATTTTATCCAGTTGTTGATACCGAGGGCGCTCTTCTTCTTCGGAAACTTGCTTTTTACGTTCATGGCATTCTCCTGTATTGTAATAATTCGACCAGTACGTATTCGTCTGAGTCTTTCGCGGTCATTAATTCCGCGGGGGATTCCCCTCCGCACACTGCTTGATTTCGTACAACATCCTGTGTTCCATTATGAACGACGGGAGCTCAAACAGGGCGCAGAGCGCCAAATTAAGAAACGGATTCGTCGGCGTCCATTCGGCAGCCCAGCGCTCAACCAGCCTCGTTGTGCCGTCGGGCCGGTCGATCAGGTTAAAGCTCCAATTATATACGATATACTTCCCTTTCGGGACGGGAACAAACTCTCTCCTTCCCTGTGCGGGTTTCCGCGAATCCGTGCACAGCACCAGCGACCTGCCCTTTTCAAGCGACACGACATTCGTCCCGATGCCGTTTTTGTGCAACCGTACGAAATCGCCCTCCTTGAGATTCTGCAGTTCGGGCACAATGCGATAGACGTTATATATGCCGAACCCGAACAGCCGCTCGAGGCGCTCGTAACTGTAATAACCG
>DHPI01000060.1:62601-66609 GCA_002407865.1 Spirochaetia bacterium UBA5368
AATAACCGCCGCGCCCCTGGCCGATCTGCACAATCCACGGCCAGACCTCCGAGGCCGGCGCATTAATGGTAATGGCATGCGTCATGCGAAATACCGGATTGGGAACCAGATCATCGCCGGCGAGCGCCATCGTCTGTTCATCGGGCGTTGCCCCCCATGTCAAATACCACGGCCGCAGCAGGCGCATGTATCCCGCCGCAAGAAACGCTACAACCGCCAATACAATGAACACTGCTATCAGTTTTGCATTCATAGGCAATCCATCCTTCACGCGTCATTATCTCCATCATCAATTATTGATGATCTGATTCGCGGCGTATATGCCCGATATGCACGCGGGCTCGAGACCGAGCGAATTATGATCGCCCGCGATATAGCAATTCTCGTCGTAACGCTGCTCGAGAAACTCCCTGCCGATCACGTACAGCGCCTTTTCCCACTCGACCTTCCGGATAGTTTCATAGTGTGCGAAATACTTGTTCAAATCCAGGTCACGGATACAGGAAAAGAGCAGATACGTTCCGTCGTGCTGCCTTGCCAGCGCGCTTATTTCATATGCGGGCGAATAAAGATTCAGCGAATATGGGGCATAGCGCTCACGCGGCGCGCCTTTCAGATGGTACACGTACGCGCTGGACGTTTTGCGTATGCCGGGGATTTTCAGCAGTTTCTGAGTGACCACCGCCGGCGTCGCCATCACCAGCGTGTCCGCCACGTACCGTACGCCATCAGCGGCTGTAACCGTATACCGCCCCCCGGTTTTTTTTACGGCGGAGACTGTTCCGGTAACAAGCTCATCCTTTAAAAGCCCCGCCATTCCCTTTTCGTCGAAGCTGAAGGTATGCATGGGCGGCATCAGCCCCAGGGCGACAGTCATTACATCAAACGCCGACAGGTTGTCAATGGGCGTCAGGGTGCACGCGTAGGTAAATTTCGAAATGTAATCGGCGGCAAGTTTCTCCATGCCGTGCTTTTTGATAAAATCCGACGACGATGTGAAATACAGATCGTAAAGGTAGGCATCCTCTTTCAGCGATTCCATCTGCGATTTCAGCGTGCAGTTCCGCTTGAATTTCTCGTAGTGCGAGCTGAAGACCAGCAGTAGTTTAACGAACCGGAGCAGACCCGGAATGCGTGTAATCGTTTTCCAGCCGAGCACCGGCATCCTGAGCGATTCATTCTCGACAAATTGAATCCCCAGCGGATTGATCCACGCCTCCTTTTTCAAAATTTTTTTCGCATTATGGTAATTTCTCATTACAAAATACGCGCCATAATTGACGCGATACTCCGGCGAATACCGCACCCTCCCGCCAAGGTTTTCCGTTATCATGACGAAATCCCTGCCGCGCTCCTTCAGCGCCAGTGCGCACGACATCCCCGCCATACCGCCGCCGACGATTACCGTTTTTGCATCCATCACACAACCTCCATTCGCTTCCATCGCCCGCCGTCCACGCATCGATAACGCGCCATCACATGCATGTCTCATTCTTCGGGCATGTCGAGCATTCGTAGTTATAGTCGCACTTTGTAAAACCCTTCATAAACGTGTCATCGATAAGCTTTTTATAAAAAAATAGTATTTCCTTGTTGAGGGAATAATACACCCGGAATCCCTTCCGGTTTTCCCTGACGATATCCATGCTCTTCATAATCCGTAAATGCTGAGAGGTGGAAGGCTGCGAAATTTTAAGTATCCTGGAAATATCGGTCACGGTGAGAGATTCCTCATCGTTCGATCCCAGAATTTTGAGTATCTTCATTCTTTGCTGCTCTCCAAGCACCTTGAAGAGCGCCGCAAGGTTCTTTACGAGGTCTTTCATGCTTTGTCCATAAGAGTATAAGTATATACGCATATAGCTATATATGCATGTTTTGTCAACAATTTTATATACAAAATAATATATAATTACGGCAAGAACCGTCTCTCTCCTTTTCGTGGATCGTGGGATTCATGCTGCGGGAATGCAACACAGAGCGAAGTGCGGTTACGCGGTCACCACCGACTGAATCTGCTTATACAAATGCATATTCACAATCAACGACCTTGAGCATGCGCGTCAGATCGGCATGTGATTATTGAAAAGCGGCCGGCGGCATACTCGAGCACGCCGCCGAAACAGGAATGATAATGAATGAAGCGTTTAACAGGATAACCGGGCAACGGCATTCTGACGTCCGCCGCGTTTACGCCTGTTTCATCTTCTCCATTACAAAACGGCGGAACTCCGCGCGCTCACGGGCGTACGCGTCGTCGAGGGTTGTCCGGTTTCTGTACTCGATGAGCGCCTTGACTGTCGCCATCATGTCCCGGTTGACTTCGCAGATCTGGCGGGCTATTTCCAAGACGCGCGGCATCAGCAGGTCGTGCGGCACAACCTCGTTAACGAGCCCGAGCCGCAACGCCTGTTCCGCGTTCACAAACTGGCAGGTCAGCGACATCTGTTTTGCCATCCGCTGGCCCACCGCCTGCTGCAAAAGCTGCGTCATGCCCCATCCCGGATGAATGCCCACCTTCGCATGCGTATCGGCGAACATGGCGTTTTCGGAAGCGATGAGAAAATCGCAATTGAGCGCAAGCTCGAAGCCGCCCGTTATTGCATGCCCGTTCACGGCGCCGATGAGCGGCTTGTCGCAGTCGGCCATCACGAGGGGCAGGTCCCTGCCATCGCCCCGCGGGTCGAAGATGTTTTCCTTCCCTATTACCGCCAGGTCGATGCCCGAACAGAATGATTTGCCGTTCCCTGTAATGATGCCGACCCTGATTTCATCGTTTTTGCCAACTTCTTCGATATATGTATACAGCAGCCGCAGCAGCGCCTCGTTAAAAGAATTTCGCCTTTCGGGCCTGTTCAGCGTAATCAGGCCGATTCCATTTTCTACCTTAAAAAGAACCGGATCTTCCATAAAACAATTCTCCTTTACCAGATAGTATAATGCTCAACGACATACGGTATGCGACAGCAATCCGCCGGATATTGCAACGACATTTATCGTGCATTTCCCTGTCTAACGCGACAAAGAATGTGTTTCTTTATCGCGCCGAATTTTCTCATTCTTGCGAAATTTTTGTTACGAATTACCGCCCCGTAATCGTAGTACTCTATGTACACGCCGGGCGCAATGCGGAATTCGGCCAACCAAACGATACGCACCCATTTTTTCCATGCTATGCCATTACAGCAAACGCAAATAGTTATTGATTATGCACGGCACGCCCTGCATAATAAGGGAAATTTCGAACGCGTGAATTAAATAACGCACGAGCATCAGTCACAAAGTTATGTAAACATATAATGAGCGCCAGGCTATTTCAAACCGCATGAAAAATAATCAATCCGGCTCTACCGGTTCCGGCCGAATCGCGGGGCTCGACGCGGCGCGCGGCATCGCCGTTCTTTTCATGATGCAGCAACACATCGGTGCATGGCTCTGGAGCGAACCGTGGATTTCATTATCGCGCATTTTTCGCGAGCACCCCGTTATGATGTCATTCAACTGGCTGGGGCACCTGGCAGCGCCGTTATTCGTCACCCTCGCGGGCGCCGGTACGGTATTTCTCCGGCAGCGTCACGGCAGCAGCGATACACTGTTGATAAAGCGCGGCGCGGTTACTCTGCTGGCCGGCTGCCTGCTCAACCTGCTCTCGCCCCATTGGTTTTCCCCATTGTCGTGGTATGTGCTGCATCTTATAGGGTTCTCGCTGGCGCTTTCGCCGCTTCTTGCCAGAACGCCATCCGCCATATTGCTGCCGTTTTCAGCGGCTTTATTCGTGCTGGCAGCCGTAATGCAGACTATACTGAATACGCCGCTGCTGCTCGATGATGCGTTCATGAACAGCGCCGACCGCACGGGCGGCGTCGCCCGGCTGATGTTTACTGAGGGGCACTTTCCGGTTTTGCCATGGCTTGCGCTGTTTATCAACGGCATCGTTGCCGGACGGTGTATCGCCGCGAAAAAGACCCGCGCGCTGCTGGTAATGGCCGCGTGTTCGGCCGGGGCAGG
>DHPI01000060.1:66741-75386 GCA_002407865.1 Spirochaetia bacterium UBA5368
CATTGTATCGCCAGGGACACGCGTTTGCCACCTACGGCCCCTGTTACCGGCTGTTTGTGATTCTTCCCTACTTCTATCCCCCACTGCCCGCATGCATGCTGCTGCTCTCCGGCGCGGCGCTTGCCATCATCGCCGGGCTCCATCGGATCGATCAAACGCGGCATTTCGCATCATCAAACGCCATTGTATGCCTTGGCAGGTCATCGTTAACGCTGTTGCTGCTGCACATTGTCGTATTCAATGAACTCAGCAGGCCTCTCGGCATATATAAAGCTTTTTCGCTGCCGGCAACAGCGTGCTTGCTGCTATCGGTCCTGGCACTATTCACGTTTCTGTCCGCATGGTGGCAGCGATACGACCTCCGTTACGGCGCGGAATGGGCGATGCGAAAGCTTACGGGGCAATGATTCCCCCAAAAAATAATTGAATTCTACGATTGCATATTGTAATTTCAGTCCATACACATGATTGTATATATAAGAAATTTTTCAGTTTATCCATGCAAACAAAAATATTATTCAGCATCAGAGTTTCACATAATTCGCATAATATGGAAGGGAGCGAAGCAACAATGAAAAACAGAAAATTGACACTGCTACTCGTTACGCCATTGATACTTGCGGGTTGTATGCTGTTCGGGGGGTGTTCAACCGGCGATACGGCGATAGTAACAATTAACCTCGGCTTGAATGGAGAACCGCATGCGGCGGTTCACGAATCGATCATCGATAAAATTCTCAGCCTGTTCAGCGCCAGGGCAATGGCTTTTTCTTTTAATAGGGGCATGGTGAACGCTATTACGCTCACAGTTACAGGAACTGATATGGAACAAATAAATGTGAACATACCACCCACCTCCGATAGCTTTACAGTGGAAATCCCGGCGGGCAAACAACGTAGTTTTACTGTCCGCGCGTTTGGCCTGAATCCATACGGGGGGCAAGATGTAGTACAACTCTGTGAAGGAAAAGCCGCTGCAGACCTCAATGCCAATGAATCAGTTACACTCACAATAAATATGGTTGTGATATTTGAGTAAAAAAGTTTTTTCTTGTAATAACTAATGCTTTTTACATAAGATCGCTTATGTAAATGGTTTGCATAGTGTAAACAATAATCCCGTGACTTTGATCTTAAATTGAAAATTCTCTACTATACATCCGGCGTGACCGGCTCGGGGCGAATCGTGAGCGGCATTGCCATTGCCAATGCGCTGAAAAGGAGGAATATCGAGTGCGAGTACGTTATTCTCAGCAGCTCCAATTTCGCGTTTCTTGCCGGCGAGATACGCCATATAGAAATCCCGATTGAAGATGAGCACGCCCTTTCCGCGGCCCATTGCCGTGATTCGATGCTGTACAAAACAATTACCGGAATAAATCCCGACGTTCTCCTCGTCGATCTGCAGTGGTTCACGCTCCACCATTTTATCGACGAGCTTCCGTGTAAAAAAATATTTTTAAGCAGACAGGTGCACGACCGGTTTTTCGCGATCCCCCTGCCCAACGAAAAGCTCGTCTTCAGGCCGGAAAGCTACAATCGCGTGCTGGCCACCGAGCCGTTCGCCAGCGCAATCCCCATGGAGCGTATCAACCCGATAGTGATACGCAACCGGGATGAAATACTCCCGGGGGATGCCGTACGCACGCGGCTTAATCTCGACGGAAACCGCCAGACATGCCTTTTTTCATTCAACGGACATCCCGGTGATTTTGAACGTGTACGGAAGTCGTATTCATATCTCGGTGATATCTACAACATGATATATACGACAAATTATAAAGACGGCGGCCTTTTCCCGGTCGTCGATTACTTTAATGCGTTCGATTTCATCGTATGCGGCGCGGGATACAATCAATTCTGGGAAGTAATCTATTTCGATAAAGAAGCCGTGTTTGAACCGACCCGTAAAATCTTTGAAGACCAGGCGCGGCGCATACGTGAGTGCCAGGAGTATTACTTCGATGTAAACGGCGCGGACCAGCTTGCGGATATGATCATACGCATATAGCCATAGACAGCCAAACGGTCAATTAAGTAAAACATGATTCATTTAATAGTTCAAATTTAGTAGTTGACAGCTAACATCCTGATCGTATATGGTCTCTTCCATATAAGAAACTATACAGACAGTTCTGTGCCTTTGTTGCATTATTTGCGCGCCAGAAATCGGCTCATTACATACACAGCTTCAGTATTTCGCATCACGTTTGGAGGATACCATGAAAACACGAATTAATGCGCCCAAATTGTCTCTTGTTCTGATCGCTCTCGGCATCGTATGTATGCTGGGCGCCGGCTGCAACCTCGACAACTCGGCAACGGTGACCGTCAACATTAACGGGGGGCCCCCGGTCGGCATGCATAAAATTTCGCCACTGGACAGGCTGATTTCACTGTTGAGCTTCAGTAGAGAGGCAATTGCCGCACAAGCGCCAACAGTCTTTGACAGCATATCAATCACAGTTTACGCAGAATATGACTGCGGACCAGAGCTGTGCCAGGAAACCATCATAGAAAGTGCCCCTATTCCGATTGATACGGGCATAGAGGTTTTTTCAATACCGGCAAACAGGAGGCTATGGTTCTCTGTGAATGCGACAGGATCGACTACATCTGGATTTGGCGATGCTGAACTTGATCCAGTTCCCGAGGGCGGCCATGCTTATCTGCCTATAACAGTATATTATTCTTATTGTTAAGAAAACAAGAGGAGAGCCTGTCATGAAAAGATTACGCAAGGGATTACTACTGGCAGCAATGATTGTATACAGCACAACCCCGGCCTTTTCCGCCATCCTCGTCGTCTCCACAAAGGGCGACGCGGCGTATAAAGAAGGGGGCCATTGGAAGCCGCTGGCCAAGGGGCAGGAACTGAAAGAAGGCGTACAGATAAGCACGGGCGTCAACTCGCAGGCTGTGCTCAACATCGACGAACACATGCTGACAATAAAGCCGCTCACCATGATCAAGGTATACAAAAACAGCCTCAGCAAAAGCGCATCGGAAAACAACATCGGGCTCAAATACGGCTCGGTCAACGCCCGCGTAAAGCGTATCGGCGCGCTTAAAACGAAGTTCAACATAACCACGCCGGTGGCAACATCGTCGGTGCGCGGCACCAACGAGGATGTCGGCTACGGCCCGCTTTCGGGCATGTTTATACGGGTAAACGAGGGCTCCATCGGCGCGACCGACAACAACGGCGGCAGCCGCATCGTAAGCGGCCGCTCGCTGTATCAATTGCTCTGGGGCAATGTGCGACCCGAAAACCTCGCGTCGGGACTGCGCAACAATTCTATCACCCTTTTTCACCTCGGCAACATAACCGACGAGGAGAAAGACGCCCTTAACAAATACGGCGATCAGATAACCGACAACTTCGAGGACAATGCCAACTTCCTCGATACAGTGGCGGGACGGCTCACGACGGTAACGGTCGATTTACAGTGGCAACCATATTAATACTCTCGCACGATACGATGGCGTAATCGAGTTTGTGCATACCCATTTTCATTGCTCTTTATCATACTCAACGCCATGCTACTGACGCATCATAGCGAGGGGATACCGTTATCTCTACAAGGAGGAACTATGAAATATAAACTATGGCTATTCTTCGTAATCATCGTATTCGCCATCCCTGCCGCCGCCCAGGACATGGGCAATATCGCGTTTATCGCCGACCTGAGCGCTAAAAAGGAAGCCGCCTTCAGCGACGCGGTAAAATTCTTCGCGATGATTTCCGGAAAGAAACACGCAAACCTCGAGCAGACCATAAAAGACCTGCAGCACGACAAAATAATCGCGCCCGCTGACGCCGCAGCCGACGGGGCCGCTCCGCTGCGCCGGGGCACGCTGGCCTTCATGGCCGCCCGCTACCTGAGGCTCGGAGATTCGCTGATGTACGCAATATTCAAAAACAAGCGTTACGCCGTTACCGCATGCGCGGCGGCCGGCATTATGCGCGGCGATACCGGCCAGTGGGACATCATCACCGGCAGCGAGCTTATCGAGGTGATGGGCAAGATACACGAAAAAACCGGAGGCGATCAATGAGAAAAAACCTGTGCGCTATCGCATTGCTTTCAATATTCATGTGCGCATCCGGCCTGGCGGCCTACGCGCAGGAAAAAACCTCGGCCGCGCCGGCTCCCGATAAAGACGAATTCTTTCCCGACCTCTACGCCGACGTGGACATGCGGCCGCTTCCGGTAACCCGCAGGCCGTTTACCATAAGCTACGGCGGATGGATTACCCCGACGATTATCGACGAACGCAGCGGCAGCGCCGACCTTATGACCTCGGTGACCACCGCGAGGCTCTGGCTGCAGAGCACGCTGTGGAAGAACAGCCTTCTCTATGTGCGGGGCAGGGACGTGTACCTGGCCGCAATCAACGAGGAAGGCGGCAGCAATATTAAAAACACCGACAACCTCATTGACCTCGACGTGGCATATCTCCAGATGGCCAGCGATTCGGGGAACATGAAACTGTGTCTCGGACGCAAGTTTTACATCCTGGGAACGGGCCTCGCCTTTAACGGCCGCGGCGACGGCGGCGAATTCGACATCTATTCGCGCATCGTCGATATAAAGGTATTCGGCGCCTATACAGGCCTTATGCAGAAAGACGCCAACCCCTACGGCCTCTCAAGCAAGGACATTTCCGACGGCGCCAAACGGATATTCGCCGGCGGCGCGATCGAGCGCGGCTTCGGCAACCAGACCGTGTACCTGCTTGCCCTCGCGCAGATGGACCGGCAGGAAAAGACAGCGGGCGCCGACCTTTCGTACGATTCGCAATACTACGGCGCGGGGCTCAAGGGGCTTCTGGCCGACGGCCTGAATTACTACGGCGAGTTCATCTACGAACGCGGCACAAACAAGCTCAGCGGCGCATCGCAGGACATCAGCGCATACGCTGGCATGGCCGGCATCGACTACTATCCCGCACTGGCGTATAATCCCGCGATTCTTCTTCAGTACGCCTACGGCTCCGGTGACGGCAATCCCGCCGACGACAGCGACACAACGTTCACCTACTTCGGCACGTTCGTCGGCGGGTACGCCCTTCGGCCGCAATTGAGGAACATCCACATATTCCGCATCGGCTGCTCGGTGGCGCCGTTTTACAAAAGCGGCAGAATATGGCTTACGCGCATGAACCTGCTTGCACGCTACAGCTATTACATGAAAGACAATTCAAAGGGCGCGACCAGCGATCCTTTTGCGGCCAAAGACAGCCGTGATATCGGGCATGGGGTCGACCTTTCGCTACGCTGGTCCGTATTCTACGACCTCGGGCTCTTCGTCAATTACGGGCTCTTTATGCCGGGGGGCGCGTATCCATCATCGGCCGACAACCGCAACTTCCTCATGGCGGGGGCCAACCTGACGTTCTGATGCCCGACTCATCCCACCGCCCCCTCTCTTTCCGGAGGAGGCGGTGTAAATAACACACGGGTGCGCTCCATGATACGAAAACTCATCGGTACATTCAAAGCAAGCGTTGAAAAAAAGCCGTCAGCCGCAATTCTCGTTTCACTTGTCATATTCATTTTGATATTCCTTTTCAGCCGTACATCACCGTACAGGCTCTTCGAGCTGATACTCTACGACCTCCGGTTTCAATTGAAACCAACCATCGCCCAGTGGGAGGGCCTCTCGTTCCTCAACATCGACGACAACAGCATCAAGAATGTCGGGCAGTTCCCATGGCCGCGCCAGTACTACGCCGACGGCATCGGCGTGATGGACGCCGCCGGGGTGCGGCAAACCACCTTCGACATCCAGTTTATCGATCCGTCAGGATATGCGGTGCGAAGCGAGGGCGCGCCGTTGATCGAGGAAAAGCTGAAACGCAAACAGACAATTTCAGCGGACGAGGCGGGGAAATATATTCTCAATAGCGACAGTATTTTCGCCGGGGCCATGAAATCATCGGGCAGGATCATCATCCCCTACTCGTTTATTAAGGAGCAGCTGACCGGCAGGAGGCTGAACCCGGAGGAACAGCGCGACCACGCCGCGGCGATACGCCTCTTTACGGAAAAGGCCTCGATTCCAGTTCCGGTAAAGCTGCGGAAGGATTTTGCCGGCATGATCGACCCCGAGCGAAAGGACATCCAGTATCCGATTCCGCAGTTCATACGCTCGGCGCGCGGCTTCGGTTTTGTCGACAGCGATTTCGACATCGACGGCACCTCGCGTCGAATTCGGCTGGTGCGCATGTTCGACAACCGGCTCTACCTGCACATGGGGCTGGTAATGGCGATGGACCTGTGCGGCGTGACAAAAAACAACCTCCGCGTGGCGCCCGGAAAATCGATCACGCTGAAAGACGCGGTCAACCCCGTAACCAATAAAAAAGGCGACATCGTAATCCCGATCGACGAACGCGGCATGATGATCATCAATTGGGCGGGCAATTTTGAACATTCGTTTCATCATCTGTCATATTACGCGCTGTTTGAATACAACCTCGTAAAGGACGAGGTGCACGGATTCTTCGACGAGGAGGAGATAAAAAGCGGCTTGACGCAGCGCAGCTCGCTGTATGGCGCGCTGACGCGGCTTCAGCGGGAACTCGAATCGGCCGGCGACCCCACGGCAAAAGCGACCGCATCGAACGCCATTCGCGACACGAGAAAGAAGATCACGGCCATAGAAAAGGGATACGCAAAACCGCTTGTTGAAGAAGCGGAAAAAATCAGGGCCGAGCTGAAAAAGGGCGAAAGCGCCAAGCTCAGTGAAGCCCTGGACAATCTGGAGAACTTCATTACCGCGATCAATATCGTTACGGAAGTGGAAAGGCTCCGCGAAAGGTCGGTAATCATCGGGCTTACCGGCACAGCCACGCAGGATATCGGCGTCATTCCGCTCTCGTCCGAATACATGATGGTCGGTTCGTATCCGAACATCGTCAACACCATTCTTCAAAATGGGTTCATCCATAAAAGCAGCGCTGCGGTCGATTACGCGCTGATGCTCATAATCGCGATCGCGATGGGCCTGCTGGTGCAGCGCTTCAACGCGACGGCGACGCTCATTGTGACGCTGATTTCCCTCATCGCGGTCAACGCCGCGAATATCGCGGTCTTCTCTTTCGCGAACATATGGTCAGACCAGCTCGGCGTGTCGCTCGCGCTGCTGCTGCCGGCGTTTATCATCGGCGCGGTAAAATTCGTAAGTGAGGAGAGTCAGAAGCGCTTCATTAAATCGGCATTCGGCCATTACCTCTCGCCGCATGTCATCGACGAGATACTGAAAAATCCCGCGTCGCTGCAGCTTGGCGGCGAGCTGAGAAACATCACGATATTTTTCTCGGACGTGGCCGGCTTTTCAGCTATTTCCGAAAAGCTCACACCGCCGCAGCTGGTGCAGCTTCTGAACGAATATCTTTCCGAGATGACCGATATAATCCTCGCACACGACGGCACCGTGGATAAGTACGAGGGCGACGCCATCATCGCATTTTACGGCGCGCCCCACCCGTACCCTGATCACGCGGTGAAAGCATGCCTCGCCTCGATTGAAATGAAGAAGCGCCTTGCCGAGCTGCGCGAATCATGGCGCACGCGGGGGCAGAACGAACTCCGCGTAAGGATGGGAATGAACACCGGCAACGCCGTCGTCGGCAACATGGGATCGCGCACGCGTATGGACTACACTATGATGGGCGACGCCGTGAACCTCGCCTCGCGCCTTGAAGGCGCAAACAAATTTTACGGCACCTACGCAATGATAAGCGAATTCACCTACGAGCAGGCAAAGGACGCAATCGAGGCCCGTCAGCTCGACTACATCAAGGTTGTCGGCAAGGAGGAGGCCATTCTCGTATACGAACTCCTTGGCAAAAAAGGCAACCTTCCCGACTACATGCAGGAGATGCTCGCGAAATACAATGAAGGGCTGTTGCTGTTCAAAGAGCGGGAATGGGAAAATGCCCACAACGCATTCAAGTCGGCATTGCGCATCGTTAAAGACGACGCCCCTTCAAAAACATATCTCGACAGGTGTGCTGAATTTATTGAAAATCCGCCCCCGAAAAAATGGGACGGCGTTTACAGGCTTAAAACGAAATGATAACCGTATATGAAGGGGGCGAATTACCCGACTTTTGAGGCGCCCCCTTCGCGGTTCATCGCTTATCTCATTTTGCGCCGCATTCCCTCGCCCGCCCAGAGGGGCGTACCGTCATCCTTTCTGAGCTGCACCGTTGTTGCGCCCTTCTTTACCTCTTTTGCGATGATGGCGGGTTTGTTATCCCATGTCGTCCGCGCCCCGGTCACTTCGATTGTATCGCCTTTCGCAATCTTGATTTTTTCGGCCACATATTTCTCAGGGCCGAACATTACCAGCAGCGTTTCCTTATCCGTTTTTACGGTCGCATGAAGCCCTTTCTGTCCGGCGCCACAGCAGCTGCGCCCGACAGTCTCAATTCCCGTTACCTCGCCTTTTATCGTTTCCACCTTTGACACATCATACATGTGGTGCATTCCACGATGGCCCTCATGACGCATGCCCTGCGCCAGCACCATACTGCCAGCCAGTGAAATGGCAGCAGCCGCTATGCCAATTATCAATCCTTTGCTTTTCATTCCAATATCTCCTTGTATTTAAGATAGTTCTAAAATACAAAAG
>DHPI01000060.1:75508-77952 GCA_002407865.1 Spirochaetia bacterium UBA5368
ATCAGCCGTCAATACCGCATTCAAAAAATATAGAGTTCATTGGATCCTGCGTATTCTTTTTATGAAATACCCGATCACGCGCACCTGAGATTCGAATCGAGGGAGGAAAGATGGGAAGTGAACTCCGGGACATTATCCCGGAGTCAGCATATTTTGTATGCGCACCATAAACGAGCCCAGCGTTCCGGCGTATTCCGGGGAACCTTCGACGCGGACATCGCCGTCACCCATCGCCTTTACCGTATCCTTTCCCTCCGCCATCACCTTGTAGGCGCCGTCAAGTCCGTTGAACATCATATGGATGAACGGCGCTTTTCGCTCGTAACAGCCGTGCCCGGACTTGCTCTTGCCCATTTTGAGGCGAAGGTAGGCCGCGGGGCCTTCCGGCTGCACAGAAAGCTGAAAGATGCGGTCGGGCATTTTTGCCGTCCATGCCATCATGTCCTCATCGCCTCCCTTATTGAGCTGCGACAGCGCGTTGGTCACCATATACATTGTCATCTTTATCTTTAGCAGGCGTTTTTCGCGGCTCTTCGGATGCTTTGTCGGCATGAGAAGCGTCAATCCGATAAACAGCGGCACAAGCTTGAGAAGCAAGAGCACATGCCACGCGCCTGATACGGACGGCAGCCCACCCTTGCCGCCCGTGAAAAGCGCGATCATATCCTCCGGCTTCTTGAACGCGATATGTATATCGGGATCGGGCCGCACCTGCTGAATAACATCGAGCGCCCCGTCCTTGAATTCAACATACGCGCCCGTTTCCGTTCCCTTGATCGAAAACTGGATGGTGCCGTTTACGCCGGATAGCAACTTTTTATACAGGCCGCTATTCTCGTTGTACAGGATTTTAAACAACGGTATGATCGACCTGAGTATAATGCGAACCGTCAGTGATTTTGTATCAGCCATTGCGCCCTCCCGTCATGTCTCGTCATCCCAGTTTTCGTCGGCCTCCACCTCTTTGCCCATGAGCGCGCTTACCGCCTCCACGATGCCGTCGGCGTCGATTTTGTAATAATTGTACAAATCCTCGGGGTAGCCGACTATGGCGTACGTGTCGGGAATGCCAAGCTTCGTAAAACCGCACGCCTTTCCGCTCTCTACAATGACCTCGGCAACGGCGCTCCCGAGGCCGCACTCCACATTATGCTCCTCCACGGTGACAATGCGGCGCGTATCCATCACGGCCTTCAGTATGGCCTCTTTATCGATGGGCTTGATGGTGTGCATGTTGATCACGCGCACGGAAAGCCCCTGGGTCTCGAGTATTCTCGCCGCGCGCACCGCCTGCAGCACGGCAACGCCGCACGCGATGATTGTCACATCCTTGCCCTCTCGCATCGTCACGGCCTTTCCAATTTTGAAACCGTAATCCTTCGTGACATTCACCGCCGGCTCGAACCCGCGGCCGATGCGCATGTACACGGGACCTGGAAGGTCCATCGCTGCTTCCACCGCGTTGCCCGTTTCAATGCCGTCGGCCGGCACGATGACGGTCATGTTCGCGAACGACCGCATCACGGCAATGTCCTCGGTGCAATGGTGCGTCGAGCCCGCCTGCCCGAACGATATGCCCGCGTGCGTCGCGATGATCTTCACGTTCAGGTTCTGGTAGCATATATCGGTGCGCACCTGCTCGGCGCATCGAAGCGCGGCAAACACGGCAAATGTGGACACCACCGGCTTGAATCCCGCGAGCGCAAGCCCCGATGCCAGACCGAACAGCGAGTTTTCAGCAATACCTACGTTAATAAACCTGTCGGGAAATTTTTTCTCGAACGCGCCGATTTTCGTGGACTTCGCGAGGTCGGCGGTCATCGCTATGATTTTATCATCCTTCGCGCCGATCTGGGTAAGCACCTCGCCGTATATTTCAGCCTGCGTCAGCTTGTCGGCCTCTTCAATGGACCACGTCATACCTTCCGCCATGACATCCTCCTATACATTTTCGTAATGCCGGTCTATGCTGGCAAGCGCCTTGTCGCGCATGTCCGAATCGAGACCGCCGTAATGCCATTTATAATCGTTCTCCATGTAATCGACGCATTTCCCCTTGATCGTATCGCAGATAATCATGGTCGGTTTTTCCTTCCTGGCATGCGCGGCTTCTATCGCATCGCCTATCTGCGCAAAATCGTGGCCGTTTATCCGAATGGTGTGCCAGCCAAACGCACGGAATTTTTCATCGAGACTTTCCAGCGTCGTTATCTCCTCGGTAAATCCGTCTATCATAAGCCTGTTTCTATCCAGAAATCCGGTGAGGTTGTCGAGCTTGTGATGACCCGCAATGATGGCGGCCTCCCATACCGATCCTTCGCAGCACTCGCCGTCGCCCAGCATCACGTATGTGCGCCAATCTTTACCGGCCTTTCTTGCCCCTATCGCAAGGCCGGCCGCAATCGCCAGCCCGTGGCCAAGCGATCCCGTCGAGGCGTCACACC
>DHPI01000060.1:78077-84868 GCA_002407865.1 Spirochaetia bacterium UBA5368
GGTGCATGCCAAACGGAGAGCCGGTTTTGTTGAAGTTCTTCAACAGCGACTTGTCGAAATACCCCCTGTCGCCAAGTATGGCCGACCAGCCAAGCCCGCCGTGCCCCTTCGACAGGATCATGCGGTCGCGGTCTTCCCATTTCGGGTTTTTCGGATCGATATTCAGATATTTGTAATACAGCGCCACGAGAACATCCGTCTGCGAAAGCGAACCCCCGATATGCCCGCCGCCCGCCGTAAAAGTAATTTCGATAATTGCCTTGCGGATATCCCTTGCCTTTAACTGCAAATGGCGTATTTCATCCTTTGTCAGCGGCATATTTGCGCACCCCCATCATTTCTTTTTTCGAAAAAAGAGTGAGCAGTCACTCGTTCTATACATACTATCATTCGCATGATAATAATTTCAAGTATTTTTTGGCAGTGTTGTATGCTATTTTATAACGATATCCGGCGCGACGCGGGGCCGGGCACAACGGCATTCAGCGGGATTATTGCGGGACAGAAACGACCGCCCCGCCCGTACGGCCGTCCCATTCGAAGGGATGCCGCAGCGTATGACGCAGTGAACGGCTTGCGATGAATGAATGCGTTTCGTGGTTGCGAAGGAGCACCGCGAGATCGGGGCTGTTCTTCGAAAATACGAGAATATACGATTGGATATTCGTCCCCTTGTTTTTACGGATTGCCGACACGTCTATGAAGAGTATGTTCTTGAACCAGAAGGGGCGCGACCATTTGCCGTTCATATAATACGGCGTATGCGCATGGCCGGAAATCCACATGTCTATTGGATACTCGCCGAGGACGCGCGCGAATCGCTCCGAGCCCTCGACCCGCTGCCCCCAGTCGAAGGAGGCGAGAAGGCCGCTTTGGGCAAGACAGCCGTGGGTCATGGTGACGATGATCTTGTCGCGGTTTTGTATAACCAGACGCTTCCACCACTCGAACGCCGCATCGGATATCTGCGTCGGATGATCGTACACCTCATCCGACATGCAGATGAAGAGGACGTTGCCGAACAGCGCCGCGTAATGAAGGGGCTTGCCGGTGTAACGCAGAAACGAGGGAATATCCTCCGCGTCGTGGTTGCCCGCGATCTCGCACCAGAAGGGAATTGCGGCCGTCTTTCTTACCGAGAGGAACCACGGGTATTGCACCGGCGCGCTGCGCGAGCCCATAACGATATCCCCCGCAACAAGCGCTGCATTGATGCCGGGAATATAATCGGCGACATCGCGGACGGCGGTTTCGTAGTGGATCATTTCGGCGTTGCCGCGGGGATGTATGTCGGAGTGCGCCCACACAGTAAAGATATCCCCGCGTGGAAAAATATCCTTCAGCGCCCGGGCGTCATGGCCGCACCCCGTCTGCGCGAGAAACGCCAGCACTGCAACAACGGACGGCAGCCATATTCGGATGTTACGCAGCATCCCCAAAAAATATTTCATAATGCAGGATATCATCAGCCAGCACGCGGGTACATCATTTTTTCGGGGCGTGCAAATATTTCTTTTCAGCCCCGCGTCAGCGTCTCGTACAGGTTCCACACGCCGCGTATTTGCCGCACCCGGATTGCCAAATACGGCCCCTTCGCCGGAAATATGGGAATGCGCCGCCCGCATGGCAATGGAACTCAAGGCTCACAATTGAAGATTAGCATAATCTTCCAATCCAGAAAAGGAGGCTCTGACCCCTTTCTTGGCGAAATGCGGCATACAACGAAAAAGCGCAAAAATTGCTTGCGTTATTGTTGACATTTTCCGAATTATCCCCCGTAAAGAAGAGAACACGCCCTCTGTTTTCCATAAAATATCGTTACAATTGTACCGAACGCATTATTTTATACTATACTTGAATACAGGGAACACAGAATATCGCATAATCGGGATACGTATACAATGAATTTAGACCACATCAGAAACTTTTCAATAATCGCGCACATCGACCACGGAAAATCGACGCTCGCTGACCGTATAATCGAAAAGTGCGACCGCATCGACCCGCGCAATCACCAGGCGCAGATGCTCGACACGATGGACATTGAGCGCGAGCGCGGCATAACCATCAAATCGACCACGATCACGCTGAATTACACCGCGAAAAACGGACAGCAGTATATCTTCAACCTGATCGACACGCCGGGCCACGTGGATTTCACCTACGAGGTTTCTCGCGCGCTCGCCGCATGCGACGGTGTTTTGCTCATCGTGGATGCGTCGCAGGGCGTGGAGGCGCAAACGATCGCGAATCTGTATCTCGCGCTCGAAAACGACCTCGAGATTCTGCCTGTCATCAATAAAATCGACATGCCGAGCGCCGACATCCCGCGCACCAAAGAAAGCATTAAAAAATCACTGGGCCTCGATCCTGAAAAGGCCGTGCTCGTGTCCGCCAAGGAGGGCGTCGGCATCGATGAGCTGCTTGAAACTTTGATCCAGGTCATCCCCCCGCCGAAGGGCGATGCCTCGGCGCCGCTGAAGTCGCTCATATTCGATTCGTTTTTCGACAAATACGTCGGCGCGGTCGTAAAGGTCAGGATTTTCGACGGCACGGTGAAGAAGGACGATCCGATTCAATTTTTCTCAACCGGCAAGCAATTTCTCACCACAGAGGTCGGCATATTCCGCCTCGACCGAGAGAAGCGCGACTCGCTCAATCCAGGCGACGTCGGCTATATCATCGCCGGCATAAAATCCGTGGTGGATACAAAAATTGGCGACACCATCACCAACGCGTCGCGCCCGGCCCCCGAACCGCTGAAGGGCTTCCGCGATGTGAAGCCGATGGTGTTCTCCGGCCTGTATCCCATGTACAGCGACGATTACGAGGCGCTGAAGGATGCGCTGCTGAGACTGCGCCTCAACGACGCCTCGCTTATCTTCGAGCCCGACAACTCGTACGCGCTGGGCTTCGGTTTCCGGTGCGGATATCTCGGTCTTCTGCATATGGAGATTGTGCAGGAGCGCCTCGAGCGCGAATTCGACCTGTCGCTCGTCACCACGGCGCCGTCGGTTGAATACCACATCACCATGCAAAACGGCGAGAGCTTCTTCTGCGACAATCCCGTCAAGATGCCCGACCCCGGCATGATAGAAACGATCGAAGAGCCGTTCGTCAACGCTTCCATTATCACGCCCTCAGAGTTTATCGGCAACATCATGGCGCTCGTCATGGACTGTCGCGGCATCCACACAAACATGCAGTATATCGACTCGAGCAGGGTGCAACTGCAATACGATCTTCCGCTCGCGGAAATCGTGTTCAACTTCTACGACAAGCTGAAATCATACTCGAAGGGGTACGCGTCGTTCGATTACGAGTTCAAGGATATCAGGCCGTCGAAGATGGTAAAGGTGGATATTCTCGTGAACGGGGAGCCCGTTGACGCACTCTCGTTCATCGTCCACGAGGATAAGGCGTATTTTCGCGGCAAGGAGATCATCGAGAAGCTGAAGGATATTATTCCCCGCCACCAGTTTAAAATTCCGCTGCAGGCGGCCATCGGCGCGAAGATAATCGCGCGCGAAAATATCTCCGCGATGGGAAAAAACGTGACGGCGAAATGCTACGGCGGCGACATCACCCGCAAGCGCAAGCTGCTTGAAAAGCAGAAAGAAGGCAAAAAGCGCATGAAGCAGATCGGCTCGGTGGAGATTCCTCAGGAAGCATTCATGACCATTTTGCGCATCGACTGATCGCCCGGCGGCATTGAAGCCGCCTCTATTCAGCGGCAAGCGTGATGATATTCGTATCCCTGTAGTCTATGCCTTCTATTTCACGATACACCGGTATCCGCATAGAGCAAAGCACCCGCACGCCGGTGCGCGGCCTGAAGGTGCGCCCAACGTCAGCCGCGATGTTCCGCAGGCCCGCTCTGCGGGCATTTCGAAGCACACCCGTGATCCCCTCGGCGAAACGCTCTTCGTAAAACACGTCGCCCGCAATAATCACATCATAGCAAGAAAGATCATCATCGGTTATACGAAGCGCATCGCCGGCTATCCAGCGGCATGTAACGCGGTTGGCCCGCGCGGTTTTCACGGCCATCTCTATCGCCGCCGGATCGACATCCATGCCCGTAACGTCGGCGCCCGCCTTCGCCGCGGCAATCGCGGCAATCCCGCTTCCTGTGCCAATATCGAGAACTCGCCGCCCGGCAAAATCGACACTATTATCGAGAATATACCTCGCCAGCGCGCGGGCCCCCGGCCACACAATGCCCCAGAACGGTATCGGCGCACGCCCGTCGTTCCCGCCGGTAAGCACCCACAGGTCGTGGAGCCTGGCGGTATTCCACGCGCGCAACTCGGGACAAAGCGGGTCCGGTGAAAGTTTGCCAAACTGCCGCATATACTCGGTAACTATCGGTGACGTCATGGCCGCCGGTTCAATCCAGGGAATTCCATCAGGATGTAAGGCAGGCAACCCGTTTCCCTATCAGCTTCTTTATCTTTTCATACGACAGGGGCGGCCCGAAACGAAGTTGTTTTCCATCGATAAATATACCGTCGGCGATCCCCCACCCCAGAAATACGGACCTGTCAGTGGTATCTATTTCAATGAATTCTACACAATCACCGTACTCACGCGCAGCGCGTTTGGCCCGCTCGAAGGTCATATTCATCGCCGGACACCAGCCATTAACAAACGCCGTTACAACAACCTTTCCCGGACACGGCAGAGGCCCCTTTTTTTTGCGTATCCATCGCGGAGGAACCGCGTGTGTCACAAACGGCTTCCATACCAGCATCCGCATCCCTTCCCTGTCGGCCTTTTTATAGCCGTGTTTTTTAAACCACGACGCTTTCATCCAGAACGGCAGCGACAGCCCCCACGCTGCTATACCACATGCCCCCATTGTCCGTGCATCGGCCTCAGCCGCTTCGAGCAATGCGCCGCCCATGCCGTTTCCCTGAAAATTCCCACGCCCCTGCGTATATCCATGCACCCATATACAATTGATAAAATAGCAATCACGGCCATCAATACAAGAATGCTCAACCGGCAGGTACTGGATCATGCCGCCTGGATTGCCGCCGTCATCAACCGCAAGCTTCACGCGCAATCCCCTGCCCGACATTTTCTCGAACCACATCGCCTTTCGCTCGCCGGCATCGTTCATTTCATCCGACCAGTCCTCAAGGCATTTAAAATACGACGATGTATGTTCTTCGCGTAGATCAATTATTTTCATAACGTCCACCCTTCCTCGTGACAAGCTGCATGGAGGCGCCCGGCGGCCGATAATCCCGCATCATCGATACACAAAGCACGCATCATGCCGTTACAAAATAAAATCCGTCGACAGGAAATTCGATTTGCGATTCCTTACGATATCGGACACAATTTTTTTGTTCACGTCGGACGATTTTGCCGCAACAAGCGTTCGTATGGAAAACACCCTGAGCGCGTCGGAAACCGAAAGCGTGCCCTCGGCGGAATCCTTTCTTCCCGTAAACGGAAACAGGTCGGGGCCGCGCTGGCACTGCGAATTGATATTGACCCTGCACACCTGATTGACGAGAGGGTCGATCATGCTCGCAATGACATCCGTATCGGCGCCGAAGATGCTTACCTGCTGGCCGTAGTCCGAGTTGATAATATACGCTATCGGCTCGTCGATATCATCGAACGGCGACACCGGCACCACGGGCCCGAACTGTTCCACCGTATACAGCTTCATGCCCGGCATTACCGGATACACCACCGCAGGATAGAAAAAAGTCTCATTGATCATCCCGCCGCACTCGTTGACCACCTCGGCCCCCCGCTCCCGCGCGTCGCGCACAAGGCCGTCAAGATAGCGCGTCTTGTCTGGTTCGGGAAGCGGCGTAACCGCGACTCCCTCATCCCACGGCATGCCGAGCTTTAACTGCTCGAGCGCCGCAATGAAGCCGTCAAGAAATTTCCGCGCGATGCTCCTGTGCACAAACAGGATCTTGAGCGCCGTGCATCGCTGGCCGTTATACGACAGTGCGCCGAGAACGCATTCTTTGACCGCAAGGCCGATATCCGCATCGGGCAAAATGATTGCCGCGTTTTTCGCCTCCAGCCCCAGCACACACCGCAGCCTGTGCGGTTTCGGGTGCTGTCGTTTCAGGATATCCGCGACGGCGGTCGAGCCGATGAAGGCAAGCACGTCGATTTTCCCCGAATTCATCAGCGGCGTCACCACCCTCTGGCCGTCGCCGTACACGGTATTCACGACACCCGCCGGAAAGGAATCCCTGAATGCCTCGAGCAACGGCATGTGCAACAGCACGCCGAGCTTCGGCGGCTTAAAGATCACGGTGTTCCCCATGCACAGCGCCGGTATCAGCGTGGTGAATGTTTCGTTCAGCGGATAATTGAATGGCCCCATGCACAGCGCTACACCCAGGGGCGCGCGCCGTATCTGCGCGATAATGCCCTGCTGGATCTCGAACCGCGACGAAACGCGGTCGAGGTTCTTCAGCGCGTCGATGGTGTCCCGGATATACTCCACAGTGCGGTCGAATTCCTTTTCGGCGTCCGGAAAACTCTTCCCGATTTCCCACATGAGCAGCTTCACGACAGCGTCCCTTTTGCGCGACATGCGGTACGCGAATTCCTCGATATGCCGTATGCGGCTTTCCACTGACATGGTGGGCCATTCGCCTTTGCCGTTGTTATACGCAGCAACGGCCGCCCGCAGCGCATCGAGGGATTCATTCTCCGTCAAGAGCGGGTATCCGCCGATCAGCTTCCGTACAACGCCGGCCGGCGTAATTATGCAGACAGGGGAATCGACGTTTTGCATCGGACCGTCC
>DHPI01000030.1 GCA_002407865.1 Spirochaetia bacterium UBA5368
CGCTTTCCGCGGAAAGCGTAAACCACATATTAAAATCGTGATTACGTAGATAGTTATGGCTCACACCGGGATGCCCGTTGATTATTTCCGCAGCCGCCGTCACGCGCTTTTCAGGCACTGAAAAAGCGATCAGGCTCGAATGATAGCCAAGCCTGTGCGCATTGAATATCGCGGAGATGTTCCGCACTATTCTGCGCTCCTTTAGCGAGCGGATCGTCTCGAGCACCTCACGCTCGTCAAGGCCAAGCTCTCCGGCAATCACGCCGAACGGCTTCGGGACAAGCGGGATATCCTGCTGTATTCGGTTGATAATGCGCTCTTCGTTTTTCGTAAAACGTGCCATACGTTATTGCGTTTCCCGTCCTATCGCGGCGCGCTTCGGCGCGTACACACAGTAGGGCTCCTCATCAAGATAGCCGCCGGAATGGTAAAACGCCCGCGCGCGGCAGCCGGCACAGACGCTTTTGTATTCGCACAGACCGCATTTGCCCTTAAGGTTGTCAAGATTCCGCAGGCTAATAAAGAGCTCAGATTTTGCCCATATGTCCCTCAGCGGCTGTTGCAGCACATTGCCGGCGACAAGCGGCAGGTAGCCACAGGGCTGTACGTCTCCCCTGTGCGATATAAAGCACACGCCGCTTCCGGCGAGACAGCCGCGCGTCATTGCCGCCATGCCGTCGCTCTCGACGGATATTTTTCTGCCCTCGAGCTTCGCCTCCTGGCGCATGATTCTATAATAATGCGGCGCGCACGTGGCCTTGAATTCCATATCGATGCTCCGCGTGGTATGGTAAAACCAGCGAAGCACCTCTTCGTATTTTTCCTTCGATATCATATCGGTTTCGGCGATCTCGACCCCGCAGCCGACCGGCACCAGCATGAAGATATGCAGCGCCTTCGCGCCGAACCGCTCGGCCATCCGCAGAATATCATCGATCCGGTCGACATTGCGCCGCGTCACGGTTGTGTTAAACTGAAACTCGACGCCGGCCCCTTTCAAATAATCGGCGCCGCGCAGCGCCGCCTCGAACGATCCGGCGATGCCCCGAAACCCGTCGTGCGACGCGGCATCGTGCCCGTCGATGGAAATGCTGACGCGCTGAATGCCCGAAAGCTTGATGCGTTCGGCGAGCGCCCCGTCAATAAGCGTCCCGTTGGTGGCCAGCGCGGTACGAAGTCCCTTATCCTTCGCCGCGGCCGCGATATCAAACACATCATCGCGAAACAGCGGCTCGCCGCCGGTCAGCACCATGATGGGCTTTGCGAATGCGGCAATATCGTCGACGACACGCAGCGCCTCGTCCGTGCTCATCTCGCCCGAAAACAGTGTATCATCGGCCTCGGCGCGGCAGTGCGCGCATTTCAGGTTGCAGCGTTTCGTCAGCTCCCAGAATATCAGGCGGGGCGTGGTGTCGGACCTCGGTTTCATTCTTTAAAAAGCTCCTCGATTATTTTCGCGGTCTCCTGCGCCAGTTCATTGTCGACGTGCCCGCTTCCGTTTTTGCGGTACTGCTTCAGGTACATGATCGGATTGTGCAGCGTCTTCGTCATTATCTGCCGCGTCAACTCCTCGACGACGTTGAAATCCTCATCCGACATGTGCTTCAATTTCCGCCTGCGGTATTTTCCCAGTTCCGCGCGGCGGATATCGTCGAACTTCTGCTGTATTTTCACAATCGCCGGAACGGCGGTCAGCCCCTCGTACCACTGCAAAAAATCATCGGCGTCGGCCTGGATGAGCTTCTCGGCGAAATCGACCTCACGCAGCCGGTTTTTCATATTCTCGTCGGCGATCGATTTCAGGTCGTCGATGTTATAGAGAAAAATATTGCTCAATCCGCCCCCGTCCGGATCGACATTCCTCGGCACGGCAATATCGATGATGAAAAGCGGGCGGGTGCCCCTTTTTTTCAGCGCGCCCTTCAGCATGTCCGCGGTGATAACAAACGTCGGAGACGACACCGACGCAACGATGATATCGACGTCCGCGCACGCCGACGCGATATCGTCGAGCGGGATGATGTGCGCATCGCGGTTGATATCGGCGGCGATACGCTGCGCGTTATGGAGCGACCTGTTCGCAATGGTGATATCGCCGATGCCGAATTTTGTGAGATATTTCAGAATCAGCTCGCCCATCTCCCCCGCGCCGATGAGCAGCGAACGGCGTTTTGCGAGATCTTCAAATATCTTGCGGGCAAGTTCCGTGGCAATATACGCGATGGACAGCGGATTTTTCGTAATTTCTGTTTCAGTGCGCACACGTTTCGCAGTTTTGAACGCCTGATGAAAAAGCTTGTTCAGCACAGTGCCCGTGCGGCGCGCGTAGACGGACCGGCTGTAGCATTTTTTTACCTGACAGAAAATCTCGTTTTCGCCAAGCACCATCGAATCGAGCGACGAAGCGACAGTCAGCAGGTGCGTCACGGCGTCACGTGAATATTTTCTGTACGAATACCCCTCAAATTTTTCCCGGTCGAGACCCGAGATCCGCTCGAGCAAGCTGTAGATCGCGTCCAGGGACACGTTGATATCGGACGCGGCGAAATATATTTCCATCCGGTTGCACGTGGAAAGATACACGATCTCGTCGATGCCGAGCTCGCCGGTCTGTTGAAAAAAATCGGGCAGGCGGTCTTCGGGCACCACAAAACGCTCGCGCACCTCCACAGGGGCGGTTTTATGGCTCATGCCGATCATGCCGATTTCAGATATGCATGCGTCGATGCTCATTGAAAACTGTGGAATCCCCTGGTTATATAGATATTCGTAAAAATGAGAAAAAACATGAAAAGCACAAATACGGCGACATTGACCTGGTTCATTCTGCGCGGACTGAGCCTCCCGCTGTATCTGAGATAGAAGAGCAGCAACAGAACCAGCCACGACGCGTACAGCACGATCTCTTTCGGCGTGCCAAGAAACGGCGAACGGTATACCACGCATGCCATAAAAATCCCGAGGGCCAGGCCGAGCGACAAAAACACAAACGCTCGGAGTATCGACCACCGGTTAAAATTCTCGATCGTTTCGAGCGTCGGCAGCCGGTAGATGAATTTCATCGACCGTTTTTTACGAAGCTGTCCCTCCATGACGAGATACAGCACCGACCCCGCGAAGCTGAAGAAGAAAAGAAGCTCGCCAAGCGCAGCAATCACAACGTGCACAGGCAGCAGCCGCTGGCTCATGTCGACGGTCATCTTCCTGGCGGAGCCGAGGAACGGGATGGATATGATAAGAATCAACGTGATAAACGGCACCGCAAGCGCGAAAAAGGGCTTCCACTGGTTTTTCCATCTGGAATAACCAAGATATATGAGCAGGAGAATCAACAGCAAATCAAGCATGTAAAAATACGCCCATATTGAAAACGCCGCGGGCGTGGTGTTGGCGATGTGTACAATCCGCACCAGCCCGAGCAGCATAAAGGTGCCGGTGGAAACATAAAACAGCGTCTTGGCCCTCCGATAGTGCCGCACCTCATCGCTGTGCAGCGAATAAATACCCGCCGCCGACGCAACGACAAACAGTGACACAGTCAATATAAACAATAGTATAAACATGCTATTCCCGGTATGATATTGTATCAAATATACCGCATACAGAGTATACCAGCCGCATTTCATCATATTAAACAAGCAATTTTTCCCGTTTTCCGGACGAAAAAACTTTTACATGTGTTCTTTAAATATTTTTTGACACATTCCAGATTATGTACTATAATGATTATGCTACTGAATTTAAGGTAGCAACCTTCCAAATATTCCACTAACAATGGGTGACGATTCCGTCTGGAATCGTCACCCATTGTTAGTGG
>DHPI01000049.1:0-7591 GCA_002407865.1 Spirochaetia bacterium UBA5368
CGCCACGGCCGCGGGCCAGCGAACCCCCGAGCATGTCGTACAACTTATTATATCTGATTGCTCCCCTTTAAAAATCTTCAGGATTATACACACTCTTCAGCATCAGGGTATACGAAACGTAAACGGCCGGCTCCGATTACATGCATGCGGGCCGAGCAGATTCAGCGTAGTATATGTATTATATGCCTGTAATTATCTTGTTCGGCGCGTTCGGCTTGATAATGCGCGACTGTTCGATCGGCTCGCCCTTAGGCTCGCTGATGACCTTCTGAATCTGCATCATCAGGTTCATGAAGTATGTCTGTGTGGCAATGTATTCCTTGAGAAGATCGTTCTGTGAAACTTTATCGTTAAGTCCCTGAAGTCGTTTTTTGTCGTCAACCTCTATCGGCATGCCGGAGATTTCCTTCTGATAAACTTCTTCGCTCGCCTGTGCAAATTCCTCAAGGAGCTTCTTCGACGCCGCGTCGGCCTCGAGTTTCTTCGATACCTCTTCATATCGCTTAAAGAGTTCAGTTCCCCGGATCATCAATCCAAGCTCGTTCGCTTTCTTTATAATTTCTTCCATTAAAATTACTGCTCCTTTTCAGATGCCGCTCCCGCACACGTGGCGGAGCGTATCCCACCATTACCGGGAAACACCTTCGGAATGCAATTATTTTTTATAAAAACACGCAAGGCGGCAATGATGCGCCGCCTTGCGCATCCCCCGAAATTGCGGAAGAGCTTATACCTTTGCCAGCGCCGCCACCTCGCCGAACGCCGACTCCTCTATCTGCAGCGCCGCGAAATCATCATCCTTGATCGATGCAACCTTCCCCTCCTGTACCGGCAGCACCTTCGATATGAAAAACCGCGCCGAATGTATCTTGCCCGAGTAAAAGGCCGCTTCCCTGTTTTCAAGAATCACCGCCCGGCGCTCATCTTCGGTAAGCGCGTTCGCCTTTTCGAAAATCGCCGCTAACTTCTTCTCGGCGATACCAAGCTGCCACAGGTGCATCCATCCAAGAATGGTATCGCCCATCACTTCAAGGAAGGGCGTCGCGCTTAGAAACGCCTCGGGGATGCTCATATGCTGCATAAGCCCCATAATATGCTGGGCCGCATCGACCATGTTGCTTTTCGCCTTCCGTACGATTTCAACATATTTCTGAATTGACAGATTGGCGGCAGCCTCGTCGATCGTTTTGTCCATCTGGCTGACGATGTACTTGAAAAATTCCCCTTTGCCCATCGGCAGCTTTCTCCCCACAAGATCGATCGCCTGTATGCCGTTCGTCCCCTCGTACAGAGACGTGATTTTACAGTCGCGTGCGAACTGCTCGACCGGATAATCGCCGCAGAAGCCGTACCCGCCGAACACCTGGATCGCCTGTGCGCATATCTCATACGCCCTGTCGCTCGAATAGGCCTTGCACACCGGCGTAAAAAACTCGAGAAACCCGTTGGCGGTCGTCTTTTTCTGCTCGTCCGTTTCAGCGTTTCTCTGGTCGAGGCAGAACGCCGCGTAATAATTGAGCGCCCTGAGCCCCTCAACGTACGATTTCATCCACAAAAGGTTGCGCCGTATGTCGGGGTGCTTGATAAGCTGCAGCAATGTGGTCGATTTTCCCTTGAGGCGGATGTCGGCGCCCTGCAGACGCTCCTGCGCGTATTTCAGCGCATTGAGATAGGCCGTCGACGCGAGGCCGAGCGACTGCACGCCCACATTGAGGCGCTCCTCGTTCATCATGTGAAACATGATCTCGATGCCCTGACACGGATGCCCCAGCAGCTCGCCGACGCAGTTGCCGCTGTCGCCGAAGCTGAGCTGGCACGTGGCCGAGCCCTTGATGCCCATCTTGTGCTCAATGCCCGCGCACGCCACGTCATTGAACTCCCCGAGGCTGAGGTCGTCGTTCACCCTGTACTTCGGCACGATGAATATTGAAATGCCCTTAATGCCGGGCGGGTCGCCCTCGATCCTCGCGAGCACCGGGTGGATAATGTTCGGCTTCGAATCGTAATCGCCGCCGGTTATGAATATTTTCTGCCCGGTGATTCTAAAATGCGTATCGTCAATACGCACGGCTTTCGTAGCCACATGCGCCAGGTCGCTCCCCGCGCCCGGCTCCGTAAGGCACATGGTGCCGCCCCACTCGAACGAATAGACCTTACCGAGATACTTCCGCTTCTGCTCTTCGGTGCCGTAAAGCTCGATAAGTTTCCCCGCGCCGTGGGCCAGACCGGGATACAGGTTTAACGCGGTATTCGCCGCATGGAACATCTCGTTACAGGCGGTATCGACCGACATCGGAAGTCCCTGCCCGCCGGCCTCGACATCATCCGCCGCCGACACCCATCCCGCCTCGCCGTAATCCTTCAGCGGCCTGTGAAACGATTCGGGCAGCGTCACCTTGCCGTTATCCCATTTCGCGCCGATCCTGTCGCCGTCCTGATTAATCGGAGCAAGCACGTTGTCCGAAAACTTCAGCGCCTGTTCAATGATCATGTCAAATTCGTCTTTTGAAAATAAACTGAATTTTTCTTTATTCGTTAACTGGAGGATATCAAATTGTTCATACAGTACGAATTCAATATCTCTCTTCTCAACCAATACGCTCGCCATCTCCACCCTCCTTCAATGCGTAATCCCTTAAAAAATGTGATGAATTGCGCATGTATATTTTTGCGACACATTTTCGATTTGATGACTACTTTTGCAAGTATTTTTTTCTATTTATGTTATATTACATCATTATAATTATTATGCTTATATTTAACCATATAATTTTTTATACCGGGCCGCCGGACAGATTTCCCGGCAGCATAAAAATGGCGTCCGCGCGGTAAATTAATATTGACATTGCCCACAGGCCGGGGCAACTATATAGAGATGCAAAGACCGGATGAGGATGACCCGATGAATGAAATAAAAGAAATCGTAGAAGATGAAAATAAAATCGGCACGGTTGTGGCCGACGACATAGAATTCCACGGCAGGCTTGTCTTCAAAAATTCTCTGAAGATAAAGGGTTTTTTCGAAGGCAGAATCGAGACAAAAGGCCATCTCATTATCGGCCAGGAAGCGAAAGTCAGCGCCGACATTAAGGCGGGAATTGTTTCCGTGAACGGCGCGATCAACGGCAAAATAAACGCGACACAAAGAATCGAGCTTTTCAGCAAGAGCGCAACAAACAGCGACCTTGTAACACCCGAGCTGTATATCGAGCGGGGTTCTGTCTTTAACGGCACCTGTGTGATGAACGAAAAATAAGATCGCCCATTAACGATGAAAAAACGATTACACTCCACATTGCGCACCGCCCTGCTTACGCTCGTTGTTTCAGCCTGGGGGATATTCTTTGTGGGCGCGTCACTGTACGCGCTCGACGTTCAGCAGATTACTCCGAATGCCTCGTTCGGCATCGGGGGATACTATGGCATGTACAATATCTCATCCACCAGAGACAATGACGGCCCCGGCCCCGCAAAGAACGGATATGGGTTCGGTGGCGGTTTTATATGCGAAAGCATGATAACCAGCGCGTTCGGCGTCGGTTCGGGAGTATGGTTCAATCAGACAAATTTCAAATATGAAAACATGAATGCCAGCGGTTCATTTCAATCGCTCACCATGCCGGTTCTTGCGCTGGCGTCCCTGTCGTATAACAGGTTCCGCTTCGACATCCTCGGCGGTTTTGTGATATCATACATAATGAACGCAAAATACAAGGTTAACGGCGAAACGTTTGAAATACTGAAGTATGCAAATTGTTATCAAATCGGCGCCTCAGGCGGATTCAGAATACGGTTCGCCGTAAGCCGTTTTACTGATATTTTTATCGCGCTCCAGGGCGAGAAGTATTTTACATCGCTTTACGATACCGGGGAGTCCTCCAGCCAGATGTTCGGCGCATCAGTCCTATCGGGCGTACTGTTCAGAACTTTTTAGCCGGACCCGCCGCGACGGTGCTACAGCGGCCGTATATCGACAATCTTCACCTCGCCGTCCAGCGCCAGCACAAGCTGATCGCGTACTCCCGCGTCGAACCGTATGCACACACCGCAATCCGAGCTCATTGAACGCGGAATGGGAATTATCTTGAATGGAACCCCGCGAGCCTTCAATATCTTTTCCGATTTCATAACGCCGCTGACCGATTCAAACAGCGCAACAAAGTGTCCTGTCTCCTGTACGCTCATGACGCAAGCAGCCTCCCGAGCTCGTCGTCGCCCCTGCCCATCCGCTCGCCCGATGCGACGATAACGACCGGCTGAGGGCAGGCAAGCCCGCGCGCGTCAATTGTATTCGCCATAGAAATTTCCTCCGTTGTCAGGCGGCATCATGGTCACATGCACGGCCATTCCGCATGCTGTCAATAATTAATTCTATAAATATGATGTATTAAAATTTATAATATATTAGCGTGTCGAAAACAGATCACCGAGGTGAACGTAAAACGAGGGACGCCAAAAGGCGTCCCTCGCATGTTATCACTATGGTACAACTTCGTTACTCTTAGCCAAGCGCTTCCATGATTGCGGGAATAACTTCAAAAAGGTCGCCCACGATACCATAGGTTGCAATATTGAAGATCGGCGCTTCCGGGTCTTTGTTGATAGCAACGATGCACTGTGAACCCTTCATGCCGGCAACGTGCTGAATAGCGCCGGAGATACCAGCCGCAAGATACAGCGCCGGGGCAACGGTCTTGCCCGACTGGCCTACCTGGCGGGCAGCGTCGGTCCAGCCAGCATCAACGACAGGGCGCGATGCCGCATATTCGCCGCCGAGCTTCTTCGCGAGCGAAACAATAATATCGTTGTATTTATCTTTTTCTTTCGTTCCGCGGCCGCCCGATACGATAATCTTGGCCTGGCTGATATCAACCGAACCAGCCATTGTCGCGATAACTTCTTTAATCTTTCTCTTGGAATCGCCGAGGCTTGCCGATACCGCGGTAACACTTCCGGCCGCGCCTGCAGCTTCCTTATCGAACGCGCCTTTCTCAAACGTCGCGACAAATTTGTCGGTCTTTACAGACTTCTGCTCCTGGATTTTACCGTTGTAGGTGTTACGCGTAAAAACCAGCGCTCCGCCTTCAAACGCAACCTTGTTGCAGTTCGACACGATGCCTGCGCCTATCGCAAGCGCCGCCTTCGCCGCATAGTCAACGCCATCATATGAATGAGGAATAAGAACTCCCTTTACATCCTGGCTTTCAACAACGGCTTTCACCGCCTGGGCATAAAGATCAGCGCTGAATGATTCGAGTTTCGCGTCAACAACCGAAAACACCTCGGGAATATACTGAGCTACTTCTTTCGCGATGCTGTCATCCTTATAAAATACAGCAGCCGCCGGGGTTGCACCGACCATGGATGCGATCTCTTTCGCCGCCTTGCAAAGCTCAAGAGTGGCTTCGCTTAATTTTCCGTTTCTCTGTTCTGCAATTAATACTATTCTGGCCATTGTCGTACCTCCCTTATATCACTTTCGCTTCATTTTTTAACTTGTCAACCAGCGTCTTGGCCGCAGTTTTCGCATCACCTTCGATGATTTCTGCTTTATGGTCGGATACAGGGAAGAACATCTTGATGAATTTCGTCTTTGAACCGGCTTCGCCAAGCTCGGCCACGCCAAGATCAGCGGCCTTCTTTACATCGAGTCTCTTCTTTTTCGCCTTCATGATACCCGGAAGGGTAGGATACCTGGGCTCGTTGATACCCGACTGGATGGTCAGCACAGCGGGTGCGCTCATTTCAAGAACTTCGTTCAATCCGCCTTCGAGTTCGCGGTTGATCGTAAGTGTCTTCTGATCGGCCGCAACATCGATTTTCACAACGTTCGTGCAGTGTGCAAGGCCAAGCATGTCGGCTATGACAACGCCGGTAAGAGATGCCTGATAGTCTTCAGACTGAACGCCTGTCATGATGAGATCGGCTCCGCCGAGGCTTTCGATAGCCTTCACCAGCGCGGACGACACAACGAAGTTGTCGCCTGCGTCGATCTGCGGATCATTAACATGAATACCCCAGTCGGCTCCCATCGCGAATGCCTGACGAACCTCTTTCGTTACCCTATCAGGGCCCGCAGAAATAATAATTACTTCACCGCCAAACTTTTCCTTCAGCTGCAATGCCGCTTCAACAGCGTATGCATCGAAGTCGTTCATTTTAAAAGCAATCTGGGATTCATCAATTTTGGCGCCGTCAATGATTTTGAACTTGGATTCCATATCTGGAACCTCTTTAACTAAGACAACTATCTTCATTGTCCACTCCCCTTTTATAAAATTTATGAGTAAAAAATTCCTGATACGCCGTTTGAACCTGATACACCACTATGTCAGTGTTACAAACGGCAAAATCCCTGTCAAGAGTTATTAATAATTCAATTAAGGTATGTCAATAAATATTTGTAGTTTTAATATGCATATATACTGTGAAGAAAAGAAGCGCTGCGAGGATAAAAACAAGGGGGCCGGCGCACATAAGAAGCGGTATTGCACGTAATGCGGCGCCCTGCTGCGCGGCATTCGCCGCATATCCGGATGCCTGCAGCACCGCCCCGATGACAGGCGGCGCGAATGCCGCACCGAGTTTCGATCCGATACCCGAAAACACATCCGGGTCGAGTGGCGGCGCGGCATTTTCGCGGATCAGTGAATCCCGCACGGAGGCCACAATCCTGCCCGGAACTATATGGATTCCGCCGTATCCGATACCGACGGCAACCCCTATCGCCGCTATGATGTGCGCCCCCGAACCGGGCCCTGGCAGCAGCCACAGCGCCTGCGATGCGGCCCATGCAACGAGGGCCGCCCCCAGCGACTTTCGTACGCCAAACCTCCCCATGGAAAGCACCCACAGAGGAGCGGTGAACAAACTGGAAAGCACGACCGCGATAAAAAGGTACGGAGCGTGAGCCGCGCTGCCGATCCAGTATTTCATATAAAAGATAACAAAGCCTTCGAGCATATGGATTGCGGCATAGCACAGGGCGAACAACAGCATGACGGCTATCATCACCCGGCGACAGCCGGCGCAATGGCGCACATCCCGCAGCGGCGTGGCATCGACGGCGGCCAAGCTTCCTTTGTATGCACACGTACCAATAAAGAAACACAGCATTGCCGCCGTTATGATGATCGAAATCACGGCCGCAACGCGCACAAATCCCGCGCTGACATCCGCAAAATCATGAATGTACAACAACGGCAGCACAGACGCGGCGAGGCCGCAGAAAAACACGACACCAAACCTTGACGCCTCAACAAAGGAGCGCGTACTATCCGGCTGCGCGCGTCGTTTCATGTACAGCTTATACGGCACCGAAAACATCGACAGTCCCAGTATGTAGAGAGCGAAAAGAAACATACCAGTAACGACTGATGCCGCGGAACGGCCGGATGCCATACATGGATACCACAAAATTCCGAATGAAATGCCCGCGAAAAGGGCGACACCCGCCGCACGAAATCCTCGCCACCAGCCAGGTGTTACACCGGCGCCGTGCAGCCTGGTCAGCAGCGCCTCGAGCGCCGCCTCCCATATCCTGCCGACCATGATGAGAATGCCCGCGGCAAGCGGCGCCATCCCCGCAACA
>DHPI01000049.1:7683-8469 GCA_002407865.1 Spirochaetia bacterium UBA5368
CGCCATCCCCGCAACATCCGTCAGATAATACAAAAACAGGATGGCAACGACAGTGCGCGCAATAACCGGGGGAGCCTCGCCGAGGCTGGCAATGATACCCGCAGCAACCGATGTGGATGCTTTCTTCAGCATGATAACGAATCCGTGCGCTTTTCAATCCGGCGGACGCTCACGAGCGCACCATGGTTGCTATCGCTTCGATCTCGACAAGCGCGCCCTTTGGCAGGTTGCCGACTTCGTACGCCGCCCGCGCCGGATAGTCTCCGGAAAAATATCGCGCGTATACCTCGTTTACCGGCGCAAAATCGTGTATGCTCTTGAGGAGCACGGTGGTTTTGACAACATCGTTATAATCGAGTCCCGCAGCCTTCAGAATCGCCCCGATATTTTTAAACACCTGCTCTGACTGTTCGGCCGCCGTGCCACCGACAATCTGCATCGTCGCCGGATCGAGCGGAATCTGCCCGGAAATAAACAGCAGGCCTCCCGCCGCAACCGCCTGCGAATACGGGCCGATAGCCTTTGGCGCGTCTTCCGTTGCGATTATTTCTTTCATATTTATAATCCTTTCACTAAAGTGTTATTGAGTCGTCGGGCTGAAGAAGCTGCGGTTCCGCTTCAACGGAATCGGGATATTTCAGCCCGGCGCCGGTGTTAAGCAGCACCACGCGCTCGTTCTTTTCTATCCAGCCTTCTTTTACGAGCCTCCGCACCGCGGCAAGCGTTGCCGCCCCCTCGGGGCATACGAACATCCCTTCTCGGCCGCCCAGCATCGAATGCGCACTG
>DHPI01000056.1:0-3090 GCA_002407865.1 Spirochaetia bacterium UBA5368
GTTTCAGATGATGAACGAGGCGCGCCTCGGCGTCGCGACCCAGGGGCTCGCGCTTTCGTCGACTGCGTACATGCACGCGGTTACCTACGCACGCAACAGGCAGCAGGGTGTGAATGTGGCGCAGATGATGAATCCGGACGCGCCGAAAGTCGCGATAATCCAGCATCCTGATGTGAAACGCATGCTGCTGTGGATGAAGGCGTATGTGGAAGGCATGCGCATGCTCATCTATTTTCTGGGGCACAGTATCAACCTTGAGCAACTGCTTGAAGGTGATGCAAAACAGGAGACGAAGGGGCTTGTGGAAATCCTCATCCCGATCTGCAAGGCGGGGTGCACCGATACCGCGGTGTATGTCACATCCGAGGCGGTGCAGGTGTACGGTGGGTACGGCTATTGCGCGGATTATCCTGTTGAACAGCTGATGAGGGATTCGAAGATTACAACCATATACGAGGGTACCAACGGCATCCAGTCGATGGACCTGGCGATGCGAAAAATCCTCATGAATCCAGAGCAGTTCAACTACCAGGTGTGGAAAAAGCGCGTGGCGTTGACCATTGAAAGCGCCCGCGGGATTGTGGACAACAAGTACGTGGATTTGGTGAAAAATGGCATGGAAAAGCTTGAAAACATCATTTCGATGATGAAAGATCAGATGGCGGGCGGAAAGTTTTTGCAGTTATTCGTCT
Source organism: Spirochaetia bacterium UBA5368 (assembly GCA_002407865.1). Taxonomy (GTDB): domain Bacteria; phylum Spirochaetota; class UBA4802; order UBA4802; family UBA5368; genus UBA5368. The sequence goes on from DHPI01000056.1 coordinate 693, forward strand.
CGGCAACGCCGCTGCAGCAGGCCATGTTCATGATGTCGCTTGCGTGGATGCACCTGTGGAGCCTGACAATCACGCTTCCGAAAATGAAACAGCTTGTCGGCGACGCAAAGGGCGAAGAGCGGGAAAAGCTGTTGGCGGATAACGAGGAAGCGGCGTATTATACCGGCAGGGTTCTCTCGTCGCAGTTTTATCTCGGCTCGGAATTTCCTAAATTCTTCGGGAAGGCTGATGCGATTCTTTTCAGCGAAACGGCCGCGATCAGGGCGTCTGACGCGGTGTTTACCGGCGCCCCCCTGGAGTAAACGCGCGCCAGCGCGATCGGAAAGAGGCGGATGTGCGATTCCGCCTCTTTTTTTATTTTCGCATGAAAAAACTATTGCCAAAATTTGAATATTTAACTTTTCTGAGTGCTGGCATTATTGTATTATGACAAGACATGGAGTTCACTATGGCGCGCAACCCCCTTTTTGATTCACGTGACATCCGGTTTGTGTTGTTCGAATTTCTCGAAGCGGACGGCATTACCCGTTTTCCGAACTATGCGGGCATGGACCGAGAGGACTTTGAGAACATGCTCGAGCTTGCCGAAAAAATAGCTGTTGAAAAGATGTATCCCGCAAACATCGAAGCGGACAGGAGCGGCGTCCGGTTTGACCGGGCAACGGGCGATGTCACAGCGCCGCCGGGCATAAAGGCAGCCTTCAACGCCTACCGGGATGCGGGATTTACCGGCGCGGCTGACGATCCCGCTATCGGCGGGATGGGACTCCCGGAGATTATCGCGTATTCGTGCAACGAGATGTTTACTGCGGGCAGCCTGTCGTTTTATACGTATCCACTGCTCGGCCATGGCAACGCCACGCTGCTGAAGCGTTTCGGCAGCGATACTCAGAAGCGCGTTTACCTGAAAAACCTGGTGACTGGCAGGTGGGGCGGCACCATGTGTCTTACTGAGCCGGGCGCCGGATCGGATGTGGGTGCGCTTACCACAAAAGCGGTGCGACATCCTGACGGAACGTACAGGATAACCGGGCAGAAGACATTCATTTCAAACGGCGATAACGACCTTTACGAGAATATTATTCATTTTGTGCTCGCACGTATCGAGGGAGACCCGCCGGGCACGAAGGGCATATCGATTTTTATCGTTCCCAAAATGCTTCCCGACGATGATGGCAGACCGGGAACCAGAAATGATGTTATCTGCACCGGCGTTGAAACAAAAATGGGGATCCGGGGTTCGGCCACCTGCTCGCTGTCGTTCGGCGATAACGGCGGCTGTGTCGGGTTTCTCCTCGGGCTGGAGCGCCAGGGTATGCGTATCATGTTTCACATGATCAATGAGGCGCGGCTGGCGGTTGCCCGTCAGGGTCTTGCGGTGGCGTCGTCGGCGTACATGCATGCCGTTTCGTATGCGAACAACCGGCTGCAAGGCGGGCCGATAGGCGACGTTTCCGGAGGCGCCGGGCAGGTGCGGATAATAACTCACCCTGACGTAAAGCGGATGCTTTTGTGGATGAAGTCGTATGTCGAGGGGATGAGGATGCTTACCTATTACCTTGCGAACCATCTCGACCTTGAACACATATTGGAAGGGGATGCCAGGACCGAGGCCAAGGCCCTTGTCGAGCTTTTGATTCCGATCTGCAAGGCCGGCAATACGGACACCGGCGTGCTGATCGCGTCGGAGGCGATGCAGGTATATGGCGGCTACGGATTTTGCGCGGACTACCCCGTCGAGCAGTTCTACAGGGACGCCAAGATTTTTGCTCTTTACGAAGGGACCAACGGAATCCAGTCGATGGACCTTACCATGCGAAAGATCCTCATGAACCCGGAACAGTATAATTACAATGTATGGAAGAAGCGTGTGCTCGATGTGATGGAAAAGGCGAAAGGCACAGTGGAGGATAAATACACCGCGATAGTTGAAAAGGGTCTCGCGAAACTTGATGAGACCATCACTCTGATGAAGGAGCAGATGGCGAAGGGCAACTTTATGAGCCTCTTTATGAATGCGTCGCAGTTACGCAAGGCGATGTTCATGCTATGCCTCGCATGGATGCACCTGTGGAGCCTTACGATAGCCATACCGAAGATGAAACAGCTCGTGGGTGACGCCAAGGGCGACGAGCGAGAAAAGCTGCTCAACGAGAATCCGGAAGCGGCGTATTACAGCGGCAAGGTGCTTTCGGGGCAGTTTTTCATTGGGTATGAATTCCCAGAGTATTTCGGCAAGCTCGATTCGATTCTTATGGGGGAATCGGCGGTTATCAAGGCATCTCCCGCGATATTCACAGGCGCGCCGGAAGAATAACGGTATTTGCATGGCGCACGCGTCCCGCGGGGTGCATTTGTCCTCAACAGGACAGGCCCCGCGGCGGCCGCCCCTCCTGCT
>DHPI01000056.1:3224-3742 GCA_002407865.1 Spirochaetia bacterium UBA5368
GCTGTCTTGCAAAGGTTAGTTGGCCTGCTCTTCAAGAAAATCGATTATTTCCTGAAAATGCCTGTCTGTTTCACCGATGATGTCGCGAAATTCCATATCATCGTGAAAAAGCATTTCTTCGCTTATACGCGGGATAGTTTTATCGCATTCGTTCATTTTCTCACCGTCACAACTGTCATAGTGTTCAATATAGCATGCCGCTGCACCCTCACAAATTAATTATCCTGGTGTGCCTGTCAGGATCGCACGGACGGCGTTTTTTCAAAAACATCATTGACAAAAAGAAAAGAAAATAATAATACAACAATTATCATACAATATTGATTTATATATACAGAATGTAAAAAATTGAGTGGTGATGCATAATACCGTGCCGTGCGCGTGCGGTGTCCGTGACGCGACGGTTTTTCACGCGGAAACGCAGTGTGTCGTGTGTAATAAACGGCAAAATACAGGGATTGGTTGCGACGCTGATTTTGGGCGATAGATTTCCCGGAGGCATGTGCCCCGGAAAGCCT
>DHPI01000056.1:3846-4413 GCA_002407865.1 Spirochaetia bacterium UBA5368
CATGTGCCCCGGAAAGCCTCCCGGCAAGGCGCCACATCAGCGACATATATATCAGTGAAGGAGGTGGCTATGGCGTTAAATTATCTTGTAGATTCACGCGATCTTCGGTTTGTGCTCTTTGAAATGCTGGGGATAGATTCACTGACAGAATATTCACGGTATGCCGACTTCGACAGGTCGATGTTCGAGGATGTTCTCGGCCTTGCGGAACGGATCGCCGTCGCACAGGTATATCCCGCGAACGCGGAAGCCGATAAAACCGGCGTGAAATACGATCCGCAAACCAAAAAGGTAACGGTTCCTCCGCAGTTCAGAAACGGCCTTAAATCGTACAACGAGGCGGGCTTTGTCGCAATAGCGGAAGAGCCGGAGATCGGCGGGATGGGGATGCCGATTATGATGAAGCTGTGCTGCGATGAAATATTCACAGCGGCCAGTCTTTCATTTACGACGTATCCGGGTCTCTCGCATGGCGCGGCCATGCTTATCAATAGCTTCGGAACGGACGAACAGAAGCGCACATACATCCCGAAGATGTTGTCGGGTCAGTGGGGCGGCACCATGTGC
>DHPI01000056.1:4541-4932 GCA_002407865.1 Spirochaetia bacterium UBA5368
GCACCATGTGCCTTACGGAGCCGGAGGCTGGTTCTGATGTGGGCGCACTCAAGACAAAGGCGGTAAAGCAGGCGGACGGCACATATCTCATAACCGGGCAAAAAATATTCATCACATCGGGCGATAACGACGTGTACGAAAATATTATCCACCCGGTGCTTGCGCGCATTGAAGGCGATCCGCCCGGGACGAAGGGTATCTCGATATTCATCGTGCCGAAGTACAGGATCAACAGCGATGGCTTGCCCGGCGAACTGAACGATGTTGTGTGCACAGGGGTGGAACATAAAATGGGAATCCACGCCTCGGCGACATGCTCGCTGGCCTTCGGTGATAACGGAAAGTGTGTGGGGTATCTCCTCGGAAAATGTTTCAGATGATGAACGAGGCG
>DHPI01000040.1:0-1349 GCA_002407865.1 Spirochaetia bacterium UBA5368
CGCTTATCGAGCGCTGCGACCTGGTAACCGAAATGAAAGAAATAAAGCATTATTATGGAAGCGGCATTACCGCTCGTGAGGGAATCGAGTTTTGAAAAAGGGCGGAGCTTTTGGCCCCGCCCTCGTCAGCGTTATTCAGCGCGGCTGTTTATTTTAATAAAACCTTCGCGTCATTTAGCAGTATATCGACGACCGACGGATCGGCCAGTGTCGATATGTCGCCGTAATTGCCCTTGTTGAAATCGCTCGCGGCAATTTTCTTGAGAATGCGCCGCATAATCTTGCCCGAACGAGTCTTGGGAAGCGCATCGGCCCACTGGATGACCTCCGGTGTCGCAATCGGCCCTATCTCCTTGCGCACATGGGCGATGAGTTCCTTCTTCAGATCGTCCGTTTTTTCAACGCCGGTATTGAGCGTCACGAACGCGTAAATTGACTGCCCCTTGATCTCGTGCGGATATCCGACAACGGCGGCCTCGGCCACCTTCGGATGCGATACAAGCGCAGACTCGATCTCGGCAGTGCCCATACGGTGCCCGGATACGTTGATAACGTCATCTACGCGGCCGGTAATCTGGTAGTAGCCGTCCTTGTCCCTGCGGCTGCCGTCACCGGTAAAGTACTTGCCCGGGAACTGGCTGAAATAGGTGCTGAAGAACCGCTCCTTATCGTCATCGCCGTACACGCCCCGCATCTGCCCGGGCCATGCCATATTAATGCAGAGATTGCCTTCGCACACGCCCTCGAGTTCTTTGCCATTATCGTCGACAATGGAAGGCTCCACGCCGAAGAACGGCACGGTCGCCATTGCCGGCTTGATGTCGATCGCGCCCGGCAGCGGCGTAATAAGAATGCCGCCGGTTTCCGTCTGCCACCATGTATCAACGATAGGGCATTCGCCGCGGCCTATCTTGTTGAAATACCAGTTCCACGCCTCGGGATTCAGCGGCTCTCCCACGGAACCGAGCAGGCGCAGTGATGATATGTCGTGCTTGTCGACCCACTGGTCGCCTTCTTTCGCGATAGCGCGGATGGCGGTCGGCGCGGTGTAGAATATATTTACCTTGTATTTTTCCACGACGGCCCAGAATCGCCCGAAATCGGGATACGACGGGACACCCTCGAACATGATCGTCGTAGCGCCGTTCGCCAGCGGACCGTACACAATGTACGAATGGCCAGTTACCCAGCCAACGTCGGCCGTACACCAGTAGATGTCGCCCTCGTGGTAGTCAAAAATAATCTTGTGCGAAAAGGCAACATAGGTGAGATACCCGCCGGTGGTGTGCATTACGCCCTTCGGCTTGCCGGTCGAGCCCGAGGTATAGAGGATAAACATCGGGTCTTCC
>DHPI01000040.1:1461-3451 GCA_002407865.1 Spirochaetia bacterium UBA5368
GAGGATAAACATCGGGTCTTCCGCGTCGATCTGTTCGGCGGGGCAATTCGCGTCAACGGACGCCATCTCGTCTTCCCACCATTTGTCGGTCTTGTTGTTCCACTTGACCGCGACCTTCTCCCCAACGCGTTTCACCACTATGTGCAAACGCACGTTCGGGCATTCGGTCATCGCCTTGTCGGCGTTGTCTTTCTGCGGCACCGCCTTTGCCCCGCGGAACGTGCCGTCGCAGGATACAAGTACCTGGCTGTCGCAGTCGAGTATTCTGTCGCGAAGCGCTTCCGCGGAAAACCCGCCGAATACAACCGAATGTATCGCCCCGATACGGGTACAGGCAAGAATGCCGATGGCAAGCTCGGGAATCATCGGCAGAAAGAATGTTACCCTGTCGCCCTTCTTTACGCCGTTTTTCTTTAAAACGTTCGCAAACTTGCACACCTGCTCGTGCAATTCTTTGTAGGTGAACTTTCTGCTTTCATTGGGATCATTGCCTTCCCAGATAAGAGCAACCTGGTTGCCCCGCTTCTCCAGATGCCTGTCGAGGCAGTTGTACGACACGTTGACCTTCGCGTTGGTAAACCATTTGACCCACAGGCTTCCCGGATCGGTGCCGTAGTTACAATCCATAACCTTGTCCCACTTTTTGAACCAGGTTATGTACTCATCGGCAACCTTGCCCCAGAACGCGTCAGGGTTCTGCAGCGACTCCTTCCACATTTTTTCGTACTCGTCTCGGCTTTTAATATACGCCTTTTTTCTAAAGCTTTCCGGTACTGGATAAATCTCCTTGAGAGTGACTTCAGCCATCTATTACCTCCGAAATTTATTTTTTATAAATTAAGGGTGCAGGCAACTCATCCAGTAATCGCAATGCTGCCAGAATACACCCTGAATACTCGCTGCTCTCAGTTTCCGCCTTTCAGTTTTTCTCCAAGATACGCGGCTATCATACTGTCGTATTCAGATGTGCTTTTGAAAACCTTCACGGCGAGCCTGAAATTCGTTTCGGCGGAAACCGCACCGCCGTTCTTTTTCATCTCGTCGATAACCGGGCCGTAATCGGCCGGATCGATAATTACCGTTACGCTTTCAAAGTTTTTCGCCGACGAACGAAGCATCGCCGGTCCGCCGATATCGATGTTTTCTATCGCTTCGGCGAGCGTACATCCCGGTTTGGAGATTGCCTGCCTGAAGGGATAGAGATTTACCACAACCATGTCGATGGGTTCGATATCATGCTCTTTCATTACCCGCACATGTTCCGGATTCGACCGGAGACCGAGAAGGCCGCCGTGAATTTTCGGATGGAGCGTCTTAACACGACCGTCGAGCATTTCCGGAAAACCGGTATGCTCGGATACATCTTTTACGCGTATGTCCGCGTCCCTGAGAATTTTCGCCGTACCGCCTGTTGAGAGAAAATCGATCGGGAACTGCGCCAGCTCCCGCACAAAATCAACGACACCCGTCTTGTCTGAAACACTGATTAAGGCTTTTCGTATCGTGGCCATAGATCTTTACCATTCATTTTGAATATTTAAATAATACTATAAATATTAAATAATATTTAATAATTATTACTTAATATTATCATAATTTTGTATCCATTTGAATTGTCTGAATACAAAATGACAAGCACTTTTTTTTCGATTCACAGTTCCGCGAATCGAAAAAATGATCACCAATATGCTCATTAAATATGTCTGGATGGATCACTTCAATATTCATGAAGCAATATTCCGAATTTATACATCTATCGCCCTCCATTTTGGCTTATTTTGTGATAATTAAATTTAGTATACAATAAACAGTATATCTTTTGTTTCATTATAATTTTTACACATAACTTTATTATATTTAGGCGATTAAATGAATTTTTTTATCCTCATGTCTTGCCGAAACACATTATGGATATTATTTTACACTAAAACAGTTCAGGGGTATACACCGCATCGGAAAAGGTACAAAGGACTGACGGTACGGCGCTTCA
>DHPI01000040.1:3557-15385 GCA_002407865.1 Spirochaetia bacterium UBA5368
GAAGGACTGACGGCACGGCGCTTCAGCGGCCGCAAGCGGCAGACGCCAGCAATCGGAAAAAAAATGGAAATATCGGAAAAAAGGGATTTGTTATATATATGATGGGTCAGGGCAGTTCCATTCGATTCTCCCACCTTGCGAAGAAATCCAATTCTGAAAAATCAACAGGCATACTGGGGTGACACAGTTTTTATGAACCAGCGTTTACTCGCCGAAATGGAGCAAATTCCGGAGATTGCGGAGATTTTGCACCACGAAAATTTTCTTAAACTGCGCACGTACACGCACCATGGCAGGATAACACGGAAAGACCACACCCTGCAGGTTGCTGAAATAGTGTTCGCATCGTCGAGGCGAAGGGGACTCGATTACATTTCCGCGACGCGCGGCGCCCTTTTGCACGATTTTTTCTTTTATAACTGGCGTTTCGAAGGACGGAAGCTGCACGCGTTCAAACATCCTTCCATCGCCTGCAAAAATGCGATAGAAGTATTCGGCATCAACGCAATAGAACAAGACGCGATTCTGCGCCACATGTGGCCGCTCACCATTACGCCACCGCGATACCACGAGTCGATGCTCGTCTGCATGGCCGACAAGGCGGCGGCGCTGAACGACTACTCGAGCAACGTCCGATTCATAAAAATCCCACGGATTGCGTTTGCACGAAAATATAATTGACTGCCCCCCTACAGCCATGTATGCAACAGCCATGCGTGGGCAGCGGCGCGAAGTTATGCCGCATATGCCCATACCCATAAGGAAGAAAACAATCGTGTCACGTTTCAAGCCCTCTGAAAAAAAACTGATCCTCGGTATCAGCCTGGTAATGGGCATACGCATGCTGGGTGTTTCCATGATATTGCCGGTATTTTCCATTTTTGCCACGGAGCTTCCGCATTCAACCGAAACGCTCGCGGGCCTCGCCGTGGGAATTTTCGGCATCGTTCAAATCATTCTTCAGATTCCCATCGGCAGGCTCAGCGACAGGTGGGGGCGCAAACAGGTAACGCTTGCGGGTCTGGTGGTGTATTTTGCGGGAAGCATTTTCTCGGGGCTATCAAAAAATATCTGCCACCTCATCACGGCACGCGCCGTATCGGGGGCTGGCGCCATCAACGGCGTCACCATGGCCTGGCTGGCCGACGGTATCGCCGAAGACAAAAGAAGCGCGGCGCTCTCATATGTCGGCATATCCATGGGCCTGGCCGTGATATGTGGATTTACACTCAGCCCGATCATTGCCGCAAAAATGGGCATCCCCTTCCTTTTCTACACGTGCGCCCTGTTGATCTTCATCACAATACTGTACACGCTTTTCAACCTGAAAAACCACGATGAAGGAATGATAATCGACAACGACATTAAAACCGAAAATTTGCGCCAGATTCTCGGTAATACCGACCTCATGCGCCTCAATATAATCGGGTTCGTGGGAAACCTTAACCTGAACAGCGTTTTTTTCATAATCCCCCTCTTGTTGAACAGGTCGATGGGGCTTGCGGACATGTGGAAAATATACATCCCCGCATCGCTTCTCGGAACCGCGATGATGTTCTATTTCGGCAGAAAAGCCGACATTGTCGGCACAAGAAAGATCGCCGCCCTCGGCATTCTTTTCGAGCTCGCCGCAGTTATCCCGGCGCTCTTCGACAGCGGGCCGGGCGCGCTTGTCGTGACATTTTCGCTCTTTTACTGCGGACATTGCATACTCTCGCCGGTGCTGCCCGCTGCGGTATCGCGCTATCCCAATCCGCAGCTTAAGGGCACCGTCATGAGCGTATTCAATTCGTCGCAATTTTTAGGATCGGGCGTCGGCGGACTTTTAAGCGGGATAATACTGGCTCTCGATCCGCGCTTTGTCTTTGTCGCAATCGGGATATTCTCGTGCATGGCGCTCGCATCACTTGCCCGCTATTCCGGTTTCAGGCGCACGGGCGCATAGCACAAAGCGCCTATCGACGCACAATCGTCTTCCGCCCATTGCCGTTTACCTTTTTGAGTGATTTTCCATCGAGGCGCGCAAACACGCTTTTCCAGTTTTGTTTCTCTATCATGTATCGCGGCAGCAGGTATGGATTGCTGTTTTCAGACAACGGCACGCGAAGTACGCCCCAGTTTATCGTAAAGGCGTACGAGTACCCGGCCTCGCGTATCATCTGCTCGGCCTTTTCGGACTTCTCTCCCGACGGATACGCGAACACGGTGATTTTTCTGTTCAGCTTCTCTTCGAGCACCCTTTTCGATTTGAATATCTCGTCATGGAACGCGCGCCTGTTCGTGGCATATAATTTATCGTTCACATGCAGATGGAAAAAACCGTGCGCGGCGATATCACACCCGTCGGCGGCAAGCTCCCGCAACTGCTCCCATGTAAGCGCGTACTTTCTTTTCCCGATGATGTTCGGATAAATCGCGAGGAGCGGCCGTATATGCAGTGGCTTCAACACGTCATGATACGCCCTGTACACGGTCTGGTTTCCGTCATCGATCGATATCATAATGTTCCTGTCGCCACTTACCCTGCCCTGGGCCACGTCGGCATATGAAACGAAGGTGAATCCATTTTTTTTGAGAATTAGCATCTGTTCGCGAAACTGGTCGATAGAAAAATCAGTCGGTATTTTTTCCCTCCCGAGAAACGTATGGTAGATAAGCACATGCACCTTTGCCTCCTTTACAGGGACAGGGGCTGCCGCATGGGCGGCGCACATCGTGGCGGCAACGGTCATACTAAGAAAAACACAGAAATATCGCGGGCTTCTGAATGAACGCATTGAATTATATCCTGTACAATATAGTATGCTGCAACATCAGCAATGCGGTATAAATTCATGCCGCGCAATAACATTTCACCGAAAGGGCACAAATTTTTACGACACCGCTCCTCCATTTTTTGAGTTGCAAATATTGCTCGCGATGCTACGCTACCAACAGACGCGCCCGTTCGCGCAAATCCAATCATGCTGGAGATTTTACGTGAAAAAACGACTTTTCGTTATCGACGGCCATGCTCTCTGCTACCGCGCATATTTCGCCTTCATCCGCACCCCCCTCATCAACTCAAAGGGGCAGAACACATCGGCCATTTTCGGATTCGCAAGAATGCTCTTCAAGCTGATCCAGGAGCAAAAGCCCGACTACATCGTGGTCGCGTTCGATCCCCCGAAAAAGTCGTTTCGCTTTCAGCTCTATCCCGACTACAAGGCAAACAGGCAAAAAATGCCCGACGATCTGCGCAGCCAGATTGAGGAAATAAAACACATGATCTCGGTGCTCGGCATTACAAAGATCGAGCAGGAGGATTTCGAGGCCGACGACGTTCTCGGCACGATCGCGAACACGTGCTCGTCGGATGACGTCGAGGTGGTGCTTGTCACCGGCGACAAGGACGCGTACCAGCTGGTCGGGCGCAACGTCTCCATCTACGCGAACAAGAAGGGCATCACCGAATTCGAGATATACGGCGAACGAGAGATCGAGGAAAAGCTCGGACTGCGCCCGGAGCAGGTGATCGATTACATGGCGCTTACCGGCGACAGCTCGGACAACGTACCCGGCGTACGCGGCGTGGGAGAGAAGACCGCGCAAAAGCTGATCGCCGATTACTCCACGCTTGACAACATCTACGCGCACATCGACGAAATAAAAGGAAAACTGCGCACAACCCTCGCGGAAAACAGGGACATGGCGATGCTCTGCAAAGATCTGGTGACAATACGCACGAACCTCCCCATACATATTAGTCTGGAAGACATTGTGCTGCCGGATTACAAGACCGAAAAAGTGAAAGATTATTTCCATCGCCTTGAAATGGGCTCAATCGCAAAAGAACTCTTCCCCGATGAAGAAAATCACGACAGGAAAACCGGCGGCACGGCGGCCGAGAAGGACTACGCGATTGTAAAATCGGCCGGAGACCTTGAAACCGCAATCGCCGCCATCCGCGCGGCGGGAATACTATCGGTCGATACGGAAACGACATCGACAAATGCGGCCGCGGCCGAACTCGTGGGAATTTCGCTTTCAATCAATGAAAAGGCCGGCTGGTATATCCCGATAATCAACCGGTCGCTTTTCAGCGAGCCGTGCATCGACCGCGATGACGCGCTCGAAATGCTGCGGCCGCTCTTCGGCGATCCCGCGATAAAAAAGATAGGCCAGAATATCAAGTACGACATCATCGTGCTGAAAAATGCGGGTATCGATCTGCACGGCGTATGGTTCGACACAATGATCGCATCGTACCTGCTCGATCCATCGGAGCGGCGGCACAACCTCGACGAGCTTGCCGCGAAATACCTCAATTACACGACAATCACCTACAAAGAGCTGGTCAGCAGGGGCAAAAACTCCATACCGATCACCGAGGTGCCGCTTGCCCAGCTTGCGGAATACGCAATCGAAGACGCCGATATCGCCCTGCGGCTGTTTCACATACTCTCGGAGAGGCTCGCGGAAAAAAATCTCGAGCGCCTTTTCTTCGAGGTGGAGATGCCGCTTGTCAACGTACTTGCCGAAATGGAGGCAACCGGCGTCAGAATCGATCTCGCCCGCTTCGAGAAGCTCGCGAAAGAAAACGCGGAAATGCTTGGCGGCGCGGAAAACGCAATTTACGCAATCGCCGGCAGGCGGTTCAATGTCAATTCCACGCGCGAGCTGTCATCCGTGCTTTTCGAAGACCTGGGGCTCACGCCGGTAAAGAAAACCAAGACCGGCTTTTCCACCGATATCCAGGTGCTCGAGGCCCTGCGGGGCGCGCACGAGATAATCGACCATCTCATTTCGTACCGCACACTGAGCAAGCTCAAAAGCACCTATATCGACACCCTGCCCTCGCTCGTGCTGAAAAAAACGGGGAGAATCCATACCTCGTACAACCAGACCGTCGTCGCGACGGGAAGGCTGTCGTCGTCCGACCCCAATCTTCAGAACATTCCGGTGCGCGACGAATTTGGAAAAAAAATCCGGGAAGGATTCGTTCCCGAAAAGGGATGGCTCATGATGTCGGCCGACTACTCGCAGATAGAGCTGCGGCTCGCGGCGCACCTCTCCGGCGACGACACGATGATCGAGGCGTTTAAAAACAACATCGACATCCACGCGCGCACGGCCTCGTCGGTTTTCGGCGTGGCAATCGACGCCGTGACCCCCGACATGCGCCGCCAGGCAAAAATAATAAATTTCGCCACGATCTACGGCGTATCGCCGTACGGTCTGTCGCAGCAGGCCGACATATCGGTAAAAAACGCGGCCGAGTTCATCACACGATATTTCGAAACATATCCGCGGTTCAAGAAATATATTGACGACACCGTTGCCTTCGCGAGGGAACACGGCTACGTGCAGACGCTCCTCGGGAGGCGGCGCCCTGTGCCCGAAATCAACGCAACCAACCAGTTTCAGCGCGAAGGTGCCGAGCGTATTGCCATCAACACGCCGATTCAGGGCACCGCCGCCGACCTCATCAAGGTCGCCATGATACATATTGACAGCGAAATCCGCGGCGCAGGCTACGCGTCGCGGATGCTGCTTCAGGTGCACGATGAGCTCGTGTTCGAATCGCCGCCGGAAGAAAAGGACTCGTTCGAATCGATGGTGCGCGGAAAAATGGAGAACGCCCTCGCGCTGGATGTTCCCGTTATCGTGGATATCGGGTGGGGAAAGAACTGGGGCCAGGCGCATTAGCGCCGTCCACCGCCCGCCGCGGCACCATGTGCGTCGCAACGAACGCAGCCGCATAGAGCGTAATGGCAACACCCATAACCAGATTAAGCGGCACCTCTATTGTGCCGCCGAACTGGCTCTTCAGCCACATTAGCGAATCGCTGAAATTCAGCAGAAACATCCCGCCCACCATGAGTATCCCCACGCCTATCCAATTATACATGGGCACCCGCTTACCATACGACACGCCCGACAGCCGTATGCGCGTCATAATCGCGTCGGCGGCATCATACTTGTTTCCACACGAATCGGCGCACGCAATCTCGGCGAATGTTTTCGCAAGGCGATCCATCTCGGCGCGGCATGCCGGACAACGCAACGCGTGCAGGCGCAGCAAAAGCGGCACTCGCGAATAATCATCCAGTTCCAGAAAACGTCGAATACAGGTTTCACATTTCATGGTATGCCTCCGCAGCCGTTCCTCGCAGCATGTCACGCAGCATGTACTTCGACCGGAGCACATGCGATTTTATGGTGTTTACGGGATACCCGGTAATTTCGTGTATCTCGCCATACGAAAGGTTAAAAAAGAAATACATATCGACACAGATACGGTACCGCTCCGGCAGTTCGTTAAGCGCCTTCATCAGAACATCACGTATCTCATTTCTCAGGCATACGGTCTCGGGGGGCGGCCCGTAGTACGGCACGGCGTCATCCTCAATGCTGCCGCCGGGTTTACGGCTTCTGACCGAGTTGATGCCGTGATTGTACGCAATCTTGACAATCCACGAGTAAAACCGGGAATCGCCCCTGAACGCGGCAAGATTATCATACGCCTTCATAAAAACATCCTGGACGAAATCATTCGAATCATCCTCGTTTCTGTAAAACCGCATACCGATGGCAAATATCTTTTTTTGATAGCGCTCGACAATGATCCTGAAAAGCTCCTCATGGCCCTGAATAACTTTTCTGACAATTTGCTCATCCGTAAACTGATCATTTTCCCCGCTAAACATCAGAATGTGTTTTTCTATACATCATATAAAATACTATGAGGCTGATACCGATTGAAAGGGGGATAAGCCCCCCCAGAAGGCTGTAACTGAGTCCCTCCTTAAGAAAAAAGAACAGTGTGAGGCTCAGGCCAATGCCGAGGAGGATGAGCCCCGTCAGTATGCTGAATATCACCAGATCGAACGATCGTTTCTGGATGAGGTTCTTCTCGATCAAAAGCATACGCTGCTTGTTGTTCCAGTAAAGGTAGAAAAAGATCACTACGGCCCCCGCAACAATTCCCACCGTCGGGATTATCGCAATCAGTATCTGTGCCGCTGCCGATGGTGTTGCATCCATGCTATTCTCCTTTGATATTCGTTACGTTCTCCACGCTGTTCCGGCGTTGCGCCGCATCAACGCAACTATGGTATCACTGATGGGTATCACTGATGCGCTATTGACGCAATATTCTTTTTTAAACGCTCGATGCGATAACTGATTGTCGCATCGAAAGACGGCGCCATGTCCGCAGACCGGCGCCGCGAGCCCGCATCCGCGTCGGGAAACGATTTTTTTGCCTTCGTTCCTTTCATAAAACCGTACCCGTACGCCTCACGCACTATTTCCTCAAGCTCGTTGTGAACCGCGGCGAGATTTCTTTCAAGATATTTTTCTGCGCCGCCGGGACGCAGCCTCTCCCTCGTAATCCGTATAAAATGATATCCTTCAATCGCCATCCCGACAGCGGTGGAAAAATATTTCGGGCTGATGCGCGACGCGCGGAACAAGAACCTGAAATACTCCCTGCCATAATAGGAAAACCCCTGACGAAACAGCGACATACAAAGCGCCTTGATTTCGGCAAGCTTCACCGGCCGCCCGCGTGCGGACCTTACAGGGAGCCGTCCCAGCAGGTCGAGGCAGCGGTTGAAATAATTTTCCGGCGTATAAATTTCGCTCAACATCCTGTTGTATCCGGCAACCAGTTTTTCCGGCGGCATGGCGGGGATAAAGTTTAATTCAACGTTATGCGTATTGTTTCCGTCTGATTCGCGCACTATTCTTCCTTCCGCGTTCAAGCGGTGATACAGCCGCGTGTTCGGCAGCGCCATCAACAGCCCTATCATCGCGTTAGGAATTCCTGATTCGCGTATAAACCGCAACTGAATATCGAATACGTTTTCAGGGTCGGTATCGAAACCGACGATGAATCCCCCGGTTACTTCAATTCCCTTCCGCTGTATTCTGTGGATGCTGTCGATCAGGTCTTCTTTCAGGTTCTGTTTTTTTCCGGTCTGCGCAAGCGATTCCTTCACCGGCGTTTCTATGCCGATGAATGTCATGGTGAAATTCGCGTCGACCATGAGATCCATCAGTTCGTCATCCTGCGAAAGGTTGATGCTCGCTTCCGTTAAAAAATTGAACGGCATGCCGCGCTGGCGCTGCCAGGAAATCACTTCGCGCAACAGCTCTTTCACGTTCTTCGTGTTGCCGATAAAATTATCGTCCACAATGAAAACCGGCCCGCGAAATCCGGTGCGGTACACGGCTTCAAGTTCGCTTACAAACTGCTGTGTCGTCTTTGTCCGCGGCATCCTTCCAAACAGCTCTATAATATCGCAGAATTCGCAATTGAACGGACAGCCGCGCGAATACTGCAACGCCACCACTGAATATTTGCGTAAATCAATAAGGTCCAGACGTGGCGGCGGCGTCATGCATATATCCGGTTTTGTGTCATCACTGTATACATGGCCCGCGGCGCCCTTCCTGTAATCCGCGACAAAGAGGGGCAGCGTCACCTCCGCTTCGTTCAGCACGAAATGATCAACGCCCGTGATTGAATCCCGGCACGATGTCGGATACGGCCCCCCCGCGACAACGGGCACGCCGCACCTGTTGCACATCCCGACAACATCCTCGAAGGATTGTTTCTGAACAAGCATGGCCGACACAAATACGATGTCGGATGCGCGAATGTCGTCTTCACACAGGGGATCGGTATTCATGTCGATAAGCCTGCATTCAAAATCGTCGGGCAAAAGCGCGGCAACGGTAAGCAAACCCAGCGGCGGCAGCAACGCTTTTTTCCCTATGAACGACAGGGCGTATTTAAAGCTCCAGTAGGTGGTCGGTGTTTCAGGATACACCATCAATACTTTCGTCTTTTCCATACGGCAACTCCACGGCCGCGCATTGTTACCGCCGTGTACCGCTTTCACCTGCGCGGCTTTATTTTATACTTTACATACTTTACCGGAACAGACATGGGGCACTATCCGCGGGTTGCAAAAAAAAGAGGGAAAAATACAATAAGGCGGGAACCACTCCCGCCTTATTGTATCATGCCAATGTAAATAAATTACTTTGCGTCAATCCACTTCATCATTCTTCGAAGGTCCTTGCCAACCTTCTCGATAAGGTGTTCCTTGTTGGCCTTTCTCATCGCGTTAAAGTGCGGTCTGCCCGCGATGTTCTCGAGAATCCACTCGCGCGCAAACGTGCCGTTCTGGATTTCATCAAGCACCTTTTTCATCTCCTTTCGGGTATCCTCGTTGATGATGCGTTTGCCGACCTGGTAATCGCCATATTCCGCGGTATCAGACACCGAATACCGCATGTAATCCATGCCGCCCTGGTAGAACAGATCGACGATCAGCTTCATCTCGTGCATGCACTCGAAGTACGCAATCTCCGGCTGGTACCCCGCAGCGACAAGCGTATCGAATCCAGCCTTGATAAGCTCGGACACGCCGCCGCAAAGCACGCTCTGCTCGCCGAAAAGGTCGGTTTCCGTTTCTTCCTTGAATGTCGTTTCAATAACACCCGCCCTGGTTGCGCCGATACCCCGCGCATACGCAAGCGCCGTCTCCTTCGCCTTTCCCGATGCGTTGTTCTCTACCGCAATGAGGCACGGCACGCCGCCGCCCTTTACGTATTCACTGCGCACCAGGTGGCCCGGCCCCTTCGGCGCAACCATGATAACATCGGCGTCTTCGGGGGGAACAATCTGCCCGAAATGAATGTTGAATCCGTGCGAAAATACGAGCGTTTTCCCCTTCTTCATGCAGGGCTTCACTTCACTTTCGTACAGCTTCGCCTGCACATGGTCCTGCGCGAGAATCTGAATAAGATCGGCCTTCTCGGCGGCTTCCCTCGCCGATATTGGCGTAAAATTATGCGACTGCGCCAGCTTATAATTATCCGTGCCCGGAAGTTCCGAAACCAGTACTTTCAGTCCGCTGTCCCGCAGGTTCTGCGCCTGCGCATGCCCCTGACTTCCGTATCCAATAACCGCAATGGTTTTATTACTGAGTACGTTAAAATCCGCGTCGTTGTCATAATACATCTTCGCCATGATACTGCTCCTTTGTAGATTTTTTATTCTTTCATCATCGATATTCGGCCGGTACGTATGAGCTCTTTTATCGAATACGGTCGGATCAGCTCGATAAAGTTGTCAATTCTTTCCGGCTCGCCGGTTACCTCGATGGTAATCGTCTTCAACGATATGTCAACAATTTCCGCCTTGAAAATCTCGGCAAGCTGGTAAATCTCCGGCCTCCTGGCGGCCTGGGCGCTTAGTTTTACAAGCGCCAGCTCCCGGTTGACCGACGGATAATCTGAATGGTCCGACACCTTGATGACATCGATAAGCTTATTCAGTTGTTTTTTTACCTGCTCGATTATCCTATCATCGCCGCGCACGACAATCGTCATGACGGAAATTTCATTATCCTCCGTCTGGCTTACGGCAAGGGAATCGATATTATATCCCCGCGCGGAAAAAAGTCCCGCCACTCGCGCAAGCACCCCGGATTTATTCTCAACTTTAACTGAAATAACGTGCCTCATACAAGCTCCCTCGTGATCGTATCTTTTATCGTTTTTCCGGCGGGCACCATCGGATAGACGTTTTCCTCGCGGTCCACCTTGAAATCCAGTATCACCGGCCGTTCTGTTTCAGCAAGCGAGCGACGTATAGCCTCGTCCACATCACCCTTTTTTTCTATCCTGATGCCGAGTGCGCCATAGGCCTCGGCGAGCTTGACGAAATCGGGCGCAAAATTAATACAGGTATACGAATATCGCTTCTCGTAAAAAAGCTGCTGCCACTGACGCACCATGCCGAGAAAACCGTTATTCAGGATGGCAATGACAATCGGCAGCCGGTGCTGTACGGCGACGATAAGCTCCTGTACATTCATCTGGATTGATCCGTCGCCCGCGATATCGAACACCTTTTTATCGGGGCGGGCTATCTGCGCGCCGATTGCCGCGGGAAACCCGTATCCCATTGTGCCGAGGCCGCCCGACGTGATGAACGACCGCGGCTGCGTGTATTTGTAGAACTGCGCAGCCCACATCTGGTTTTGCCCTACCTCGGTGCAGATGATCGCGTCGCCGGCGGTGAGTTCATATATCCGTTCCACGACATACTGCGGTTTAATCCTCGCGGGCGTGTCCTGATAGGTAAGCGGATTGTCGTGTTTCCATTTCTGCACGCTGTCGAGCCACTCGGAAATCTTCGGCGGCTGCACAATTTTATTGATCTCCTGCAGCACCTGTTTGCAGTCGCCGACGATGGGAACATCGACCTTCACGTTCTTGCTCACCGAGGAAGGATCGATATCGATATGGATCACCTTCGCTTCGGGAATAAACTCGGATATCTTTCCCGTCACGCGGTCGTCAAAACGCGCGCCGATTGCTATCAGAAGATCTGAATCGTGCACCGCCTGGTTCGCGTAACAGGTTCCGTGCATGCCAAGCATTTTCAGCGACAGCGGATCTGTTTCAGGATACATGCCAAGCCCCATGAGCGTGGTGGTGATGGGGATGCCGGTCTTTTTCACAAATTCGCGCAGCTCATGTGCGGCGTTTGAGATTATCACGCCGCCGCCCGCATAGATGACCGGGCGCTTTGCCGCTTCGATAAGCTTGCAGGCCTTGTTGATCTGCACGGGATGGCCGCGGTACACGGGTTTGTAGCTTCGCAGCGACACAGCATCGGGGTACTCGAATTTCGCCTCAGCCCTGGAAACGTCAACGGGAACGTCAATAACAACCGGTCCCGGCCGGCCTGTCGAGGCGATATAAAACGCCTCCTTGATAATACGGGCAAGGTCGTTGACATCCTGAACAAGATAGTTGTGCTT
>DHPI01000057.1:0-3566 GCA_002407865.1 Spirochaetia bacterium UBA5368
GGACAACTATGTTGACACATGGGGATAGCGCATATCCGGGAACACAAATACACATGGCATGGACTTACCGTCATGCGGGGCAATACAACATGCCCGCAGTGGGAGGAAATTTTTCTTGAAATATTATGAGCATATGCTAATAATTGAGGAAGGCATATACATATGGCGAGACCGAAATGCTGTAGAAAAATAGGCTGTGCACCCGATGTCAGCTATTACAAGCCGAAGGGCGTACCCGCGAGATCGCTTGAGGAGATTGTGCTCTCGCTCGATGAATACGAGGCCATACGTCTTGCGGATTACGAGGGACTGTACCAGGAACAGGCTGCAGCCCGGATGAAAATATCGCGCCAGACCTTCGGCCGCATTATCGCGTTGGCGCATAACAAAATCGCTGATGTGCTTATTAACGGCAAGGCGCTGAAAATCGAGGGCGGCCCCGTTGAAATGAATGGGATTGTGCGATGTAAAAAATGCGAGTATGCGATCGCGGATTCAGGTGGTTCCGATGATGGCAAACCATTTGAATGCCCCAGGTGTAAGAATATACGAAACATGAACAGCCATTACAGGGAGGAGTAACGCTATGAAAATTGCTGTGCCATCGCGTGGAAGTCAGGTTGACGGCCATTTTGGACATTGTGAATATTTTACGGTTTTTACCGTAAATGAAGAAAAGAAGATTGTCTCCGAAGAGACCGTTCAGTCGCCGGCGGGATGCGGCTGTAAATCGAACATCGCGACAACGCTGGCGCAGATGGGCGTTTCGCTTATGTTGGCGGGCAATATGGGCTCGGGCGCGGTCAACGTGTTGAACTCGCAGGGAATCGATGTTGTGCGTGGTTGCTCGGGCAATGTGAAAGCGGTCGCCGAGGGATGGCTTTCGGGAGCGCTGAAGGATTCGGGCGTGGCGTGTGCACAGCACGAACATGGGTGCCACACCAGTTGATTGAACGTTCGCGCTGCCGGCACGGCGAACATCGTGTCGGCGAAAAAGTTAGTTTCAATTGTTCCTCGAAAAAATGCCTGCGGTGAAGATTTTGCTTATTTCTTCGGTTATTTTTTCAACGCCGTATTCCTGTCCGGATTTTCTTTTAACCGCGAAAAAATCATATGCGACCCGCATGATCGCGCCGCTGAGCAGGCTTGCGGCTATTTCCACATTGAGGTCATTTCTTACGTTGCCGTTTCGTATGCCGAGCTCAAGGTCTCCGGAGATAAGATTCACTATCTTTTTTTCAAATTTTTTGATAATCGAATCGAAATGCTTGCTGAGTCCCTGGCCCATTTTAAGCACTATGTTGCAAAGGTCAGCGTCACTTTCAAAAAAAACGAGGGTCATTTTCACCCTGTATCGGAAGTACTCCACCGGATCGATGGTTTTGAGATCGATGCCGGCGTTTACAAGGGAGACAGTATCCTCCCATTGCCGATAGAAGTTGTTCATCAGGGTCTCGAAAATATCGTCCTTGTTCTTAAAATACTGATAAAGCGTACCGCGGGCTATGTCCGCTTCTTTCACGATATCGGATATCTGCGTCTCATAATACCCATTTTTAGAAAAAAGCTTTTTTGCGCAGGCGAGTATGCTTTTCTTTCTTAAATCAGGATCCATCTTCTTTTTCGTAATGTTCATCCTTCCAGTGTTCGTACGGACGGCACACTGACACATTCCTGAAATGATGTCAATATTTTTATGACCATATTGTACATATGGAGGATATGACGAAAAAATAACTCTTGACAATTTGTGACTTATAATATACTGACATGTCAGTCTGTTTGTATGGCAGAAGCTTCACCCTGAGGGACAACAAGGATTATACTGCTGCCCGCTAAGGTAAGCGTGAAAGACCTTGCGTCAAACACATTCCGGAGTGAGCTTGCTGCGTCCAAATGTGCCGTGATTGGAGGCTTGCGATAGGCGACGCAGTAATGCCACGGATTAAAGAGTAGACGGTCGTTAGAATTCACAAAGCGTTCAAACCGTATCCCAATAAACCGGATCGTGGCATTATCGATCGAGGGGAAAAAAATTTCAAAAAAAACAGCATTATCAATGCAATTCGAAAATGGCCTGCACATAAACAGGAGGTCTCCATGAAATACGTACTTGCTGTTTCAACAGTCTTCAGTCATGTCAGCAGCCTCTTATCACGGATAGTTTCTGAGAAGAAAATCAGCAATATCCCCAAAGTCATGATGTTCGTATTGTTATTCCTTTTTGCCGCCTGTGGAAACGAACAGACGGGGTCTCCCATTTATCCGGACGATGGATTGAGTTCCAATTATTACATAAGAAACATAACCTTTTCCGCCGGCACCCTCCAATACCAGTTCAGCCCGCATGACTGGACGAACTATCTTACCGTGCCGTACGCGACGAGTTCCATAACGGTTACGGTGGAGAAGGACCATATACGCTCTACTATTTTTGTGAACGGCCAGATAGTAGACGGTGGTGTTGCGTCAAATCCTATTAACCTTAATGTGGGTAATGACAATGTTATCACCATGCGGGTAGTTGCCGAGGATGGGCTCGAGTGGGAATATATAATTTATGTAACGCGCCAGTCCGAAAATTACGCCGTAGCGAGGCTTTCGGAATTGCTGGTTGAGGGAGTGACGCTTAACCCGGCGTTTAATCCTGAAGACTCGGCGCGCAATTTTTCCGCCATAGTATCTGCCGCCACCATATCCCTGTGCGCAAGGGCTTTCGCGGAAAATGAAGGCGCCAGTGTGGCGGTACTGGCGAATGACGAGGCGGTAGCGGACGGTGGCTCTATTGCCCTTAATCCCGGCTCGAATACCATAGAGATAACGGTAACCGCGCCGGATGGCACGACAAAGGAAACATATGGAATAACGCTTGTACGGCAGACGGATTCGAACACGTCGTCGAAGCTGGTACTGTTGTCAATCGCGGGCGGCGCCTTCAACGAAGGAACATTCAATCCGGATACGACAACGTATACTATTAATGTACCATCTTCCATTAATCCGGTTAACCTGACCGCGATACCGGAATCCAGCCTGGCGAACGTGTCTTCAGTTACATTGAATGACGCTGAAGTTGCAGACAAAACCGCAATCCCGCTTCCGCCGGGAGTGACCAGCAGCATCGTGGTAACAGTGACTGCGGGAAATGCAACCACAACGAAGTACACGATCAACGCGACGTCGCTTGCCGGCAGCGACAATGCAAAACTTAAAAACATATCGGTCATTATGGGAACGAAAAGCGTGCGCCCGCTTTATCCGGGGACTTTCGTCAGGGGCGCGACATATCACAATCCGGGCGTAACCACGTTCAGCCCGGATATCTGCGACTACGTGACGGTGATATACGGCTTCAATACTATCAAGCTCACGGCGACGGCCGATTACAGTTCGGTAAAAGGGATTGCCTTTACCGTTGATGGCGCATCGGAGAGGGTCGGCGGTGCGACTTTCAGCGGGAACACGGGAATCGCCACGATCACCCTTAACACGGGACTGATCAACAAGGTGGATGTTACGGTGACTGCCGACGACGGGACGACCCAAAAGATCTACACGGTGTATTA
>DHPI01000057.1:3713-4702 GCA_002407865.1 Spirochaetia bacterium UBA5368
GTGTATGCGAAGTTGCTCAATATAGACGAATTTTACTGGGGAATCTACGCCCCGCCCATGAGTAAGGCGTACACGGAGCGATGGGAGCCGAAGCCCATTGGCAGCAGTAAAACCGTGAACGGGCTGGTGAGCGGCACCTTGTTCTGGAAAACCACGGCTGTTCCGGTAACCAATAACATGGTGTATACCAATTACAACGACGGTAAATACGGGTTCAATTATAATGACGGCGGTTTTGTTGCCAACGGAAATTTATACGCGGAACTGCCGAGTTTAAACGGCACGGGATACCAGGTGAACAAGGATGGCAGCGAGTATACCCTCACCACGCCGGAAGGCGAACTGGTAGGCAAATTGGCGTTTCACCTAAAAATTATGAACCAGCAGAAAGTTGCCGCTCCCGATTCGTATACCGATATCACGGACTACCTGGGTGACACCAAGCGCCAGATATATCGCGAAACGAATCCTCCCTATCCCTTCACCGATACGTATGACTGGTCGACGGGCTGGGTGGTCGAATAGGAGTGATTTATTACAAACCGCGCGGGGCAATCACGCCCGGCGCGGGAAACTAAAATTTGAAATCATCGGGAAGAAAAATGAAACGACAGAGCGATATAACCAGAGTGATAACGGCCGCATGTATTGTCTCGATTCTTTCCTGTTTTTCTTATAGCTATGCGTCACGCCTTCACCAGGAGGACGGCGTTTACACCAACCATTCGGCCGAGTTTGTGCGTACGCTCAATCGAAACGCCTCTACCGACGCCGACGCAGCCTTTTATAATCCCGCCGGCCTTGCCTTTATGAAAGAGAATGGATTGTATGTGGCCTTCACTACTCAGACCTTTTACGCTAAAAAGACCCATTCCATGGATTATTATGCGATTTCGGTGAATAATCAGCCCGCGGCCGCTACGCAGGTGTCACAGTCGTGGTTCAGGGATTGCCTGCCGGAAAAATATGACGCCGAGCTGACCGCGCCT
>DHPI01000057.1:4795-8154 GCA_002407865.1 Spirochaetia bacterium UBA5368
ACGCCGAGCTGACCGCGCCTGTACTTCCTTCATTCGATGTAATATGGAAGAAGAGCGATTGGGCCGCGTATTTCGACGTATCGGTAATGCAGGCCGCGACGGACATGACCTTTCCCCAGGGGCTTGCAGTGATGGACTGGGGCAATCTCGCGACCAAAGAGGTTGGCCTGTATGGAACGACAGGCCGTCTTGAGGAATACAACCGGAACGCACTCGCGATTCGAAACGAGATGTATATCGGTTTTACCCTGGGTGGTGCGTATCGGATTCTGGACTGGCTTTCTGCTGGCGGCGGCCTGCGGTATATAAACGCGCGCGGCAATATGAAAATCCAGATGGGCGACATCCGCTACGTGATGGATGAAGTGCTCGAATATCCGGAAGAAAACAGATGGGACATTGACGTGGATACGGTAGGGCACGGTTTTGGTATTATTCTGGGATCGCATTTCAAGCCTGGGCGCGTTGTGCCGTATCTCAAGAATCTGGATGCGAGTCTCCGGGCGGAATATTACCTGCCAATGGCAATGAAAAAAACCACCAATTCGTTTCTTGTACCTGCGACACTGGAAGCGAGCGGCTCGCTCGATATTTTCAAGGACGGAAGCCCCGGGAAACAGATGGTCTACCAGTCGGGGAGCAACGGCCAGTCGAGCCTGATGGTTACCTATGCGCCATCGCTGCATCTTGGCCTCGCCTATACGCTGTTGGAACGGATTAAAATCGAATCTTCCGCCGAGTTATACCTGCGGCAGTTAAGAGACCTTGACGGCAGGGAAGATGATTACACGTACGGTTATCGATTCGGGGCTGCTGTTGAATACAGGGTGATTCCGGAGATAGCGCTGAGCGTTGGATATCTTTACAACGATTTCGGCATAAAACCGGAAAAAAGAAACGAGGCCGATATGCTGCTCCGGTACCATCAGATTGGCGGCGGAATGGGGTTGCGGGTTGCGGACCGTCTCGATGTCAACATTGGGGGATTTTACATCAAGTATGTGCCGGTGACGATGTATACAACGGAGCAGACCAGCGTTGGAAGCGACGCAACCCATTATATGTCGAAAACATTCGAAGAAAAACGCTTCAGCGTCGCGATCGGTGTTACGTATCGTTTTTTGAGTGGCGAGATTGAGCAGACCATTGGGGACGCAAGTAAAACGGATATAAAAAGCATAAAGAGCCTAAAAACTATAAAGCAGTAAATGGGGCATAAAAAAACGGATAATCATGAAAGTTAGCTCAAGTCCAGGAGAATGGGAGAATGATTATGAAGAAAATATTCTCAGCCGGGAGCATGTTTCTCTTAATGTGTCTTATTTTTGCGCCGGGCGGCTGCAAGGGCGGCGGGGGAGGCGATAATCCTGGCGCCGCGGCGCCGTCGGCGCCGACCGATGTACGAGCTACTGAGGGCAATCGTAAAGACAGGGTCGAAATAACATGGAGCGCCGTTAACGAGGCCGATTCGTACGTCATTTACAAATCTATCGATAATAAAAACCAGTTCCGGGCGATAGCGACTGGCGTGGTCGAAGCGTCGTACGCAGATACAGGGGTGACCCCCAACAGGATGTATTATTACCGGGTGGCGGCCGCAAGCGGCAGTGTATGGAGCCAGCCGAGTGAGCCGCCGACGCTGGGGTATGCGCATACAGGGCCGCCGCCCGCCCCAGTGGCCGCCGCGACAAAAAACATCATAGGAAAAATCGTTGTTACCTGGAACCGAACGCCACAGACCGACTCGTATAAGATACTAAGGGCCGATAATTCCGGCACTTATGCGGAACTGGCATTCGGGCTTATTGATCCTGTGTACGAGGATACTACGCCTGCCCGGGATACGAAATATTACTATAAAGTAATCGGGGTGAGCGATATCGAGGGAGAGGGCGAGGCCGGTGTTCCGGTAGACGGTATCTCTCTTCAGGACGTTCCCCTGGCGCCGACAAACATTATCGCTACGGACGGGGCCTTTGGTAATAAAGTTGAAGTGACGTGGGATCCGACACCTCTTGCGGCGACGTACCGGGTCTACAGGACACCGGTTGATGGCGAAACCGCCGGCATCTATACGAGAATTGCTGAAAATGTCACAACATGTTACTTTGAGGATAGTACGGCGATATTGGATGCACGTTATTACTACAGGGTAAGCGCTGTGAGTTCAGGCGGAGAGAGCGAGCATGGGACTCAAGACGAAGGATATATTAGTTCAACTGCTCCGATACAGTTGATAGCGCCGGTAAACGTGCTGGCTACGAATGGCGCGTACGATACCATCACCGTGTCATGGGACGCGGTGATAGACGCGGTGTCGTATTCCGTGTACAGAAGCACGGCGATCGACGGGGAGTACACAGTCATCCCCGGGGCGGATAAAATCGGCACAACAAACTATAACGACACCCCGCCCCAACTGGTGACCCATTACTTCTATAAAGTTACGTCCTGGAGTGTCGGGGAGCTGGTGGAAAGCAAAAAGAGCCTCGCGACCGAAGGATACGCCATGCCGCAGCTTCCCGGAGTGCCCGGTAACGTTGCGGCATCGGACAACCGGCAGGACGGCAAGATCGTAATAACTTGGAACGCGTCGGACAGGGCGGATACCTACAAGGTCTACAGGTCCGACAGTGTTGATGGCACATATAACCTTGTCGCTTCCGGACTTTCCGGTATGACATACGATGATGCGGCCATCAGCGTAGGAAAGCAGTATTATTACAAGGTGTCCGCCGTCAATGTGAGCGGTGAGTGTGAAAAGAGCGTTGCTGACGAAGGAAATTCAGTTCTTGCTGTTCCAGCCGGTTTAGCTGTGGAGCTGAAGAACGGCAAGGACATGGTCCTCACATGGAATTCCGTTGTTGGGGCGGACGAGTACCTTATACAGTATAAGAAAAATCTCGGCAGTTGGAGCGATCTTGTCACAGTTCCTGCGCTGACCTATACTCACCCGAATGTAGCGGCTGTGGCGACGCATTACTATCGTATCAAGGCGGTTAACGCCTATACCAGCAGTAGTTTTTCCGGAGAAGTTTCTAAGTATAGGCCCTGGTAATTTTGCATCAATGGCAGCTGCGTTGTCAGTTGAGTAACCCGGCGTGAAATTCGCGCCGGGTTACTCATTGCAGGAAATGCGTTTTACCGCAGAAGTGTTGGGTTCGAGAATTCTTTATAGATATACCTCGATATGCCATGCCAAGGAGGGCGGAAAAAATTCCGCATTATACTTTCATGTATTTCCTGAAACGCTGCTTTTATAATCGGGAAGTTATGCGGCACGCTGAAAATCACATTATGCAATTTCAATTCAAATTCGCATTGACGTGACTCCGCTATGGATTAAAATATTTTTAAAA
>DHPI01000057.1:8283-10112 GCA_002407865.1 Spirochaetia bacterium UBA5368
GGTGAAACCTATGCCGCGTGTGTAACAGTGTTTAAGGTGCTACAGTGAAAGGCCCGGTGCGATTATGAAAAAAATAGCGTATTTCGACTCTACCCATGATATGCCCGAAGAGATACTGACGGCTGCGGGATTTGTTCCCTGCAAAATATTTGGCGATGTCCATACTCCCAACGATCTGGCCGACCAGTATCTTCAGGCCTTTTTCTGCCCGGCGGCAAGGAGCTTTCTTACCGAGGCCCTGACCATGTCGGCGGAATGGCTGGGCATAATCGTTGCGCAGGGATGCAATAGCACCAACAGGCATTATGACGTATGGAAACGTCATGTAAATACGCCCTTTCTCCACTGGTTCAATACCCCCCTCAAGGATGACGCCATGGCCGTCCGGTTTATGAAAACAGAGCTATGGCGGCTTATCGACGCCCTTGCGCGTCAGTTTCATGTAACGGTTACCGATGAGATGCTGGCTGCGGCCATCAGGGAATCCAACGAAATAAAAAAAAGGCTCTAGGTACTCTCGGCCATGAGGAGCGAGAAGGACATATCCAACCGTGAATATCTCGAGATTCTGATAAAATGCATGCGGATATCCAGGAAGGAGGCGGCGGTCGAAATCGATTCACTGATTCGAAAAATCCAGGACAGGGGGCCGTTCCCTGCGGACAAAAAGAAGATATTGCTTACAGGCTCTGACGTGACCTATCCCGAGCTTATGGACCAGATCGACGAAGCCGGATTCAGGGTTGTACGCGACGATCTCTCCGCAGGCGAGCGTTATTTTGCTACGTTGATTCCCGAGGATGGAAATCCCATCGACGCCCTGGCCCGGTACTATCTGACAATACCCAAACCGGCCACCAAATTCGGTCTGCGAAAAAGGATCGAATATCTGGAAAGGGCCGTTGCGGAATCGGGCCTGAATGCCGTTATATCCCAGAACCTGAAGTTTTGCGAACCGTTTGCCTATGACTCAGTACTGGTGAACGGCGCGTTGAAAGAGAAGGGATGCCGCGTTCTGCATCTGGAACGTGAGTACACGCCGGGTCCGGACCATCAGTTTATGAACCGGCTTGCCGCATTTTCAGAAATAGTATAGGTGATCAGAATGAACTGGAAAAAAGCAGCAGCGCCATCACCTGATCCAGAAAACATCAGGATCAACACAGTCCCGCATGCCGGCGATCTCAAATCGGTCATGATCTGGTATTTGCTTATGGGAAAGCTGTACACCCTGCTTCCATGGAAAAAGACCGCGTGGACCTGCGCCGGTTTCCCGGTCGAGCTTCTGTGGGGGTTCGATATTTTTCCTCTGCACCCCGAAAACATGGCGACAGTGGCCGCGGCACAGAAGCAGTCCCGGCGGCTGATCGAGCATGCCGAGAGCATGGGGTATTCCCGGGATCTCTGCTCTTATTGCAAAACCAACTTCGGTGCGGTGGACACGGGAATTAAGACGACCCTCGGCGGCATAGCGAAGCCCGACATCATTACATGCACCAACACCATCTGCGATACCCATTGGAAATGGTTTCAGATACAGGCGGAAAAGCTGAAGGTGCCGATATTCGTGTTCGACTGCCCGAAGATCGTGAGCGGTACGGACGAGAGGACGATTGAAGGGTATATCAATTACATGGTTGAGCAGTTTTACGATTTCTTCGAATTCGTAAAAAAACACACGGGCCGCGAGCTGAATATCGACCGGATGATCAAGGCGTGCGAGGAATCGGAACGGATGAGCGCGCTGTGGCGTGATATCTACGAGTGCCGCAAGAGCGTGCCCAGTCCCTACAGCTCGGCGGAAACGTCCGCGTCGTTCTTTCCGCTCG
>DHPI01000057.1:10236-23014 GCA_002407865.1 Spirochaetia bacterium UBA5368
TAAAAAGCAGGGTATCAGGTTCTTCGAGAAAATCAGGAGCGACATCAGGCAGCGTGTCGAGAGCGGCGAGGGAACCCTCTCCGGCGGCAAGGAGCGCTATCGCCTCCTTTTCGAGGGGATTCCCTTCTGGTACCGCATGAGGTTCATGTACGATCTTGCGAAATATAACGCGGTTGTCACCTACGAGCCCTATACCTTTTCTTTCGCGCCGCGCAAACCGGTCGGCCGTGATTACGCGGATACCCTCAGGGAAGTCGCCCGCATCATGATGGATCTTCCCTATTCGTACAACCTCGAGAAGCGGATCGAGTACTTTACACAGGCGGTACGGGACTATCGCATCGACGGGGTCATTTTGCACGAAAACCTGTCATGTCGGCCTTCGAGTGCCGGCATGATCGACCTGAAAAACGCGCTTCGCGACAATTGCGGCATACCGGTGCTTATACTCCAGTGCGACATGAACGATCCGCGCGCCTATTCTGACGCGCAGATGAAAACGAGGATTGAAAGTTTTATCGAACTGATGAAAAAGAACGAAAAGTAATAATCGCGCCGGGACAATGCCGCTACCCGAGCAGGGCTTCCCGGCCGTTCTTTCTGAATCCGTCTTTGAGCTCGAGAAATTTTTCCCGCGTCAGCCTGTGATATGTGGCTCCGCCCCGTTCCCGGAAATAGACCTGCATATCCGGGTTGGATTCCATATTGAAATGGTCTTTTTTGTATGGGCGTACCATGATCTTCTGCGTGTCGGTAACGGGGAAGGTATCGATGATTCGTATATAATCCGGCATCCACTTGGGGTCCATGCCCCCCTCTTTCTGCTGTTTTAAAAGCCAGGAATGCACCTCGTCCGGATTGAAGACGTGGCCCTTTTTAAGCTGGATGGTTATCATTACCCGTTCGTCGGCCACATGGCATGGCGCGCCGTACGCCACGGCGCAATCCACGCAGGGGATTGCCTGTGCGAATTGCAGTACGTTCTCGGCGGAGAAGTTCTCTCCGTCCTTGCGGATCCAGTCGTCGGTGCGGCCGTTGAAGTAAAGGTAGCGCTTGCCATTAATAACGCGGACATGGCCGAGGTCGCCGGAATGATAAAACCCGTTGCGGAATTTCTGGCTGGTCGCGCTTTTATTTTCGAAATACCCGTCGAACCTGACGTTCTCAGCTCCCACCTTTCGGCAAATTTCTCCCACTGCCGTATCATAGTTCTCGAGCCTGCCATGTGCGTCAACAATGCCCTGGGGGCATTCTTTTCCCTCTTCATCGAGGATCAAAACGTCTTTCGGCGCAATTCCCACGCTTTCAATCGGGTCGCCCGGCGTATTGGCTGTGGTGATGACCGCTTCGGTGGACCCGTATATCTCATAAATATGCTCCATGCCGAGGTAGCGCATCAGGTTTGCGCGGTCAATTACGGATGCCCCGTTTCCGTATGCCGCGCGGAAGCGGTTTTTTGGGTGGTTGGCAAGCGCCGTAACGATCTCGTCGCCGCTTCCGTACTTTTTTTCAAGCGCGTCGATAATGTAATGGAGCGGCTGGCCCACGTAATTGAGGAACGTTACGCCGTATTCCAGCATGTCTCCCTCAAATGCGCTGGCGCTGAACTTCCTCTTGAGCACAAAACTTCCGCCCACAATAAGCTGGGGCAATATGCCGATATACCATGCGTTGGAATGAAATAGCGGCATTGAAATATATCCCCGGTCCTTTTTGGTGAGATGGACCGCGGATTGCACGATAAATCCCGCCCCCACGAGCTTGGCGTGCGTGCAGGGAACGCCTTTGGGCATTCCCGTGGTGCCCGAAGTGTAAATAACGATGACCGGGCTGAAATTGTCGACGCGCACCAGGTAGCGACGCGGCACCTTCGCCGGGGATTCTTCAATAGCTTTTTTTAGGCTCTTGAAGCCTGATTTTTTGACTTCCGCGTCCGTTCCCACGCAGAGGATGTCTTTTCTGCCGATGACTGAAATGTGTTTGATTACCCTGCCGACCTCTTCCGAGGAATTCTTGTTAACGATCAGAAACGATATCTTTGCCTGGTCTATTACTTTCACCAGCGTCTCGCCGCGAAACCCCGTATTGATCGCAAAGAGCACCGAGTTGCTCAGCCCTGCCGCCAGTGAGGCGAACACGTATTCCGGGGTATTCTCCATGTAGACGCCAAGCGCCAGCCGGTCTTTTTTGCCGAGCTTTCCCGCATCGACCATCCTTTTCCTTACTGACAGAAAAAAGTTCGCGTATCGTTTGGATTGATTGAAAACATCCCGGTAGGTATATTCCCTGCCTTCAAATATAAACAATACGCGGTCCCTGCGAGTCCATATCCACCAGACAGTGATTTTTATCATGGTTTGAAAATTTACGAACCATAAAAAACGCCGGAGTATTGTTTTTAAATTCATATGCACCTCTTCCCTGGCAAAATTATTGTATGCCGCCCGCGTCAAAACATCGTTTGCCGTATTCCCCTCATTCCTGCGTTTTTATTTATCCTGACAGTATCGTGATTCTTTTTTCAATTAGTTTATATACTCAAATTTTGAGTTTTTTAAAAAGCCGTTAATTGCTTACCAGCATGCCCTTCCTCAAAGCTGGATTCATTGTTGTGGGGCCAAGCCAGATGCCGAAAAGCGCTTTCTTGAACTCAAGTCCGCTGGATGCG
Source organism: Spirochaetia bacterium UBA5368 (assembly GCA_002407865.1). Classification (GTDB taxonomy): domain Bacteria; phylum Spirochaetota; class UBA4802; order UBA4802; family UBA5368; genus UBA5368. The sequence continues at coordinate 12,905 of DHPI01000057.1, forward strand.
GCCTTAAACGTCCCGTTTTTGTACACACAAGTGCCTTTCGCGGGGTCATACATAATATCGTACACGTCATTTTTTGAAATGCCTTCTTTGAAGATAGCAATGAATTGCTCGATCTGGTTTTTGATTGGGGCGATATTGCCGCCGGTGGAGCGGCTGAACCCCTCGCGGGTATTGACCTCGAAGTCCTTCGGGGAAATGAGTTTCGACACGATGTGAAGACGTATCATCATGGGTTCGTTGGCGTTGATGATTGCCGCACCGTCAGAAGACTTTGATTGTAAATAGAGGCCGCCGGCATAGATATCAAGCATGAGTTTTGTGCGAACGCCGGCTCCGTTGAGAACAAGGGAAGAATTCCCCGCCTTGAAGCTGTCAGGCATGGTGATGCCCGCAATTTTCATGGCGAAAGTCGACGCGGAAAAGCCAACCGATACGATCAAGACGACAAGCGGAATTTTTATTCGCATACAGCACCTCGTTGAATTTTTTTAACTGTCCCTGAAGCCCCTGATTACCGGGGTGAGAGACTGGCCGTTGTTTTTTAAACGACTAAAGTTGTCAAAGAAAGATTGCTCGTTATAATTATTTCCTCGCCGCAGCCGGAATCGTCATTTTGCCGGCGACAATTGTTTTCAATGCCTTTTTGTCAACCTTGTGCACGGGCGTCATCGGGATTTCGTCGAAGAAAAACACCTTTTTCGGCACGGCGTATTTTGCAATGCGCTCCTTGAGGTAGCCGATGATATCCTCCTCCGTGACTTTGCCGGCAAATTCCCTTTTCAGTTGCAGGCATGCCACAACGCGTTCGCTGCCCTCTCTTTCCGGATCGGGAACACCCACTGAGGCGGCCAGCTCTACGGACGGATGAGCGTAGAGTATGTCCTCCATCTCCCTCGTGTAAACCTTGAACCCGGAAACGATAACCATGTCTTTCGTGCGGTCGACGATGTAAAAGTAGCCGTTTTCGTCGATTCGGACTATATCGCCGGTGCGGACGTAGCCATCCCCGTCAAGGCCGGCCCCCGCCTCGGGCCAGTAGCCGAGCATGCGCTGGGGTCCCCTGAGGCACATCTCACCGGACTTGCCCGCTTTTATTTCTTCAAGCGTAAGCGGCCTGTCCGTGTCAATATCGACGATCTTGACTTCGGTATCGGGAAAAGGGAACCCGGTGGTGCCTCTTTTCTCGATGGAAGAACGTTTTTTCTTTTTGCCGCTGAATGAAACGAGGGTTGAAATGAGAAAGCCCATGGACTTCCCCACCATTAAAGGGCCCGCAAGCCGTAAAATAAAGTTGACCGTGCGCAGGATAATCGGAGAGCCGATTACCGCGCAGAGGATGCGCACAATGGTTCTGCCGCCGAATACCCGGAGCAGAAGGGATGTGTTGAGATGGGTGACGGGAGACATCTCGGAGAGGCCATACCCTTCCATGACGCCTCCGCTCATTTTTTTCTCGAATTCTTTTTGTATGTTTGCGGGAAGCGGCGCCGAGCCGGATATCGCAAGCATGCCCATCCCTTTAAGCTCGTTTTCGGCCAGCTTCATAAATTGTGTAGGAACGCCAATCTGAAGAATAGGCCGGTGTTTTTTTATCATCTCAACCATGCCTGCGGTGTCGCGCGTGTCGGGCACGATGAGCTGGTTATAGCCGTATATGCACATGGTATGCATGATGATATGGCCGTAGGAATGAAAGAAGGGGAGGCCCAGAAGCACGGAAGCGGCGCCGGTCGTCATGTGGCCGATGGCCCCGAAGGCGTAGTTGTTTTGTATCGAGTTGGCGTAAATGTTACGGTGCGTCAGCATGCACCCCTTTGGCAGGCCGGTTGTGCCGCCGGTGAAAAGGAGCGTTTCAAGGTCTTTTTCCACATCAAATGAAAACGCGGGAGGGGCAGGCGCATGTTTTTTGATGAGATCGGTCATCCAGTGAGCGCCCTTGATGGCCGTTTTTTTGCTGACGGACTTTGGATCCGAGTACTCGCGCAGGGAGCAAAGAATAATGTGGCGTATGACGCTCCGGGGAAGTATTTCCTTCAGTAGCGGCTCATATTCATCAAGAAGAATAATTGCGGCAGGAGAACCCTTTTCAAATTTATTTATAAGGATATCGGCCGGTTCGAGGCTGCTGCTGGGTATATGAACCAGCCCGGCCCTGGAGATGGCGTAATCGGCTATAATAAATTGTACAGAGGTGGGAAGAAGTGTGGCGACGCGGTCCCCTTTTTTGAGACCGAGCGCATGCATTGCCGTCGCCAGACGCTCAACGCTGTCTTTGAGGGCGGGATACGGCATTTTTGTATTATATTGGATAATACCGTTTTTGGGAAATCTTTTTGCCGCCTGGTAAAGAATATCATGAACCGGCTTGTCGGGATACGGCTCGAGTGTTTCTGGAATTCCGAATACCTTATACTCTTTTACCCAGGGCATCACTTCTTCACGCATTGCGAACCTCCGGTCATTGTTTTGATTCCAAAACATACTACACGACAAAGGCAAGGTTAGTTGTTTTGTAAAAACCGCATCAATGTGACGGCGACGCGGGTTATGTATGCGAATAATCAGAGTAACACGGACAGTGAGGACAGGGCAAATGCCATATAATCCTCGATTTTCATTGCCCGGACATAAAGAGGTTTACTGTGTTCGTTTCTTGCAGTAGTAGCTCTCTTATGCTCGTGTGCGGATATCGTCCGAAAATATCCGGAAAGGACTTTTTGATGCAATAAGACTGACATGTCAGTATATTATATGTGGCAAATTGTCAAGTTTATTTTCTTCACCGTGAACAGATGTTTTTTGTGCCGTGCGTTTTCAATAAAAAATAATTGACATATTTTGTTGAATGAAAAAATATACTGACATGTCAGTCCGATAATCTCCCCGGAGGCTCTTCATGCTGCCGTTCGCCATGTCAAAAGAACAACGCATGTTAAAAGATACTGTTGCGAAACTGATCAAGGGTATGGTGCGGGATACCGCCCATACAATGGGCGAAAAAGGCGGCAATGTGCGGCAGCACGATCATGGATATCTTTGAGGGGACTTCACAGATACAGCGCCTCATTATTGCGAGGAGCGTGCCTGGTCTGTCGAGCAAGGAGTTGAAATAAAAAATGAACAGCAAGGAGATCAGATGATGAAGGTTGACGATGTGAAAAAGATTGCGGTTATCGGATCGGGGGCGATGGGGCATGGCATTGCGCAGGTGTGCGCAGTTGCCGGATTCAACGTGGTGATGAAAGACGTGAAAAGGGAATTTCTCGACAACGGCGTGGCAAAAATAGGGGAGAGTCTTCAGTTTCTCGTGGACAAAGGCAAGATGCAGGCCGGTGAGATGCGGAAAATAATAAATGAGCGCATCAAAACGTCCCTTGACACCGCGGAAGCCGTCAGGGATGCGCAGGTGGTCATTGAAGCTGTGCCGGAAAAAATGGACCTGAAAAAATCCGTCTTCAAAGAAATATCAGAATTAGCCGCCGTGGACGCCATCCTCGCGACCAATACGTCGACCATGAGCATATCGGAAATTGGCAGCGTCGTAAAAAAACCGGATCGTTTTCTTGGCCTGCACTTTTTCAATCCGGTCAATAGGATGAAGCTTGTCGAGGTCATATACGGGGACAGATCGAGCCATGCCGCGATAGATCTCATGTGCGAACTATCCAAAAAAATAGACAAGCTGCCGGTCAGGGTGCTCAAAGACCGTCCTGGATTTATTGTGAACAGGATTAACGCGCCAAACCAGGCCCTGCTCAGCGCCATTCTCGACGAAGGCAAGATGAAGCCCGACGAAATGGATGCCGTAATGAAAAAGATGGGCGCCAAAATGGCACCCTTCGAAACGGCCGATTTTGTAGGATTGGACGTCTTCTGCCATACCCTCGAATATTATGCGAATACCCTTTCCCCGCAGTACAAACCAGGCACGTATCTCACCGATAAGGTGGCAAAGGGCGAGCTTGGACAGAAGACGGGAAAGGGGATTTACCTGTGGGAAAACGGCAAAGCGGTGATCGATTTATCCAGAGAAACGCAGGATATCACCCCCTTGCACCTCCTTGCCGTCCAGGTCAATGAGGCGGTCAAGGTTTTCAAGGAAGGCCTGGCTGTATCGACGGAGGAAATAGACACTGCGGTGAAGTTCGGAATGAATGCCTTCGCGGGCCCCTTCGTTCTCGCTTCGGGCATGCAGCCCGAGCAACTTACCGAGGCGCTCGAGTTTCTGTACAAGCGTTTTGGCCTTGAAATGCTCAAGCCGGAAAAGGAGATCAGGGACGGATCGTTCAAGTCTCTCGGAAAGTGACCCATACATAGCGCCTTACCATGATCGGGCGTTTGTCATAAATGCTTCAGTATTGCCGGTACTGCGTCGTCGACAAAGCGGCGTAGTACGGCTTCGCCCGCCGGTACATTGTCGCGATTGACAATCCTTGAAAGGCGGATCATGCTGCCGCTGAAATCCAGTTGGTTCGCTCCCAGGTACATCATCTGGAGGTCGATATACCTGTTGAAATTTCTTCCGTTGATATGGTACCAGTAATATACCAGCAGGCACTTTCCGTTTCCGGAAAAGAGCATGCGGTACGCCCGGACGCTGTCATTTAGCAGGCGTATCTCGCTTTTTTCAACGAGATTGTACCCTTCGCCCTGGAGGCATAATTCGGGACGGTGCATGAACGCGGATCGTTTATTTCGCGAATGCACCAGGTAAAGATAGACAGAGGTGTCGTCTTCGGCGCTGTCGTGTTTCGTAAATTCCCTCATAAGCAGGTCGTCGGTTTCAAGCAGCCGGTAATAGCTTTCTTCAAGAGGGAAGTCGCGCGATGTCCAGCCGGCAATCTCTTTCGGGATTGTGTTTTTAACAAGGGGGCGCTCCATCCGTTGTGCGGAGGTGTTGAGAATAATGACGGCAACTGAAACAACGACGAGAACGGCCATGAGCAGCGTATAGCGCGGCAGGATGGCCCTATGCGTATCGTTGAGTATGCGAAAAGGGGTGTGCGTCTTCCAGAGCGGAAAGTCGTTGCATGCCGCGATGATCGTAAAAATAATCAGAAACGCGATGACGCCGATTACTTCGTGATACGTGACGAGCGCGAATTGCCCGTAGCCGCCGGCCGTGAGCGCACAGACGGTAATGATGCGTATAACGTTCGCGGCAATCGCCGCCGGCACGGCGGCCAGATAATCCAGCAGGGCGGTTCGGCGTTTCGTCTGAATAAGGCCGAGGAGCAGCAGCAGCGACAGCATTGCAAAGATATTCTGCAATCCGCTGCATGCCGGCGTTATTTCTATCTCATATCCCTCTATTAGCAATATGGCGCCCTGCCTGGAAACCGAATGATAGAAGCCCGAAAGTATTATTTCCGATATGCGTGTGGCGAATATCTTGAGGTGGAACATTGCCGTGTCGGTAACGAACGCAGGGAGCGGCACCGCGAGAAGGAGATAGAGAAACAGCATACTGTTGCGGCGCGCGAATCCAGCGCCGAGAAAGAGAATGCAGTTGCCGATAATGAAAAAATATACGGCAAGGCACCGGGCTGTGCTGATTTCACGGAACTCGCCATAGAGGTTGAGAAAGACCGAAAGCATGATAACGGCGATTCCTGACGGTACGGATGCCGTTATTCTTTCGGGAGGGAATTCTTGAATCTTTCTAAAAAGCAGCCAGAAGAAAGCCCCGAATACAAAAATGCCATGGGCGTACTGTGAACCCACGGCAAACCATCGAATAAACAATTCCGCCGCGCTGCCGCTGAAAAAAAGAAGCGATATTAATATAGCAATCGCCGCGCGCCCTTGCAGCGGGAACCTGTTGTACACACACTGTGCCATTGAACTCTACATATATAACAGGTGGAAAAGTTCAGCGGCTGCTATTTGCTTATATACTTTTTTATGCCGAACGCCGCGCCTGCGCCGAGACCCGCGATTATCAATACGAGTGTCGCCGGTTCTGGAGCGCCGCCGCCACCCCCGTGGTGTCCTCCGGGACCTTCATGCCCTCCCTGACCGTCGCCGGGGGAACGTCCCATCGCGAAAGCAGAGGCGCTCAAAAAAAGACAGAGATACAGTATCATACAAATATTCCGCATACAGACACCTTCCTGAATGAAATTAAGCACCTTGTGTATATGTGACTCTATAATACCGCAGGGATTTAGTGTTCGACAAGTATTATTTTATGATGAGCAAAAATTTATTGCGTTGTATGGCGTATAACCTGCCATGGGCGCGATGCGTCTGCATAAATGGCGACCGGGATTCGGTGCGCCGGGCGGTATTGTACGTGACAAAAAGATATATACTTTATACTGTTATCGTACATACAAATTTAAGGAGATATATCATGGCGCAGCGGTTTGTAAGCGAACGCAATCTCAAGTTTCTTCTTTATGAAGTATTTGACGCCGAATGTTTGGTACGCTATCCGTATTTCAGCGACCACAGCAGGGACACCTTCGACATGGTGCTTGGAACGGCGATGAAACTTGGCGAGGAGATTCTTTATCCTGCCTTCCAGGAGATGGACCGCAAACCGCCGGAATATGCCGATGGCGCCGTCAGGGTGCATCCGTCAGTGAAGGCATACATGCGCGCCTCCGGCGAGGGCGGATGGATCAACGCCATGCATCCGTACGATGCGGGCGGGCAGCAATTGCCGTATATGGTATTCAGCGCGTGCGGTTTTATATTCTGCGCGGCAAACTACAGCCTCAGCGTCTATCCGGTGCTTACCGCGGGGGCGGCCCACCTTATTGAAACATTCGGGTCCGAGGAACTGAAACGGGCATTCGTAAAAAACATGCATGCGGGAAAATGGCAGGGAACGATGGCGCTTACCGAACCCGATGCGGGAAGCTCTCTTGCCGACATTACTACGACGGCCGAGCCGGCGGACGGATATTACAGAATTCGAGGACAGAAGATATTCATCTCCGCCGGTGCGCATGATGGCGTTGAAAACGTGGTGCACCTGATGCTGGCGCGCATTAAGGGCGCCCCCGCAGGAGTGAAGGGCATATCCCTCTTCGTGGTGCCGCAGCGGCGGATCAACGATGACGGCATGCTCGTCTTCAACGACGTGACATGCGCGGGAATATATCACAAACTTGGCTATCGCGGCGCGCCCATCACGCAGCTTGCCATGGGCGATAACGACGATTGCCGCGGGTTTCTCGTGGGCGAGGCAAACAGGGGACTGGCGTACATGTTTCAGATGATGAACGAGGCGCGGATCGACGTCGGACTGAGCGCGGCCGCCATTGCGAGCGCGGCGTATTATGCGGCGTTAGAGTACGCGAAGGAGCGCCCGCAGGGGAGAAAGGCCACTGAGAAAGATCCGACGAAGCCGCAGGCGCCGATTATCGAGCACGCCGACGTGAAGCGCATGCTGCTCTTTCAGCGCTCGGTAATAGAAGGAGCGTTCTCGCTCATCCTTCAGCTTGCGCGTTACACCGACATGTGTCGCGTTACCGACGGCGCGGAGCGCGAGCGTTGCGAACTGCTTGTCGACCTTCTGACGCCGATCGCCAAGAGCTATCCCGCGGAGATGGGGATACATGCGGTAAGCCAGGGAATGCAGTGCCTTGGCGGCTACGGCTACTGTGACGAATTTCCGCTGGAGCAGTATTACCGCGATGCGCGTATTCATCCCATACACGAGGGAACCACCGGCATACAGGGCATGGACCTCCTCGGCCGTAAGGTGGTTATGAAGAACGGGAAGGCGATGGCCCTTTATTTTGACGAGGTGCGATCCACGATACAAAGCGCCAGCGGGGACGATGCGCTTTCGGCGTGCGCCGACGAGCTTGAAGCCGCGTTGAAAACGCTTGAGGACGTGACCGCGCACCTGGCGGGAATCGCGATGAAGGGCGAGATTGAGCTGTTTCTCGCAGATGCGACGCTCTACCTGGAGCTGTTCGGCATCATCGCGATCGCGTGGCAGTGGCTGGCGCAGGCGCGCGTGGCGCGGAAAGCCCTTCAGGGCAATCCTTCGGAATCGGACTCGAATTTCTATAACGGCAAGCTCGCCGCGTTCCGGTTTTTCTTCGCGTACGAGCTTCCCAGGATCGCGGGGCTTGCGCGCCGCCTGCGCAACAGTGACGGCCTTACGGTGGCGATGAAGACGGAGTATTTCGAGGATTGATGAATGCCAGCCGCGTCATTTCGGGCGCGGCGTGACGTGTCGATAGTATGTGAACAATATAGCGGTAGTATGTTCATATAACAAAATATGCAAATAATTGATAAAAAATATTTGCAACTTTTTGCCGTATTTTTATATTGGTAGAGATAGCATGGTCTGCATTATATTGAATTTCGTATTGCACGCATATAATCCAGATAGTGCATACTACTGAAATTACGGCGGAAGGAGATACTATGCTTGCATATCTGCACAGGAAAACCATCGGCGCTATCGCCATTACCCTCATTGTTGTAAATACCGTTTTCTGGTCGCTGTCGCTTTTCCCGTTAACCTTTCTGAAAATGAGCGTACCGCTGCGGCATCCGCGACGGCTGTTTAACCGGCTGCTCGACCGGGTTGCGCATTCCTGGATTTTCTGCAACAATATTGGAATTCGCTGTACGAGAAAAATCAACTGGCATGTCAGCGGCCTGGAAAACCTCAGAAAAGATAAGTGGTACCTGGTTATCGCAAACCATCAGTCGTGGACCGATATCGTGGTGCTGCAAAAGGTTTTTCACGGGAAAATCCCCTTTCTGAAATTCTTTCTGAAAAAGGAGCTTATATGGGTGCCAATTCTCGGCATTGCGTGGTGGGCGTTCGATTTCCCGTTTATGAAACGGTATACACCCGAGTTTCTTAAAAAACACCCGCATCTGAAGGGTAAGGATATCGAAATTACGAAGCGGGCCTGCGCCAAATTCAAGGATATGCCCGTCTCGATAATGAACTTTGTCGAGGGTACGCGGTTTACCGGAGAAAAACACAGCAGGCAGAATTCGCCGTATCGCAATCTGCTCAGGCCGAAATCGGGCGGTATCGGTTTCGTTTTTTCAACAATGGGCGAGCAGCTTTCCAGCATTCTCAATGTTACCATTGCGTATCCGGGTGGGCCGTTCAAGTTCTGGGATTTCCTCTGTGGCAAGGTGCGGGATATTCGTGTGCATGTGGAAGAGCTTCCGGTTACGAAAAACCTTATCGGCGACTATGTCAATGACGCGGACTATCGCGAGCGGTTTCAGCGGTGGCTGAACGAGATGTGGACGGAAAAAGACAGAAGGATGGAGATGATGATGCGGAGGATCGATGTCGGCAGGCGCCTGAAAATGGTGCGCCCCGTCTGATTTGCGCGTACCGGGGGCTGGTTTAAAACGGCGCAAAGCCGTAATTAGCTCATGCCGCCGTGCAATGGATGGCAAGGAACGGCCTCTCTATGATGGAGAGGCCGCTTCATTGCCATCTATTATTATGTAATACTAAAAGGAAATCAACAAATGAAACTATCAATACTTGGTTTATCAGGTAGCCCGGTAAAAGAAGGTAATGTCGAATTTCTTTTAAAAAACATGATCGATTCCGTTCAAGGCAATGATATAACATCAGATATTATTAATCTATCTAAAATGGACATACAGGACTGTAAACATTGCAATTTTTGCTTAAAAAAGCAAACAATTGATCGTTATTGCTCTATAAACGATGATGCTCAAAATATATATAATAAAGCCGAAAAAGCGGATATTATTATACTTTCGAGTCCAGTATATTTCATGCGAACAAGTGCAAAAATGGCCGCTATGATTGATCGCTTACGTGTTTTTGTATTCGGTAATATTGCCGGTGGGAGACTCAAAAACAAGATTGGCGTAAGTGCCGCAGTTGCGTGGGCGCGTCATGGCGGTTTGGAGACCACCCACCTTACACATCTTTACGCGTTTTTGACCTTTGAAATGATACCTGTTAGTGTTCATCACTGTATAAGTCCATTGGGCGCTTCCGCAGTTGCCAGTCCCGATGGGGTTGGTTTATTTGATAAAAATATTCGTCATGGCGTATCAAATGATCGTGCAGGACTACATTCAGCAACATCAATGATGGAACGAGCGGTTCATTTAGCATATATTATAAAA
>DHPI01000057.1:23153-23494 GCA_002407865.1 Spirochaetia bacterium UBA5368
CATAAAATATTATGGCTTTGTCCTCATCCTCGTTTTCAATTCACATACCGGATAAAAAATATTATTGTTGCGTTTTGATAAAAATCCCTGGATTACTTGTACAGTGGCGGCGTCTGGTGTGATCCTCCCCCGGAAAGACATGTGTCAGGAGATCTAAATGAAACGCGATGAGATTATACAGTCAATATTCCCGCGCGAAGCTGAAATCCCCGGCCGGTTCGCGATGAATTTCCCGATCGTACAGCGAGAGTACCTTATACACGGAGAGATCAGAACATGGGACGGTCCGATGCAAAACGTCGATTCCCCTGTCTGCATAATTACGCCGGCCGGCGTAATTA
>DHPI01000027.1:0-2117 GCA_002407865.1 Spirochaetia bacterium UBA5368
TTAGAAATCGACGAGCACCTTCCCCTGCGCGTCGATCACTTCGTTTTTAAAGTTTTTATCGTTAACATCTAAAATATCCGCCATACTTCCTCCGCGTTTCTGCCGATCACCTGTGTAATAATGTGTACATCTACCATATTGTAAATAGCACGGCTCGAGCGAATGTCAATAGTATTTATCGTATATGCGCCAAATAATCCGTTTCATTTACGGGATGCGCTGTCCGATATTAATAGCGGTAATGATGCGCTTTCGTGCGGCAGTGCTGTGCGGCATCGGCGCTCGCATTTATCCACTCGCAGGTATGAGGATGTTCGACATGAAAAAGATTTGTATGTGCGCGTTGCTTTCTATCGCCATTTCGGGGATTGTGCCAGTAGCGGCGCAGCAGAAAAAACCGGTGAAAACCGCACCCCCGCCGACGAAGAACGCCGCCGTAAAAGAGGAATCCGCTGTAGTGAAAGACGAGGTAAAGGTTGCGAAGGCAGGCGACGGGTTTAAAAACATTGCCTGGGGCGCGCCTCTCAGCAGCGTTCGCGGCGGAATCCTCGGGAAAATGGTATATACCGACGAAAAAAAGGTAATTGTATCCCGTGATGGCGATATAGAGTATCTTTACGGATTTCTATACAGGGACCCCGCGATTACCGGCTCTGCCGGGGGAGAAAAGGAAGCGAAGGCCGACGCGTCGGCGGTGGAAGGAAGACTTTTTTTCGTCGCCATCCGCTTTCCGTATCTGGGGCTGAATGAGGTGCGGAAAAAAATCCAGGATACGTACGGCCCGCCTACCGGAGAAACAATCAAGGACAACCAGGGCGCCCTTGTGTGGGATTCGGAAAAAACCACCATCATCCTATGGGTGGACCGCTACGAGAAAAAACCGTTCAGCCGTAAAATCACCTATGTCAGCAAGCAGATGATCCGGGAGCTTGAAAACTACCGTAACGAGATTTTCAACAGCGCCGAGATGGAGATTATACGAAAGCTTGCGCCCTGAAATCTTATAGGTGCACAATATAAATCGGAATGATGCCGATGCCGTCGGCAAGCCTGTCGAGGGCCTTGCCGATGACTGTGCCTATTTTATCGAACGAATCGATTTCGCCCGCCATCCCGGCGCCCGGCATGTCCGAGCTTACGATAAGGTCGCCGGGATTGACCGGCCGCCGCCGCGCATCCACCTTGCAGTATGTTTTTCCCGCGAGCGTTACCGGGTATGTCTTTTTCGCGTTGCCGCTGTTGTCGAAGACCAGCGCGGGATTGCCCGACACCACGCCGATGATTGATTTCGCATAGCTGCCGGACGAGCGTGAGAGAATGGAGCCGCCTTTGTGGCTGATGACCAGAAGATCGCCGGGAGATATGTAATCCTCGTCGTCAACCTGGAACATCTCGACCACGTTCGACGGAGATTTGTCGTCCCTGTCGCGGTTGCCAAGCATGATGCTGCCATTGAATATCGATTTTCCCTCGACGCGGAGGGCGTCGCCGTTTCCCGTGAGATTCAGCGAGTCGTCACAATCGGTGATCGAGCCGTAGCCGTCGACCACAAGCGAGAATGAATGCTCGCTTGCGAAAAATCCGCCGGCCCCGAACCGTGATATCCCCATGACGCCGCATCCAGCCGGCGCCATGCCGCTCTTGCCGGTTGATTGTCCCCGAACGCCGACAAGGCCGCCATGGCCGACGACACCGTATGAATGCGCCGGTTTTCCGCTCGATTCGTTGGCAACGCCGGTGATGCCGACGGCGCCGTCTTCGGTCGACATATTTTTACCGTACAGCACCGACGATCCGTCCGGCGGCGGAACGATGCCGCTGAATTTCTGCTGCATGCTTTCGCGGATATCGATGGTGCCTGTATGGCTTGAGTAGTCGTGAACCAGCGGCGCATAGGCGTGCGTATGCGCAAGCGGCTGGCGGGCGTCAGAGAGTCGGCTGTCGTTGGATTGAACGGCAGTACCCGGTTTCGATTCGCCGTTTTTTGCGAGGCGTACAATTCCCGGTTCGGATTCGGTTGCGTCCCTGAGCCTTCTATCGTTACCCTGCACGGCGACGCCGGGATTGGTTTCGCCGTCTTCGGCAAGCTCGACGATGCCCTTTGTGAGAGTGGTTGC
>DHPI01000027.1:2343-2649 GCA_002407865.1 Spirochaetia bacterium UBA5368
TGCGTCTTTAAGCCTTTTGTCGTTACCCTGCACGGCGGCGAAGGCAGCCGTTTCACCGTCTTTCGCGAAGCGAAGTATTCCGGTCGTGGATTCGGTTGCGTCTTTAAGCCTTTTGTCGTTGCCCTGCACGGTGACGCCTGGTTTGTCCTCGCCGTCTTTGGCAAGCTTGACAATGCCCTTTACGGATGTTGTTGCGTTTTTAAGCCTTTTGTCGTTACCCTGCACGGCGACGCCTGGATTAGTTTCGCCGTCTTCGGCAAGCTCGACGATGCCTTTGGATGAAGTGGTTGCGTCTTTAAGCCTTTT
>DHPI01000055.1 GCA_002407865.1 Spirochaetia bacterium UBA5368
ATATGCCGGATGATGAGCCTGCATCCTTCGCGGATAGTGCCGGCGTGGCGCCGATGTTTCCTGGAATAAACGCGTACAGCAGCGCGGCCGATGCCGCGATAGCAACCATGGTGCGGATCACCGATGACTTCATCTGCCTGTCCTCCTTGCTGGTGTGGTGTGTGTATGAAATGCCGTCATTTATTGCCGAGGGGATACTTTACGCCAAGACGGATCACAAGGCCCGACATGTCGATCTCCGTTGTGCCGGTTTTCAGCGCGGCGTGGCGGTACCCAAGCTCGCCGATAAATTCAACGTTCGATCCTTCCGGTTGATATCCGGCGCCGGCAATCAGCTGCCAGGTGAATCCTTTAAAAAATTTCGTTACGGATTCGCCGTCATATTCGGAAGCGGCTATATCCGGTTCAGAATAGTGAATCATCATAAAAGAATAGCCGAGGCCGACAGTGACATACGGCATCACATATATTTTTTTAATGAGATTGGGAAGACGAAGCTGGGCATTGGCGATAACGGGAATCATATATGCGTTGGTGTCGGCTTTTATATCGGAAGAAATCCCGACAGTTTCGCCTGACGCGATCTTCCGGCTCCAGTAAATCCAGTAGAATCCAGACTCGGCGCCGAGCGCGAAATAGGGGTCGAGCACCCAGTTGTATTGCAGTGAAAAATCCAGTCCGAATTTGGACGGGTCGTAGGCGTAGCCGGTGCCGAGCTTGCCCTGGATGTCCCGTTCGACCGCGAACGCGGGAGCTGTGCAGAGCAGAACCAGAAAAAAAACAATTGTCGTACGCGTGAGTTTCATATCAGTGTTCTCCTGAGTTATATGCCCGAACTTGGCGTACGAAGCGAATCATCCGCCGCGTACGGCAGTCTGTATGCAATCTTCATATGCTGAAAAACCGCGTGATGCCAAGGAACTGTGATATGCGCGATGCCGGGCCGGCTACCGGATCTCAACGAGTATTGAATCGCCGATATCGTCTTTATAATACTTTATGCGCGCGGTTTTATTTTTGTATTTTTCGAGGCCGGCCATAAATGTATGCATTTCCCGGTTTATCCGTTCCTCGCTTGCGCCTTCCTTGTAGAAGTTGCGTATAAATATTTTCTGTCTGCCTTCCGCGTCTTCGGTGAAGATCATCACCTGCGCGAGATCGTTGGTGGCCGTTTCGTTGATGCGCACGCTGATCCAGCCTTCTTTGCCGTTGCTTGAATCGGATTTTCCCGAACAACCCGCTCCGAACACCGCGATGACGACAGCTATCAGCAGGGCGACGGTGCGCTTATTTTTTTCCTTTACACTGCTCATATGTTACACTGTAGTTGCAGTTTGTTGCTTGTAAAGCCATTTTTCGAAGCGGATGCGTATCACACATGAAAAAAAATAAGGCCCGATTTCTCGCGCTGGCGGAGAAGTACAGGGATGTCGGCATTGCGCCTGCGTGCGAATATTTCGGCAGGTGCGGCGGCTGCCGCTTTCAGGATATTGCCTATGACAACCAGTTGTTGCTGAAACGTGAGTACCTTGCGGAAATACTCAATGGCGTCTGCGATGTCGGCGCGGTGCGTCCCTCGTCGCCGCTGCACTACCGCAACAGGATGGATTTCGTGACCGCCTTCGGAAATATCGGGCTCAGAAAATCGGGCAGCCACAGGCACGTGGTCGATATTGACTCGTGCGCCATTATGCAGCAAAAATCGAATGACGCGTTTCGCGCCCTCCGGCCGCTGCTCGCGGGCATCGAGGATTACAATTACCTGCGGCATACCGGGTACCTGCGTTATGCGGTGCTGCGCCAGGCGCGGTTTACCGGACAGGTGATGGTAAATTTCGTGATTGCGGAGCGCGAGAACCGGCTGCGCCACGTGATTTCGGGTATCGTCGATCGTGCCGATTCGGTATCGATACTCCTGAGCGACGGGCTGGCCGATCTCTCGTTCGGCGAGGTCATAGAGGATGTCAAGGGCGGCGCAATCGAGGAGATTTTCGACGGCATACGGTTCGCGATTGCGCCGAATTCCTTTTTTCAGTCGAATTCGGAAGTCGCTCTTGAAATGTACCGCCGCATACGGGAAGAAGTTTCGGGCAACGTGCTCGATCTTTACTCGGGCGTGGGCAGCATATCGCTCTTTGCCGCCGCGCGCGCCGACCGCATGACCGGCGTGGAGATGCTCGCCGAGGGAGTTGCGATGGCGAACCGCAACAGGGAGGCAAACGGCATTATGAACGCTGATTTTATTTGCGCCGACGTGCTGGATTTCGTGAAGCACAACGAAACGCGGTTCGACACGGTGGTGCTCGATCCGCCGAGGAGCGGGATGAACCCGCGTGTTGTGCGATACATACGCCAGATGGCGCCTGGAAAAATCGTGTACATGTCGTGCAACCCGGTCACGTTTCGGGATGATTGCGCATTGCTCGATGAATATGCAATGCAATCGTTCGAGGCGTTCGATATGTTTCCGCAGACGCCGCATATTGAAACGCTGGCGGTGCTGAGGAGGCGCGGCGCATGACGGCATCTGAAAAAGCGCTTGACCGGCGCATAAAACAGCACGTGATCGCGAAGGAGTGCGTGTTTTTCGCCGTTGTGCAGCCGGGATTTGAAGAGGTTGCCGCGGACGAGCTTCGCGAAATCGGCGTGGCCGACGGCATGCGCATCGTCGAGGGTGGGATAGAGTTTACCGGCAGGCTCGATGCGTGCTACAGGCTCAATGTGTGCTCGCGCACCGCGACGCGCGTCATGATGCGTATTGCCGAATTTAAGGCGAGCAATTTCGTAAAACTGCGAACGCACGCCTGCGGCATCCCGTGGGAACTGCATATTAAAAACGGGCGATCGATAGTTTTCAGCATAACATGCCATCATTCCAGGCTCTATCATACGGGAAGAATTGAAGAAGAATTACGGGGCGCAATCAGCGAGCGCCTTGCGCTGTATGGGCTGGTCCCCGTGTTTCCGGATGCCGCAGGCGGCGGTGATATTCCGCAGACGGTGTTTATCCGCTTCGACAACGACCGGTGCCATGTCAGCCTTGACACGAGCGGCGAACCGCTGTACCGGCGCGGCTACAAAACCCATGGCGTCGAGGCGCCCCTGCGCGAAACACTTGCCGCGCTCATTTTGCGCGCGGCGCATGCGGAGCGGTATGGCATGATCATCGATCCCATGTGCGGGTCGGGAACATTTGCAATCGAGGCGGCGATGATGATGCGCCGCAGCCTGCCCGGTCTGCATAGGGATTTTGCCTTCATGCAATGGCCGTCGTTTCGCCCCGCCGCCTTTCAGTATCTCGTTCGCTCGCTTTCAGGCGGTGACGCCGTATCCGCGCCATTGCCGGGAACGGTCGTGTGTTCGGATATCGACGATAGCGCCCTCGCGGCGGCGCGGGAGAATGCGCGGCAGGCGGGGGTGCAGGATGCCGTTCTTCCGGAGAAGAGGGATTTTCTGCGGGAAAAAATCGTTATCCCGCCCGACGTAAAGGCGTTGATAGCGCTCAATCCGCCGTATGGGCGCAGGCTTTCATCCGGCGATACGGGGGCGCTGTACCGGAGGATAGGTGAAACGATACGCGGTTATGCCGGCTGCGGGTACGCCATAATCGTGCCCGCCCTTGATCTTGAAAAAACGATGTCGCTGTCCTATGACAGGAAAATTCTTTTTATGAACGGCGGAATTAGGGTTGCGGTAATCGTGAAGAACGGATAAAATCATACAAAAAAAACAGGGAGAGCCCATGGAAGTTCTGGAAGCCATACGAAAGAGAAGAAGCATCCGCCGTTTTACGGATTATTATGTGACGGATGATGAAATACGCGAACTCCTTGAGGCCGCGCGCTGGGCGCCCTCGTGGGCGAATACGCAGGTATGGGAATTTGTCGTGGTGCGCGACAAAGCGCAGATAGAAAAAATCGCGGCCTGCTACCCTGAATTGAATCCCGCGGTCAAATGCACGAAAAACGCGTCCGCGCTGATTGCGTTATGCGCCAGGAAGAACGTATCCGGCTGTTATGACGGGAAAAACACAACGAAGTTCTCCGAATGGTTCATGTTCGACCTTGGGCTCGCCGCCCAGAACATCTGTCTCAGGGCGCACGATATGGGTCTTGGCACCGTGGTGGTTGGCCTGCTCGACCATGATCGCTGCGGAAAGGCGCTTGAGCTTCCGGATGATTACGATGTGGCTGTCGTCATTCCGGTGGGACGGCCCGCCGTCGCCGGAAAGGACGGCCCGCCGCGCAAGGAGCTTGCGGCATGCACGCACCTTAACAGCTTCGGCAGGCCGTTGTTCATGTAAAAAGCTTATTCGCCGGTGAATACGGGCTCGCGCTTTTCCATGAACGCCGTAAGACCTTCACGGGTGTCCTTCGACACGAAAAGCTTCGCGAGCTCCTCGCGCTCCACCTGCAGGTGAAAGTCGGGCGATGTGCTTGGACTCATCGCCATTACGCGAAGTATCGCCTTCACCGCGAGCGGCGGGCGCTTGACGAGCTTCTGTGCGAACTCAAAACTTTCCTCCATAACTTTGTCATCCTTGCAAATCCTGTTGACGAGCCCCAGGGCAAGCGCCTCGTCGGCATCGATCTGTTTTCCCAGCAGCATGTATTCGAGCGCCTTCGCCCTGCCGATATATCGCTGCAGGCGCAGCGTGCCGCCGTAACCGGGCATAATGCCGAGGTTTGTCTCCGTAAGGCCGATGCGCGCATCTTTTTTTATGAACCTGAAATGGCATGATATCGCGATTTCGCATCCGCCGCCGAACGCGTGGCCGTTGAGCGCAGCGATGACGGGTTTCGTGTAATACTCAATCTTGTTGCAGAGGTCCTGGCCGCGTTTGAGAAAATCTACCGGACTGTAGTCGCCGAAACCGGCGGTGAGGTCGGCGCCTGCGCTGAATATTTTATCGCCCGCGCCTGTCACGATGACAGCCCGAAGGTCTTTGTTCAGCTCAATAATATCGAGTGTTTTTCTGAATTCCTCGAACACCTCGTGGTTCAACTGGTTGGCCTTCGGCCTGTTTATTGTGATAATTCCAACAGCATCCCTCTGTTCAAAAAGAATCGCATCAGACATGGGTTCCTCCGTAAATATTTTTATATGTATATATAACAGTCTGTCGATTTAATAAAGCTTTTTTCCGATTTCGATGCGAAAAAATACTGATTGATTCCAGGCCCGAAGCATACTATCATGTATCGTTGCGCAGGCCCGGGGCGGTCACGATGTACCGTTATCTGGCATTCGATTACACTATCGTGGAGCATACAATGAATAATGAAGTGAAAATTCCTGAGCGCGGCGATATCCCACAGGAACACAGGTGGGACCTCGCGCCGCTGTTTGCCACGGATGACGAGTGGGAAAAACTATATGCGGAACTTGAAGCAAAGATCCGAAGCTATCCGGCATACCGGGGGCGGCTGGGCGAGTCCGCGGCGGTGCTCAGGGATGTGATCGACTTTGACCTCGAAATTTCCCGCGGCATAGAACGGCTTTATACCTATGCGCACCTCAAAAGCGATGAAGACAAAACCGACCAGCGGTACATGGCGTTGTACGGCCGGGCCATGAACCTGTACCGGCGCGTTTCGGAGCTTTCCAGTTTTATAACGCCCGAGATACAGGCGATTCCGGAAAACACGATGAAGGGTTTCATTGCCGATGCGGCGTTTGACGGGTACGGCTTCTTTATGGATAAAATATTGCGTTATAAACCGCACACGCTCAGCCGCGAAATAGAGGAGATACTCGCGATGAGCGTGTGCGGTTTATAACGCA
>DHPI01000078.1:0-7925 GCA_002407865.1 Spirochaetia bacterium UBA5368
TATGACGCTGTCGCCACATGGTCTATATGTAATTGACATTATATTTATAATATTATATTATATCATATTATAATATTATGTCTTTTTTCGCACGCCATATATATACAATCATACTCGAAGGAGGATCGCATGCAAAATTCCAACCCGATAAAGCTCAATCTGTTGCGACGCGCCTGCGTGGGCGATATTCTCAGGCGTACCGCCGGCCGGCATCCCGACGATGTCGCCGTGGTGTTTCGTGACACGCCGTATACATACAAAACGCTCAACGCGGCCGTCAACCGCTGCGCAAATTCCCTGCTGAAACTCGGCGTAAAGCCGGGCGACCGCATCGCCATCCTGTCGCACAACTGCGACAGCTACCTGATACTTCTCTTTGCGCTTTTTAAAATCGGCGCGGTCGCCACGCCGCTTAATTTCATGCTGAAGGGCAACGAAATCGAGTATATCATCAACGACGCCACGCCCGTGATGTTTTTCGTGGAAGACGCGCTGGTTGACGGCGTACAACAGATTAAAAAGTCCCTCGCTTCCGTGAAACATTTCGGCGTATTCGCCCTGAAAGGTGAAACGCCGCCCGCCGGATGGATGAAATTTGACGATCTGACAGGCGGCAGTGACGAAGAACCGAGCGTGGCAATATCCGGCGACGCGCCGGCCACGCTTCTGTATACAAGCGGCACCGAATCGATGCCAAAGGGGGTTCTGAATTGTCATCTCAATTTTTACGCCACACTGCTTTCGGCGTATACCGATCTGGACCTGGAAAAAAAGGACATTATCCTCCTTTCAATACCCCTCTTTCATGTCGCGGGCATATACCTCTCGATTGCCGTCATCGGCAGGGGCAGCAAGGTAATCATGGAATACGCCCCCGACCCGATGGAAATTCTCGCCATAACGAAATCGTACGGCGTAAATTACTGGGTGTACCCGCCAACGCTCTATACCGTACTTCCGCTGATGCCAGGATTTAAAAAGGAAGACCTGTCAAGCCTGGAAAAATGCATCAGCTTCGGCGCGTATATGCCCGACAACCTTCTGCGGCAGTGGATGGAAATGCTGCCCGGCGCCCGCTTTATGAATTACTACGGCCAGACCGAGTCGAGCCCGCTGGGAACAAGCCTGCCGCACGAGGACATGCTTCGCAAGCCGGGCTCAATCGGAAAAGCGCACCTGCCGCTCGAAATTAAAATATTCGATGACGACGACCGCGAGGTGGAGCGGGGAGCGGAGGGCGAAATCGTGATGCGCGGCCCGTCAATCATGCTGGGATACTACAAGAACGGCGAAAAAACTGAGGAGGCGTTCCGCAACGGCTGGCTGCACACGGGCGACATCGGCAGAATGGACGAGGAGGGCTACATCTTTTTTATTGACCGCAAAAAAGATGTTATAAAATCAGGCGGCGAAAATGTTTCATCGCGCGAGGTCGAGGAGGTTCTTTTTACGCACCCGAAGGTAATGGAGGCCGCGGTGGTGGGGCTGCCCGATCCGTACTGGATAGAAGCGGTAAGCGCCGCGATCGTTCCGCGGCCGGGACAGACAATCGACCCCGAGGAGATAAAGGCTTTTTGCAAGGAGAGGCTTGCGGGATACAAGGCGCCGAAGAACGTGTTTATTCTCGATGCGCTGCCGAAAAATCCCAGCGGAAAGATACTCAAGCGGCTTCTCCGCGAACAGCTTGGCAAACAGTTAGCGGAAAAGCCGCAGACGGCGTAGCGCACGGCGCGCCAAAAAACGCATCGCGCATAACGCCGCCGAGCGATACTGCGGCGCTACGCGTGGTTCCGCTGCGCCTGCGGAAAGTACCATATCATCATAATGATAATCAGCACGATCGCGCCCATGACATATCGAAAACCGGGATCGTACTGCGCCAGCAGAAACTCCTCCGGCGCCCTGTCCACCTTCGGCTGCACGTGATACATGTGCGCCTTGTTGCAGGTCTCCTCGGTTTTTTTCAGAAGCTTTTCGCTGCGGGCTACCTCGTCAGCGGCCGCTGTCTCCTGATAGTTTCCCCGTTTCTTCTTCATGTCCAGCCGCAGGTTCCATCCGCGTATGCTGAGAGGAATGCCATACGACACGCTTGCCTGCGAGCTTCCCTCGCTTTCCTGAATATCCAGTATGGCGGTCACTTCCTTAATGCGGTTTTTCATATACGAGGTTTCGGGGTAATAATCGGTCCGAATATCGGCCACGGTAACGCGCGTTCCGCCTGGAAGCTCGTACTCGCTCCCTCTGGCAAGCGGAAACTTCACCTGCGTTGAAAACGCCGACGACACGAGGTGGCCGGCGAGCGCCACCAGAAACAGTATGTGAATCAGCGACGGCGTGATCGTCACCGAAAAGGCGCGCCACCCCATGCTTTTGCGTTTCGGCAGCAGCGCGAGTATCCGCGAACAGGCGCACGCGACGGTGTTGACGCCCAGAAGCAGCAGCACAAACAGAAGCGCGAACACCCACCACGATTTTCCAAAATTCGAAACGCCCTGTGTAAGCAGCCAGTCCTGTATGCGCATGCTGTTAAGCGAATTGATTAAGACATAATTCTTCGACGCCACCAATCCGCCAGTAACGCACAATGCGACCGTCGCGACAAGCAGCCAGAAGGTGATACGGAGATCGCCGACAACATCCAGTATTTTTTTCACGATCATCCCCCTATCCGCTCAAAATTCATTTCATGCAGGTACGACGCAAAACTGAGGCACAGCACTATCAGCGAAGCGGCGACGGCGAACCACGCCTTGCGCCGCATGTCCCATCCCTTTAAAAAACGCAGGTGCAGATACGCCGCATAGGTAAACCAGATGGCCGCCGAGTTAAGGTGCCGCGCTCCCCAGCTGAACGGCACCGACCATCCCTGGTAGCACCACACCGCGCCGGTGAACTGGGCAAGGCTGTAAAAGACAAATCCCCATACGAGCAGCGGATGAAAGTCGTTGCCGCCTTCCAGCTTCATGAGCGCACGCAGGGCTAACCAGCCGCCGGCAAAAAAACAGGCGTGCGCCGGCACCTCGAAAAGAAAAAAGAAAGCGGCCCATATCGAAATCTTCTGCGGCGTCGGCGGGATAATCCCGTGCGGGTAGTACAGCGCGAACGCCATAAAGGCGATTGCCAGATATGTCACGCTGTCCCAGTCGGGCCTGCGTTCGCCATACGATTGATGCGCCAGCGCAAGCAGCGCCACGGCCAGCGGCAGCAGAAAAACGCCCTCGAACATGCCGTTCGGGATGAACACGCCCGAAAGCCATCCCCGCCCCGCCTGGTACGCGGTGTGCGCCAGCACGCCGGCGCACAGAAGCGCATACGCGGGCTTTCGAGATTTAAAGAAAACGCATACGCCGCTCAGCGCACACAGCGCGGCGGCCGCGTAGAGGAGAATATGAATTCCGTGTACATTCATGTTATTTGTCCTGCCCTGCCGGTGATACCGCGTCGAGCACGGCGATATACGCAAGCCCCCACACGTCGCGGTCAACATAGTAATCCCGTACCGGGCCAAGCGTCATGCCGCCGGAGGGCGTTTTTCCGTTAAGCTCGGTAATGATCATCGCCCTTCGGCCGTCGTCGGTAAGAAACAGCTCGCGGCCGGAAAACAGCGCCCGGTAGCCGTCGCACGCGACAAACAGAAAGTAATTGTCGGGCCCGCATCCGGGAAAATTCTTCTCCAGCGCCGACACGAGGTTGTACCCCTTCGCATCGGCTATTCCCTTGAAGCCCTGGCCGTGGCCGGTGCGCACCCAGTTTTTAATGGAATCGCGCGCAACGCCCGCGAATTTTATTTCCGCTTTTTTGCCGCCCCACAGGCACACAACGGTATCGGACGAGCATTTCGCGCCTTTTGTCGCGGCCGGCAGCTCTTTATACGGGACATCGGGCGTTGTCAGCACAATCTTTTTCACGTCATCGAGATAGCGCACGGTATCGGGCTCGGCGGGGCACACAAGCCGCAGTCCTTTCACGTTTTCATGATACACATTGGCCGTGTACGCCTCTTTCTTTTTAGCCTCCGTCGGCGTTAATTCTTTGCGGTCGAACGCGAGTATAACGGGATTGCTGTCATCCGTCATGGTCAGCTCCCCGTAGCTGAAATTCGCCGCCGCGCCGTTTTCGCCGACAAAGGTGACCAGCATGTCAAGCGGCCGCTCGAAGGCCGCGCTCTCCGGCTTTTTCGGGGCAATCCCCTCGAGGATGTGCAGCACCGGGATGCCGGTATACCGGTAGGTGCCCAGAAATTTTCCATCCGGCGCGACTTCGCGCGTGCGGATGTACGTTGCGGCAAACGCGTCTAACGCGTTTTTGTTGAAGCTGTACACGCGCTTCGTCATGCCCGACACCTCGAGCGTGGTCCCGCGCTGCACCTCGCCGGTAAGCGCAAGCGGGGTAGCGCCGGTAACGGCCATGACCGACACGTAGTTTTTCGGATACAGCAACTTGTACGCGGCGAAGAGCAGCACGCACACAAGCAGCGCGGCAACAGCAATTTGTTTTTTATTCATAGCAGACTCCCTGAAGGTAATACGACGATTATCGGCATCATTCGGCCCCCGGCCAAATAACAAAACGGGCAGGCGAGTAGTACACCCGCGCCTGCCCGGGAAGAGATTTACAACATGCAGAAAATATTAAGCATACCTCAATAATTAAAGCCTCGCGCTGCCGCCTATATAGAACATACGGCCCGGCCCGGGATTGAACGGGTCGGCGTTGTAGTCGTCGAACACGTTTTTGCACATTACGTAGACGTCAAAGTTCTCCATAATGTTTTGCGAAAGTTTCACGTTGAGCATCAAAGGATTGTGGAGCTTAATGGTTTTATACACATCCGTCGTATACACACCCGGAGATGTTGCCGAGGGATTAGATGCCAGTACGTAAACCTTCTGGTTGTTTGTGTAGTTGCCCCAGAGCATAAGCTGAGTCTTTGTAACAAAATTGAGCGCAAGCTGGCACAGAACCTGGTGTACAGGAATTTCCTCAACAGATTTGCCTTTCGTAACTGTTGAGTCATCGTAGTTGCGTGCATAGCTGTACACATAGCCGATTGTAGCTGTAACATCCATGATGCCTCCAATCCGCTCCAATGTGCCCTGTACCGTTGATTCGACACCCTGCACAACGTAGCCATCAATGTTTGTATACGTCTGGCTCGTTTTATCTACATTATATACGCTTTCAATTTTATCATTAATACGCGTATAGAAATAATCGTTCCTGAAGCTGAGGGCGTTGTTCAGGAAGAAGAGCTCGAAACCAGCGTTTGTAGTATATATACGCTCCGGCTCAATCGTAAGGTCGGTTGTTTCTGTAATGTCCTTATAGATATCAAGCGAGGGGAACTTGGTCTTCATGGCGCCGGCCGCACGCAGTCGGAGAAAATCCTTAATCGGATCGTAGACAACGGCAAGCACCGGATTCAGCGAATCGCGGGTTCCCCAGAGTATGGTGTCGGCCTTCGCGTAGTATGCTTCGACCATCTGGTTCAGAGTCCCGTTTGCGAAGTTATTGCTTCGAAGCTTAAGCTGGGTAATGTCCTGCGCATCATACGAGATGCCGGCTGTTACAAATACATTACCAGCGGTTGTTTTAAAACGCATTTCATCTTCAAGCGCAAGCGTTACATACTGCGAGCCCATATCCTGTACCTTGTATTCTCCGGTACCATGAATCCCCACAACTCCTGACGCCACAGCGCTGTTGATGGCTTTCTCGAGCTTTTCATGCACCTCGAAGCGGTAATGGATTGTTGCCGCAAGCTTATTCCAATCCGCGATTTTATACGTCGGCAACAGGAAAAAACCGTACGCGGTTTCTTCATAAATGGATTGGACCTGATCAGTACCATACGGCCTTCTTAAATCCGGATTACTACTATCCACTTTAGTGACATCATATACAGAAGGCGGAAACATCATCATCGTTTCTGCCTGGTTGGCCCACCCTTCAAGATTATTCCTTTGTGCTATATAAAAAACATTCATTCGCAGTAAAAGATTGCCGAATTCCGCTTTCAAGTAAGGCGAAACAGACAATCGGGTGTCTTCCGGCCAAGAAAACGCGCGGTTCTGAAAAGCTGAGCTCTTGCCATCTGCTACAAAGCTCGGAGCTTTGCCCCAGTTGGTATCTTTCCATGATATCGTTGTCGTCGAGGAAAATGTATTCGAGTCCTGTACGTTGCTGTAGTAGCTTGCCGATATTCCGGTTTCAATCGTATTGGTAATGTTGTATCCAACGCGCCCGTTGATCGTGTATTTCTCATAGGATGTATGGTTCCATTTCCCGGTATCGTTTATATAGTTATTCTTTGCCGCAAGCGTCACCTCATCGTAGGTGTACGGCAGCAATGTAGCGGGATTGATAAACAGACCATACTGAACAAGCTTATCGAACCACTTTCTACGCTCCTTCTTATCCAGCTTCTTTGATATTTCATAGCCGTCCGAATGCCGGTACGAAGCCGCAATCCAGGCATAAAAATCGCCGATAGGAGCACCGGCCTCGGCGGAGACCATGTAGTTGTTGTGCTCGCCGTATTCAACTTTTCCCGCCGCGGTAAGCTGCTCGGGCTGTTTCGTTACTATGTTTATCGAGCCGATGCTGCCAAGCGCCCCGTAAAGCGCCGATGCCACACCGCGGTTTACCACAATGTGTGAAACGTTGGCCACGGGAATGCTGGAAATATCGGTGTTATTTCCGCCATAGTAGGGGTCCAGCACAGGGATACCGTCGATAAGAATGGCTGCCATCTTCTGGTCGAAACCGCGTATTGAAAAGACCTCGTACCCTTTGGCCGACTGGTACACGTTTACGCCCGGAACCATCCTGAGCGAATCACCAAGCGACTTATCTCCCCTTTTTTCAATATCCTCGCCGGAGATATCCGTAACGGTACTCGCCTGTTCAATGTTCGGGACCGCCTGATCTCGTACCACGATCTCGCCCATGCCAAACGCCTTCGTCTTTGACTCCCATACGTCTTTTTTCACCTCTTTCGCGGGCTCGGCCGCCGCTTCCGGCGTTTTGGTCACGCCCGTTTCTTGCGCAAAAAGGGGCATGCAGACAAACGCGAATGCCAGCACCATCGCCGCCGCATATAGCTTTTTCATGGAATCCTCCATACTTATTAATAATATCAGATAACGAGTTACTGGAATTACCCTTTGCCGGGCAGGAAAGAAACGATGCGGTAAGCACGGATAAAGACGCTTCGGCTTCCGGTAACTATCGCAACGACATTCCCGGCGGCCTCAGATTTTGCCCAACTCGCTTTCCACATGCCCCTTTCCAAGCCCGGGAGGCAGCGCCGTTTCCAGAGCCGCCCTGACGACTGTGAATTCATAGTTTTCACCGTAGAATACACAGTTCGGGGATGATGATGTCACTTTCACGACCGGAATGCATATGTCAAGTCTTTATAAGAAGTATTTAGTAATAATTTGGCATAAAAGGTTATTTATTTTTATATATATTAAATTATTACCAGAACGCATATCATCATTGACAGTAGGGCAGCCGCACAGTACCGGTATTCACGGTATACGTCAGCATACTATTTTACATTCGAGGAAAAAGAAATGTACAGAAAACTGACACTGCTTGCAAGCTGCGCGTGTTTATATGTGTGCGCGGCGCTGCCGCTCCCGGCGCATGCCGAACCGGCGGACCAGATCAGGGTATTCGGCCTTGTGCGCCAGCCGCTGTCGCTGTCCATGAACGATCTTGAGAAATTTCAGACAGTGCAGGCGCGCCAGAACGAAGTAACGATGGATAAAAAATATCACGGCGCGTTCAACTATCGCGGCATTCCGCTGAAGAGCCTGCTTGAGCTGTGCCATGTGGAAAAAGAGGAGTCCGATTTCACCAAGCTTATCGACCTTGCCGTCATTGTCAAAAACCGCGACGGCAAAAGGGTGGTTCTC
>DHPI01000078.1:8086-19520 GCA_002407865.1 Spirochaetia bacterium UBA5368
GGGCGAGGTTGCGTACCGCAACGCGGGCGACGTCATTATCGCGACCGGCGGCGCTCCCGTGATGCCGATGGTAAACTGCACCCTCTGTCATAAGTCCTCCGACGAGTACCGGCGCTGGCAGGCCCCCCTCGAGCGTACGGTGCGGTATCCAAAACTTGTGATGGGGAACGATTTCTACGCCGAACGGTGCCTTGAAAACATTGAATCGATTGAAATAGCCGACATGGGCGTTACGCGTCCGGTCGTCCGCTCCAACGACGCCTATTCGGCCGATATCAGCGTAACCGGCAAAGACCGCGGCGTCACGGCAATGCGGGGGATCGAAAAACTCGCGCGCATCAGCCAGGCGGCAAAACAGGCGGGCGATGGCAAGGGATTCCACGGCCTGAAAGAATACGGCGGCGTTTCGCTCGCGGACGCCCTCGCGGCATGCGACGCGAAGATCGACATACATTCGGCGCTTATACTTTCGGCGCCCGACGGATACCGGTCGCTTATATCGGGCGGCGAACTCTTGCTTTCGCCGGCAGGCAGGCGCATCATGATCGCCGACACCCTCGACGGCAAACCGATTTCAAAACTCGGCAAATATCACATCGTACTGCCCGACGACCTTTCCGCCGACCGATGGGTGAAGGCCGTCGATAAAATCGAAATTGTGCCGGTACGTGAAAAACCGCGCCTCTCGATCGTCGGCGTCGGCTGCGGCGATACGCGTCTCATTACGCTTGAAGCCATATCCGCCATGGCCGACGCCGACGCGTTCGTCTGCAGCGACGACATTTCACAGCGCTTCGCGAAATACATCGGCGGCAAACCGCGCCTGTACGATCCGCTGCTCAGCATCCCGCATTACTACCAGAAAAAAAATCCGGGCGTTTCCGCGGAGGAGGCAAAAAAGCGCGTTGCGAAAATCCGCAAGGAAAATATCCGGCAGATACAAGACACGCTGAAGGCCGGCCGCAGCATAGCGTTTCTCGAATACGGCGATCCCGCGATCTTCGGATCGTGGACCTACTGGCTGTACAGGCATTTCACGAGGGACGACATCCGCGTTGTTCCCGGCATAAGCGCGTTTAACGCCGCCAACGCCATGATCGGCAAAAACGTGGCAATCAACGGCTCCGTCGTCATTACGGTTCCCGACGGCATACGCTCAAGCGAGGGCATGGTTAAGGCCGTCGCGAAAAACGGCGACACCCTCGCGATTTTCGTCGGCCTGCGCGAGCTGAAGGGGCTTATGCCGCTTTTTGAAAAGTATTACGCGAAGGATACGCCGGTTGTCGTCATCTATAAAGCGGGTTACAGCAACGGGGGCCGCATGATCACGACAAACCTTCGTGATGTCATCGGCATTGTAGAGAAAGACAAAGAGCAGTATCTCGGATTGATCTACATCGGGGAGGCGCTGAAATAAGGGGCATCGGCCTCACCCCCGGCCCCTTCCCCCTCCTATATAAAAAATGCGGGTAGACGTGAGCGAAGGGGAGAGGGGGCGGGGTGAGGCCAGCTAGTAACGTATCGTCTTCCTGTCTACGCCGAGGAGGGGCCTGAACCCGATCATGCTGAAGAAAAGGTCACGCGAATTGACAGATTGCACGCTCCGCACCTCGCGGAGGCTGAAGGGCACGGCCGCGCATACAATTAGACGCAGCGCCGATGACACCGCGAAAAGCGTCAGTATTTTATACCCCATGAGCGGCGGAAGATACGCGACGAGCAATCCCCCCGCCAGCGCGCCGGCGCTGAGGCTGAGGCCGTTCAGCACATTGAAATACGATATATACCGAACGCGCTTTTCGGGCGCGACCGCATCGTAAATATAGTTGGTGGCGCACAGGTTGAACCCCGCCCACGCGAACCCGGAAACAATCTGCGCAAAAACAAGAAAAAGGGGATTGCGGCTGACAATCCACAGCAGCGGGATTATCGCGATAATCGGCGCGGTAAACTTCAATACGCGAAGGTTGCCGATGGCGTCGGAAAACCGTCCCCACCGGTTCATCAGCGCGTACATCATAAATGTCGCGGTAATGGTGACGATCGTGTATTTGAAATAGCCGAACCCAAGGTCTTTCAGCATCAGCACCGCGAAATACGGCGCCGCCAAATTCACCGTAAAACTCATGAGGGAGATGAAAAGCAAAAAGCGCGCGAAATTACTTCCTTTCAACGCTCCAAGAAAGGCCTTCACGCGCACCGCGGGGGCGGGGGCGTGGCGCACATCGGGGTCGTACATCTTTTTTAAATTATACCATGACCCGAGCCTGAATGCGAACGCGAGGCCGAAAATCGCGAAAAAACCCATTCTCACCGCATCCCCCTCCATCGAATGGAGAATGCTTCCCGCGGACAAGGAAAACGCGACAATAACGACGCCCAGCACGCTGTTGCGCCATCCAAAATACGCGCCGCGCTTGCCCTCCGGCACGAGATCGGACATGAGGCTTCCCCATGCCGGCGTCGCGACAGCGCCCAGCGCGGTAAACACGGTAACGAGCGCGATGCACAGCGCAAGCGACGCGGCCCCCGCATACGCCATCACCGCTATGCACAAAAGCGCAAGCGCCTGCAGAAAGACGAAAACGGTGATCGTCCTCT
The DNA here is from genome assembly GCA_002407865.1 of Spirochaetia bacterium UBA5368. GTDB lineage: Bacteria > Spirochaetota > UBA4802 > UBA4802 > UBA5368 > UBA5368. Next base: position 10,688 of record DHPI01000078.1, read on the forward strand.
TGCGCGATTTCAGGCGCCGCATAATATCGAACGTCGCAAGCTGCGCCAGGGAGCCGACGATGTTCGGCAGCGAGCTTAACAATCCCACCTCGCGCACACCGCCCCCCAGCAGAAGCAGAAAAGGCGTAAAATAATCCTGCGTAAGGCCTGTCATGCCGCTGGCGAATACCCCGTCAAAAAACGAGGCCCTGAGACTGTCCGAACGTTTCTTTGTATCAAGCCGGTTCACTATTCGTTCTACTCCTGGAAATGCGGTACCGAAAATATAAATACCAATCAACGATACCGCGATGGTTTCCGTACGTATTCTTTTTTATTTTTATTTTCCCGACGCGAGGAAAGGCTTCGCCTACGGCGTGTTCAGCGCGAGTACAACGATGATGCCTTTACGGACCATCATGACGGCGATTGCCGCGAGGAAAAGGCTGACGATTTTCGAAAGCGCTTTGGACCCCGCTTCACCCAGAATTCTGCTTAAATACTCCGATACATAAAACATAACGCCCGCTATCCCTATATTAACGGTAACCGAAATCAGCGTGGGAACCATTCCGTATTCTTCGATAATAAGCAGCGATGTTGTAAGCACCGCCGGCCCCGCAATGAGCGGCGTTCCGAGCGGCACCGCGCCAAGCTGTTCGCCGGCGCCGCTCCGCTCCACCGACACGCGCAGAATATCCATGATGGCAATACAGAACAACACGGTGCCCCCGGCCACCATAAAATCGCCCTCGCTAATGCCAAGAAAGCTGAAAATCAGCTTTCCCAGAAAAATAAACCCAATGGCAAGGCAAAGCGCCGTTATCATCGATTGCAGTATTACCCTGTTCTTCGCCGCGCGGTCGAGCCCCTGCGTGAGGTTGACAAAAATAGGGAGCGTTCCGACGGCGTCAACCGCGACAAAAACAGGGATAAACGCATGCAGCAAATCCTTTAAAAAAAGTTCCATATATGGGATTTAAAACGTCCTTTTATAATCTATAATTGGCGGATTATCGCTATTGAAAATTAATGTACGCGGCATGTTTCATTTGTCAATTGTTTTCCACCGGCGGCATGCGGCGGATCTGTCGAATCTGCGCTATTAAATTTTTCATTAAACCAGAGGGCGCGGTCTTGCTTTACATTTTGACAAACTCAGATTATAATTATTTACAGCATGTCCCTTTTTTTTATCCGGTTCGTTATAGTATAGTACGGATGCGATTAATCCGAAAATTTCACAGGGAGGAACACCAATGAAGAAGCTCATGATGTCAGTTGCCGCATTGCTATTCGCGTTTTCACTTCCCGTATTTTCCCAGGATTCAACGGCCGATACGGAAAAAAAGGTAAAGGACCCGTATGGAGCGGAGCGGTCGGCCGAAGTTAACAAGGGAAAAATGGGCGAAAAAATGCGTACCAGAAACGAGGAGCGAAAAGAGGTGCGCAAAGCTGAGAAAGCGGAGATGAAAGAGAAAAAAATGGAGAGAAAAGAGATCCGTAAGGAAAAAGCCGATAAAAGCGGAGACGCTGAAAAAGAAAAAATTCGCGAGCGCACTGAAAAGCGCAAAGAGCTCAGGAAAGATGCGCGCGAAAAAGGGAAAGAGGCGCGCAGCGAGAACAGGGAAATGAAGCGGAACAAATAAAAAGCAGGCCGCAGTGCCGCCGATTAATATGAAAAGCGTCAGCTTTTCATATTAATCGGCTTCGGGCGGGGAGGAGCTTTGCTGCAATTGCGAGTATTTCTGAAACTATCATTATTTATTCTGCTGGCTTTCGTTATAATGCCCCGCCCGGCTGTTGCCGGCACCGCGGCCGGCCCGCTAACGCTCGACACGGGATTCAGGGGATACTATTCGTCGGGCGTATCTCCGGCAAATATCTATTACAAGGAATTCGCCATCGTCGGCATGCAGTTTCTCAGTGCAACCCTTTCGCCGGAAATCGCCCTTTATCAGCAGTACCAGATAACGGACGGAAATGGGGGATATTATACCATCAATTATACCCAGCCGGCCGCCACGGCGCGTATCGATATAACCGAGCGCGTGCATCTTTTCGGCGAATACCGATATTCGTTCGGCGACAAAAAATTCAGTGCGCATGAATATTCCGGCGAAGCCTCTCTCGATATCGGCGATTTTTCGATTTCAGGAAATTACGGCATACGAACCGCGAACTATACCCTTGCGTCACAAAAAATTACCATTAAAAACCGGGATGCCGTCATTACCGCGGATTACTTCGCGTCTTCACATATTGGGATTGAGGCGGGCTATACGTATAAAACCACATTTTTCAGCACCCTCGGATATACGTACGCTCAACACCTGGCCACTGTGGGCGTTATGCCGTCCATAATGAAAAATCTATTTTGCGCCGCCGGACTGAATGCCGGAAGGGATTCAGACGATTACACAATCGCAGGCGCGCGCCTGGCGATGGCGCTGACCATACCCGGCGGCGTGTCGGATGTAAAGGTGTCCTTTTCATATTCAGGTAATTATTTCATCGCACCGCACGCGGCCGGAAACAAAAGCGGCTCACGGCATTACGGCAGTGGAGGCGGCTCAACACGGATTAATCCTTACCTTAAAAGCTCCATCGTGGGGAAATCATATTTTTCGAGCCTCTTGAGTTTTGGCGCAACGCTCCGGCTGTAATTTATTTGTACCTTCCTCTTTCACGGCCGCGGATATCCCGTTGCAGTTCACGCTGTTCCCTGACATTCTCACGAATGCCCGATCTCTCACGCTGACGGTCATCTTTCCGCTGCCTGGCCTCGGGGCCCTGACCGTTATCATTCGATACTGTATCGCCTGCGTTGTCTGACGGCGGCCCTTCACGAAATGCCGCCCGCGGGACGCCTGGAAGGACCGCGCGGGAGGGGCCGGTTGAAGGCGCTATGCCATTTTCCAGCCCCATGACCGCGTTGTACCCCCTGATATCACGCTCATCAATCGGCCGGCTCATTATCCCTGTAGAAACAGTATATACTGTTCCCGCCACGGCATCTACCGCATCCCCGGAGACCGGCATCACCCGTACACTCCCCTCCCGCATCATGAGGGTCGTTTTGTCCGGCTCCACGCCAAGGAGAAAATCCGTGCCCGTTGCGGATATGCGCGCCCTCGGAGTTGTGTAGTCGTAGCGCACCGTATATCCGCCATGCGTAAAACGCGAGACGAGCGTCCCCCTGTCGAGCCTGAACGAAAACACATATGCATCGGTAATGCTCCTCCGGGCTTTATCTATTGAAAAAACACAATCGCCCGAGAGCCTGAGCATGAAAATATTTGAATGCCTCAATTCAAGACATGATTTCGGACCAAGGCGCAGTGCGCCGCCGGGCGCAATCGTGTCATTCTCGGCAACAGTCGCGTCATTAACTGTTACATCGCCCCGCAGCATGCGCACCGTAAAGGGCGCGCTGTACGATACCGGTTGTATTATCCCTATGGAAAACGCGATGCCCACTGCCGCAACAAGAACGGAAAATACGGCCGCCGGTTTTTTGTATGCGTGCGTCATGCCGTATAATTTCTTCAGTACTGATGCCCCCATTTCCCGGCTGTAAATCTCGTCGTACGAATTCATCACGCGGATTTTGAGGCCGGGGCCCGGCATATCCGGCGGCGCGGGTCTATTCGCCAGGATTGACCGCATCTTTTCGTGTCGCTCGCGGCATTCCGCGCACAACCCAAGATGCGACATCGCGGCGCTTCTGGTCTGGCCGTCGTCTCCCGAAAGAAGGCGTGCCAGTTGTTTATTTGTACAGTGCCGTTTCATCGAACCATATGCCATCAATTATATAACGATTCAAAGGCATATCAATGCCAAAAAAACAGCAATGCGGCCAGAAGCCCGTTTTCTCTTAACGCATCGGCGATGCGTGTAAGGATTGCGCTCATTTTTCTCTTTGCCGTTCTTTCCGATATGCCAAGCGATTCCCCTATGTCCCGGTATGTCATTTGCATGTCGCTTTTCATGATGAAAACAGACCTCGTTACATGGTCCGATTTCTGCACTACCGCATTGACAATCCTGTTTGTTTCCCGAAGCCCGATTTCGTCCGAGGCGTCTTCCGCCATTAGCTCCTGCAATCCATCATCAAGCGCAACAAACAGGATTTTGCCGCTTTTTCTCTGATAATCGATGCAAATATTCCGGGCTATCGTGTAGAGGAGAGACTTCAGGTTTGCTTCATCAATTGCGCGTTTTGCCGAATATTCAATGAACCGCACAAATGTATCGTGCAACAGATCCTCGGCAGTCTCGCTGGAACGTACAAAACCGTAGATATAGATATAAAGCTGCCTGCTGTATCTGTCATATAATTGCGAGGTTTTTTCCCTGTCTATCATGGCGCGCCGAATTACTCCATTTCCACGTCCACCTCGAGCGCCGGACAGACTGCGCTCGCTCGCTCGCAGAGCGCGGCGGCAAGCTCAAGGCGGCGCTTCAAAAACAACACGCCGCCGCCGGCGCACGCAATTCCACTGATGACAATCGTCATCGGCGAGCCAATCCGGTGGGCAAGCGCGCCCGCAAGCAGGCTCCCGAACGGCGCCATCCCCATAAACGAGAGCGTAAAAAAACTCATCACCCTTCCCCGCTTGTCGTCATCAACGACAGTCTGAATGTACGTGTTGCTGGAGGCCATCGCCGTTACCATGCTGAACCCGGCGCAAAAAAGCATGCATACCGACAGCCAGAAGGCGCGCGACGCGGCGAACACGATGATGCTTGCGCTGAAAAGAAACACGGAATGCGATATGATTTTTTCAAGCCCCATGACGCTGCGGCGCGACGCGAGATACAGCGCCGCGGCGAACGCGCCCATTCCGGCGGAGCTCATGAGAAATCCAAGCGTTCCGGCGCCGCCGTGCAGAATCTCCGACGCGAACACCGGCATCAGCACCATGAACGGCATCCCCATGAGGCTGACCAGCGCAAGCAAAAGGAGAATCGACCTGATCGGCCTGTGACCGAACGCATATGAAAATCCTTCCCTGAAACGTTCGGCTGCCGATGCGCCGTTCGTTTCGACAATCCCGCCGGTTATATTCATGGCGAGCAGCGCGGCGATAACGGCAAGGAAACTGACGGTGTTTATAAGAAAACATCCACCTTCGCCGATGATTGAGATAAGAACGCCCGCAATCGACGGCCCGATAAGCCTGGCGCCGTTGAAGAGCGCCGAATTGAGCGCAATGGCGTTGCTCAGATCGGCCTTATCCTCGACCATAACGATGATAAACGACTGGCGCGCCGGCATTTCGAAGGCATTTGCGACGCCGAGCAGCAGCCCCAGTGCAATGATATGCCATACGGCAACTCCGCCGAACAACACAAGCACCGCAAGCGCAAGCGACTGCGTCATGGCCGTTATCTGTGTCGCGATGATAATGTTTCGCCGGTTGTACCTGTCGGCAAGCACGCCGGTAAACGGCGTTAAAAGAAAAATCGGGATTGTCGTGCTGAAACTTACGACACCCAGCAGAAACTCCGACCCCGTAAGTCTGTACACAAGCCAGCTCATGGCGACCTGCTGCATCCACGTACCGGTAAGGGAAATCGCCTGGCCGACAAAATAGAGCCTGTAGTTTTTATAGCGCAGCGCTCGCAGGGTGTTCTTCAGCGCACCGAGCACACGCGCCGAGTTGTTGTTTTTCTTCATATTCTGTATGTTTACCGCGCAGGATATTCGTGACACATTTTTTAACGCCGCACAGGCGGAAGGATTTCTTTACGTCGTGGAATATATAATCCTTCCCGATTCGCTGAAATCGTAATTGCCCAGCGGTTCGACCTTGGCCCTGAATTCCGGGGATTTCAGCGTATCGATGAAACCCTGCACCCTTTTGTCGAAAAACGTTTCCTGGGCAAGCACCATATCAAAGCTCTCCCGGACTATCGGCTCAAAGGGAAGGCCAAAGAGCTTCGATACGGCAACTGTCGCAATGCCGGTGTTCGACTCCCCGGCAAGGATATCCAGCCCCACCTCGAAATGCGTGTACACCTCGCGGTCGTATCCACGTATGGATAAGGGATCAATGCCGCGCTCCTCCAGGCGGCAGTCGAGCAGCACCCTGGTTCCCGATCCCTCCTGCCGGTTGATGAACATGATACCCTCGCCGGAAAGGTCGGCGAAATCCCGCACCGGCCGGTGAAGACCGGGAGAGCTGAGAAATCCAAGTTCGCGATAAAAAAGGTGCACAACCGCGACCTTTCGGTCCCGCACATACGTATTAATGTATGGAAGATTGTACTCGCCGGTCTTCGGATCGTACAGATGGCACCACGCTATATCGGTCCACCCCTCGCCCAGCAGGCGAAGGCCGTCGGTCGAGCCTGTACTGGAAGAAAAAATATAAAAACCGGGGTGCGTCTGCTTCATATTGTTAAGCAGAATGTCGAGTACGGGGTCATTGCTCCCCGCCGCCAGCAGCACACCCTCGCTTTTGCCGGCCCTTTCCCGCAATTGTTCGAATCCCTCGGTGGAGGAAGTCTGAATCCATTCGTCAATAAGCCGCTTCGGGAAAATCCATTTGCCGGTTACGCGCGTACATGGGATTTTTTTTTCCTTAATCAGCGCATACACCTGCTTTTCGTGTATATTCAGGTATTCGGCAACCTCTCTGGTATTCAAGTACTCGCCCGGCATACGTCATCCTCGATTCGCAATCAATCAATATAACATCATTATAGCATCACTCTGAAAGCACTCCTTCAACGCTCCACCGTCAGGCAGAGTATGAACACCCCGCCACAGACCGCAACTCAATTATCAATCGGCGGCTATCATCACATTTGATGCCTTGACGACCGCATACACCTGCATGCCGTCCTTCAGGTTCAGTGATTCCACCGACGTGTTGGTTATTATCGACACGATCTCGGTCCCGCCGGGTATTTCAATCACGACCTCCGAGTTCACCGCCCCTTTCGCTATCTTTTTGACCTTTCCTTTAATTACATTCCGTGCGCTTATTTTCACGATCCCCACCTCCTTTCCCGTATATGCCAATAGTAGACATACAATCGTGAACTTTCAATTCATTAATTGGCCCAATTCACGCGCTGCGCGCAAAATACCTGTTCAAAATTTAATTGATTTAAAATAATCAATGATATACGTGGTACTTATATATCAAAATTCAGGATACCCGTATGATAGTGACCCGTAAAAAGGCGCCGCAGACTATACAAGAGCTCGCGGAGCGATATAAAAAACTGATAATCGTCGGATGTTCGGAGTGCGCTGCCGTATGCCAGACCGGCGGCTCGGAGCAGGTAAAAGAGATGGCAACACTGCTCGGCAACGGCAGGGAAATTCTCGCGACGATCTCCATTGAATCTCCCTGCGACAAGCGAATCAGCGCGCGCGATTTCAGGCGCCTGGAAAAAGAGCTTGAAGGCGCGGACGCGCTTGTTGCGCTCACCTGCGGCAGCGGCGTACAGGCAATCGCCGAAGTGACGGGGAAAAAAGTAATCGCCGCGCTCGATACGGATTTTCTTGGCATGGTCGAGCGACTGGGCCGGTTTTACGAGCGATGCTCGCACTGCGGGCACTGCATATTGAACGACACGGCCGAGATATGCCCCGTAACGCTCTGCCCGCGGGGCCTTCGCAACGGGCCGTGCGAAAACATACACGGCACGCGCTGCGATGTGAATAACGACCGCGACTGCGTGTGGCACACAATCTACGAACGGCTTTCCTCGCGTGGCGAAGCCGAACGGTTTGCGGCGTATCACGAGCCGCCCGATTGGTCGACATGCCGTTCGCCGCGCGAAGAAATATGGGAGCGTAAATAGCCATGGAGACAATGAACTACATCCCATCGGTACACAGCAGGGAAAACCTCGCGGCGCTGCTGCGGAAGGCGGGCGCTGCAAAATTGTTGCTGATAGGAGAATACGGAACACTCACCCCGCTTACGCTTATCAATGAGATAAAAACGCAATTTAAGGGCCGCGTATTCTTAGAGCTTATCGCCGCCAACAAAAACCGCGACCTGATAACATCGTATGTGCTTTCCGCGGCATCGGCCGGATTCGACGGTGTTGTCATCGCGTCCGGCAATTTCAGCGCATCCGGGCCCATGGCGCGGCCCGTATACGACCTTGACCCGTCGCAGATGCTCTCTATGATTTCAGCCCTTAAAAAGGAGGGGCTGCTTCCCGCGTCGTTCACAATCGCGGCGCGTTCAGCCGTAGGGAACGGCGCAATTGCGGCAAGGGCGCGCTATCTGCTCGCGCACGGCGCCGAATATCTCGCGGTATCGGAACAGCCCGGCGACGAATTTAAAGACAAAACCATGCGTATAGAATCACTGTAAGAGGCATTATGAACCCCCTGGCAAGCAGCGCATCAGGAACAACCATCCTCGCGATGGGCAACGAAGCCATTGTCCGCGGCGGACTGGAGGCGGGACTCGGCTATTTCAGCACGTACCCCGGAACGCCGGCTTCGGAGATCGGCGAAGAATACCGCAGGCTCGCAAAAGAATTTCCGCATATCCACACCGAATTCAGCGTCAACGAGCACGTGGCCGCGCATGGCGCGCAGGGCGCGAGCTGGGCGAATGTCCGCTCAATGGTGACCATGAAACATGTGGGGATGAATGTGGCGGCCGAGGTGCTGCACTTCGCGGCATATTCCGGCGTCAAGGCCGGCTTTGTCGTCGTGATAGGCTCTGACCCCGGAGCGACCAGTTCAACGTCCGAGCAGGATGACCGATGGTATTCGCTCCATACGCACCTGCCTATCCTCGAGCCTTCGTCAATCCAGGAGGCAAAAGACTTTACCCTTCGCGCGTTCGAGCTTTCAGAACAGTACAATCTG
>DHPI01000078.1:19621-20393 GCA_002407865.1 Spirochaetia bacterium UBA5368
AGCTTTCAGAACAGTACAATCTGCCGATCATCGTCAACGCGCCGTCGAAGCTCTGTCACAATATCGGGTCGCTTACGCTGGGCGCTCTTCCGGCGCGCGTCGGCTCAATGGGAAAATTCGACCGCAATCCTCAGCGCTATATCAACCTCTTCGCGGGCTCGGTGCAAAACCACAGGCGGGCAATGGAAAATATCCACCGGCTGGCAAACGACGCCGCCGGGCTCAATCTCAACAGGGTGCTCCCCGGAAACGGAAAAACGGGATTCATATCATCGAGCATCAACTATCTGTACATGCTCGAGGCGCTTGCGCTGCTGGGCATTACCAACGCCCCGGTGATGAAGATCGGCATGAGCTATCCGCTCAATACCGGCGAGATCGCCGCGTTCGCAAACGGCCTCGACAGGGTGTATGTCGTTGAAGAATTAGAGGGCTTCCTCGAGTACCAGATAAAACGGCTTCTGTACGATTCGGGCCTCCGCGTGCCCGTGATCGGCAAGCAGGTGTTTCCCGAGTACGGCGAGCTGGATGTCGACGACATTGCGTCGCGCATTGGCAACGAGCTTCGCATAACGCCGCCCGCCCGGATACAGCGCTCGCTGTCGCTGTCGAAAGAACTGGCCGCCGACCTCCCGCCGAGACAGGGCGCCTTCTGCACCGGATGCCCACACCGCGCGACGCTCTATTCGATCGTGAAGGCGACAGACCGCAAGGTGATTTTTGCCGGCGACATCGGCTGCTACACACTCTCGTGCCTGCCGCCGTACCGCGC
>DHPI01000078.1:20497-28366 GCA_002407865.1 Spirochaetia bacterium UBA5368
ATCTCGTGCCTGCCGCCGTTCCGCGCGTTCGACTGGGTCACCTGCATGAACTGCGGCGTGGGAATCGCCCAGGGCATGCTGCAAAAGATAGAGGGCGAAGACGTTATCGCCTACGTCGGCGATTCAACGTTTTTTCACTCGGGGATCCCGGGGCTCATCAACGCGGTGCAGCAAAATGCCGGCATGGTGCTGGTCATCCTCGACAACAAGTGGGTCGCCATGACGGGACACCAGCCGAGCCCCACCACAAGCGTGACGCTCGATGGAACAAAGCTCAAGCCGGTCGACATCAAGGGACTTCTCAAATCAATCGGCGTCAATTACGTGCGGACAGTAAATCCATTTAACATAAAGGCTTCCATTGTGGCGATAAAAGACGCCATCGCGCAGGAGGGCGGCGTACGCGTCATCATCGCCGAGCAGGAGTGCGCGCTTCAATACGGGCGGCGAATCTCGAAGAATCCGCCCGAGTACGAGGTGTATTATCAAATCGACGCCGAGCGGTGCCAGAAGTGCAATGAATGCTATGTCGAGCTTGGATGCCCCGCCATACGAAAAGATGCGCAAAACGGGGATTTCAGCTACTACATCGAAGAGGCAGCATGCCTCAAGTGCGGCGCCTGCCACGACCTGTGCCTTAATTCCGCCATTCTGCGCACGGAAATCAGGCGCGCTTCAAAGATAAAGGTGGGATGACATGATCAAATACGATATACTGATTTGCGGCATCGGCGGCCAGGGAGCGATCACCCTCGGCACGGTTCTAAAGTTAGCCGCCATACGCGAAGGAATCTCCGTGGTGGGCGCCGAAAAGCGGGGCGGCGCGCAGCGCGAAGGCATCGTCACATCGAATGTGCGCTATCGCGTTATGCAGCAGGGCGAAACCTTCGACGAACGTCGCATGGCGGCATCGGGCCTCATCCCGATCGCGGGCGCCGACATGATGATCTCCATGGAGCCGGTCGAGGCGCTCCGACATGCAAAATACTGTAACGCCGATTCCATCGTCATCGTCAACGACTTTCCGATGATACCCGTATCGGTGCGCATCGGCGAGCGCGAGTACCCCGGCACGCAATCCGTCTACGACAGAATCCGCGCATTCACGCCAAACGTGTTCGTATTCAATATCGACGAATTGTCGAAAAAACATTTCAATTCGCTGCGCCAGGTAAACACAATATCCCTTGGCCTTGCATATGCGCTTGGCTCGCTGCCGGTATCGCAAAACGCGCTCCTCGAAACTGTCCGGGAGCAATTTCCTGATTTCGAAAAAAACAAAAAGGCTTTTATGCTCGGTGTTGAAATCGCGAAAAAGGAAAGGAAATAATACATATAAAGAGGCGCATCTGCCGCGGCGGTTTGCGCGTATAAAATGGGCAAATCAGGGCGATAATGAAACATGCCCAACGCCGGAACGGCACGCCAGAATGGTTGCTAAAAATTCTGAAATTTTGTTGACGCCGCAACAGCATATCGCTACTATGCTGCCGTGGTTGTAAATGGGGCTGTAGCTCAGCTGGGAGAGCGCTAGAATCGCACTCTAGAGGCCGTCGGTTCGATCCCGATCAGCTCCACATTTATTTTTTCACCGGCGCAATCTTCAGATTGTGCACCTTTCCGGAAGCGTCAAATGCGGCAAATCCCTTCGTCATCGCCTTAATCCCGAAAAATTCTGAAAATGGATTCAACGAATATCCAAAATTGCATCGGATATACATCGCTCTGTCATCCTGGATCGCCGACAGGGCGGTGACCTCGCCTGCCGCAAAAGCGTTTTTTATGTCGAATGTTCCACGACGCACGGTCGCGAAGCTGCCGTCGTATGCAACATTATCGTAATCGAGAAACATCTTTGCCATGAAGGCGTCATCGCGCACAAGGGGAATGGTATAATGCCCCCTGTGTATCGCGCCCCACGTCCAGTCTTCCATTATCGGGCCCCTGGCTTTATTGAGAAAGCGCATGGTTTTCAGAAACGCCCGGTCAAATATGGCATCCCTGTCCTCTGTTCTGCCCGGCGTGGTGACATCGTCGAAAAGAGGAGATTTGTTCTGAATGAAAGCATCGAGGAACCTGTCCGAGATAAGGCTTACGTTGTCAATCACCGCCTCAGTTTCAATCATCAGTTCATCCGCCATGGTTTCCTGTATCATCCGCACCATCAGAACCTGATATATCGACGCCGGCACCGAATCGATGCCCATCGTATAATCCCAGTTGTTAAAGTAGATTCTGGCAAGCCGCGCGGATGTAATCAGCATCTTCTCAATCAGCGGAAGCGCGAGCGGAACGAATTTCGCTGCAACGCTTGAATGAGAATCGCGAAGTAGTGCCTTCATGGCAGGCATGTCGATACTGCCCTTTTCGCGTACAAGCCGTTCCAATTCGGCAAAGCGCGCGGAATTGTCCGACGCAATGTAGCTTTTCAATACGGCGGGGCTGTCGTCGAAATACTCATCGCCGATTACCACGGGAGCCCTGTCTATATACTTCACATGTCCCGAAAGATCGAGCATTCCCTTCCATGCTGTCGCGGGAAAATCTTTCTTGAAAATGCTGTCGGGATAATCGCGCACCGGCGCCTTTCCCGCATACGCCTTCATCGTTTTTCCCTGCGATGAAAAAAGGCAGACAACCGGCAGCGACGTGATATTCGCAACAAGCCGCCGGGCCTGGGCGATATTTTCCGCCAGCGGCATCTCAAAAAGCGCACGTATGTAATCCTTTCCGGGAACCAACGAACGCATCGTAATAACATCGGTTTTATACCGTCCGGAAAACGCATCGCTTATCACGGGCCCGCGGTCCGTACTGCGGATATCGATCGCTCTTCCCTTTCCGCCTTTATTCCTGCCGTCATATACAGTTTCACGCACATGCTCAAATTTCTTCCATGCGCCCTGGCTCAGGTACGCGTCAGGGATTTCATCGTCACGCGTTTCTTCGATGTAGAAATCCTGCGTATCGACCGCGCAGCGAAATCCCGCGAAGGTCATAGAATCATTTTTCCCGATCAGCACAAACGGGAGGCCGGCAGCGCTGGCGCCCCTGATTGTTGTACCGCCTATCCGCATCTCAAGGGGATACCATGCGGGATACAGACGCAGAGAATCATCCAGGTTATAACAGAGCCGCTCGATGCCGTCAGAAGCCAGTTCGCCCGGAACAAAGAGCGCAAAGCCCGACGAATGGGGCGCAATATATTTTTCAACGATCTTCTTTATCTCTTTCAGTATAAAAATATTTTTTTGTTCGGAATCCTCGTACCAGTACAGCAGGTCGGCGGGGACCGCATCGGCCAGTGGATACGCTTTGAATTTTTTCGGCAGGGGAAAATACAGCTCCTTGTTGCGCATAAAGGCGTCGGCCCATTCGTTCATGTACAGGATGGCAATCACGTCCGCGCCGCTCCATTCATGCGCCGGGGCGCTGGACAGCTCTATCAGCTCCTTGAATTTCGTGCGCTTCAAAAAATTTATTCCGCTGACATACGCGTCAATGTAATCTTTATAGGGGGCATCAAGCCTGGCATACAGTTCCTGCGCACTTCTGCGAAAACCAACTATCCTGGACAGCGTATCAATATCAACGGCCTCATCACCCTCCAACTCTGACAGCCTGCCGCACGCGACAGCCCTGAAATATTCTATCAGAATAAGACGGTCCTGGGCGTGCAGATACCCGAGAGCAAAGTACGCATCGCCGGGCGTCGCCGCCGTCACCCTGGGAATGCCGTGGGCGTCGCGGGAGATCGTTACCTCTGCGCCCACATTTCCGGAATACATTCCCCTGTACGAAGCGGTACGTTTCAGAAGAAAGAAGAATGCTGCGGCGATAACGCCGAGAGCGCACGCACCACAGAGCGCATATATATATATTTTTTTTCTTCGAGGTTCCATGCCCTTCATCCGCGCACCGATAATCGTTATTGTCGCATTTAAAACTCAAAATGTAAATCACTAAACCGCCTGTCGATCTCGCGCAAAATCCGCTCCTCGTCCTCCCTGCCGCTGGATTCGAAAGTAGCCGAAAACCTTACAAAATGGCCCACATCATCCCACGGCACCGAGGATACAAGCCGCTCGCGGATAAGAAACTGCGAAAATTCTTCGGCGTTCGCGAACTTGACGCCGCCCTTCATCCCCTTCGGAATCCGCACGTACAGATAAAACGTGCCGCCCGGCATTTCCGCATCGAACCCGAGCTTTCGCAAAACGCGCACAAGCGATTCCAGCCTGCGCCGGTATTTATCGCGTATCGCAGCGGTAAGCTCGGGGTGCTGTAGCGCCGTCACCGCGGCCTTCTGTATAACCTTGAATTGGCCGGAGTCATTGTTGTCTTTCACCATGGCGAACGCCCTGACAACAAGCTCGCTGCCCGTAACAAACGCCATGCGCCAGCCGGTCATGTTAAACGCCTTTGACAGCGAATGGATTTCCACGCCGACCTCCTTCGCGCCGGGCGTGGAGAGAAACGAAAGCGGCGGGGTGTCGTACGTCAGCGCCGCGTACGCGGCGTCCTGAACCACGACAATTTTATGCTTCAGCGCAAACTCGACGACATCCTTATAAAAATCGGCCGTCGCGACGGCGCCTGTCGGATTGTTCGGATAATTGATGACGAACACCTTCGCCCGTTTCAGCACATCGGCGGGAATCGATTGAAGGTCGGGAAGAAAATTGTTTTCTTTTTTCAGAGGCAGATTATACACTTCCCCACCGCACCACTGCGTATGCGTGCCGCACACCGGATAGCCGGGCACTGTCATGAGCGTGACATCGCCGGGATTAATAAACGCCGACGGTATCATCGCAAGCGCCGGCTTCGATCCGATCGAATGGTTCACTTCGGTAACGGGATTGATGCCGCGAACACCGAAAACCTTCTCCATGTAATCCGCCGCCGCAACCTTGAACTCCTCGATACCGTTATCCGAGTAACCGCGATTTTCCGGATCCATCGCCTCGGATTGCAGCGTCTGTATCACAATATCGAACGCCTTCTCGTCAGGTTCGCCGACGCCAAGATCGATAAGCGAAACGCCGGGATTGTTCTTTACCGCTTCGCGCTTCGCCCGTTTTATTTTCTCAAACTTATAGATTTTATCCACCTTGCCGAACTGGTCGCCGCCAATCCTTTCGGCAAAAAGCTTCTGAATATACGACTCCATAATCTTCTATCTAGCCTCCAGAATGGTTATTCTTGCATTGAGTATGTCAAGTTTCGTATACGCGTCATCGAGCAGTGTAAAAAAGCGTCCGAAGTCGCCCGACGCGTCGATTTTGCTTTTGTTCTTTACGAGTTTAGAAATTGTTTTGACATCGCGTGAATAGATATAACAGTCGATAGCGCCTTTTTCATACGGCACACGGACGATCACGCAAAAATCGTAATCGATATTCCCGGACGCGACAACATCCTTTACAATCGTATTTTTAACGCTGACGTGTTTTTCTGACAGATCGTTGAGCATCAAAAATCTGGATGCCGGATTTTCAGTGCGATCCATAGCGTCTTTTGCGATAACCGCCTCCCGTACCGTTATCGTTTTCTTGAAAAACGTGCCGCACGAAACGATAAGGGGAAGGATCATTAATGTGACAACAAGATATTTTTTCATTACAGCCTTCTTATTCATGTAAAATTGTGTGTGGTATCGTGTACACCGCGTCCGCAGAAGCGCACGTATTCAATAATGTCGATAATCCTCGGAGTGATTTGCTATTTTGTCAAATAAAGTTTTTCCACAAAGCGCACATTATGCGCCCTTCCGGGCGCATAAAACAAGAGAGGGAGGCGTTGCCTCCCTCTCTTGTTTATACGCACACTTCTATTTCGTTGCCGGTTTCGTCCGTGAATTATGCCGGCACGGACGCAAAAAAAATTATGAAAGACCGCCGTCCCTTTCAACCAGACGTTTCGAAATACGGTACGCCTGTCTTTTCAGCGACGGGAGGCCGAATGTAAGCATTGAAAGCATCCTGTACGTATCTCGAATCGCCTCGGCCTTGGTAAGCGCGATCGGCTCGACATGCACGGGAAGCCCGTACTTCTCCGGATCGTCCTTGAGGATAGTAATCACGCCAAGTCCGCCGAATTGTTCTTTACCGTAGATGCTCGCCTTCGGGAAATCCTTCTTTACCTCGGCAAGCCGCCTGTCGGCTTTCTTCAGCAATTCAAGTCTGTACCCAAAGGAAAGCGCGCCGGTCGGGCATACAAATGCGCATGCGGGAATTTCGCGCGGATTCATGACGCATGCGTGGCATTTGTGCGATTTAAAATCCTTCTCGCTTACATGGATCACTTTATACACGCACTCGTTTTCGCAGGCCCCGCAACCGATGCATTTATCCTGGTCTATCACCACCCAGCCGTCCACCCGCGAAATCGCCTTTTGCGGGCACACCCTGAGACAGTTGGCCTGGTCGCAGTGATAACATTTCTTATGCATAATCGTCCATACCGGCTTTTCGGGATTGCTTCTGTCTATCTCGAAAAATTTGACATGGTTCCACGTGATGGCGCTGAGCTCCTTCGGGTTGGTATACTCTGGCCCGGCAAAAAACTCAGCATCTTCAGCAGGGAGGTTGTTCCACTGCTTGCAGGATACCTGGCACGCCCTGCATCCGGAACATTTTGTTGTATCAACCAAAAACGCTTTTTCCGCCATGGTTTATGCCTCCTTCCTGATATCTACCAGAAACGCCTTATATTCCGGTATCATTGTATTCGCGTCGCCAATATGCGGAGTCAGCTGGTTACAGCTGTCGCCCGACTTGGCGCAACCATGGCCGAAATGCCATATCATACCTACCATCTCCACCATTTTGCCGTTTATCTTCCACGGCTGCACCCTTTCGGTCACCAGCGCATATGCGGACACGCTGCCGCGCGCATTGAAAATTTTCACTTTGTCGCCCGTCTGTATGCCTTTTGCCTTTGCGAGCGTCGGGCTGATCTCGCAAAACATATCGGGAACCAGCTCCGCAAGCCAAGGGAGATTTCTCGTCATGGCGCCGGCCTGCCAGTGCTCGACAACGCGATACGACGTTCCGATATATGGATATCTGCCGGCATCGCCAAATTTTCCACGCACCGCATCGATGATTACCGTCGCCGGATTCACCTTCTGCGAGTTGAGCGTATTCACCGCCGGGCTTTCCATCGGCTCGTAATGTTCGGGGAACGGGCCGTCAGCGAGATTATTTGCAAACAATTTGCCGACTCCCTCGCCGTTCATGATGTACGGGTTCTTCTTGTCCGGGCCAGCCAGCGGTCCGCCGTCGACAACATCGCCTTTCCATTTGCTGCCCGTCCATTTTACAACCCAGCGCTTCTGATCCCATGGCTCGCCGTTTCGCTTCACCGCCGCGCGGTTGTAAATGATTCGTCTGTTCAACGGCCAGCACCATGACCATTCAGGATACAAGCCGATCTTCTGGGATGTGTCCTTCACGCCTCTGCGGGCCATCATGTTACCGTCTTCCGTAAAGCTGCCGCAATAGATCCAGTTGCCGCACGCCGTCGAACCGTCATCCTTCAGGTCCATGAAGGTCCCTATCTGTTTTCCGGATTTCGTCATATATCCGTTGATTTCCCTGGCAACCAGCTTCGGATCGGGCTCATGCTCGCCGGGATGCGTATAGTTCCATGTCGCCTTGAGTATCGGATCGGGAAATTTCCCGCCCTCCTTCTGATAGAGCGCCCGTACTTCACGGAAAATCAAATCCACGATGTCGAGGTCAGACTTTGATGCACCGACGGGGTTGACGGCCTTGTACCGCCACTGAACCCAGCGTCCGGAGTTCGATATACTGCCCTCTTTTTCCACCGACGACGCCGCCGGCAGCAGAAACACCTCAGTCG
>DHPI01000078.1:28460-30717 GCA_002407865.1 Spirochaetia bacterium UBA5368
TACGGCAGCAGAAACACCTCAGTCTTTATCTGCGCCGGATTGGCGCCCGGCCTCTTCCAGAAAATTGACGAATCAGTTTCCCAGAGGTCAACGGCGACAAGCCAGTCAAGCTGTTCAAGTGCTTTCGCTTCCCTGTTGGAGTCAGGACCGCCAACCACGGGATTGGTGCCCATGAAAAACGCGCCCTTGATCATCCCCTTGTACATGTCCTCATATACTATCATATGCGGGGTCGGTTTCGACGCCTTGGGCAGCCACTGGTAACAGAACTCGTTGTCCTTTGTCGCGGCATCGCCAAACCATGCCTTGAGCATGCTCACCATGTACTTCGTCTGGTGCTGTTTCCAGTTTATGCTCATCGGGTCGTTTGTTTTGGGGATCGTCTTATCAAAATACGTTTCAAGATTCGGATGATCTTTCGTTTTCGGAACCGGCAGATATCCGGTCAGAACATCCCACAGGAGCCCGGCGTCAGTGGAGCCCTGTACGTTCGATTCGCCGCGGAGCGCGTTAATACCGCCGCCCGCAAGCCCCATGTTGCCCAGGAGAAGCTGGAGAACCGCGTAGCTGCGCACATTCTGCGTCCCGACCGTATGCTGCGTCGTCCCCATTGCGTAGAGAATCGTCGCGACCTTGTCGGGTTTGCAGGTCGACGTAAAAAGCTCGGCCACTTTAAGGAATGTCTCTTTCGGGCAGCCGCTCAGCGCCTCGATCTTTTCCGGCGTATATCGTGAATAATGCTTCTTCATCAACTGATATACGCAATTGGGGTCTTTCAGCGATTTATCCCTGCGCGGAATGCCCTTTTCGTCAAGCTGGTACGCCCAGCTCTTTTTATCGTAACTTCTCTTGCCGGCTTCATACCCGGAGAAAAGCCCGTCGGTAAATCCGAACTTCGGATCGATCAGATACGAGGCGTTGGTATACTCAACCACGTATTCTTTTTGTATCCTGTCGTTCTGAATCGCGTAATTCACTATTCCGCCAAGAAACGCAATATCGGTTCCGGGGCGAAGGGGAGCATAGAGATCGGCCAGGGACGCCGATTTTGTAAAGCGCGGATCAACAACGATCAGCTTCGCATCCCGCTCCTCTTTCGCCTTCATTACCCAGCGGAAGGAAATAGGATGGTTTTCCGCGGCATTGCTGCCCATAATGAGAATAACGTCGGCGTTCTTAATGTCAATCCAGTGATTGGTCATCGCGCCACGACCAAAAGAAGCCGCCAGACCGGCGACTGTTGCGCTGTGTCAAATACGGGCCTGATGCTCCAGATATGAGATGCCCAGCACCCTCGCGAACTTGGAAAGCGCATAGCACTCCTCGTTATCGAGAGCGGCGCCGCCCATGCTCGCAATACCCGCGGCCCTGTTCACAAAAACATCGCCCTCTTTTTCAACAAACGTCGCGTCGCGGGTATCCTTTACTTTCCGCGCAATCTTCTTTATGGCATCTTCCCAGGAGATCTCCTCCCACTCTGTGCCGTACGGCTTTCTGTACTGCACCTTCGAAAGCCTGCGATCATTGTTCGCAACCTGGTACAATGCGCTACCTTTTGAACACAGGGAACCCTGGTTTATTGGATTGTCAGGGTCGCCTTCAATGTTTACAATCTTGCCGTTTCTTGTAGATACTATCAACCCGCAGCCGACACCGCAATAAGGACAAATGGTGGTGCTCTCCTTCGTTCCTTTCAGTTTGTCGGGAGCGGCTTTACATCCACCGAGGAACGACACGCCGCCAAAGAAAGCCCCAGCCGCGGTAACACCTGACAGCTTAAGGAAATCCTTTCTGGTTACGGACATAAATATCCTCCTGCAAATTTATTAAATTTCTACATTAAAAGATATGATATAATACCCCGAGTGAAAGCATTCGCAATGGGCGCTTTCGCGCACATACGATAATCAAAGGCTAATTTACATATTTCGGGATTGCGGGATACGGCGGGAGCCGCACAACAGTTTTGCGGGATACTCCTCATTTTTCTTACTCCCAATCCAGAGAATGCCGAAAGGACGCGCGACACGCAATCCTGATCATGCAAAACCCCCGTCCCCGGCGAACACAAACACCCCCGCCGACGTACGGTGCATTCTTCTTTACAAGACTGGGAGGCAGGTCGATTTCTCTCCCTACCTGCGGTCGTATGCCATAGCAGTGCCGTAGGCATAGAGACTCGAAGATACCCCCTTTTATTTCCTTTTAATTATATGTCAATGAAATTTTATATTAATTTATTATCACAAATATATAT
>DHPI01000039.1:0-4637 GCA_002407865.1 Spirochaetia bacterium UBA5368
CGGCCTCGCCCATTATGACGTCACGAGGAAAGGGCGTCTCTCCCTTCTGAACGAAGGTAACGACATTCATTCCCGGCGTCGTGGTAATGCCCCACGCCAGCGCGTCGAACGGGACCCGCATCTGCCGTACGCGCTCGTTTACCTCCGCTTCGCGGAGCAGTATGACGCGCATGCAAAAATAGCGGCGCTCGCCGACCCCCCACCGGGCCACGAGATACGGCATCACCTTCGAGCCAAACATGTCCCGCATCTCTCGCGGAACGCCCGGCATCGCGATAACGCATGTTTCGCCCCGTTCGATCGCGAATCCGGGAGCAAGACCGGTTTCGTTGTCAAAGATGACGGCGCCCGCGGGCACTGCCGCCATTTTTATATCGCATGACGCGGGGATCACTTTCATCGCGCCGAAAAAGTCTTCCATTGCGGCACGGGCGTGTTCATCGATTATCTGCCCGATGCCGTATAACCGCTGTATCGCCTCGACGGTATAATCATCATCGGTGGGGCCAAGACCGCCGGTAATGAGAACGATATCAGCCCTCTCCGCGGCGCGCCGCAGGGCGTATTCGATATCCTCCAGTACGTCGCCGACGGCGATATGCATCACCACGACGCAATCCGTGGCGAAAAGTTGCGCGCTGAGAAACGCGCCGTTCTCGTCTTGAATTCGTCCCTGCATAAGCTCGGCGCCCGTCGATACGATGGCGACCCGCTTCATTTTACATTCTCTCAGGGGCGGAAACTCCAAGTAACCCGAGCCCATTCTTCAGTACAATCCGCACGGCGTCACAGAGCGTCATATACGTCGCTGTCTGCGCCTCCTCGTCGGAGAGCACCCTGTGTTCGGTATAAAACCGGTGGTACGCCTGCGCAAGCCGAAGAAGATAATTCGTAATGCGGTGCGGCTCGAGCGCCGTCGCCGCGTCGGAGATTTCCTCGGGAAATTTCGCCAAGAGCTTCATAAGTACAATAGATTCAGGATTGTCGAGAAAGCGCATTTCAGCCCTCGCCGGTTCATACGGGATGCGGCGTTTTTCGGCCTCGCGGAAAATGGAGCAGATACGCGCGTGCGCGTACTGAAGATAAAATACGGGATTCTCAGAGCTCTGCTTTTTCGCAAGCGCCAGGTCGAAATCGAGATGGCTGTCGATGGAGCGCATTATGAAGAAATACCGCGCAACATCCACGCCGATTTCGTCGAGGAGGTCGCTCATAGTTGAAAACGTGCCGAGACGCTTCGACATCTTGACAAGCTCGCCTTCCATAACGAGGTTCACCTGCTGCGCCAAAAGCACCCTGAACCTCTCCTCCCGAAATCCCATCGCCTTCATCGCGCCCGACAGACGGGCGATGTAGCCGTGATGGTCAGGGCAACATATGTCGATAATCAGCCCGTATCCGCGGTCAATCTTGTCCTTGTGATACGCAATATCCGCCAGCAGATACGTGGGCCGTCCGTCATCGCGCACAACCACCCTGTCCTTGTCGTCACCGAACGCCGTGGAGCGGAAAACCTTCTTGCCGTCTTCGTCGTATATCGTGGCACGCGAGTCAAGATGGGCCAGCGTATTCTCCACGCTTCCATTTTCATGCAGCGTACGCTCGCTGAACCAGCGTCGGTAATTGACGTTAAAGCGCTCGAGGTCGCTTTTCTGGCCCCGCACATTATATTCTACGGCCCTGCGCGCCATATAGTCGATCAGCTCTTGTTCGTCACTGCAACGCGAAATCTCGTCGGAAAAATTGTCCTTTATATACTGCGCAATATCGCGCACATACTCGCCGTGGTATCCATCCTCCGGGAAGGCGACGGTCTCTCCATTCAGCTCTTTATACCTGTGCAATACCGAAAGCCCTAACAGAAATACCTGGTTGCCATAATCGTTTACATAGAATTCCCTGTCGACAATATCCCCGGTGGCCTCTATCAGGTTCGCGAGCGTATCGCCGATTGCGGCCGCCCGGGCGGACACAATATTGAGAGGCCCCGTAGGATTGGCCGATACAAATTCAAGATTGACCCGCACAGGATTCCTCTTCACATTTCTGCCGTACGCATCTTTTTCCTCATGGATTGTCTTAAGACACGAAAAAAGATATTCCAGCGACAGAAATATATTAATAAAACCAGGTTTTACTACATTCACCTGACCGACGCACTCATATTTTTCTATGTACGGCTTCAAGATATTGCCCGTATCCAGCGGCGATTTTTTTAACACCTTTGCGGATTCCATCGCGAACGGCGTCGCATAATCTCCGAAACGCTCTTCCCGCGGATATTCAATTCGCGCCGCCGGCAGCTGCGCCGCCGCAATCGCGCCGTCGCGCTGCGCATCCTGTATCGCACGTTCAAGAATTTCCGCAATTTGTTCCTTGATAATCAATTCCACACCTCAACATCTCAATCTTCTTACACACCGCTCTAAAATACCCGGCGGCACGTCCCCTGAAGAGGGGAAACCTTAAAATAACCCTACGCTGAAAATATTTTGTCAACACTTTAATAAAATACTTGAAAATACCCCGGTGAGGCTTTTAGTCTATAGAATCGGCAGTGATGTTTCGCCAGAGCAGCGGAGTCGTTTTGCACACACCGCATCGCATTATTCATGTACGTGAAATCAGCAGCGCACAGTGAGAAAGGAGTTGGTATGAATAGTGGCACCGGTTTTTTCAAAGCGCACGGGAATTATATCATAGCGATTGTAATATCAATTTTAATATTCGGCATTCTCACCTTTTTTTACACTCAGACAAGAATACTCGACGGACTGGAAAACGGCACCATCAATTTCAGGTTCTTCCTGCGCGACCCATCTGAAAAGGCGAAAAAACTCCAGGAAGGCGTACGCATTACGAAAAAGAATCCGCGATCGCGTGATGACATCGTAATACTCGGCATCGACGAAAATACAATTCGAGAATTCACCGAGCAGGG
This sequence comes from Spirochaetia bacterium UBA5368, assembly GCA_002407865.1. GTDB lineage: Bacteria > Spirochaetota > UBA4802 > UBA4802 > UBA5368 > UBA5368. The sequence continues at coordinate 2,942 of DHPI01000039.1, forward strand.
TATTATCTGGCCCTTCCCATGGGAAACCCACGCGAAATTCGCCCGCTTTGTCGGGACGGGAAATCCCGCGGCGATATTTTTCGACATAATGTTTCTCGACCATAAAGACGGAGAGGACACGCTTGCCGACGCAATCAGGGAAGCAAAAACGGTCTTTCTCGACTTCCCCTTCGAAACGGAGGAAGTCGATGTCAAGTATTCCGATATCGGCGAGCGGCTCGACGTGTTGAACAGGCTCCGGTTCCCCGCCGACCCGAATGACACCAACTATGAATGGGTGGAGGAAGCCGTTCCCCCCACGCCAAGGCTCGCGAACGCCGCAAAGGGCATAGGCTATGCGAATATCCGGCCGGACCACGATTCCATCAACAGAAAAATACCGCTCGTCATCAAATATAAAGGCTTCTATTATCCGTCGATTGACCTTGTGCTTACCATGAATTATTACGGAATTTCCGCCAAAGACATCGAGATTAAAATGGGAAAGTACGTAAAGCTCGGCAATCTTCCTGCGGAAAAAATGGCGAAGCCGAATCCTGAACGCCAGATTCTTATCCCGATAGACAGGGAAGGCTTTATGGACATAAATTTCATCGGCGGACCCGGCAGCTTTCAGCATTATCCGTATTATTATTTCGTAAGCGACGGATCAATCACCAACAAATCGCTTGAAAACAAGATCGTGCTCGTGGCGGCGTATTCCGCAACGGGGATCTCCAGCGATATTCACAAATCCCCATACGGCGACCTGTTCGGAATCGAACATCACGCCAACGCGCTTAACACGATTCTCAATCAGGAGTTCATCATCAAGTTCAGCGAATTCGAGAACCTGCTGGTGCTCTTCGTGATGGCAGTGCTGTTGGGCCTGTTGCTGCCTAAATTTTCCATTCTCATTTCAATGCTTATTACAATCGGCCTCACGCTTGTCTACCTTGTCGGCGCGTACGCGCTGTTCGACACGATGAACCTCATCTGCATCTTCGCAACGCCCATAATTCAGATCGGCGGCACCTTCACGGCCATCACCGTCTATCGCTTGATGACCGAACAGCGTGAAAAAAAATACATACGGCAGACATTCTCAAAATTTGTCTCCAAATCCGTTGTCGACGAACTGCTGAAAGATCCGGAAAAGCTGAAGCTCGGCGGCGACAAAAAGATACTCACCGTGCTCTTTTCTGATATCCGGGGATTCACGTCAATCTCCGAAAAACTGACGCCAGAGATGCTGGTCGAGCACCTCAACGAATACCTCCAGGCGATGACGGATATCGTTTTCAAGTATGACGGCACTCTCGACAAATATGTCGGCGACGAGATCATGGCGTTCTGGGGCGCCCCGGTGCCGCAGGACAACCATGCGCTGCTCGCCTGCAAAGCGTCTGTCGAGATGATGGCGGTATTGAACAAAATGAATAAAAAATGGTCGGCACTGGGCAAGCCCGAGCTTCATATCGGCATAGGCCTCAACACGGGCGATATGGTCGTCGGCAACATGGGATCGTCGTCGCGCATGGATTATACGCTGATGGGCGATAACGTCAATCTCGGCGCACGACTCGAAGGCACCAACAAAGTCTATAAAACAAACATCATCATCAGCGAGTTCACCTACGAATACGTGAAGGATCAAATTATCGCGCGCGAACTTGACCTGATCCGGGTAAAGGGAAAAGAACTGCCCGTAAAAATT
>DHPI01000039.1:4783-5070 GCA_002407865.1 Spirochaetia bacterium UBA5368
TCTGCCCGTAAAAATTTACGAATTAATCGACATTAAAGAGGGATAAGCCATCCACATCCTTTTTATTCGCGATCCACAATGTTGGATTCAGCAATCCCCCTGTAATGAGCAGGGGGATTGTCGTTGCGCTCATCACCTGTGTTTCCGGGTTTTCAATTTTGCATGACACGGCGCATGGCACATTCAATCCATTGAAGTAATCATAACCGCCGAACCCCTGTGCATTGTGGGTATCGCCCATGATGCTGTAATTGCTGATATAAAAACCGCCATACTGCTGACTGAGC
>DHPI01000039.1:5209-16409 GCA_002407865.1 Spirochaetia bacterium UBA5368
CGCCTTCAACAGGCTGAGACGGTTCAGGCCGATATTCTGAAAACCATGGCGGTCAAGATACGATTTCAACCGTTTCTGCAACATCGTATTGTTCAGATACGCGGAATTCAACGTCACGGTGACGGCGCCCTTCGTATTCGCGAGCAGATGCGAGAGCCTGTAGCCATTCATCGAATAATCGATATCGATGTTCATCGATCCCCCCACCTCCCCGGAAATTTTACTGTCATGGGCGAACGCACCGATATCAAAGTTCTCGCACTTCGCCTTCACCGCAAGGGACGGTTGGTCGCTCTTCAGATACCCGCTTATATCCAGGAAATACATGCCTCCATAGCCGGTGCACGAAAATGCGCCGCTTCGCACGTACCCATCATTCATGGCCACATTGAACATAATATTTCGCAAGCGGGCGCCTCCGGCGAACCGCAGCGAATCGACAGCAACCGCGCAATTGACGTTATTATTATTCGTAAAGACGCCGGCAGGCTTTTTCAGAAAAAAGATTTCCTCATAGCCTCGCTCGCTATCCGCGTACGCCTTTTCAATCAGGGACGATATCCCGCCGGAGAGAGCCGATGCGAGCATGGCGGCATCCATGGTTTTCGATTGCACGCCAAGCGAACCGCTCGACGAAAACGGGGCCCATCCATTCACGAATCCATCATATTTCAACGAAAGATCCGATATCCCCGTAAAGCCGCCAACATCGCAGATGAGCCTCCCGTTCTGAACCGACACCAAGGCATGCAGGTCTCTGACCAGCTCTTTTTTTACGCGCTTCACATTTTTTACCGCTTCCGCATCCTCTAACGCAACGGTAAGCGACACGTCGTGGAGTATGCCGTGAAGCATGTCCCAGTACAACCTTCCATCTGCGCTCAGCACGCCGCCGTATGTTACATCCCGCCACGGCGTACAGCGCTCCGAGAGGGAGTCAAGGTCGTTTTTTCCCGAGTGCAGCGATACGCTGATATATTTTTCACTGCCGTTATCGCCGTATATTCCGGAAAGCGAAACACGAATCGCAGAATCGTATATATCGCATTTTCTCACCACATACCGTGCACCGCCGCGCAGCACGTCCGTCACCAGATCGATATTCAGGTTTTCGTTCGCGACGACAGTCAAGACGCCCCGCCCATCCTGGCGCGCAATACCGAGATTATTGAACCGCACGCCACCGCTGACGCTCAGCGCATCGTTGTACGTATTGACGGCAATGTCTGTGGAGATCCCCCCGAACATCGACAGGGGGCTGCCAGCCAAATCCCCGCTAACGACATTGAGATATGAAAGATCGAAATTTTCAATCACGGCCCGGTGGGTGGAAAAATGTATCCGTTCGCGATTTGTAATGATACCGCTTCCGGCAAGCTTCAGCATGCCCCTGCTGATCTCGGCGCTGTTGAAAGGCTCGATGTCGCCCTTTACTGAATAATGGATTTTTTCGTCTTCAATACCGACATCAGCTGAAATATCCCTGCAGCCTATTTCAAGCTTATTATTGCGGAATCCTTCAACATAACGGAACCTGGCCCCGCGGATGGATATGTAAAATCCGGAAAAATCAATACACCGCATATCGCCGAACCGCTTTCCCGACAGAAATACATCGCGCAAAAATTCCGAATAGTCCTTCCCGTATTTTTTCACCAGCGATATTTCCGCATCACGCAATATTATCTCATCAACGAGCATCGTCCCCGCAACAAGTTTTGCCAGATTGCACTTGATCACAACCCGCCCGCATTTTACGAGACTGATGTTATCGTTGAAATCGCTGGCGATTGACACATCGAGATTCGTGATAACGATATTGCCCCTGAAATCCAGGCCGATATCCCCGAAATTCACCGCTTTGCTGAAGTTCTCTTTAAAAAAAAGCGGCACCTCTTCTTTCAGCCTTCTTTCCGAAACGGCAATCGATATCACCGTCTCAAAGACGGCAAACATCAGCAACAGCGCCGCGACGGCGAGGCCGAATTTAAAGAGGATTGACTTTTTTATACGCATTAGTAGTATGTATTTCAGGATGCGATAGTATGTGTTTGTGACCGCCGCGCATTCCAGTTCTCACCATAACACCGCCGGCGGACATGAACTTTCATACAAACCCGCACTGCCGCGGCGCGTCAAGTACAATATGGCAATTGCGTGACAATGCACACTGTGTTCGAGGTTCTAATTTATGGAAGAAAAAAGATATATCAACCGCCTGTTGTCAACTTCAAAAAAATTCGATATCGAAAGGCTCGACCGGCTCACTTTTTATGACACACATGTGGCGTTTGAGGGTACGCCAAAAAAGCACTCGACCGACAGAACCAAGGTCATTCTGCTGACCGATCCCTTTTCGCAGCATAACATTTTTTACGAGTTTCCGATCAACGCCATAGAGCACATCGAGGAACTGGGCACGATCTCATCGGAAGACGGGAAAAGCGCCGCAAAACTTCGCCTCTGGATCAAAAAAGGAGCCCTTGGCATCAAATACGAGCCTTTTATCATATAATTCACTTCGCCCGATATTTATTAATTGCCTTTTTTAAGGTTTCAAACGCTATAATACTCATTAATAGCAAATTCCAATCATTCGTATGCCATACACAGTATGATCAAGCACTCGATCAGGACGATACAGGAAAAGAACAGGATAATCTCGAATATCATCGACGCGATCCTCACGCGAAACAACTTTCTCATCTGCGGCCACCGTAATCCCGACGAGGACTGCATATCCTCAATGGTCGCAATAGCCATTCTGCTAAACAAATTCGACAAGTTTCCGGTCATCTACCTTCACGGCCCCGTGTCGGATAATCTTCAATACCTCATTCACATCTGCAGATTTAATTCGATAAAAATCGTCACCGGCACAAAAAAAATACAAAACAACATAGATGTCATCATCGTCTGCGACACCCCAAAGGCGTCCATGATCGATATCCCTAAAAGCATGATGCCGCTTTTCAATAAAAAAGAAATTACTAAGATAGAATTCGATCACCATATCGGCGGTGACGGCGAATATATAGGCGACGCCGGCCATTGCCTCGTGACGGAGGCGTCATCTTCGAGCGAACTGGTAGGATATCTCGCGCTGAAACTGCGCACCAGAAAAAAAATACTCATGCGTTACCTGATATCCGATCCCTTCTCGCGGAATTTCGTGCTCGCGATTCTCACGGGCATCATAGGGGACACCAACAAGGGGCAGTTTCTCAAATCGAGACGGGAACAAAAATTTTACGAGATTTTTTCCCGCATGTACAACGATATTTTAATGAAGACGACGGTGCGGGAAACCAATTTCACAAACATGGACCAGGTGTTCAGCGAGTTGCAGCACCTTTCCAAGAAGGAAGAAGAATGTTTTACCTACATGATGAAAAGGAAACAGCATTCAAATTCGATAGGCTACATTGTACTCTCCAGGGACGAATCGAAGCGCCTTTTCCACGAATTCGATGAGGAAACAATAATCTCCGTAACGAAGGCCGCGGCAAACGAGCTCGCGGAAAAAAGCGGTAAATTAAGTTTAATATGCTATTATGACATGCCCGCAGACACAGGACTCATCCAGTTCCGCATGCGGCGCAGCCATATATTCAAGGATTACGATCTGAGACATGTTCTCAAACTCTTCTCGGTTACAAACGGCGGCGGCCACGAGGGCGCAATAGGGTTCCGCTTCGACAGGAAATCGATGCCCCATCCCGTCCGCTTTGCCGACGACATGATCGCACGAATAGAGAAGGAGCTTCAGGATCTCGCGGGCGCCTGAGAAACCCCCTATTTCATTTTTCGCAGCTCGTTAAGTTCAAACAGCGCCATTTTATTGTCGGAGTCGAGATTGATCACCTTCTCGAAACTGTGAATGGCATCGACGCGTCTTCCCATCTTTTTATACGCCATTCCCAGCGCATAATGGGCGTTGACGAAATTCTGATCGATTCGAAGCGATCCTTCGAGCATATCGACGGCGTTCTGGTAATCCATCATCTGGTAGTACGCAGCGCCCCCGATATAATACGCATACTTGTTTCTCTTGTCGCCTTCAATATATGAGAGCACTTTTTCGACCGCAAGAGCAAAGTTGTTCACGCGGAAATAATTTTTTGCGAGATTGTATTGCAGCTTCTTGTTTTCCGGATACAGTGAAAGGCCGCGTTCGAGATAGTCAATGGCCTCGTAGTACCTGTTCTCCTCAACCAGCTTCTTCGCGCTTTTAATGATATCGACGGCTTCATCGCGCGCAAGCTCGATTACCAGCAGCGTGATATCGTCCTCAACCTGCGCCCCGCCGATGAAACGCTGCACATCCTCGACGATAGACGATGTGAAATCCTCGATCTGCATTTTCGAATTTTTCAATATCGTTTCCGAAAGACGCTCAACAGAATATTCCGTTCTGTTCACGTCAATAGCCTCGGGAATGCCGTCGGTGTAAAGGATGAGCCTGTCGCCATAGCGCATCTTCGTTATCTTTTCCTCGTACGAATCGCGGGCCTCCTCGATCGCGCCGATAAAGAGGCCGTTTGTATCGAGAAATTCAATCCGGTTTTCGGCGGAGCGCAAAAGTATCGCTTTCTGGTGGCTCGCGTTCGCGTACGCCACGTTGTATTCATCGTCAATCGCCACAAAAAAGGATGTCAGGTAGTCCTGTGTTTTCACATGATCGATCATATTCTGGTTTACTTCCTGAAATATCCTTCTCGGGGAATCGAACCTGTTGCAGGCATTACCGAACGCTACCTTCGCCATGGTTGTCACGAGCGCGGCGGGAATGCCATGCCCCGACACGTCGGCGACAAGGATCCCCAGCTTGCCGTCTTTCAACTGAAACACGTCGTAAAAGTCGCCCCCGATCTTTTCCATAGCAATATAGCGCACCGAAAACTTGAGTTCATTCCAGTCGTCCACCTTGCCGGGGAGAATGCCGCGCTGAATGGTGCCTGCGATATCGAGCTGCTTCTGGATCATATCATCCTTTTCTTTCAAATCCGCGAGCGCGCTCTGCAACTCCATCGTACGCCGCTCGACCTTCATCTCCATGTTTCTGCGGTGTTCCTCAATTTCACGGCCCATTTCAATAAGGCCGTATTCGATGGCCGCGAATTCACTATCAAGGGAAAGCACCCTGAACCGCGCCTCGCCGCCGGTGGAGATACCCTTCGCGAAACGGCTCATTTCCTGTAAAATTCTCAATATCGAACTGGTATTGGCAATCATGAGAAGCACTGCGGCGACAATGGCGATAAAGAAATATATCAGGATCGCCCCGGTATCCGATTCATAAAAAAACCGGCTCTTTTCGAGGAGGGCGGCGAACGTCAGCATGGTAAGCACCATCAGTATGACGAAAAAAGCGAACTTAACGCGGATTCCCGAAAGCGATCTCGGGCGCACCATGATTTTTCTGTCGAGCAGTTCATTATAGCATGTAGCGCGTTCATACCCGGTGAGTATCTCGGTAATAAGGTACGTCGACATGCCGTACAAAATCCACACAACCAGAACGACAAGGCCGACGATTTTTACCACCAGCCTCATGATTTCGACGTTATATGTGCCGTGGAACTTCATATCCAGATAGAACAGCACAATAATAAGCAGGCCGGAAAATGCCGTATACGCGACAGACATGATCATGTTGTACAGCGGGAGGTCGGAAATATACACATGCAGTTTTTTCAACTCATCATCGCTGATGCGTGTATCGAGCGTATTACCGTGCATGTACTTATTAATATAGCGGAGCGATTTAAAAAAAGCCGGTATCTTCAGGCGAGTCAACATGCCGAACTGGATATAATGCAGCAACGTTACCGCTGTAACGGCGATAATGAACCACTTCACAATAAGGTCGAAAAACTCACTGCTGGAAGAGATCAGAAACGATGTCCCGAGGAAATAGCCGAAGACCGCACCGATCCAGCCGCATAACACCGTCATGAACACGACCGCGAACGAGTAGCTGATAGTACGCGCCAAAAAATAAAAAAATCTCATACCGGCACCTTTTATCCGTGGGATTTACCGCGTCGTTACAGTATATTCCATTATCGGTACATTAATCCCGATGAGGCAACTCAAATTTTAAATACAGGGTATTTTTAAAACTCGGGAAACAGGCAAGATATCCCTTCAACTTATACACAAATGTTTATAAGTGTGTTAGCAAGTGTAAAAATTTTACTCACATAATAAATTATTTTGTAATTCTATTTTCAATCAGAAATTCTGTCAAGAATTGTCGGGTCCTTTACGCAACGAAATCCGCCGATGGCATCAGAATACAGGTTGGGAAGCCCCCCGATTTGCCGTGCGGTGGTGCGCACGCCATAGCCTGTGGAAAACCATCCGCCGCCGCGCAGCACCTTGACCTGGGTTCCGTATCGCCTGTCGACATATTTGCTGCCCTTATATGCGCAATACCAGCTTGAGGTCCATTCGATGGCATTCCCGGCCATGTTGACAGCGCCGCACGGGGCGTTTCCAGGGCCATCGAAATCTGTTACGGGGAGCAGCCCTCCTGTTCGGCCCGCATGTACGCCCTTCCCTTTTGCCGCGGATTCCCAGTACTCACGCGAATTGGCGCGCGACGGATCAAACACCATCCCCCAGGGATACACGCGCGGAAACCTGTTCTTCATGTACTCATGACCGCCCATCTCATAGATCTCAAAACCGGCGCCCCGCGCCGCCTTTTCCCATTCCTCCTCGGTGGGAAGACGCTTGTGCGCCCACGCGGCGTAGCGCTCGGCCTCCTTATACGTCACAATAACCGGCAGATCGGCATCGCCCTCACTATATACGCTGTTTTCCCACGTGCGCGGCGTCGGACCGTTTGTCCGCATAATGAAATTTTGATAATCCCTGTTCGAAACCTCATACCGGTCAATATAATAATCCGGAAGGTACAGCATCTGTTCGGGCCCCTCGTCCTTTTCGCCGTCATTCGACCCGAATATAAATTTTCCGGCGACCACCAGCACCATTTCACGATTATCCATCTCGGAGACTATTTTCTGCCTGTAGACAATCATCTCCCTCGGCCTCGGCTCGGAAAAGTCCCTCGTTTTGCGCTCCTTTTCTTTTCGAAGGCCTATGCTCGCTCCTGCCCGAATAAGCGACTCATCCTGCGGGTTCTCAAGGGCGTATTCCGCCATTACCCTGAACAACGGGCCTGTCGACAATCTCAGTTTTTGCACATTACGTACGGTAATCGTCCCGATGGCCCTGTCTCCCTCGACAATAAAATAATTCGTCGCGTCCGGCATTTCCCTGAACATGAGAGTGATAACGCCGTCTTTACGAACGGAATCGATCGCAGCGCGCAGGTCGTATTTCTGCGAATAGAGATAGCTTGCCGATCCGCCGCAAATAATCATGGCGACTATACAGCAGATTGTTCTCGCGATATTTCGTCGTGTGCTCATAAATGATTACTCAATACTGGAATATCCTGCCGTCAGGCATCCTCAGACACGTAAGAACTCCCCCGTACACTGCGCCGGTATCGATACCGATTATATTTCTCCATTCATCACGGTATACCTGCCGCATATTTCCGGTAAGACAGGCAACGGGGGTATGACCGAAGACGACCGTTTTTTCCCACTGCCTGTCGGCAAAGTAAAACCGCTCGCGTATCCACAACAGCTCTTCTTCATCCTGCCGGCGTACTGTTTCTATTGTCGGATTTAATCCCGCGTGAACCGCAATAAAATTATCCGTTTCATAATACAATTTGAGCGCCCGAAAAAACTCCATGTGCCTGTCGGGTATCGACGCGACGCCGTATTCCCGGCGGTAACTTTCAAGCGTATACTCGCCGCCGTTATAAAAGTAGAGGCCCTGATGGTCACGCCCGGCCAGGTAGTTGAGCAGCATTGACTCGTGATTTCCCTTTAGAAATATGGCTGGATGTTTTTCCGCGAGATCAAGCAGAAACTGTATCACCTCGCAGGAATCTTTTCCCCTGTCGATATAATCGCCGAGAAAAACGAGGATATCCTCACGCCGGAGGGTTCGCTTCAGTTTTCCGTAAAGCCCCGCGAGCGAGGAAGCGCACCCGTGGATGTCGCCGAAGATGTAATGCATGATACTATCTCCCGCGGCCGCGGCTACAGCGTCCAGCGAACAATGTCCCCATGCATAGAGGCTATGATTTCATCGCCTTCAGCCAGACCCGCCGCGTCGGCCACGCCAAACAGCCATTCATCGTACAGCGCGGCGCATACATACCCGCCGCCGGTCGTTTTTCTAAACGCGGTTTGCAGCATGCTTCCGGTGCTTCTTAGAATAAAAGGATTTCCCTTTTCAACAAGAAGCCCGGAAAAAATACGGAGGCTTTCGGCATATGAACTTTTCCGCGAATAAAAGATGCGTCTCCTTCCCCCCGGAAACTGCTTTTCGCGCATAAAAAACCCGCCTATATCGGGCATCCCTTCATTCGGTGTCGCGAAATATACGATGCCGCGGCGCGAAGCATCCGCACCGAAGAGCGTCAGATAATCGGGCAGCGGACCGCTTTCCCGTGGAAGCGCGCCCGCAACTATATCGGCAAACACCGCTCCCTCCCTCCCGATGCCGCCGCGGCACTGCGTACACACGATACGCAAAAAATACGCGCCGCGCCGGCAAAGCAGCACATCACCGCGCACTGCGGCATCGTCCCACGCGGAAAGGCCGATCTCCGCCGTCTGATCGAACCCGCGCTCCCTGCTGAAAGCGCCGAATGCGCCGAGCGGGCCGCTCATGGCATACAACTCGACACGAACGCTCAGCCGTTCGTCGGCATACGAGACGAAGCCGACAGCGGCTGAGCGGCGCACGCCATCCCCGAGCAGGGCGGCCTCATTTTCACGGAGAGGCGCCGGCACCTCACGCCATCCAGGGAGATCTGTCTCCCGCGGCAGGTATCGTGACAAATCGCCGTTCGAGAACGGCATAGCCGAGCACGAAACACACAGCACGACGGCGGCACCCACGAACGCGCCGCAGACTATATTAAGTATTGCCCCTGAACGAACGCGGATTGATCGCATCCTGAAACCCCTCTCCCACAAGGTTGTACGCGGTTATAGTAATGAATATAGCGAACCCCGGAATGAGTGTCAGCCACCACGCAAAATCCATAAAATCCCTGGACTGCGACAGGATGTCGCCCCAGCTTGGGGTCGGAGGCTGCACCCCGAAACCAAGAAAGCTGAGCGACGATTCGATCAGAATGGTGGAGGCGATTCCGAATGTGGCCGATACCAGCACCGGCGCCAGCGCGTTCGGCAGTACATGCCGGATGATGATGTGACTGTCGCGCGCGCCAAGGGCCCGCGACGCCTGCACAAACTCCATTTCGCGTATTTTAAAGAATTCCCCCCGCACGATGCGCGCGATGCCGGTCCATCCGGTAAGCCCTATCACCACCATGACGCTTGTAAGGCTTGGCCCCACGAGAGCGAGTATTGTAAGTATAAGGAAGAAGGTCGGAAAGCATATCACTATCTCGATAAAACGCGAAATCAGCATGTCGATCCATCCGCCGTAATACCCGGCGAGCGCGCCAATGATAATACCGATGAGCACGTACATGAACACGGCGATGAATCCCACAAGAATCGACACACGGGCGCCGTATATCATGCGCGCCGCCAGGTCGCGCCCCTGTTCGTCGGTGCCCATCAGGTGACGCAGTGACGGAGGCGACACAATCGAATCGAGATCGTACTCCGAATACGAATACGGCACCGGCGGAAAAAGCTTGAATCCGGGGACGCGCTCGCTTCGAAAATCGATGTCCTTAAATTCAGGATACTCAAAAAAGAGCGGAAAGAATACTTTTTCGTCGGTGACATATATATACGGCCTGTTGTTCGCGATAAGCGGCGCCATAAACGCGATCAGGAAAAGGAAAAGCACCACCCACAGCCCCGCACGGGCCAGCCTGTTTTTTTTAAACTCGCGCCACACGCTTTGCCAGTAGCCCTGCCGTCCGCTCATACCTTCGCCTCCAGCCGGATTCGGGGATCGACAATGCTGTACAGTATGTCCGCCAGGAGAATGCCCATGAGCGTGAGCGCGGCGGATATGGAGGTAATCGCCATGATAACGGGGATATCCCGCGCGAGGATTGCCTCGAACGCAAGCATGCCCATGCCCGGCACCGAGAAGATCGATTCGACGATAACGCTGCCGCCCAGAAGGCCGGGCAGCAGCGTCGCCATGAGCGTAACCAGCGGCACGAGCGAATTTTTAAACGCATGCACGAAGATAACACGCTTTTCAGTAAGCCCCTTGGCCCGCGCCGTGGTGATGTACTGCTGGTTGATGACCTCGAGCATATTGGCGCGCGTATAGCGCGAGAGAAACGCAAAGCTGCCGTACGTAAGGGTCGCCACCGGCAACACAAGGTGCCACGCCACGTTAAGCACCCTGCCGAAAAACGGCAGATTTTCCGCCCAGTCGGAAACGATGCCGCCGAGCGGAAACAGGTTGAGAAACTCCCCGCCGCTTAGAAAGAGCAGCAGCAAAAGGCCTATCCAGAACGACGGCAGCGAATACAGAATGAACAGCGCAAGGCTGGTTATCCTGTCGAAGGCGGTATCTTTCTTCAGTGCCGATACGATCCCCATCGGGATCGATATAATATACATGATAATCATGCTGATAATGTTAAGCGCCAGTGTAATGGGCAGCGCCTCGGCTATTCTGCCCGATACAGGCCTCCCGTCCTTGCGCGATACGCCAAAATCGAGCACGACAAGCTTTTTGAACCAGTCGAAATATCCCACGATAATCGGCCTGTCGAGTCCGTACAATTTGCGTTCCTGCTCATAAATTTCTTTACCGATCGCGCCCGCCTTCAACTCGCCCTGCAGACCGGCGCGAAGCGTGGTGTAATCACCCGGCGCCAGCCGTATCATCATATAGGTGATGAGCGATATTCCGATAAATGTCGGAATAATAAGAAGGACCCGCTTGAGGATATATTTACTCATTGGAGTTATCCACCTTCCATTCGCGTGTATTAAGCCCGCGCGTGTGCACCTTCACATTATTGAATCTTTTGCTGACCACCACCTGCGAAGGAGAGCAAAAAAGAAACGTATAGGGCTGTTCCTCGTGCAGGATGCGGTGAAAACGGTGAAAGAGCCGCACGCGGCGGTTTTCATCGAACTCGGCGCGCGCGCGC
>DHPI01000039.1:16549-18303 GCA_002407865.1 Spirochaetia bacterium UBA5368
CTCGGCGCGCGCGCGCACTATGATGTCGTCGGCCTCCCTGTTCGAAAACCCGCAGAAATTGGACCCGCCGACGATCTGCGACGAATGCCAGAGCTGGTACGGGTCTTCCTCCCATGAGAGGCTCCACGCAAGCGTGACCGCGTCGAAATCGCGCTGATTAAGTTTCTGCACAAATACCGCCCACTCGTAGCGGTTGATGCTCATCTCGATTCCTTCTCTGGCAAAATCTTCTTTCAGAATGGTGCCGAGACGCTCGGCAAATTTGCTTCCCGACGAAATTGTAAACACAAACGAAAATTTTCGGCCGTCTTTATCGAGGATGCCGTCACCGTCGTGGTCGGCCCACCCCGCCTCCGCCAGCAGCCTCCGCGCCTGCGCGGGATCGTACGGCCACGGCGCTATGCGTTTGTCGTAATATTTGCTGTTGATATACGAGGTGCCGCTGACTATTTGGCCGAGGCCGAACAGCAGCTTGTCTAAAATCGCCTCGCGGTTGATAAGCATGGTAAGCGCCCTGCGCACGCGTCTGTCGCCGAAAAGCGGACGCCTGGCGTTCCATCCTATATAATTGTAATTCGGAATGTAATATTGCAATTTATAAAAATTATGGCTGAACTTCGCGGAATTCGTCTGCCTCACCCACTGAATTGGGCGCACCGTCATCACATCGATCTCCCCCTTCTTCAGCATTTGCAGCGCAACATTGATCTCGGCAACAAACTTGTACACGATGCGGTTGATCTCCGGCGGCGCTCCCCGGTATTTTTCGTTGCGCACCAGCACAATTTTCTTGCCGGTATCCCATTGCTCGAATTTATACGGGCCCGTACCTACGGGAAAACGGTTATTTTTATGGGTATTGAAATCGGCGCCGTCATTGAATATATGCTTCGGCACGATCGGGATGGAGCCGCAGATTTCAAGCGCCCTGAAGTATGGACGCGAATACCTGAACTCGACGGTATACCGGTCGATCTTCTCGACGCTTTTCACATCGATATAATACACCTTGAGCGGGGCGCACGCCACCTTCGGATCGCGTATCATAGTATACGAATACACCACATCGTCGGCGGTAAGCTCGACGCCGTCGCTCCAGAGCACGCCTTTTTTCAATCTGAAACGGTAGCCCATCCGGTCGGGCGCAATGCTCCACGATTCGGCAAGCTGCGGAAGCAGTTCCAGCGTATCGTAATCCCTGTCGAGGAGCGTTTCGTACACGTTTTCGTTGATAGCCGACGCAACCGCCTCGTTTGACGTTATCGGATTGAGATGTCCGGGCTCCGCGTTGAGATGCACGTACAGCGTACGCGGATCGCGGACAGATGAAAAATTTCCGCACGACAGAACTGCCACGGCAACCGCCGCGGCGGCTATCGGGATGAGACGCCATTTCATGCGCACGTAACCACCTTCCGAGAAGTTGACTGTGTATCGTGAGGGCCCCGCCATGACCGATACGGCGGGACGGCACCGTACTCTACCGGCAGGCTTTCCATTAAATCAAGCCTTTTTCGCACGGAGGCGCCGCGCGCGGAAATTTTGTAATTGAATAAAATTTTCATTGCATTATATTATATAATTGTATTAACATATATAATTATTATTATGAAATGTAACAATTGTTATATTATTATTAAATATGAACAATGTTATATTTAATGTAAATACAATTTTATACATAAATTGACAGGAGGCAATTGCTCAATGGTTTATCAAGATGAATACAAACGAAAGCTCGTATCCGCCGACGA
>DHPI01000039.1:18468-18893 GCA_002407865.1 Spirochaetia bacterium UBA5368
GATTATGGCTTTTTTAACGGGAAGCCCGTCGTGTGCGATCAGGCGCTCGCCCGCAGGGCCCCAGAACTCAGTGATGTCAGCATCTACACCGCCGTCACGCTGCCGCCGATACCGGAAGTTATAAAGCATCCAAACAGTTTTCGTTACATGGACTGGCAGTGGAGCAAGCTCACCCGCATACTGCACAACCAGGTAGAGGCGGCATATTATTCGCCCATTCTGTACCACAGGGCCCCCTTTTTCTACCGCTTCATGCTTGACGGCGATCCGTACGAAAAACTGCATAAGGGATATCGTTCTGTATACTATAAAGACGAAGCCTCGCGAAGTGCGAAATGGATCGCAATAGTACACGTTGCCCCGATGGATAAATCAGGTTTCTTCAATATCGGCCCCCACAACTCGGAAACATCCGCAAAGGTCGA
>DHPI01000039.1:19040-31977 GCA_002407865.1 Spirochaetia bacterium UBA5368
CTCGAGGTAAATAAAAACATGCCTATTTGCCTCGGCGGCAACGAAGAAGCAATTCATATTTCCCGTGTTGATTATATCGTGGAAGCGCCCGAAACGCAGATGCTCTTCGACGCGCCGCAGGTTGCACCGTCGGAAATTGACACGCAGATTGCGAAACACGTTATGAATTACATTCACGACGGGTGCTGCATACAGCTCGGCATAGGCGGTATGCCCAATATGGTTGGCAAGCTCATCGCGAAATCTGACCTCAAAGATCTCGGGGGACATACCGAAATGTTCGTCGACGCATATGTCGACATGATCGAATCGGGCCGTATGAACGGATCGAAAAAGAGCATCGACAGGTTCAAGACCTCATACACCTTCGCAATTGGATCGCAGCGGATGTACGATTTCATGAATAACAATCCAGGGCTGGCGTCGTATCCTGTGGACTACACCAACGATCCCCGTGTTATCGCGCAGATCGACAACATGGTAAGCATCTGCAACGCCGTGCAGGTTGACCTGTTTTCGCAGGTGAACGCCGAGAGCCTCGGTTCGGGCCAGATTTCTGGCAACGGCGGCATGTGGGATTTCGTGCTCGGCTCGCAGTGGTCAAAGGGCGGCAAGAGCTTTATCTGCCTTTCGTCCTCGTTTACAAACAGCAAGGGCGAACTCATCTCGAGAATCGTACCCGGATTCACGCCGGGAACCACCACGACGATTCCGCGGCAGATGGTCGATTACATCGTCACGGAATACGGCGCGGTGAAACTGACCGCATGCCCCACATGGATGCGCGCGGAAAAGATAATCAGCATCTCGCATCCGAATTTCCGCGATGACCTGATAAAAGAAGCGGAGAAGATGAAAATCTGGCGGCGCTCCAACAAGCTGCCTGTTTGAAACGTCATATAGCCTCTACCAGTAGCACAGGGGGCGGCCGTTGATACGCATGCGCTCGTTGCTCGATGGCGGAGATTCGGTGCGGTTCGCATCATCCGGATGCTGCCGCACCCTACTTCAATCATCGAGCCGAATTTAAAGGGCGCGCCGACGGCTGCCCCATTTTTTTGCCCGCATAACGCACGCACGTGCAACATCATTATATTTTGTTGACGAAAAAACATATACATACTATTTTATATTGTACGTTGCGGATGATAAGGCGCCGCATGGATTTGATGCATGTACGAATATTTGGAGGATTATATGAAACGATTTTCAATGGTGATGATGTTACTGGCGGGATTAGCGATCACCGTCATGATTGGATGCGCGGCGGAAAAAACGGAGCTTGCATTTACCAATGACTCGACCGGAAAAATTAACGACATTATCTGGGCCGATGGCGATGCAACCTGGAACAGCGCAACAGGCTATGCGGTCGGCTATGACACCGAATCAAAAGATGTGGAACAAATGAATGGCACTGTTGAATGCTCAATTTATAAAGACAGTAGCTATGTTACCGCTAATGTTTATTTTCCTTCAACAAATTCATCATCACTATCGTTAAATGAAGGCGAATCAAATAAGTATGTATTAAAAGCAATACCCCAAGAGTGACCACAGACATGAAGTAATTACGAAAAGCAACTATTGACACCCCCCGATGAAAGCATAAATGCAGCAACGATTTTCTATAGAACAGGTGCCTTAAGCCACCTGTTCTATGTGTAATCTAATCTTGATACAAGTTATTTGGTAGTGTTGCGTAAAAAATCCTTTTACCCTTTCTATATATACGCTATAATCATGGCAAGATGCAATAGCACCATACAATTTCATAATGGATATATCATGAACAGAAAAATCAAATTTGCAAATAGAACCGCTTACATTCTAATCACACTTGTCAGCACGCTGCTGTTTACACAGCAATACGGCATCTCGCAGACGCCGGAACACAACTGGAACACCATTTCCGGGAAATGGGACGCCCGCACCGACAATAAATCATCGTATGCCATCGAAGCGGGATCAAAGACGCGCAACTGGGGATACAGCGAGCTTATCAACTACAATTCGCTCATCATGCTTCAGCCGCTTACCGGGTATTCTTCAATACAATATAGCATCGAACTGCTCAATCCCACGGCGACGTCAGAGACAATGCTCTTTTTTGCAGCGGGGGATTACCGGCAATTTTACGCCTTCAAGCTTACCGGCAATGCCGATAAAATCAACAGGCTTCTGTTCACCAGCTCGTCGATAAAAGACACAACGCTGCCGCCGTCCGCAAAATGGAATTTTGCAATTACCGAGCTGGCATCGAAGGATATCGAAATGGAATATAACAAAGAGTATTCCGTGGAAATACGCGTAAAGAAGAACACGGCAAAGCTGTACATTGACGGGAAGAAAGTAATGACAGCCGACGCGCCGGATGAACTAACCGGCGGGAAAATAGGCTTCAGCAACCGCAACGCCATAGTGAAGATTGCCAGCGTGAAGGTGTATGGCGGAAAGACGGTGCTCTTCGAGGATGACTTTTCGAAAGACACCATTAAACGCTACAGGGTCACCGCGACGAAAATATCGAAAGAGGAATACCAGAAACAACAGAAGAAGGGCAAATAGCGCCATTCCACGCGGCGCGCCATGCGCCGCGTCCGCGTGCCGGCAACGCCATTCTATTTGATAAGGCGTATAACCGTATCAGATGAAAGCCGCGAAAGCGAATAAAGCGCCGGCGCGTCTGTTTTTTCAAGCGCCGATTCTATTGAACGCATCACCGATCCGACGCGGTCCGACGACGCGAGATTGCTTGCAAGAATGTTTTCCACTTCAACCTGAAGGCGTGTCAGCTTTGTCACGTCCTGGGCAATCAGGGCGTTGATGCGCTCCATCTTCGCGGTGAGAACTTCCGGCGTCACGCCGCTTCCCACGAAATCTCGGAGGGCTTTTTTTCCTTCGAATTGCGCCTCTTCAAGAATCGCCGCCGTGTTGCGCCCTCCATCAGCGAAATCAGACATAAGGCGATCAACGCCATCGCGCACCACCTGGTTTTTCGTCAATGAGGTCTGAATATCCTTTAATTCCCGCTGGATCAAATCGAGGCGGTATCCCAGCCTGTTCTCAATCTCGACGGAATCGGTTTTAACATCCGCGCCCCGCCTGCGGTTGAGCCCTTCTTCGCCAATCTGCCGGTCGGCATTTATTTTTTTTGCGGAAACAAGTATCCCTTCAATAGATACTTTCATACTGACACCCTCCCTTGTGCAAGCAATTCTATATCCGTGACGGAGGCGCGCCCTGCCCGGGGAACACGCCGCCTGCTTATACATGATATATTGTAAAAATCACCCGGCGTTTTGTCAATGAATAATTTTAATGAGACATAATTTTCTGCACACGTGTTTATTTTTTTACATAAATCATCACCAATGCTTATTTTTGTATTGTTCTTGACAATCGCCTATTTTGTGTAATTTTCTGCTCAGGAAGGAAGTATGGTACCACGAAAAATAAAGATTGACCTGGACTATCTCAGCCCGAACAACAGCTTTATCTATCCCCTCTACGCGTCAACGGGCGAAAAGATACTTGAAGCGCGCGTTATACTTACCGCGGAGAAAATCCGCGAGGTGCGTGAAAGATACGGCAACATCCTGTTTTACACCGATAGCGGCGACCGCGCGGTCATCCCCTCGTATCGCATGAAAATCGCCTACAACAAGGCGAAGGAAATTATGGATGAGATTCTCCATACGGAAAAACTCACGCGCACGGCGTTCAGGGACGCCGAAAAAGTTGTCGAGGAAATCGTCAACGACCTCAATACGACCGAAATCAACGCAATAAGCCTTCTGAAAGATCTTAAATCGCACGAGGAATACCTGTACAACCATTCCGTCAATGTGGGGATTCTGACGGCGGTCTTCGCAAAAAAGCGCAGCGCATTTTCCGGTGACGAACTGAAATATATCACCCTCGGTTCGTACCTGCACGATATCGGTTCGACCAGGCTTGACAAACAGCTTCTCCACAAGGAGGGGAAGTACACGGTTTCCGAAATTCAGAAGATGAAACGGCACCCGCAACTTGGCTACGAAATTCTGAAAAACATCGAAAAAGTGAGCCCTATCGTACTGCAGACAGTGCTGTTTCACCATGAGAAATTCAACAACAGGGGCTATTACGGGCTGCCGTACGAAAACCTTCCCGATTTCCCAAAATTAACATCCATCTGCGATATATTCGACGCGCTCACCTCGAACCGCCCCTACAGGGACGCGTTTTCGCCCACCGTTGCCCTGAAGTCTATCGTCAATACGATCAACGTGCATTTTGATTACGGCATCGTCAGCGATTTTATCAACAATGTCGGCAGGCTCGTCAACAATTCGCAAAACTTCTATTCAAGAAACGACTTCTGCGAACTGAGCACGCAGGAACTGGCAATTATTCGCGATTTCGGATTGAAAGACATTATGAAGCCGAAGGTGACCGTGTTCTGCAAATTTCTTCGGCAGGGCGGCAAGCTCTCGGTCAGCTTTTACAAATCGCCGGTCGAGGTAGACCTTATCCATGACAAAGACAGGCATATGACGAAGATTATCAGCAATGAAACGCAGATAGCGACCATTCGCGAAAAGCTGAAAGAGCGAAATATCATGTAACGTCAGAGAAACGTCGCCTTTCGCTCCCGGTTCCATCTCTCATTACCGAACACGTCCCGCTCAATTTCGGCTGCGCATTCGGTCTCCTTCCCGCTGAGGCCCTGCCGCGCAATGTCGGCGTCGAGCAACAGCGCGAATTCATCTGCACAGCGCTCTTCAAGTCCGCGAATGAAATGTTCGTCCATGGCCCTGCCGCCGGCCAATGTGCGAATCGATGTTACGCGCGCGCGCGAACCGCCGTCGGCGGACTTTTCGGGCGGCACATTCAGGTATCTGAACATTTTTTCGAAATCGACATCGAGGAGTATTGTGCCGTGCTGCAACAGCACGCCGCTGCGGCGTGTCTGCGCACACCCCGAGATCTTGCCGCCGCCCGCGACGATATCATTCACGGGGCTGTAGTGCGCGTCGATGCCGCACTGTCGCAGCGCGGCAATCACCGGCGAGCAAAGCAGCCTGTACGACTCGAGCACGGAGACCACGGCGATGCGTCCTCGCAGCGGCACGCACAGGCTGTAGGTGATTTCATGCTCGTGAAACACGGCGCCGCCGCCGGTAATCCTTCGTATGACGTCGATGCCGTCTTTTTCGCATTCATCGCGGCGCACGTCATCGCGCATGCTCTGAAAGTAGCCGATGGTGACCGCGGGAGGGCGCCATCTGTAGATTCGCAGGGTCGCGGGAGATTCATTTTTTGACACGGAGAGAAGCACCGCGTAATCGGCGGCCATGTTCGCGGCTCCACGTTTCGGGCCGTCCATGATGACCCGCAGCATGTCGCTCATTTCGCGGCGCATATCGCCCTCGCAATCGAAGCAGCCGATACTCCCGCAAGCTCTATACCGTTATGAGAAATTTCGTACTCAAGCACGCCTATCAGCGCCTGTTCCTCGACTGCGACCCCCACAAGCGCGCGCTCCAGAATATCTATGCTTTCTTCGGGATACATGAAAAAATCCCCGGACATACGCACCGACGACAGCACGCCGCCGCCGTGCCGTACGGCGACGCGCAGCAGCTTTTCTCCGGGGGCTTTTATAACGGCCGTGAGCTCTGTCATGATCGGGCCATCACTCCCGCGTGGTACGAACTGCGCACAAGCGGCCCGGCAAGCACCTTTGAAAATCCCAGGGAAACCGCCATCGCGCGTATGTCGTCGAACTCGTCCGGACGATAGAACTTAACCACCGGGAAGCCGTCCCGCCACGAACGCAGGTACTGCCCTACGGTGAGTATGCCGCAGTTTGCGCCGCGAAGGTCGCGCAGGGTCGCTTCGATATCGTCCATCGTTTCGCCGAAACCGATCATGAGGCCCGACTTCGCGGGCAGTCCCGAATCGGCGGCGGCGCTGATAACCTGAAGCGAGCGATCGTAACTTCCCTGCGGGCGAAGTTTCGGGAACAGCGCGCGCACCACCTCGATGTTGTGATTGATAACGTCGGGACGCGCCGCAATGACGGCCGCGAGCGAATGTGGCGCGCTGTTCTTGAAATCGGGGATCAAGAGCTCCACCCCGCACGCGGATTCGGAACGGATTCGGGCGACGGTTTCCGCGAAAAGGGAGGCGCCGCCGTCGGCAATATCATCGCGCGTAACCGACGTGATAACCGCATAACGCAATCCCAGATTTTTTACCGCATTAGCGACACGCCGCGGCTCATCAAGGTCAACAGGCCCCGGCGTTCCGTGCGATACGGCGCAGTAACGGCAATGGCGCGTGCACACGCCGCCAAGAATGAGAAACGTGGCCGTCCCCTCACGGAAGCATTCCCCGGCGTTTGGGCAGCGCGCCTCCACGCAGACGGTATGCAGGTTTTCGCCGGCGACAGTTTTCTTCACCAGCGCGTAGCCGGGGCCCGCGGGGATGGTCAGCGTAATCCAGTCGGGTATGCCGCGTTTTACCCTTCCCATTGCAGCACCGGCTTCCTCGCCGCGAGCACCGCATCGACGCGCTTTACCGGCGTAGTGTGCGGCGCGGATTTCACCATTTCAGGATTCTCCGCGGCTTCCTTTTTTATGCGGATGAGCGTTTCCGCGAAACGCTCGAGCGTATTTCTGCATTCGGTTTCGGTCGGCTCGATCATCATCGCCCCGTGTATCAAAAGCGGGAAATATACAGTGGGCGCATGGTAGCCATAATCGAGGATTCGCTTGGCGATATCGTTTGTTGTCACGCCGTTGGGCATGCCGCTATCGTTGATGACAAACTCGTGTTTGCAAATGCGCTTCACCGGCGCGTTAAACTCGTCGGCGAGCAGCGCACGCAGGTAATTCGCGTTCAGCACCGCGTTCTCCCCCGCTTCGCGGATGCCGTCGGGGCCGAGCATACGTATATACGTGTACGCCCGCACCATCATGAGGAAATTGCCGTAAAACGAATGAACGCGGCCGATGGAATCGGGCCTGTCGTATTCCAGAATATACGTCTCATTTTTCTTCGCAACAAGCGGCGCCGGAAGAAACCGCGCCAGCTTCCCGGCAGCGCCCATCGGCCCCGAGCCCGGCCCGCCCCCGCCGTGCGGCGTCGAAAACGTCTTATGCAGATTGATATGCATCAGGTCAAAGCCCATATCAGCAATCATTGCAACGCCGAGGAGAGCGTTCAGGTTCGCGCCGTCGCAGTAGAAGAGCGCACCCCCGGCGTGAAGTACGTCGGCAATTTCATGGATATTTCTGTCGAAAAGCCCCAGCGTATTCGGGCTTGTAAGCATCATCGCGGCGACGTTATCGTTTACCATGCCGCGCAGGGCCCGCATGTCCACATCGCCATCAGGCGTGGAGGGCACCTCGCGCACCTCGAAGCCGCACATCGTGACCGACGCCGGGTTTGTGCCGTGCGCCGAGTCTGGAATGAGCACAACGCGGCGGTTTTCGCCCCTGTGCTCGAAATATTTTTTTACCACCATCACGCCGGTCAACTCGCCGTGCGCGCCCGCCGCGGGCGAGAGCGTAAACGCCGACATGCCGGTAATGGCGCACAGATACTCGTTGAGCTCGTACATAAGCCGCAGCGCGCCCTGCGACATCGCGTCGCCGCACAGCGGGTGTATCTTCGCAAATCCGTCGAGCGACGCCGTGCGCTCGTTTATTTTCGGGTTATATTTCATGGTGCAGCTTCCCAGGGGGTACATCGCCGTGTCGACGCCGATGTTCATCGTCGAAAGCGCCGTATAATGGCGCACAACGTCAATCTCGCTTACCTCGATGAGATCGACACCGTCATCGCACAGGGCGTCCGGCACCGGATCGTAATCCTTCACATCCCACTGCGGCGCCGCAAAGGCGCTTTTGCCTTTTCCGCTCAAATCGAAAATAGTGCTCATTATTTTTTTCCCCGCACCCCTTACATCAATTCAACAAACCGGTCGATATCCCCCGGCGACGTCATTTCGGTGCAGCATACCAGCACGCAATCGCCGTATTCGTCATAATAATCACCGAGGTGTACGCCGCCAAGAAATCCGCGCCCTTTCGCGTTTTCGAGCAGGCGCGCGCCGCCCTTCTTCTTCATTGCAAATTCGTTAAAGTACGGCGCGTTAAAGACGGAGACCCACCCCTTTTCCGCCATGCGCTTTTTGCAATACGACGCGAGGTTGTGGTTGAGCCTCGCCAGGTCGCGGATGCCGTTCCCCACGAGCGCAAGGTATATGACCGCTCGAAGCGCACAGAGGGCCTCGTTGGTGCAGATGTTCGACGTGGCCTTCTCGCGCCGAATGTGCTGCTCGCGCGTCTGAAGCGTCAGCACGTACGCCTCTTTTCCATCGGCATCGACGCTTCTGCCGACAAGACGGCCCGGCATTTTCCTTATGAATTCCGCCTTCGCCGCCAGTATGCCGAGCGCCGGCCCGCCGAATCCCGCCGGGTTTCCAAACGACGCCGCCTCGCCGCATACGATATCCGCGCCAAGCGCAGCGGGCCTTTTCAGCATGCCCAGGCTCATCGGTTCGGTAACCACATACACGCAATGCGCGCCGCGCACGTGCGCCGCCGCGGCGATGGGCGCAACATTTTCGATACAGCCGAAGAAATTCGGGTTTTGCACAATGACGGCGCTTACGCCGTCGTCCAGCGCTTTCGTCACATCATCCGCCGTTATCACGCCGCCAAGCGTCTTTATTTCCCGAATCTCGATATTATTCGCCCAGCAATAGGTACGCACCACCTCCCGGTAATGCGGATGCAGCGAATCGGGCGCTACTATGCGCTCGCGCCCCGTGGCCCGCGACGACATGAGCACCGACTCCGCAAGCGACGTCGCGCCATCGTACATCGAGGCGTTTGCAACGTCCATCCCCGTAAGGCGGCAGATCATCGTCTGAAACTCGAATATCGCCGTCAGCGTTCCCTGGCTCACCTCGGGCTGATACGGCGTGTATGCCGTGTAAAACTCGGAGCGTAATGCCAGCGCATCAACGGCCGCGGGGATATAATGCGCATACGAGCCCGCGCCCGCGAACGTGACCGGATTGCCGTTTGCACCGGCCATTTCAGCGAGCAGGCGGCTGGCCTCCGCCTCGGAGATCGCCTCCGGAAGGTCGAGATTTCCATGCAGCAGAATAGAACGGGGAACGTCATCGAAGAGGTCAGCAACGCTTTTTACGCCGATGCGATCCAGCATGATCCTGATATCGCCGGGCGTATTGCACACGTACTTCATATGGATCAACCCTCTGACGCGATATGCTCGCCGTACTGTTCGGCGGTGAGCAGGCCCTCAAGCTCCGTTTTGTTCTTTATCTCAATTTTGTAGATCCACCCGTCGCCATAGGGGTCGCTGTTCAGCAGTTCGGGCGAATCCTCGAGCGCCGAATTGACTTCGACGATTTTTCCTGAAACGGGCGCGTAGACGTTCGACACAGCCTTTACCGATTCGACGACCGCGACCTGCTCTCCCTGTGCCACTTCGATGCCCACGTCGGGAAGCTCGACGAAAACGATGTCGGTCAGCATCTCCTGCGCATGGTCGGTTATGCCGCAGGTTCCGGTGAAGTCATCGTCCATGCGTATCCATTCGCTTTCTTTTGTATACCGCAGTTCCTCGGGTATGCTGCTCATCATATCCTCCAGTATGTTATATTCAATATACTGCCATACTTTGTAAATGTCAGAAACAACACCGCGCCACGGCGTACGCCTTATCCATTGAACGCGTAAAACGGCCGTTTTACTATCACGGCGGGAACGCCGCTGCCCCGGAGCGCCACCTCGACGGCGTCACCGGGCTTCACGGCGTTTCTTCGTACCAGCGCCATGCCGATACCCTTTTTGAATGTCGGCGAATAACCGCCGCTTGTGCTCACGCCGATTTCCACGCCGCCTTTCGTGACAGCGCAATGCTCGCGCGGCACGCCCTTCCCAGTCAACTCGAAACAGACGATTTCGCGCGGCGCACCTTCTTCCTTTTGCCGGCGCAACACATCGCTTCCTATATACGTGTCGTCAGAGTTGACCAGCCACCGCAGGCCCGCCTCGACCGGCGTGATGTCATCGTTCAGCTCGTGCCCATACAGCGAATAGCATGCCTCCAGACGAAGCGAGTCGCGCGCGCCGAGTCCCACCGGCTGTATGTTACTGCCGCCCACGGCAAGCAGTGCCCGCCAGAGTTCGGTCGCGCTCGAGTTATCGATAAGAAGCTCGTAGCCCATCTCTCCCGTATAGCCGGTGCAGGATATCATGCAACGAGCGCCTGAAAAAGTTGCATAAATAAAATGAAACCGTTCAAGAGAGGCAATTGCGTTATCGCTTACGACCGCCGACAAAATTTCTCTGGCGCGGGGGCCCTGTATGTCGATCTTGGAGACCGTGTCGGAGACATTTTCGATATCGACACCCATGTCGTTATGCGACCACATCCACTCGATATCTTTCTCCGTCGTCGCGGCGTTGACTACCAGGCAGAATTCCTCGTATGAAATCATAAACACGAAAATGTCGTCGACCACGCCGCCTCGTTCGTTGCAAAAGCACGAGTACATCGACGTCATCGGCGAAAGCTTTTCAAGCCGCGTGGGGATGAGCACTCGCAGCAGGTCGGCGGCGTTTTTTCCGCGAAGATATATTTTGCCCATGTGCGACACATCGAACAGTCCGGCCCTGGTGCGCGTGGCCATGTGCTCAGCGATGATCGACGCATACATCACCGGCAGCCGCCATCCCGCAAATTCCACCATGTGGCCTCCCAGCTTAACATGCTCTTCATACAGGGACGTGTTCTTCATTTATCTGCCAATCCTCCTCCGCACAAATTCCACCGCCTTGAACAGCGGATCGATCACTTCGCTGACCGCCGGGCAATAGGCCATTTCAAGCCTGCCAAGCTCGTCTATCGGCAGATCAAATTCCAGGGCCATGGAAAGTATGTTTATCCTCTCGGCGGCCCCGCGCTCACCAATTGCCTGCGCGCCAAGAAGCCTGCCCGTTGATTTATCGCATATAATTTTGATGGTTATTTCAGATCCGCCATGAAAGTAATCCGGCAATATTCCCGTTTTTATTTTGCCCGATACAGGCTCGTAACCATGCGCCTTCGCCGTCTCGGTCGTATAGCCCGTACCGGCGACCTCGATTTCGCATACCTTCGTAACAAACGTGCCGGCCGTCCCGTGATAGATTGCCTCGCTGCCCGCGGCGTTTTCACCCGCGACAACTCCCTGCCGGTACGCCGAGGTAGCTAACTTTACCGGCACACTTTTTTTGTCGATAACCGACCAGCATGAAATGCAATCACCGGCGGCATAGACGCCGGGCATTGATGTTTCAAGCGACTCGTTCACTATAATTCCGTTCGCGTCGCAGTCGATTCCAGACTCGCGTGCAACGGCGGTCTCCGCTATAAAGCCCGCCGAAAGAATGCCCATTTCTCCGTCAAAGACTTCATCGCCAGAGCGCACACCGGTAAACTCCCCGCCGGCAATCACCTCGTCGATTCGTGTAGCGAGGCGCAGGTCGATTTTCCCCGCCCTCAAATAGTCCTCGACCAGTTTGGACATGTCCGCGTCGATAACGCCGGGAAGCACCTGCGGCCGCATCTCGAAGACTGAGACATATTGAAGATATTTTCGCAGGGCGATCGCTGTTTCAAGTCCTATCGCGCCAGCGCCAATGATGACGCCCCGGATGGCGTTATGCAGGCTCTCCCGGATGAGGGCCAGATCCTCCACGGTGGACAGGGTATGCAGTCCTGCGCCCAACGCCGATTCGACACCTTTAATCGGCGGGATAACGGGCCTCGCCCCCGTCGCGATAATGGCCCGGTCGAACGGAACCGAATCTTCGCGCCCGCCACGTTCAACGCGCACGGCACGGGCGGCGCCGTCGATGCCCAGCACGCGCGCACGTATCTTTTCCACGCCCATTTTCTCAAGAAAGACATCCTGATACAGCTTTGATTCATCGACATGGCCGTTCAGAGAATACGGAAGGCCGCACGGATGCATAAGGTCGTGCTGTTTTTGATCGATAACGGACACCGCCGCTCCGGGGTCACGGCGTTTTATGGCCATCAGCGCCGCATAGCCCGCCGAGCCGAACCCCAGTATCACTATTTTGCTCACACCCCACCCCACATCGCGTTATTGTTGTTATCAGTATACTGCCGTGCTGAAAATAAAAAGAGGAAGGCAAATCGCAATTATTCACCTTCCTCCTGTCCTCATTCCTGATTTATTATTCCCCCGCGCGGGATTGACCGACACCGCAGTTCTTTTGCCTTGTAGTTTCGTTCGACTTCACCTCGAACCCGCATCTTCGGCTCCCCACCGTACGCGGGGTTTCCCCTGCGGTTTGAATGGCGAGAGCATACCCTGACGGATTTCGATGTCAAGAAAAAATAGGCTCCCGCCGCGCGAATTAACCGTCGTACCGGATTAAAACGGAACCGCCGCGCCGAAAACAATGCCGCCGGGCGATGGGGCGACAAAACACACAGCGTGATGGCCGCAATTCCCTGATGAGGCGCCGCGATATTTTTTTTCGTAGGCGTTCCAGTCGCGGCGTGCCTTCATCGGCTGGGTCAGAATCTGGATTTCACCGACAATGAAGCTTGTAACGAAATTAAGTATCGCCTCTTTTTCGGGATCTCCCCCGTTGCGGTCAATACGGTCGCCGTATACCTTCCAGATGACCATCGCACCGCCGGCGTTCACGAGAAAATTTAGCGAATGCATAATCCACGACCTCCCGAGCGCCTCACCCTCCGCGCTTTCCTTTAAATACCGCTCGGCAGCGCCGAGTTTCGTCGCGCGGTCTTCCGGCCGCGCATCGGGCATTCGCCGCAGGCGCGACGGCGCGTACGCCGGCGTAAACGGCGACACCAACAGCCCTGCAAG
>DHPI01000039.1:32074-37150 GCA_002407865.1 Spirochaetia bacterium UBA5368
CACTCTTCCGATCTCTGCAAGGCCTATGGTGGATTCGACTGCGGACACCACCTGCGTTATCCGCGTCACATCGTTATGCGAAGTCAGCCCTATGGTGTACGACGCGGCCGCAGACGCGCCATACACGCCCATCCATCCGTACCACCATACCTGCGCCCGCGTCTGGCCGACGTTGAACCCGTTCTGTATGTACGCAATCCTTTCGGCCGTATCGGTATCGCGGCTTTTTTCCATGCCCTGCGCAAAGAGCCCCTGCGCCATCACCGCAAGCGCAAGCGCAATTATAACGGTAATCCATCGCATATCGTGCTTCATCCCAATCCCCCCTGTGTATTTGTCTGTCTATCAACTCAGCCCAGCGCGCCCCGCCGCGGCTGCCTCCATCGCTTTCATTTATTTTCCGCGCTCTGTATCAGCGGCGACTCCCGCAAAAGCGCCGCCATCACCACGCTGACAAGCATGAGCGCAAGAAATATTATCATGAATGGCGTCATCGAGCCGGTTTCAGGAGAGCGCAGCCTGTCCATCGCGAAAATGAAAATGACGCCGGAGATCTGGCCCGAAAGCAGAATAAGCCCCTGGGTCGTTGATTCGGGCGTAGGGTGTCCCACCTCCGCGCCATACTGAAACCCGATGGGGCCCGCGCTCATAATGAAGAACCCGAGCACGAACGACGCCGCAAGCAGCATGCCATAGCCGGTAAAAAATGTGAGGCCCGCGAGTCCCGGCAGCACGCCTGCCATGGTGATGACGAGGAAAGGCTTTCTTTTGCGTAATTTATCCGAAAGCACCGGCAGTATGATGGCGCCGATAATCCCGCCGACCATCATCGACGCGCCGATGAATCCTGCCTGTTCCGCATTGATTCCGCGCGGACTCAATATCTGTTCTATCCACGTGGTGACCGCGTTGAACATCCCCAGCCCCATGAAGAAAAGAACCAGCAGCATGATCATGTCGCGGCGCTTCAAGAGCCCGGCAAGCCCGGCAAAGAAGTTGAATCCTTCCTCTTCTTCGGGAACGGCTGTGGGCGGCGTCGGCGGATTGTCCCGCACAAGTACGAGAAACAGTACCGCCGCGATAACCGAGGATATGCCGTATATCATGAGCATTCCCTTCATGGCATACGCCGCGTATAGCACGGGGGTCACTCCCAGCGCCACGATGATGCCGACATACTGCGAAAGCACCGCAAGTCCCGCGGCGGTCGCGCGCTCCTCGACGGGAAACCACTTCGCGCCGACCTTCGTCATGGCATTGATGATGAACGGCTGCGCCACCGCAAGCCCGAACTGAGATATAAGCACCGCCGTGTAATCCGACGCATATATCCCCTTGACAAGCCCGAACACGCCCATGAGCGCCGCGCCGATGCCGACACCGATGCGCAAACCGAACCTGTCGATGACATACGATGCCGGTATGCACAGCGCCAGGTACACAATCATATATGTCATTGAAAGAAATCCTATCTGCAGCGGCGTAACGCCGTAAAAACGCGCGGCCTCTCCCGTAATCGGCGCGAAGTTCACCCAGTGCACCTCTACCATCGCGTCGACGATGGCAAACAGCAGCAGCACGATCCACCTGTATCCGTAGACCTTCACCTTCTCCATAGCCCCCCCTGTGTATGTGATACTATTTTATGTTTTATGCCGAGCGCGGCGGCCGCGCGCCTATACGCGGATGCGCGCAAACACGCCAAAGTGATCGGACGCGTGCACGCCCTCGTACCGCGCTGTACAGCAGAGCCCTGCGTCGAGAATATCCGATTCGCGAAGTATATCATTGACGAGAATATAGTCAATCCTGCGCGGCTCGAGCTCGTCGAGCGCGTGCAGATGGTCATACGGGTTTTCAAACAGCGCCGTCTCATCGACGCGATAATGCTTTATGAGATTTCCGTTGCGGGCAGGGTCCCAGGTGCTGCCGGGTGAATTCCTTACCGCGGAAAACACGTCGCGGAATCCCCGGTCGAGCAGGTGTCTCGTCTCAGGCCATCCGTGCTCCGCGTTCAGGTCGCCCATGACGATAAGCGGGCTTCCGGGGGGCACCTTTTTTTCGAGCCACGCGGCAAGTCGTACGGCCTCTTTCATCTTCCAGGCCCTGTCGCGCTCAATCAATTTCTTCGCCGCGGCCAGCTGTTTTTCGGTGTATCCGTAACGCCCGGCCAGCCGCTCGAGTTCTTCATCGGCGGTATCCAGGCGCGGCGACGCGTGCCAGTGCGTCACCGCGATATACACGTCGCGGCCGTGCACACGTATCGATCCGAGCACCGCCTGCGTGAGGTTGCCGGTGTGCATCGAGACATGGTTATACGCAAATCCGCCCCCGCCCAGGTGAACGCGCCCCGCAAACCTTAGCGAAAGTCCTCGCCGCGCGAGTATGACATCTCCCTCCCGGAGATTTACGGGGACGCCGAATGGGCCGAGGCGAAGCCCCGACACGCCGATATGCCACACAAAGTCACAGCCGGTTTCGGCGGCAAGACGTTTTGCGTAAAACGGCAGCGGATTTGCCTCGTTCACGGCAATGACATCGGGCGACAGCTCCCGTATGCAGGCGACAAGGGCGCTGAAACGCCGCTCGCGAACATCATCGGGCTCGAAGGATTCCATCCTTACAACACCCCTGTAGGTAAGCCCCGACCAGACATTAATGGTCATGAGGCAAAGTTCCTGCTGTGATTGTTTCTTCATTGGGATTTATTCAACGTATGAAATGCCCTGCGGTTATTAGCATACAATCCCTTGAATATGGAGAATCCCCTGTCGTACACATCGCGGTATGCGCCGCGCGGCAGGTAGGCGTGCTTTACCGGTATCATGGCCTTCGCCTTTTCAAACGACGTAAAAAGGCCGAGGCCTACCGCTATCACCACGGCGGCGCCGAGCGCACCGGCGTTCTGTGGATTTTCTATCGTTTCGATTTGCCTGCCGGTCACGTCCGCCATTATCTGGCACCATACGTCGGAATGAGCGCCGCCCCCGACGAAACGTACGCTCTCCCTGCGCGGCACCCTTTTCTCGACGGCCTCGAGGAGCCACCGCTTGTGGTAGGCAACCCCCTCGAGCACCGCGCGTATCATCATTCGCTTGCCGGTATTCAGGCCGATATTAAAAAACATCGCCCTCGCGTACGGATCTTCGCGCGGCGCCCTGTTACCCTGCAGCCACGGCGTGAAGATGACGCCGCCGGCGCCGGGCTCCGATTCGTTGACCACGCTGCTGAGGTACTCGTAGAGGCTGGCATACCCGCTTTGCGTTTCGCAGATATGCCGCGCCTGGAGGTACATGCCGATCTCGTCGAGGGCGAGATGGTCGCGGACCCATTTGAGGCACAGGCCCGAGGTTTCCTGTTCGGCGATATAATTGTAATATGAGGGAATCGCGCCACGTATCGACGCGATAAAATTCTGTATGTCAACCATGCGCGTATCGACGCACGAGCTTACCCACCCCGACGTACCCACGTAGATATTCGTGTCGTAGAGGTCAAGACAGCCCGCCCCTATCGATATTAGCGACACGTCGCCGCCGCCGCCGAACACGGGCGTGCCGGGAACAAGACCCATTTCTGAGGCGGCCTTTTCCGTAAGCCCTCCCACCATGTCGGTGGACTGCCGCACCTCGGGCAGATGGTCCATATTGACGCCGACGGTTTTGCACAGCCCCTCGTGCCATCCCGGGCGGCCGGGCCGGGTGTCGTACAAAAACGTAACATTGGCGGAATCGGGCGTCATGCAGAAATTGCCGGTGCACCGGTGGACCAGGTAATCCTTCACATCGAGCCACTTGTACGTGTTCGCGTAGACTTCGGGCTCGTTCTGTTTGACCCACAGGTATTTCCATACGGGGTCCTTCGGCGTTGCCGGGCACCCCCCGGTGATGCGCAGCCAGTTGAACAGCCGCAGGGCATTACATCCCGCAATCCTGAACAGGCCGTAATGCAGTCCCTCGTCGATCTGTCGCACCGCGCGCGAATCCATGTAGCCCATAGGGTTCCGCAGCGCAACGCCGTCGGCATCGACCATCACCGAACCCTGCATCTGGCAGCAGAACGAAATCCCCTGTATTTCCACGGCGGGTACGCCCGATTTTTCAAGCACCAGCCGCGTTCCGGCGCACACGGCATTCCACCAGTCGTCGGCCGCCTGTTCGGCGCCGCCCCCTTCCGTGAAATAAAGCGGGTATTCGACAAGAGAGCTATCGACGAGCTCGATGCTATCGTCTATGGCGTACAGGCAGGTCTTGTTCCCCGTCGTCCCGATATCGTACGCAAGAACATAGCGGCCGTCATGCCCCTCATGCATGGAACAATTCCCCCTATAGCCGGGCCAGACCCCATGCCGCACAGGGCGGCGGGCCTTATCCGGGTAGTGTGCGCCGGTTATTCTACATTTTGCAGTACGCGGTCAAACCTTTCAATCGCATCATCGATCACGTCGTCGGTATCAGCCATTGACGTGTACAGCCTGCTTCCCGCAAGGGTGATAATTCCTTCGGCGGAAAAGGCGGCGCCCATCTCCTCCATCATTTGCTTGCGCTCACCGACCTCGGTAAATATCTTCGGATTGTTGATGTCCATAAGCATTGCAGCCGCGGTTTCGAGGTGGCATATCGAACCGTGGTTGAATGCCACGAAGGGAAGGTTGTATTTTTTAATTATGTCATTGAGCCCGCGCGTAATTCTGTCGCCCGCCTTCCCCGCCTTTATCGGCGCGTTCGTCTCCTCCATCGCGGTAATGGTAAAATAACCGGCCGCGCAGCTCAACGGATTTGCCGACAGGGTGCCGCCGACCATTGCGCGTTTTTTAAGGCCCTGTATCCCTGCGGCAAAACATTCCATGATCTCCCGGCGGCCGCCGACGCCCCCCGCCGCTGGATAACCGCCGGCCACGCACTTGCCGAATATCGTAAGATCGGGCTTCACGCCGAAATATCCCTGCGCGCCGCCGAGCCCCACCCTGAACCCGGTGACAACCTCGTCGAAGATAAGGAGCGCGCCGAACTCGTCGCAGAGCCGCCGTACGTTCGCGTTAAAATCGCGCGTCACGGGGCGTGTGCCGCTTTCAGG
>DHPI01000039.1:37261-47924 GCA_002407865.1 Spirochaetia bacterium UBA5368
GAGCGGCTCTACTATCACGGCGGCCGTACCGCCTTCCTTTACGTTCTTTTCAAGCATCTCGCGAAGGCCGTTGGGCCCGTCGATATTATTGGGAAACACCTCCTGCGTGTGCTGATAGCATCAGGCGGGAATGCCGTGCGCCTCGAGCGGTCCGATGCCGGGTATGCGCATCCCGAACACCATCTGGTCGCTCCAGCCGTGGTAGGCGCCGCCGACCTTGATGACCTTCGCCTTCTCAGTAAAGGTGCGCGCCCCGCGTATCGCCCCCATCACGGCCTCCGTGCCGCTGCCAAGCATGCGGAACATCTCCACCGCGGGCATGTGCCTGTTGATGAGCTTCGCCAGTTTCAGCTCGTACTCATGAAAGAGGCCGGTAACCGGACCGCTCTCGCGGATAAGTTCTATCACCCTGTCTCGTACCGGCGCGTAATTGCTGCCCAGCACCGTGGGCCCCCCCGCCTGAAGAAAATCGATGTATCTGTTGCCGTCGATATCCCACAGGTACGGCCCCTCCGCTTTGCAAATGGCAAGCGGGAACGGATAGTTAAACGCCAGGTTATGCTGCACCCCGCCGGGAATGTAATCTTTCGCCTCTGACGTCATCGCCTTCGAGCGCGCACATTTCGTTTCAAAATAGGCAAGATACCTGTTCAGCGCGTCGCGCTTCAGCGGGCGCATCGGCAGCGTATTCGCCAAGGTATAGAGCTTTTTCAGCAGCTCATCGGTATCAGGCCAGTACGATATCGCGTACGCCCCGGCGTTTTTTTCGTGCGCATCGCGCGCCGTATTCAATTGTCCGCTCATTGCAGAAACCTCCATTATGTGAATGCCACCGTGTCAGCCGCGCTCGCATCAACCGCGGCGTTATCCGGCAGCCTGATTTTTTTTCGCGATTTCTTTTTCCTGTTTGTCCTTGAGAATGGAGAACAAGAGCTCCGCCACATCCGGTTTCAATACGGATATGTCTCTGCCGGAGGCCATGGCGTAATAATACACAGTCGCCGTTTTCTCAAGCAATCCCACGTTGCGCTCGGCCTCCTCCATGTCCGCGCCAAGCAAAATGACGCCGTGGTTCTGCAATATGAAGGCGTTGCACCTGTTTGCCACGGCTGCGGTAACGTTGGCCAGCAGCTCCGGGGTGCCGCTGAGGCCGTACGGAACGACGTCGACCCTGATGCCAAGGTTGAACACCTGCTCGTCGAAGAGCGCCGGTATCGGCATGTTGAGCACCGCGAAGATACTGCCGTACACCTGGTGCGTATGGATGATGGCGTTCACGTCGGGGCGGTTTTTATAGACGGAAAGATGCATACCGGTTTCAATCGACTGCCGGTGCGCGCCCTCACGGAGTGTGCCGTCGAAATCGACGATACAGATATCGTCGGGCGCCATTGCGGGATAATCCTTTCCCGACGGGGTAACCGCAATCAGGTTTTCTCCCGGAATCCGGCGCGACACATTGCCGCCGGTGCCTACAAAAATACCACGGTGCGCAAGCCGGTGTGTGCACTCCAACACCTCGGTTTTCCATCGCAGCATATCGGTCATCATACAACCTCCCATCAGGCGCAAAATGAGTGATGACTCACTCATTTTGCGTATACAATCCTTTCGCCAAAAAGCAAGCACTTTTTTGCGCGCGGAGGCTTTGCCTGCACGAGACTATTACATGGAGCGTTTGTATTCGCCGACACGATTGTGCGCAATCCGCGTCGGCTCCGGGATGCGGTATCTGCCGCAGCAGCGCAGCACCAGATCCACCGCCTCATCGAGTCCGACACAATGGCCGGGGGATACAAAGACGGGCTTCGTATTCGCGCGGGTGCGCACTGCCGCGCCGATGGCGTGTCCTTCAGGGTCGCGGAGGATACTGTACAATCCCTTCTCCCGCCCCGGCTCGTCACAGGCGCCATACAACCGCGATTTCGCACAACCGATCGAGGGAATGCCGAGCAGCAGCCCCATGTGCGAGGCGATGCCGAAGCGGCGAGGGTGCGCGATTCCCTGCCCGTCGAACAGCACGAGGTCGGGCGTGATGCCGCACAGCAAAAAGGTCTTCAGCACCAGCGGCCCCTCTCTGAACGAGAGAAGGCCCGGCACGTACGGAAACGCCACCCGATCGCGGCAAAAGCGCTCTTCAACGACACGCATATCGGGGAAGCTGAATGTCACGATGGCGCAGTACCCCGCCGATTCGCTTTTATCGAAGGCAAGGTCGACGCCCGCCACATGACGCACAACGGCCGGCATGCCCTCGCAGACGACGCGCGACGCCAGCTCGCGCTGCAGCGCAATAGCCTCTGCGGGCGTTATATCCCAGCGGTGCGATATCCGGTTCGAACGATTCATTGTTCGTTTTTCCACAGTTTTGCATTCATTACAGCGTCATTTCATCAAAACCGCGCGGCGCTGTAATGTTATTTCCTTAATAATAACAGCAGGCTATTCTATATTGCAACTACATACCGCATGCCCGGCCTGGAAAATGACATTTTTCATTGTTACGTAACAATCGAATCTACGCACCGATAAATAGTGAAACGCGCGCTTAAAAAATCCCGCATTTTTTAAACATGTATTTCAGTATTTAAGTGGAAATATAATCCTTAGTATTGCTAAAATGGAATATGTAATTTCCGAGAATCTTTATCATCGCTTATTATACACCTGCATGGAGGAATGAAATGTCAAAACAGACACCGGCGTCCCAGAGGGACTGGGACAAAGAATTTGAGGAGTATCTCAACGAAAACAAAACCCTGGCGTATATGATGCTGAAAAAATCGGAGGAATTCGCCGACAGCGACGCCCTGACGCAAAAAGTAAATGGCGAATGGATCTCAATAAAATGGAGGGATTTCGGCGAACAGATTCGTGCGGTCGCAAAGGCGCTCCTTGAAATGGATATATTGCAGCCAGGCGAAATGGCGGGGATATTCTCCGCAAACCGCATTGAATGGGCCGTTGCCGACCTTGGTATTCTGGCCACACGGGCCGTATGCGTCCCGATATACGCGACAAACTCGGCCGAGGAAGCCGAGTACATCGTAAACGACGCAGAGATCAAGATACTCTTCGTCGGCGATCAGGAGCAGTACAACCGCTCAAAGAAAATAATCGCCGGCAACGCATACCTCAAAAAAATCGTCGCGTTCGACCGCAACATTAAAATCGATGGCAACGACAGCATGTACTTCGACGAGATCCTCGCAATGGGCCGCTCGTCAACGCAGGACGCAAAGCTTCAGGAGAGGCTCAATACCGTAAATCCCAACGATATGCTGACGTTGATCTACACATCGGGCACGACAGGCGCGCCCAAGGGCGCCATTCACACCCACCGGAGCTTCATGAACGGAATATACCCGTCATACATGCGGTTTCCCGGCGTCGGCCCCCAGCATGTGTCGCTGGCGATACTTCCCCTCAGCCACGTCTTCGAGCGCATGTGGTCGTACGGCTGCATGAGCGCCGGTGTGCGCATCGCGTATTGCCCTGATCCGAAACAGTTTGTCGATGTCATGGCGGCAATACAGCCCCAGTTTATGACCAGCGTACCGCGAATATGGGAAAAGGTATACGGCACAATCCATGAGGGGTTGAAAACCGCACCGCCGGCAAAGGTGAAAATGTTCAACTGGGCAACCAGAGTCGGCATTGAAGTATATCGCAACAAATTAGCGGGCAAATCGTCAGGCCCGTGGCTGCGCGCACAGCACGCGCTTGCCGACGCGCTGATAATGAAAAAGGTGCGGCAGAAACTGGGGACAGAGCGCTGTAACGTGTATCATATCGGCGGCGCGGCCTTCGCGGCGGAGATCAACGAGTTCTTCCAGGCATTCGGCATCAACATTATCCAGGGATACGGCCTTACCGAATTTTTCCCCGTATGCGTCGGTTTCGACGACAACGGCAAACCGGGGGCCTGCGGTACTATGATCCCGATGTGCCAGATGCGCATATCCGAGGAGGGCGAAATACAGCTCAAGGGCGGCATGTGCATGAGCGGTTACCACAAGAAACCCGAAGCGACCGCCGCCTGTTTTACGGACGACGGCTGGTTTAAAACCCAGGACGTGGGCATCCTGTCGGTCGATACGAAAGAAGGCGAACCTTTCACGTATGTCAGAATAACCGATCGCATAAAAGACCTCATTATCACGGCCGGCGGGAAAAACATATCGCCCCAGCAGATAGAAATGCTGCTTGGCGAAGAGCTCTTCATCGAGCAATTCGTCACTATCGGCGAAGGTAAAAAATACATCACCGCGCTCGTCGTGCCGAATTTCGTCATCCTTGAAGACTACTGTAAAAACCACGGCATCGAGTTCAGCGCGCGTGAAGACCTTGTGCGCAATCCGGAAGTGCTGAAGCTCTACGAAGACATCATTGCGAAGCGCACGGAATCGCTCGGCCGTGTGGAGCAGATCAAGAAGTTTACCCTGCTGACGCAGGAGCTTACCCAGGAGGGCGGCGAGCTTACCCCGACGATGAAGCTGAAAAGAAAGCAAATCAACGAGAAGTACCGCAATCAGATCGACAAAATGTACGAGGAATAGGCCGCATAACGTACGGCGCCCGTTGATAGCATCACAAAAAGGAACGTTGCGTGCAACGTTCCTTTTTTTAAACATTTCAGGTAACATCGTCCGTATAACGCCGATAAAAGTCTTTTATCGCCCCCCAAATATCATTGACATACTGGAATTTTTATACACTATGCGCATAGTTACCAATACTAAGTTCATACCTTCAGCGGGGATTCTATGGTCAAGAAAATCACAGCGGCATACCACGCCGGCATATTTCCCGATGATATCAGGGCCGATTTCAGCAACGAGCTCTTTTTCACGAATTTTATGCGTGGCAGAATATTCTCGATCGTTCTCTTTTTTGTGTTTGTTATTCTGGCAATAACCGACCTCTTCAATAAAAGCAAGGGCATGTGGAACCAGCCCGGATACGCGGAGCTTTTTTACGTACATAGTGTCACCGCCGCCATGCTTGCCGTATCGACAATCGGCTTTTTTATTTTTCCACCGAAATCCGCGTTTGCCATACGTGCACGCCACAAAATAAACGTAATCACCCTCGCCCTTTTTATGATGTTTTCAGGGATCGCCACATCCTTCGTCGACCAGTATATCCATGGCCAGATTTCCGCGTATATTATCATGGCGTTCGGTCTGGGCGCAGTACTGTACATGCGCCATGCCGCCAGCATATTATTATACGCGATATCGATCACGTTGTTCGTTATCGGTATAAAGTATGTGCAGCACGACCCAACACAGCTTGCGGGCCATTACATCAACGGTACGACATTGACACTCGTCGCATGGCTGCTTTCACGTGTCGTCTACACCGGCTTTAAAAAGAACTACATTCACCGCAAAACAATCGAGAAACAGGCCGAAAGTATCCGCCGGCAGTCCGAGCTCAACAGCGGCCTTATCGGATCGCTCATTTCCGTATCGCACCAGCTTAACACGTCGTTCGGTGACCTCGAATCGAATTCCGACGGCCTCATGAAAAACCTCAAAAACCAGGCGTCATCGCTCGAAGAAATGACGGCAACCACCGAAGAGGTCGCTGCGGGCTCTGAAAACGTCACGATAAGTGTCGTCGAGCAGCATGCGTCGATGGCCGAGCTTATGCAGAAACTTGACGAGCTTGCATCGGTGACACGCGAAATGGAAAGCATGATAACGTCGACACTTGAGAAAACCGGCGACATATCGGGAAAGGCGAAATCGGGCGAGCGTTACATCAGCACAATGAACGATACCATGGTTGAAATAAGCACAACGTCGAGGGAAATGGCGAATATTCTTACCATAATAAATGACATTTCCGACCGCATCAACCTGCTTTCGCTCAACGCTTCCATCGAAGCCGCCCGCGCCGGGGATTCGGGCCGCGGTTTTGCCGTCGTTGCCGACGAAATAGGAAAACTCGCGGACCAGACGTCGTCGAGCGTCAAGGAAATTGACACACTGATAAAAAAGAGCGAAACGGAAATCGGCAAAGGACTGTCGGGCGTGCGCGACACGGTCTCGGCTATAAGCGGAATCATTTCCGGAGTAAGCGAAATTGACGTTATGATCAACTCGATTGACGAATGCATGCGCAAAAATATTTCGTTCAATGAAATCGTCTACAGAAACGCTGAAAACACAAAGACACGCTCAGACGAGATCAAATCGGCCAGCGAAGGCCAGAAAAACGCGACGCATGAAATTGTTCGCGCAATTACCGACATAAACCAGTATTCGCAATTGAATGCGCTGAACGCCGAAGGCCTGTTGCAGCTCTCGCGTCAGATAGCGACAATGGCCCAGCATATAAAGGAAAAAATATCCATTTTCCAGACAGAAGGCGAAAAGTCTGCGCATCTTCCCGCGTCGTAATTGCGCAAGAATTGCATTCTTTCTTATGGCCTTTCACGCGGCGTGCAAGCGAATTTGGCGGCCAGGTTATTTTTCAACTTTTTCCCTGACCGCAGGAAAATTACGCTATAGAAGGGCCTGCAGCCATCCTTGCTCCGCCTGCATTAGTCCATCCGTCAGGTAAAAAGCGAATCGATCTTCTGTAAAACAACCTTGTTCCGCACCCTTATTCTGCGTGTATTCCGATTAAACGTGCCCCGAAAAAGAGAGCTCTCCCTTCCCATCTTTCCCACCCAAAGGCGGAGTGGCAGCTTGCTTTGAATTTATCCGATTAAATTAATATTCAAATTAACATATAAATATTCTTTGACAATATACATGTATGTTTAACATATTATATCGTTGTCGTGCGAGAGGGCCGCAGCCGGTCCCATGCATGTATGTTCTTATATATCCTCATACTATTATTTCAGGAGGTTTCAATACACACATGAACAAATTTAATTACAACGAGGTTGCGCTGAAGAATCTCCAGATCCAGGACACGTCCGTGCTGGACAGGCTGGTGGATTACGAATCGGCACGAGAGGCCCATGTAAAGAAGGACCATTCACAGCGCGACAAGCGGATGTCGTTAAAAGAGGCGGTCACCGAATTTGTCAGCGATGGTGACATCTATACCGACAGCGGTTTCAGCTATGTCCGCAGCGCGAACCAGGCGCTTATGGAAGTGGTGCGTCAGAACAAAAAGGATCTTCAAATGATAGGTTCGCCAAACGCGTGCTCGTCGTTTTTAATCGCGACGGGAAACGTAAAATACGCGCACGCCTCGTACCAGGGGGCGGAGATGCGCGGCTACGATCGTCATTATTCCATTGCACTGAAGACCAAAAAATTCAGGATTCTTTCCGACTGGAGCCACGGCGCAATGGCGCTCGGGTTCAAAGCCGCACAGTTGGGACTTCCTGGCCTATTCTGTAAAAACCTTCTTGGCTCGGACATTATCAATTATAATCCGTACGTCAGGGAAACACAGAACATTATGAGGAATGACCGCGACGAGGTCGTATTCGTCCCGGCGCTCTTTCCCGATGTCTCGATTATTCACGTTCAGAAAGCGGATAAATTCGGCAACGGCTTCATATACGGGCCGACGGTGAACGACGTGGCGATGGCGTCAGCCGCAAGAAAGGTTATACTGACCGCCGAGGAGATCGTTCCCACAAGCGAATTTCGCAACAACAACAAGGGCGTGGTGATTCCCTTTGCGTGCGTTAACGCGGTTGTCGAGCTTCCTTTCGGCGCAATTCCCGGAAGCTGCCCCGGATACTATTACTGGTCGCGCCAGTGGTGGGAAAAATACTTCAGGTACGCCGCAATGAACGAGGAAAACATGCAGAAGTTCCTGGAGTACTGGCTGACGTGCAAAGACCAGTACGAGTTTCTCGACAGGCTCGGCGGGGCAAAGTGGATTGTGGAATCGAGACGGCAGACGCTTGCGGCCGAATACCAGAACGAGGACGACAGATTCGATTTCAGCTACCGGGAATGGCAGGCCGGCATAAAGCCAGAGGACGAGCTGTATTACTGATATTTACCATCACTCAATATTTTATATCACCGCACAAGGAGAAATAATTTATGCAGACTAACAAGCCAATAAATCCGCTGGAAATGCTGGCCTTCATGATAAGCAAACAAATCAGCGATCATGAAATCGTGTATGTGGGAACGGGGCTTCCCATGGTCGCCGCTATCCTTGCAAAAAAAACCCATGCACCCCATATTACACTGGTATACGAATCGGGCGCGCAGAACCCGGCGGAAGGCGGGATGCCATGGTCGGTTGGCGGCCCCTTCACATGGCGCAGATCGCCCATGATCCTTGAAATGTCGTACTCCTTCGGTCAGTGCGCAAACGGATACGTTGACATCGGCTTTCTCGGCTTCGCGCAGATTGACAAGTTCGGCAATATCAACACCCATATGATCGGAAAGGATTACCTCAACCCTACCGTCCGCCTGACCGGCTCGGGAGGCAATAACGACCTCTCCTCGCTAACTGAAAACATGGTGCTGGTCGGGTTGCAAGCGGCCGACAAGTTCGTTGAAAAGGTTGATTTTATAACATCTGTTGGACATTACAAGGGTAAAAACAGCCGGAAAGAGAAGGGACTTCCCGGCAACGGCCCCGTGGCGGTAATATCGCAGGCGGCTGTATTCGATTTCGAGCCCGAATCAAAGCGTATGCGGGTAAAATCGCTCCATGAGGGCGTGTCGTTCGAGCTGTGTCAGCTCGCGTGCGGTTTCGAGCTTCTCAGGCCGGAAGGCGAGATCCCCGTGACCGAAAAGCCGTCGCCCGAGATTATCGATATTCTGCGGCGCGATGTCGACCCGCAGGGCGTGTTCACAAGCATTCCCGGCCTGTAAATCAACCCTGGAGCGAGCCAGACGCCGGGAAACGGGCCCGCCTGTTTCCCGGCGTCTCTCAGCTGACGTTTTTCACAAGG
The DNA here is from genome assembly GCA_002407865.1 of Spirochaetia bacterium UBA5368. Lineage (GTDB taxonomy): Bacteria > Spirochaetota > UBA4802 > UBA4802 > UBA5368 > UBA5368. Next base: position 46,161 of record DHPI01000039.1, read on the forward strand.
TCGTCAAGCTGCATGGCCCTGTCGCTGATGGAGCGCGTCAGATCGAAAATGCCATCGTTCAGCGAGGCGATCTCCTGCGCCATCTCCGAAAGCCGGCCGACTGTTTTCATCGTCTGTTCAATCGACGCGTTCTGCTCCCTCGTGGACGACGCTACCTGGTGCGACACCCCGTCCATCACATCGGACTGCCGCACCACCGACGTAATCGCCGCACCCTGCCCCGACAACAGCCCCGACACCCCGTCGATGCTCTTTTTGATATCGCCAAGCATATCGAAGATCGAGTCAATCGAGTTCTTCGTCGCGTCGACCATTTTCATGCCGTCTTTTATGTCGTGTAAAATTGTCGTGACCCTGCTCGATATTTCGCGCGAGTTGTCAGCCGTAGCAACGGCAAGCTTGCCGATTTCATCGGCCACCACAGAGAATCCCCGCCCGTACTCGCCGGCGCGCGCCGCCTCTATCGACGCGTTCAAAGAAAGAAGATTGATCCTGTCGGAGATGTCGTTGATGAGCGTCACGAGGTCGCCCACCGCAACGCCGCCCTGGTTGATAACATCCATCTTTGCAATCATGCTTTTCATGGTAACGCCGGTCTGCCCGGCCGAATCGGATATCCCCCTGATGCTCTTCATCACCACCTCGCCGGCCTCGCTGATGTTGCGCTGGGAGTCCTTGAGATCGTCGGTCAGTTCCTTGATTTTGCACCATTCGTCCATCTGGCTGGTAATGGTGCGGTATATCTGTTCGTTCAACGATGTCAGCTCTTCGAAGGTAGCCGACATCTCCTCGCTTGTGGCGCTCTGCTCCGTGGATAGCACCGTAAACTTTTCAGTGATTCCCGCAAATATGCCGCTTACCTTTACCAGCTCATCGGATATCTCGCGCACCGTTTTTACCACACCCTCGAGAAACGAGGCGCGTTCGCGGGCGCTCTTTTCGCTCGCGTTGAGGTCGACGTTCAGCGCCTGGAGATTGCGCTTCATCGTATTGAGGCGGTCGGCAAGCCCGAGCGAGAGCAGCACGACCACCAGCACCGAGGAGACCTGGATGCTCCAGTTGGTGAACGCATTCGACGGAAGCACCCCGAAGGTCTTCAGCACATAGACCGATACGCCGGCATACAACACCCCAAACCCGGCGAAAAAAATCCGCGCCTCGCGCGACCCCCTGACGCTGCAGACAAGTGAAAAAAAGGTAATCACACCCGTCGCCATAATCGATAACGCGGTTGCGACGCGGATGCTGAGCGCGTAATTACCCGTAAGGGACACGACCGACCACAGCGCCGACGGCACAATAATCCCAAAAAGGTTTATTCTGTCGATCACCGGAAAACATTCCCTCGTATTTACGTACGAGCTGAAGTACAGCGACACCCACATTATGAGAAGCGACATGAAAAACGGCAGGCAGTTGTTGGGCCACCATATGCTGTGCGGCCAGAGATACTGAAACGAAAGGCCGTTTAACGTAAACTGAAAGAGTATCCACGACGCGATAAAGAGCACAATGTACATGTAGCTGCGCTCCCTCGACATCCCGAAAATGCAGAGATTGTAGAACACCATTACCAGCAGCATGCCATAGTATATCCAGAGCGCCGGCATCTCGCTGAAAATGCTGCTGTATAAGGCGCCCGGCGTCCATGCCCTTACGGGAAAATTGACCGAACTGGTGGTATGCACCCTGAAATAATACGTATGTGAACCCTTTTCACTTCGCATCTGAAACACGAAATTGCGGTAATTGACGTCCCGTGCA
>DHPI01000039.1:48176-48488 GCA_002407865.1 Spirochaetia bacterium UBA5368
CCTATTTCGAGGCACCAGTTGACCGGATCATCGGAGGGATTTTCCATGGTAAAGCGGAACCACCATGCCGACCGGTTGAACCCGAAGTTTATCTCGTCGGATTGCACTTTTTTCCATGACTGCGGGTGCGCGCGAAGCGCCTCGAAATCAAGCGCACCGCCCGGGTCCTCGATGTATTCGATGGTTTTCCCCAGCGACACAAAGTCTTTCTGCGGCACCTGTGTACTGTTCGCGCTCAGTGCCGACGGAAAGGCGCACATAACAACACACGACGCGGCAAGAATGAGGCGGAGGTATCTGCTGTTCATGGGG
>DHPI01000068.1:0-14979 GCA_002407865.1 Spirochaetia bacterium UBA5368
TTCCCAACTTTCCGGAATGAGCCTAAAAAAATATAGTATTGATTTTTAATTGCGCATGTTGTATAAAAGGGTGATTTTCTGCGATGCATGGTTCATGACATATCACTTCGAAAGGGATGCCCGGATGAAAAATATACTGAAACTTCGCACCTTGAGTCTGATTGCCGCCGCGGGAGCCTTTGTTCTTTCGGCGTGCCAGCTTGATGTGCCCATCAAGGAAATGTCGGCGGCGAAATCCGCCATCAGCAGGGCGGTAGAGGTAAAAGCGGAAAAATACGCGCCCGAAGAGTTGAAGCAGGCCAGGGAATATCTTTTGCAGACTCACGAGCTTGTCAAGAACGAGGATGTAAAGCAGGCTGGAGAAATGGCGCGAAAGTCGCTTGACACCGCTGAAAAGGCCATTGAAAAATCCCTCCCGCTGCTTGCGGCCGATACGTTAAATGAAGCGAAGGCGGCATATGACGAAGCTGACAGGCTCAACGGGGAAAAATTCGCGCCGGAAGAATTCGCCGCGGCGAATGGCGCGCTGAAAGACGCCGAAACGCTCAATTCGCAGGCCCGGTATTGGGATTCGTATAACAGGTCGCTCGAGGCTATCCGCAGCGCGGGCGACGCGAAGGCGAAGGCGCTGGCGAGCATTCCGGCGCTGCAAAAAGAAATTGCGCGTATACGCGGTGAAGCGGATGCGCTTGCCGCCGCGCGCGGAGACGAATTTGCGCGGCAGGACATAGACGCGGCGAAGGCGGGATGCGATGACGCCGCCGCTTTGATTGAAGGCAATTCGACCAAAGACGCGGTTGTCAAGATTGCGGCGGCGGACGGGTCGCTTAAAGTCGCGCTGGAAAAAACTGATCGCGGCATTGCGGCGGAAAAGCTTGAAACGGCGAAAGCGGAAATGAAAAAAATTGAGGATTCCGGAATGAAAGACCAATTCGCCACGGAAGTCGACGCGGCTTCGGTCCTTGTCGCGGAAAGTGCGGCGCTGTTCGAGAAGCCGGCCTATAAGGAATCAATCGTAAAATCTGATGAGGCGCTGGCCGCGCTGAATGCGCTGAATATTTCGATTGAGAAAAAACGAGAGGAAGCACGCCTGGCGGCAGGGCGGGAAAAGGCTGCCGGAGAACAGAAAGAAATTGAAGCGGGAGCGAAAGAGGGGGCGGCCGCGGAAGAGGCTGAAGTAAAGGAAGAGGCGGTTGTCACTGAATACGTGGTGAAGTATAATCCCAAAAAGAGGGACTGCCTCTGGCGCATTGCGCAGAGTGTCTACAAGGACGCGAAATTGTGGCCTCTTATATACATAGCGAACCGTGATAGAATAAAAGATCCGGACCTGATTTTTCCGGGGCAAAAATTTGCCATACCGCCGATTCCCCGCAAAGAAGTGAAGGCGGAAGCGAAGCCTGACGAGAAAGCGGTGAAAGAACCGACAGAATCCACCATTGAAGAGAAGAATGCTGATACTGACACGAAGCCGGTTGAAACGCCGGAGAATACGACGTCGGAATAAACTTGGTATCGCTGCCGTCGTATGTTTCTTTGTCGTCGCCGCTTTGACGCTCGATGCCGCGGCGCGTGATATCGACCTTGATGAAATATATATTAAAAAATCGTCGCCGCATATGGCGCGGCTGGCGGTTGGAAAGCTCGACGTCTGCGAAAGCGCAGGGGCGATTTTTGTAGACAGGGATGTCGCCTTTGCCGGCTGGGTGTCAGGAGCCGAGCTTTTCTATATACGGGAGTTTTCCCCGCCCGATGTCAATATCATGTACCTGTACAATGCGCGGATACGAGTGCGCCGTGAACTTCACAGAATTCCGGGGGTAATCACCGCGGCGAAAACAGCGTGCGGCGGGCGGTTTGCGGCAATGAAACGCTTCATCAGTAAAAACGGCAGACTGCCCGTCGGCGAGACTCTGATTTACAGAATCGGGTCAAATGATGTGCGCGTTTTTCCCCGCGTTACGGCGTTTCTGGATTTCGATATCCCCATGGAGGGAAATTCAATCATCCATGAAACATCGAGGGGGCTGGAGGAGTTTACCGTTGACGGCGGATACTCCACGGTGCGGATAAAAAAAGACATGTATACGGATATCGCGCAGGCAAACGCGCCGGTGGTTGCATACTATTCGCCTGACAGGCGTTCAACGCTGCTCGTGTCGGGGGGAGGAGGCAGTTATTCGGCGAAGGTGCTTGGCCGTTCGGGATCGTTCAGAGTCGGCGGTATTACATCCGCAGGCGAGATCTGCTGGCTCGATGACAGAACGTTCGCGTACAGAAGCGGGTCGACAGGAAATTTTTCGGTATCGATATACACGATCGGCGCAAATTCGGCGACGACGCTGATGCGAAATTCGATGCACACGGGAATATCCTATGCGCCGCAGTCGCGCCAGCTTGCCTTCCTTAAGGATGGAATAATCTGTACCTATTCGCATCCTGGCGGAAAAACGGTGATGACCGGCATCGAGGGCGACGATGTCAATTTTTCCCCTTCGGGCGTGGTGTTCAGCATGATTCTGTATAAAAAGCTGTTTGTTGTAAGCCCGGCTGCCGCGCGAAAAAACCGCATCGACATGCAAAGGAAATGGGACGTTGTGCTGCAGGCATATCGGGAATTGCGAAATGACGGGAAGTCGTGGGAAAATGATTATTCGCTTGATTATATAAACCGTAAAATTAATGTGTATTCTGGACTTATGCGGTAAAATCTCGGGGATATGGTTTCAATGGCATAACCGTGCGCTGGACGTCTAAAGGGCCGCTGGTGACTGATGGACTGATGGATGATACGGCGGTGAAATTACCGGATACATGGTGGAAACACGATGGATAGGAATCTCGCACTTGAGCTGGTGAGGGTGACGGAAGCGGCGGCGCTCTTCGCCAGCCGGTTGATGGGAAGGGGCGACGCTGACCTGGCGAGCAAGTCGGCTGCCGAAGCGATGACGCAGGTATTCAGCTCGGTATCGATAAAGGGAACGGTCATCAGCGGCGGCAAACAATTTCCAGAAAACCCGATCAGGCGGGGCATGGTTGTCGGCAACAACACGGGGCTGGAGGTGCATATCGCGCTTGACCCCCTCGACGGAAAGACGACGTGCGCCAACGGCGGCAATAACGCCATATCGGCTATCGCAATGGCCGAACCCGGTGCGCTGTTCAGCGCGCCGCCGATCTACATGGAAAAGATCGCTGTCGGAAGCGACGCGAAGGGCGTTGTCGATATTACTGAACCGCCGGAAATAAACATCAAGCGTGTCGCGCGTGCGAAGGACAAATATATCGAGGATATCACCGTTTGTATTCTCGACAGGGAACGCCATCTCGGCCTCATAGAGGCAATACGCAAAACGGGCGCCAGGATAAAGCTGATCAATGACGGTGACATCTCCGGCGCGATAGCCGCCGCCATGGCCAACAACCCGATAGATATCCTGATGGGGGTCGGCGGCGCGATGGAGGGTGTCATTGCCGCAGCCGCGATAAAGTGCCTTGGCGGCGACATGCAGGCCCGTTTTATCTACAGGAACGAGGAAGACAGGGAGATCGTGAGGAGCACGGGGGAAACCGAGTGCGATAAAATTTATATGCTGGATGACCTTGCGCGTGGTAATATTGTATTTGCAGCGACGGGCGTAACCAACGGCGAATTGCTTCCGGGTGTCTCGTTTTTTTCCGGCGGGGCTCAGACGCATTCCCTTGTCATGAGGGCAAAGACGCATACCCTTCGCATGATCAGCGCACTGCATCATTTTGATTATAAACCCATGTATGGCGTATAGCAGTGTACGTGAAATTATGACCATACCGCATTAATTATAACTACATTCAGGGAGATGTGAAATGAAATTTTTTATTGATACGGCAGATATCAACGAAATTCGCAAGGCGAAGCAGATGGGCATACTTGACGGTGTTACCACGAACCCGTCGCTGGTAAGCAAGGTGAAAAGGCCATACCGTGAGGTGATGACCGAGATTGCCGCCGAAGTGGAAGTCCCGGTGTCGGCCGAGGTTATCGCGGTCGACTGTGATGGTATTGTAAAGGAGGCGCGCGATCTCGCGAAAATCGGTAAAAACATCGTGATAAAGGTGCCGCTTATTCTTGAGGGAATCAAGGCAGTAAAGATACTTTCAAATGAAGGCATTAAAACGAACGTGACGCTCTGCTTTAACGCGATACAGGCGTTGATGGCGGCAAAGGCTGGCGCGACGTACGTTTCGCCGTTCGTAGGGCGTCTTGACGACATTGCGTCGGAGGGCATGGATGTTGTCGAGGATATCCTTGCAATTTACGATACCTATGGATTTGACACGGAAGTGATTGTCGCATCGATACGAAATCCGCTTCACGTGAAATACGCTGCCATGATGGGCGCCCATATCGCCACGATCCCGTATTCGGTGCTTGAAAGCATTATCAAGCACCCGCTGACGGATATCGGGCTTGCCCGCTTTCTTGAGGATTATAAAAAGATTCCACAATAAATTTTTATAAATTTTTGATTGATGTTTTTAGACTGGTCAGGTATGTCAGTATGTTTTTATTTTTATGAATTAATTTTTTCTCGTGTGACGGAGACATATTCTTGAAACTATCGCTGGTACAAAAGAACAACCCCGAATCGCTGCTTTCGGAGGCAGGCAGGGAAATTCCCCCATCAGGAATACGGAAATTTTTCGATATCGTGTATTCGACGCCCGATTGCATTTCGCTTGGTGTCGGCGAGCCCGATTTTGTCACGCCGTGGCGGATATCCGACACCGGAATATTCGCGATTAAAGACGGCTACACCCACTATACGCCTAATCGCGGCCTTCCTGAATTGCTGAAGCTCGTATCGGCATGGATAAAAAAAAATCACGGTTCGGAGTATAGCCCCGAGGAAGAGATCGTGATAACGATGGGTGTTTCTCAGGGCCTCGATATATCGTTGCGCAGCATCATAAATCCCGGCGACGAAGTGATCATCTTCGAGCCATGCTATGTGTCATATCCGTCAACGATACGGCTGTTGCAGGGGGTCCCTGTCGCTGTTCCCATGTACTTCAAGGATGATTTTCAAATTGACATCGACCGCCTGAAAGCGGCAATTACCCCGAAGACAAAAGCAATTCTGCTGAATTACCCCTCGAATCCGACCGGTTCAACGATCGATAGGGAAACGCTTGAAAAGATAGCCGCGCTTGCGATAGATCACAATCTGATCGTGCTGTCGGACGAAATATATTCATCGATTATATATGGCGGCAGGCACTTTTCGATAATTTCCATCCCCGGCATGAAGGAAAGGACGGTGTATCTCAACGGGTTTTCCAAATCGCACGCCATGACCGGATGGCGGCTCGGCTACGTTGCCGGCCCGACATACTTTATCGATGTGCTGCTGAAAATCCACCAGTACACCGCCCTGTGCGCGCCGTCCATATCGCAGTATGCGGCGATCGAGGCGATGCAGAACTCGGACAATGATGTCGCTTCGATGAGAAAGGAATACCTTAAACGAAAGAATTATATTGTACGCCGGTTCAACGATATCGGACTTCCGTGTATGTACCCCGGCGGCGCTTTTTATGTGTTTCCCGATATATCGCCGACCGGCCTTCAGGCTGAAGAATTCGCCTTGGGGCTCCTCAAGGCTGAAGGGGTCGCTGTCGTTCCGGGAGACGTATTCGGAGAACCGGGAAAGAATCATATACGATGCTCGTTTGCGACGTCTATAGAGAATATCAAAGAAGCGATGAGAAGAATCGAAAAATACGTGAAAAGCCTTTAGTGTGCGCACATGGCGTATTTTTTAATAGACGGCTTTAACCTGATGTACAAGTTTCCCGACCTTGAGGAAATGATGTACGCGAGCAGGCTTTCCGACGCGCGCCGGGGCCTGCTTGAAAAGCTTAAACAATATGTAAAAATTACGAACGCCCGCGTGTGTGTCGTCTTCGACGGCAAAAAAGAAAAGTCCCTCGAAATTACCCGGGAAAGCCTTGGCACTATCGATATCTATTACTCGCTTGAATATTCCGCCGATTACCTCATAAAGCAGTTTGTGAAAAAGGACATGAATCCCCGCATGACGACCGTTATCACCTCCGACAAGGATATTATTGTGTATGTGACGCGGTTCAAGGCAAAGGTGATGACGAGCGAGGAGTTCGCCGATTACATGAACAAAGCCGTGGAGCAGTGGATTGAATCGCAGACACCGGAAAAGGAAGACAATCCGGTTGTCAGCGATGAGGAAATCAGCTTCTGGGAAAAGTTGTTCAAGGGAAGAAAAAAAGCCACATGATCGCTACAATGTTGCGGCGATGACGGCCGCCCCGATGGCGCCGTTTTCCTGTGCGGTGTGCGTTACCTCGATGGGCATCCCCAGCTTTTTCTCGAGCGCGCTTACCACGCCGCGATTTTTTGCGACGCCCCCCGTCATCATAACGGGCCGCAGTATGCCAATCCGTACCGCCATTGCGGCGACTCGCGCGGCGATCGATTCGTGAATCCCGGCGATGATATTTTCCCGTGTTTCGCCCTTCGATATCAACGAGATGACCTCTGATTCGGCGAATACGGTGCACAGGCTGCTGATTGTAGAGGGGGCGGATGAACGCAGGGAAAGATCTCCGAATTCATCCAGGTCGACCTCCATCGCGCGGGCCATCACCTCGAGAAAACGCCCCGTTCCCGCCGCGCATTTATCGTTCATGGCGAAATCGCGGACTTTGCCGCTATCATCAAGCAGAATGGCCTTGCTGTCCTGCCCTCCTATATCAATAATGAAACGCACGCGCGGATTGAGAAAGAATGCGCCCGCGGCATGGCACGTGATTTCCGTAATAGCGGAATCCGCCATTTTGACGCTGTTTCTGCCGTATCCAGTCGATACGATTTTTTGGATGCTCGATGCGGCAATGCCCGTTTCATCGAGCAATTCGGTAAAAACTTTTGATCCGGCGCTTTCCGCGTTATAGCCGGTAAAGATCACCTTTGTGCCGAGAAGCACGCCATCCCGCATCATTGCGGCTTTCGTCGTGATCGATCCTATGTCCATGCCAACGGTTATCATTGTGCGCTCCATGTCCGGCTGGCGTGCCGGTGCTATTTAAGGTGGTTGTTGAAGAACTTCATTATGAGAGGAGTAAGCGTTTTCCAGTACCGCCATGTGTGTGCGTAATAATATTCGCTTTCATGGTATTCGAATACGTAACTGCCGGGTTTTTTTTTCTGCAGTTGTCGTAAACGGATGCTCATCAGACGTGATTGCTCAACTGGTATTTCAGTGTCCCTGATGGCATGCGCGAGAAAAATGGGCGTAGAATCGCACTTTGCCGCAAGCTCGATAACGTTATCGTTCTTTTCCCATCGCTCCTTGAAATCGTCGTAACGGCCGTAATGGGCGGTCAACAGCTTGCTCTCGGTAAGGGAAAGATTGTCATAATAGCCGGATATTCCCGCGGCGGCGCCGAAAATCTGCGGATATGTGGCCGCTATCAGCAGGGCGCCGCGGGCGCCTGTAGAAATACCGAGGACCCCGACAGAGGACCTGTCGCAGGCGAGCGCGTATGTTTTCCTGAGATACGGAATAAGTGTTTCATAAATCCATTTGCCGCCAGGCGCAGCGCCCCATCGAATTGTTGTTTCGGGATAATACCGAGTTTCATAAATTGAATCCTTCAGGGTAACAAATACAAGAACGAAAGTATTGATTTCCGCCTGTTGAACTATATCGGTGTTTGCCGGCCAATCCCGCGCATCGGTTCTGTTGCCCGAGAGCAGCAACAGCGTCCGGATTTTTTCGCCTGTCGTGCAGCTCTTCGGTATATATATACGTATCGATGCCGGATTTTCCAATGCGCCTGCGGTTGGCTCAACAGCGACGTTTTCGATCCAGCGTGGCGTGACGTTCGCAGTTGTTGTTTTTATCGATCCAGTTTCGCATCCTGACGAGCACACGAACAGGAGACATGCCAGTATACCCGGTACGTGTTTCATGAATCCTCCTTATTATGAGTACAGCAGTGCCGCGATATCGTTGATAAAGGCGGCCCGTAATGATCCTCGAGCCAGTGACTATACATGCACAGGGGCGATTCGTCAACCGCATTATCGGGGGATGTGCGCCACGCGTTAATGCGACGGCGCTGAAAGCCACCCGCACGGGATTGTAAAATAGCGCCCCGTTGCGACAACCCAAGGTTGAAAAAAAACTTGAAATTAATAGAGGTTTTTCGGATATTGTTCTTTGGAGAAGTAATTCTCCCTTTTCCTTGATGTTGGCCTGCATGTTAAGGAGAGAGTGGTTAAACCACTCTCTTTTTTCAATATACACAACGGTTCAGTGATGAGCAATCCGGTGGTAAAGGAAAGAATAATCCAGATGGCGAACGAGGTGGCGGCTGAGTTGGGATACATGATCTATAATGCCGCCGTTCTGGTGAAGGGCGAGAATTCGAAGGTCGTGGTAAAACTTGACCATATAAAGGGGATTTCCCTCAATGATTGCGAGGCATTCAGCAAAATGTTTTCTACGAGGCTTGATGATGCGCACATGCTGCCGAATTATGCGCTTGAAGTCTCTTCTCCTGGAATCAAACGGCAGCTTCGGAATGCTGAAGAATATGCGCGATTCAAGGGTTCACCCGCCAAGATTATATATACAGGAGAAGACGGGCAGTTGGCGGTAAAGGGATATATCGGGCATGTCGGGGATTCGGAGCTTGTTCTTGAAACGGGCGGCGGCGAGATGCGTATCGAGTTTGGCAAAATAAAAAGCGCTAATATTGAGCTTGATGTAAAGTGACTATATAAATACTAATGTGGTAAAGGTTATGCTATGAGCAGTAATTTTTTTGAGGCATTGCACCAAATTGCGACCGAGAAGGGTATTACGCGGGAGACGATTGAAGAAATCGTCGAATCCGCCATGGTTTCCGCATATAAAAAACAATATGGAACAACTAACAATGTTCGGGTAGTGTTCGACAGGGACAAAAACAGCATTAAGGTCGTGTCTCGCAAGATGGTGGTTAACCAGCCACGTGACAAGGCGGAAGAGGTTGCCATCAACGAGGCGCGGCTTGTAAATCCGGACATACGGCTGGGCGATGATGTTGACGTTGAGGAAAATCCTCTTGAATCATTCGGGAGAATCGCCGCGCAGACCGCGAAGCAGGTAATTATTCAGAAGCTGAAGGAAGCTGAAAAGAATATAGTCTACAATGAATTCAAGGACAAGGAGGGCGACCTCATAAACGGCTATCTCCAGAGAAAAACGAAAGACGCTATCTTTGTCGATCTCGGGAAAACCGAAGGCATTCTGCCCGCCCGGGAACAGTCGCCGCTTGAACATTTCAAAACGGGGGAAAGAATCAAGGCGCTGGTGCTCGCGGTGCAGAAAAACGCCAAAGGCCCGGGTGTCGTGCTCTCGCGGGTCAATTCGAAATTCGTTCAGAAGCTTTTTGAGATGGAAATACCGGAAATTTACGATGGCGTGGTGAGGATAGTGAACATCGTACGCGAGCCGGGGTTGCGAACCAAAGTGGCGGTTGTCAGCGAGCGTGATGACGTTGACAGTGTCGGCGCTTGCGTCGGGATGAAGGGCATACGCATTCAATCGATTGTGCGCGAACTCGAGGGCGAAAAGATCGATGTTGTCGAGTATGTTGAAGATAAAAGGATAATGACGGCAAATGCGCTGACGCCTGCGAGGGTAAAGGAGGTTATCGAGACACGCGGCGGCGGCGTGATTGCCGTTGTCGAAAAGGAGCAGTACAAACTTGCGATTGGAAAGACCGGCCATAACGCGCGTCTCGCGACGCGGTTGTGCGGGTTTGATATCGACATAAAGACGGAGGAGCAGTACAGGGAGTTTCTCAGTTCCAGCGAGTCGCGCGCAATGGTGGAACAGCTCTTTGCGCAGCGTGATGTCGAAGAAACCCCGCTTGAGGAGCTTCCCGGGCTTGAGCCCCGCGTTATAAAGCTGCTTGAGGCAGGAGGTATTTTCTCCGTTGAAGACCTGGTCGAAAACTCTATTGAGGATTTAACGAAGATTGATGGCATCGGCGAAAAGACCGCGAAGAAGATTATGGATATTCTCGCCGAATCGATAGATTTTGAGGATGAATATGAAGAGGAAGAAACCGGGGGAAGCGATAGGGAGTCGGGTGCGGAAACGAGCGCGGACGATGCGGCGGGTTCTGACGATGATGGGACACCCGAAAGCGAAAATAATCCGGATTCTTCGGAGCAATAAATGCGCATGATGGGGAATGTTCGCGGCTCCGTTCTGCGTCATGAAAATTTAAAGTGTTCAACGTAAGGATATAAATGAAAGCAATTGATATCGCCACTCAAAACCATGTGACAGAAGAGGATGTAAGCGCCATTTGCAAGGATCTCGGTATCGTCTGTGAAAGCATGGATACGGAGCTCAATGAAAAGGATGTTTTTCTCATTCAGAAAAAGATCGAGGTCATAAAAGAGCAGCGGGCAAAGGCGACACGCGAGCTTCTGGAAAAGAAGAAGGAACGGAGTGAGCGTAAGGGCGCAAAAATCAGGCTGAAGCGGAAGGTAAATGTTACACCCGAGCTGATGAAGGATATACAGGAAAAAGAAGAAACGGCGCCTGAAGAAACGACGATCGAGCGGCCCGTTGAAGCCAGTACCGGCAGTGTACCGGAGGCGAAGCATGGTGGGGCGGCAGGTGAAAGGCCTGCACGTGCTCAGGTGAGGGAGAAACCGGCGCCGCGTACGGATAGCAGGGAAAGACCGAGGAACCAGGAACGACCGCATCCACAGGCCGGACAGCCCCGCACAGATGCTCAGCGTTCTGCACGGACTGATCGTCCCGGGCAGGGACAGCGGCAAGGAAAGCCCGGTCAGTTTCAGCACAGGGAGAGGCCCGGCGGTGCGCGGCCAGATTCCCGGCAGCGGGATTCACGGCCTTTTGCGGAAAGAAAGGCCGAGGGCGGCGCCGCTCAGGCGCGGAGTGCGGCTGCTGAGGAGAAAAAGGATTCCGCGATTATTCCGACAAAAGAAAGTCTGGCAAAGCGAAAAAAGGCAAAGGAAAAAGACAAGGAAAGGGACAACAAGAAAAAGCTTTTCAAGGAAAAAGCGGAAAGAAGCGAAAAAAATATGTTCCTCCGTCGGAAAAAAAGCGCGGGCGGAGAGGTTGCCGTTGAGAGTGTCTCTGTAACGCCGAAATATATTGAAATAACCGAAAGCATTTCCGTGGGCGATCTCGCCAAAAAGCTGAACATAAAGGCTAGTGAAGTCATTTCCAAGCTGATGAAAATCGGTATGCTGGCGACAATCAACCAGGTTCTCGATTCGGACACGACGGAAATTCTTGCGGCCGAATATGGCACCGAGGTAAAGGTTGTATCTCTTTTTGAAGAAACTGTCATCAGACAGGAAGAAGAAGACAAACCGGAAGACCGGATCAAGAGACCGCCGATTGTTACCGTAATGGGACATGTCGATCACGGTAAAACGAAACTTCTCGACGCGATCCGCCAGACGCATGTTGTGGAAGGTGAATTTGGGGGGATAACCCAGCATATAGGCGCGTATATGGTGAAAGTCGGCGAAGAGTTTGTCACCTTTCTCGATACGCCGGGACATGAAGCGTTTACGACAATGCGGGCGCGCGGCGCGGGAGTGACCGATATCGTTGTTCTCGTTGTTGCCGCCAACGACGGCGTGATGCCGCAGACGGTGGAGGCGATAAACCACGCGAAAGCGGCGAATGTGCCGATAATTGTCGCGATAAATAAAATAGACATCCCGGATACAAATATCCAGAGAATTAAACAGGATCTCTCCAATTACGACCTTGTTCCCGAGGAGTGGGGGGGAACGACTCTTTACGCAGAGGTAAGCGCGAAACAAAAACTCCATATTGCAGAACTGCTCGAATTGATCCTCATTCAGGCGGAAATGCTCGATTTGAAGGCGAATTCGAAACTGTTTGCCCGCGGGACGGTCATTGAATCGCGCATCGATCCGGGACGCGGTCCTGTCGCAACGATACTTGTGCAGAATGGTTCGCTCCGCGTGGGCGATCCGTTCGTGGTGGGGATTTATTCTGGTAAGGTGCGCGCGATGTTCAACGACCAGGGCGCCATGACCGAGGAGGCGACGCCATCCATGCCGGTCGAGGTGCTTGGGCTGTCGGGAGTGCCGTCGGCGGGCGATCCATTCCAGGTCGTTGAAACAGAGAAGTATTCAAAACAGATATCGCAAAAGAGGCTCGATCTGCGAAGGCTTGAGGCCGCCAAGAAGGTACGAAAAGTAACGCTCGAAGATCTTAACGACATGATCCGCGACGGCGAGGTTCAGGAGCTGTGCGTCATAATCAAGGCAGATGTCGATGGTTCGGTGCAGGCGCTGAAGGAGTCGCTCGAAAAGCTTTCCACGGGAGAGGTTCGCGTCAAGGTGATACATGCGGGCACCGGCGGTATAAACGAATCGGATGTCATGCTGGCTTCGGCGTCAAATGCGATAATTATCGGGTATCATGTGCGTCCTACCGCCCGTGTTGCCGATCTTGCGCTGAAAGAGAAGGTTTCTATAAAATTCTTTAATATCATTTTCGAGGTGACAAGCTCCATCAAGGCCGCGATGGAAGGGATGCTTGCGCCGGAAATAAAAGAAGAGGTTGTCGGCACCGGCGAAATACGGCAGATATTCAAAATATCCAAGATTGGCACAATTGCGGGCGCCATTGTGTTAACGGGCAAGGTGCAGCGAAAGAACAATATTCGTATCATACGGGACGGGGTTGTTGTGTTTGATGGAGGCTTAAAGTCCCTGAAGCGCTTCAAGGATGACGTGGCGGAGGTGGAGAGCGGTCAGGAGTGTGGATTTTCCGCTGATGGATTCAACGACATCAAAGACGGCGACGCCTTCGAAGCGTATAAGACTATTGAAATCACCAAGACGCTTGACAGTTAGGCGCTACACATATGGCATCGTATAGAAGAGAGCGGTTAGAAGAGCTGATCAAAAGGATAGTGGCCGATACGCTGCTTACCGAAGTAAAGGATCCGAGGATAGGATTCGTTACGGTGATCCGGGTCAAGCTCAGCAGGGATTATTCGGTTGCGGATGTTTTCGTGTCGGTGCTTGGCGGCGACAAGGACAAAAAGATGACGATACATGGGCTGGAGTCGGCGAAACTGTATATCCAGCGCATTATCGGAAAGGAGATTCGCCTGAGAATTACTCCCCACCTGAAATTCCACCTCGATACCTCCATTGAAGAAGGAGTCGCAATGGTGAATAAGATCGAGAATTTAAGCAAGGGGAAGCCGGAGCGTGAGGGTCCCGATGATAACGGAGATCCCGCGGATGGAGAATGAAATATTCGGCGCACGAGTGTGGAGAAAAGAAGTTTTTCTGATAGAGTAATATTGTTTGATAAGGCGGCCGGCATAACGTCGTACGCCGCGATAGAGGAGGCAGGGCGGGCCCTGGGGGTCAAGAAAATCGGCCATTCCGGGACTCTTGACAAGGCCGCATCGGGGTTGCTTGTCATATGTACGGGAAAAGCGACAAAGTTGACCAGGTTTTTCCTTGAGAGCGACAAGCGTTATCTTGGAGTGATAAAGCTTGGGGTGGTTACCGATACGGGCGATGTTGAAGGATCTGTCGTAGAAACACGGAGCACCGAAGGTGTTACTCACGAAATGATATCGGGTATTGTGCAAAAGTTTTCCGGCAGTATAGAGCAGACGCCGCCGCGATATTCCGCATTGAAGATACAGGGGAAACGGGCCTCCGATCTCGCGAGGAGAGGGATGGATGTTCCGCTTGAAAAGCGGCGGGGGGAGATAAAAAAACTGGATATTACCGGCGTAGATCTTGCCGCAATGACGATTTCCATGGATGTTCACTGTTCAAAGGGCACGTATATACGGTCGCTTGCGGCGGATATCGGCGATTATCTGAATACCGGGGCGCATCTTCTGGGCTTGCGACGGATTCGATCGGGTGATTTTTCAGTCGATGATGCGGTCACGATTGAAGAAATTCGGGAGTGCGCACGTGGCGGAAGGGTGTCGAAAAATTTTGTTCTCGATCCGGTGGACGCACTTTCGTCGTTTGGGCGTGTCATGGTGAAGGATGATGCCCTGAAAAAAGCTGCAAATGGTGCGCAATTTAAACAAAGTGATATAATGAGTATGGAGCTGAAACCCGGCAAGCCCAGTGTTATTACGGATGGGAGAAAAAATATTATTGCCATCGCCGATATTGACGGCGATAATTGGTCGATTGACTATCTCAATGTGTTTGTCTGAAAAGTTGAAAAAACACACGAGTGAATATAGTACTTTATTAAATTATGCAGGAGGATTCAAATACATTATGCGTTCGAAAAATGAAATTATCGGCCAGTATAAAAGGCACGAGAAGGATACTGGCTCTCCGGATGTGCAGATTGCCCTGCTGACAGAGCGGATAAATCATCTTACGGAGCACTTCAAGGTGCACAAGAAGGATTTTCATTCGAGAAGGGGATTGCTGAAAATGGTCGGCCAGCGCAGGCGTCTTCTGGATTATCTTAAAAAGACAGATCTTCAGAAGTACAGAAGCCTTATTGAATCCCTCGGTCTCAGGCGCTAATCCTGGGGCGCACCGCTTTCGGTCAACGTGGTAACCGTTAATGCCGGGCAAAAAATTTTAAGAGGTTAAATAATGAGTGTTGATGTGAGTGTTGAAATAGGCCGCGGTAGAATCGGCTTTAATACCGGATACCTGGCCAAGCAGGCTGACGGCGCGGTTGCTGTTTCCTGTGGAGAATCGATAGTGTTTGCTACGGCGGTAGTGTCACGGGACGTCACCGAGGGACAGGATTTTTTTCCCCTGACTGTCGATTATCGGGAGAAATTCTATTCGGCGGGAAAAATTCCGGGCGGCTATATCAAGCGTGAGGGAAGACCCAGCGACAGGGAGATTTTGACAAGCCGGCTTACCGA
>DHPI01000068.1:15133-15841 GCA_002407865.1 Spirochaetia bacterium UBA5368
GGCCCCTCTTTCCGGATGATTTTGTCAATGAGGTGCAGGTTATTATTTATGTTTTGTCGACCGACCAGAACACCCAGAACGATGTGCTTGCCATAAACGCGGCTTCGGCGGCGCTTTCGGTGTCGGGTATTCCTTTTCATGGCCCTGTAGGCGCCGTACGTGTGGGGAAAATCAATGGCGAACTTGTCGTAAATCCCACATTCCAGGAAATTGAAAAAAGCGAAATTGACCTTGTCGTCGCTGGAACGAAGAAAGCCGTCACGATGATTGAGGGTTCGTCGAAGAACGTTTCTGAGGACGATATCATCGCGGCTGTCGAATTCGCGCATGAAAATATCCGTCGGTTGTGTGAAAGCCAGGAAGAGCTGATCAAGCTTGCGGGCAAGGAGCCGTTACAGTACACACCGAAAAAGACAGACAATGAACTGATTAAAGAAATACGCGCGCGTTACTTTTCCGAGATTGAGAACCTTGCGCAGTATACGGAAAAGAAAGAGCGTGAAGGCGCATTCAAACGCATTGTTGAAAAGGCCAAAGAAGAACTGGCCGAACAGTTTCCGGATACGATAGGGCTGGCCGGCGCGGTGCTTGATAATCTTGACCGGGAAGCGATGCGGCGCAGAATTCTCGAAGATAAGGTCCGCGCCGATGGACGGAACTTTACGGAAATCAGACCGATCGATATTATGGCGGGAATTCTCCCGAGGG
>DHPI01000068.1:15970-16449 GCA_002407865.1 Spirochaetia bacterium UBA5368
GGCATGGATCGGCGGTGTTTACCCGGGGCCAGACACAGAGTCTGGGCATCGTGACGTTAGGGTCGGTAAAGGATTCGCAGCGCCTCGATGCGCTTGAGGGCGAAAGCTATCGCCGGTTTATGCTGCATTACAATTTCCCACCGTTCTCGGTTGGAGAGGTCGGCAGGGTCGGCGGAATCGGCAGAAGGGAAATTGGACATGGAATGTTAGCCGAGCGTGCGCTGGAATATATCATTCCTGAAGATAAGGATTTTCCGTATACCATCCGTGTCGTTTCGGAGATACTTGAATCGAACGGCTCGTCTTCGATGGCGACGGTTTGCTCGGGTTCGCTGTCGCTTTTTAACGCGGGCGTTCCTGTGAAAAACGCGGTTGCGGGTATTGCGATGGGTCTGATAATGGAAGGCGAGCGGTATGCCATTCTGAGCGATATTATGGGTATCGAGGATCATCTTGGCGACATGGATTTCAAGGTCGCC
>DHPI01000068.1:16577-18938 GCA_002407865.1 Spirochaetia bacterium UBA5368
GGCGACATGGATTTCAAGGTCGCCGGGACCGCAACAGGCATTACCGCGTTTCAACTCGATATCAAGATTGAGGGCATAACGCCGAAGATCATGCGGGAGGCGCTTGAGCAGGCGCGCGAAGGCAGGATGTATATTCTCGGAAAGATGAACGAAGTCGTGTCGCAGCCCGAGAAAACGCTTTCACCGTACGCGCCGCGCGTTGTCCTTATCACGGTTGATGTCGATAAAATCGGCGGTATCATCGGGCCTGGCGGGAAGAACATTAAGGCCATTACCGAGGATTCGGGCGCCGAAATCAATATCGAAGACGATGGGACGATCACGATCTCGGCAGTTGGCCAGGAAGCGATTGATCGCGCGGTTGAAAAGATACGTGCGATTACGGAAGATGTAGAAGTGGGCAAAATATACCGGGGCAATGTCAAAAAAGTAATGGAATACGGCGCCTTCGTGGAAATCCTTCCCGGAAAAGAGGGCCTGGTTCATATATCAAAGCTTGATTTCAACAAGGTGAACAAGGTGTCAGATGTGCTGAAAGAAGGAGACGAGGTTATGGTCAAGGTAATCGGCATTGACAGGCAGGGCAGAATTGACCTTAGCAGAAAAGACGCGTTAAAGCGATAAAGCTACCGTAGCATGATGGTGAAATATCAGCTCAGTAATGGGATAACCATACTGCTCGAACCGGTGCCCGGTGTGGTCTCGATTTCGGCAGGTTTGTGGGTGAAAGTAGGTTCGAGAAATGAGCAGCCCCATGAAATGGGGTATGCTCATTGCATCGAGCACATGCTTTTCAAGGGCACGGAAAACCATACCGCGAAGGAAATCGCGAGAATCGTCGACAGGGTGGGCGGTCAGCACAACGCTGCGACGAACAGGGAATACACCTGCTATTATATTAATGTGATTTCCGACTACCTGGAGATGGCGGTAAGCCTGCTTGCCGACATGTATTACCGCTCGTTGTTCGATGAAACTGAAATCGAAAAAGAAAAAAACGTCATACTTGAAGAGATCAGGATGTATGAAGATACGCCCGATGAACTGATACATGACGTGTTTATGGAGTGCATGCTGTCGAATCACCCCCTTGGCCATCCCATACTTGGAACCGAAGAAAGTGTGATGGGTATTGACCGGCGCAAGCTCCTCGATTTTTTCGGCCGGCATTACGATACCGGCAACTGCATCTTTGTGATTGCCGGGAATTTCGATGTAACTGCGGCGCGGGATATGATTGACCGTTATTTTCCGCATGACCGCATTATCATCGACACTGCCGGCGCCGGATCGCCATCCGAGTCGCGGAGGATTTTACGGCGGCATATTTCGAGAGACCTCGAGCAGGTGCATTTCTGTCTCGGCACCGACGGGCTCTGCCGCGGCGATGATAACAGGTGGGCGCTGTTTACATTGAGCACCATTCTGGGCGGGAGCATGTCCTCGAGGCTGTTCCAGAACGTGCGCGAGAACGAAGGCCTGTGCTATTCCATTTATTCGTTTCATTCTTCGTATGCCGATAAGGGGGTTTTCGGCGTGTATTGCGGCACGTCGCCTGAGAATTACGACAGGGCGCTCGATCTTATCCTCAGGGAATGTGAGGCGCTTGTAAAAACGGGGATTACCGAAGAGGAATTGTCCGATGCGAAAACATTCATGAAGGGAAATCTTGCGCTCAGCCTTGAGAATATCGAGGTGCGCATGGGCCAGTTAGCGAAGAACGAGATGGTTTTCGGGAGAAATTTTACTTTCGATGAAATAATCCGCAAGATCGACGCAATTACCATGGATGATTTTAGACGGGTATGCGATATTATCTTCAGAAATAATCCGTTGACGCTCGTTTCTATCGGCAATTTAAAAGATGAAACCGGCGGGGCTCTCAGCCTTCAAATATAAGCCGAAAAGATGATGCGAGAAAATATTCTTGCATTAATTGCCGCTGCGTTGTGTGATTAACAAACGACGGTTACAATAGAAAGCTAATTGTATAATTAGCTTTTTTCGCTTTTCGATACGACGAGAGGGCCTGGCGCACAACGGGCAAATAATCATAGAGGAGAAAACTATGGCGGGCAAAGGTGATGTAGTCAACAGTACAATCGGGGAAGGTTCGGTTTTTGAAGGCAAGTTCTATATCAGCGGCTCCCTGAGAATCGACGGCAAATTTGAGGGAGAGATAAAAACTGACGAGGAACTCGTCGTCGGCGAAACGGGAAAGGTGAAAACGAATATAGATGCAAAATCGGTTGTCGTTGCGGGCACAGTTATTGGCAATATCAAGGCTGATGATGAAGTTAAACTGCTTGAAACCGGCCGCGTACTTGGGGATATTGTGACGCCGACACTGACGATTCAGCG
>DHPI01000068.1:19033-32037 GCA_002407865.1 Spirochaetia bacterium UBA5368
CCGACACTGACGATTCAGCGCGGGGTTGTGGCGCAGGGGAATATTACAATAACAGGCGGACAGAAAAAAGACGTGAAAAAAATGATCGAAGAATCATTCAGCGTCAGCGGTTCTGACAAAGCCCTGGAAAAGGGATCGAAATAAAGGAAGCATCCCTCCATACGGACAATGAGTCTATGTAGAGCCAGAATCATACCCTGATGATGAGACACTATTCAAAAACATATCAGATCGGCAAGCTCAGCGTCTCAATATCGTATAATGATATAATCGTTCTGTACAAGGGAAATAAAAAAATATATTTTAAGAAGCTGAGCCGCATTCCCCGCGTATCGATACGGCCTCTCCATAAGAAAATCGCCATGTGTTCCCTTCCGCTCCTTGTTGGTGCGGTGTTGGTTGTAGGTGTGGGGCGGGACGCGCAGCGTCGCCCCGTGTCTGATGAAGAGCGAAAGAATATGATAGTCATATCGAACAAAACTGATTTCTCCTCGCCGGATGAAAACACCGCAATCGTAATTCGGACGCACAGGGTGAAAAAAGGGGAGACCCTCAGCCATATTGCGCGCGATTACGGCGTATCCATGGATACAATCTGCGGTAGCAACAGCCTTGTTTCGTACGACATTCTTCCGGAGGGAATAGTTCTCAGAATTCCGAGCAGGGATGGGATACTCCACACTGTTAAAAAGGGCCAGAATTTATTGTCGATAGCACGGCAGTACCGGATTCATGTTGAAAAAGTTCTGTCGCAGAATTCGTTGAAAAATGGCGACTTCGTGGCCGTGGGGGATGTGATATTCGTGCCTGACGCCAAACCGCTGGATATTGTTCCCGGTTTTCTCTGGCCGGCGGCATGCCGCGCCGTGACGAGCGGATATGGCTGGCGAAGAAATCCCTTTAACTGTGAAGAGCGGGATTTCCACCGCGGGATTGATATACGCTCGAATTACCAGTGGGTAAAAGCGACGAAGTACGGCAAGGTGACGTTCGCGGGATGGCTTGGCGGGTATGGCAGAGCGGTGCTGATTGCGCATCCAAATGGCTGGAAATCGCTGTACGGCCATCTGTCGCGCATCCTTGTACGGGAAGGCCAGTACGTGCGGCAGGGCCAGTATGTCGGAAAGAGCGGCAATACCGGATATTCGTCGGGACCACACCTTCATTTCGAATTGATACATAATGGCAGACACGTAAATCCCTATAGATACATTAAATAAATCCGAAAGTTTCGGCGGCGCCCGGCCCCGATCCGCAGGATATCTGTGTAAATGTTAAAAAGTACTTGCCTCGGTTCCGTAGCGGCTTATATCAGGAGCATTTGCGTATGTATATTTTGTCTTCTTGGGGAATCGGTATGATAGAAAATGCGAACTTTCTCTGTGAAATAGGTACGGAAGAAATCCCGGCGGGGTATTGCGCTCCCGCAATGGAAGCGCTGCAAAAGGCTTTTGGGGAAAAGCTGCACGAGAAGAGAATCGCATACACGGATATTGACGTATGCGCGACTCCAAGAAGGATTGCCTTTTTCGTATCGGGAATGGCCGATGCGCAGAGCGAAGAGGAAGTCGAGATATAGGGCCCGTCCACCAAGGCGGCATACGATGCGCAGGGAAATCCGACAAAGGCCCTGGACGGTTTTTTAAAGGGAAATGCCGTAAAGCGCGAGGATGTCTTTACCGTGCGTACCGATAAGGGCGAGTATGTATACGCGCGAAAAAGAATGACCGCCGGCCGGACAGAGGATATTCTGCCATCCATCCTCGATGAGGTAATCAAGGGACTTCCCTTCCCGAAGCGTATGCGGTGGAGCGACAAGTCGATATCATTTCCGCGGCCGATCTCGTATTTTATGATACTTTTCAATGACAGGATAGTTCCGTTTGAAATGGATGGCATCGCCTCATCGAACATGACACGGGGGCATTATGTCCGGTTCAACAGGATGATTCGGATTGACAGGATTCGGGAATTCGAAAGCGTCTTGAAAGATAATGGCGTTGTTATTAATCAGCACGAACGAAAAAAAATAATAAAGGACGAACTTCTCAAAGCGGCTGCGAGCATAGGCGGAACGCTTGTGTACGATGAAGAACTGATGAACACGGTCACGTTTCTCGCCGAAAGCCCGTATGCGGTCATCTGTGAATTTGACAGGGATTTTCTCAAGATACCCGATATCGTGTTGATAACTGAGATGAAGGAGCACCAGAGATATTTTGCGGTTCGCGACAAGGACGAATCGCTGATGCCGTATTTTCTGGTGATATCAAACAATCCGCCCACTGAATATATACGGAAGGGTAACGAACGGGTGATAACCGCGCGATTCAACGATGCGCGCTTCTTTTTCGAGGAAGACAGGAAGACGGCGTTGTACGAGAAGGTTGAATCATTGAAAAGCGTTCTTTTTCATAAAGATCTTGGCTCTATTTTCGACAAGGTGGAAAGGCTGAAGGCGGTTGCGTCCGTTATTTCTGACGAACTCGGGCTCGATGACGCCGTGAGAAATAAAATAACCAGGGCGGCCACGCTGTGCAAGGCTGACCTGAATACGGCAATGGTCTTCGAGTTTACCTCGCTTCAGGGCAAGATAGGAAAAATTTATGCGATGCTCGACGGAGAGGACCCCGATGTCGCAAGCGCCATAGACGATCATTACAAACCGAGATTTCAGGACGATCCGCTTCCGTCAGGAATTGTCAGCGTGGCGCTCTCGCTCGCGGAAAAAATTGACAACCTGCTGGGATCGTATTCTGTCGGCAATATTCCGAAGGGATCGCAAGACCCGTATGCGCTGCGCCGGCAGGCCAACGCCGTCGTCGATCTTGTGCTGAATACAAACCTTCGCCTTGATATGCGGCGAGTGCTCGAAAAATCGGCCGCCCACTATGCGAACGGTGAAGCGTTGATAGACAGGATTCTCGAGTTCATCACCGCCCGCGCGAATACGATTTTCAGCGAGCACGGCTTCCGCTATGATGAAATCGACGCGTGTTTGTCCACAGGGTATTACGATTTTCGCGAGCTGTTTCTCAGGGCGCAAAGCGTCCACGAATTTAGAAAAAATACAAACTTCGGTGAAATGCTGCTGAGCTTCAAGCGCATGAATAATATCGTGTCGGCATTCAAACAGAAAAACAAAGACTATTCGCTGACATTCAACGCATCGTTGCTTCAGGAAGAGGCTGAAAGGGATCTTCACGCGTTTTTCGATTCGCGGCGCGGCGAGATTTCAGGATATATAGCTTCGAACAGCTATCAAAAGCTATTCGAACTTTTGATTGAGGGCAAAGCTATTATCGACCGGTTTTTTGACGCGGTGATGGTAATGGTCGATAATATCCAGATACGCGACAACAGGCTGGCGCTGCTTGATGCGATTCTCAATCCGTTTACGAATCTTATCGATTTTTCTAAAATAGCCGAATAATACGGGCGGCCGCCACTGTGCGGCGGAGACGTGCCGAGCGGGATAATGCGGCGCCCGGCGGATGCGATTTCATGGAAAACATATATACCAGAATGCGCAATCAGAGGTATTATCGAATCGGTGTGTTAGCCGCTCCGTTTGCGGCGCTGTGCCTTATTTCCCTTTACGCTGTCTTTGCCGGCCAGCAGGCATATGATGGATTGCATATTGCCGGGGGCCTTGTCCAATCCGTCGATGATGCCAGCCCTGCATATAGCGCCGGAATCCGCCGGGGCGACAGAATAGTAAAAATCGGAAACGTGCTTTTTCATAAGGTCTACCGCGGTGGCTCCATGGCGGAATCTATCGGCTTCTGCCAGGAAAATTGCGCCGGGTTGATCAGGGCTGGAGAAGCAGTTACCTATACGGTTTTCAGGGACAGTGCTTTCGTTGCCCTTGATGTTGTGCCGGTACGGACGGGGCTGGCGCATATCGGGTGTGCGGCCGCCGTGAGAATTATTGCGGGCGTATTTTTTCTGTGTATCGGCGTGTTCGTATTCCTGCGACGGCCGGGTGATGCCGCCGCGCGCCTTTTTGTGCTGTATTGCGCCGCTGAGGCCTGCTACGGGGTGCTTGGTTACTATTCGCCGTTCTGGGATTTTCGGATAATTTCATTTCTCATTTACGCGATCCCTCCTGTCAAAGTCATTAGCGCGGTACTGTGTATGCATTTTTTGTACCGATTGACGTTGCCGCCGCATATCCAGATACGGCGTGCGGCGCTCGCGGCATGGTATGCGCTCGGTTCGGCGGTTATTGTCGCCTATGCGGCGGTACAGGTATGGTACGCCCATCATGTCGATACGGCATGCCTTGTCAGGGATTCGTATTATTACGCGAGCTATTGCATGGGGATTGTCGTCGCCGCACTCAATTATTTTCGCTATAAAAACAGCGCCGCGTACAGCCTTGTCAGGCAGCAGGTCAAGGTTATTGTGTACGGCGTGGCGGCGTCGGTCGGGCTGTTCCTTTTGTATAAAGTCTTCGATATGGCGAGCGATGGGGCCTATGTTAATTTCATCTCGGAAGGGGAGCAGATTTTTTTCACGATGCTGTTTCTGTTAATTCCGATCAGTATCGCATTTTCTATTGTGCGGCTGGGACTTTTTGAAATTGATAAGATCATTAATAAGAGTATCAAGTATCTTGTTTTTGCGGCCGTATATTTTACCCTCTTCTTCGCCCTCTTCCTCGCGGCCCGGTCGGTTTTCGAGAATATATTTTTCAATTCACCGCTGCTGTCCGCCGGATTTTCTTTCATACTGGTTTTTGTCTGCCAGATGATTTTCCAGAATCAATTGGAGGATTTCGTTGATAGAGTGTTCTTCAGCGCGATCGTGGTGAAATATGAATCGATTGACCGGATAATTGATACAATCTATTCGTTTATTCGCCTTGATGACATCCTTGAGTATTTGCCCCCAACAATGGAACGGATTCTCGACGCCGGTTATGTGCGCATGTTTCTTGTTCGCCCCGAGAAGAGGGACCGATATTTTTTGCATCATCCGGCTGGCATGGAGAACGATGGATTTCCGCTGACGAGCGTTGCCGCGTCTGATGATGTTGTACGCTGGATGCGCGAGGAGCACAGGGTCGTCCCGATTGAATATTTTGACAATCTTTCTGACATAATCGACGAGCGAAATGAGCGGCTGGTGCGCGAGTTGGGGGCCGCGGCATTCGCGCCGCTTTTCTCAAAACGGAGAATGATTGGTTTTATTGTTGTCGGCAAAAAAAATGATGGCAGCATGTATAATTATTACGATATTGATTTCATTGCCCGCCTTCTCAATTCGATAGCGTTGTCTATTGAGAATATATTCCTCATCAACATGTATAAGGAAGAGCAGATTCTTAAAAATGAAATCCGCATCGCAAAGGATATGCAGCGGCAGTTGCTGCCGCAACGAATTCCCGCCGTATCGCGATACGATATAGCCGCGTCAATTTTTCCGGCATCCGAAATGTGCGGCGATTTCTATGACTTTATTTATGCTGACGACGATCGTGTTGATTTCATACTGAGCGATGTGTCCGGCAAGGGACTTCCTGCGGCGTTTTACGGGGCGCTCCTCAGCGGGATCGTTCATTCGCACACGCTGCCGAGCATGCCGCCCGACAAAATCATCTCGTCGTGGCAGGATATTATTTTAAAAAAATCCGTGGAAAAAATATTTATAGCGGCCTGTTATGGGATTTTGAAGCCCAACGAGAATGCCCTTGAATTCGTAAATGCGGGGCTGCTATATCCCGTGCTTTCGTCGTCGGCATCCACCGCGTATGTCGAGTTGGGAGGGCTGCCGCTCGGCACACGCCTGAAGACGAAATATTCGGTGAAACGCGTGCCGTTCGAGAAGGGTGACGTGATGGTTTTTTGCTCGGATGGCGTTGTGGAGGCGGCGAAAGACGATCGGCGATTTTTCGGTTTTGACAGGTTGATTGATGTGATCGGGAATTGCAGGCAGCAGCCGGCCGAAGGCGTGCTGAATGGAATAATCAATGCCGTATGGAACCATATCGGCAATACGGTGCAGAACGACGATATTACGATTATCGTTATAAAGAGAACAGGATAATTTAAGGGGGAAGTGATGAAATTGTGCGATGGTATTTATGCATACACCTGGCGTGGCGTATTCGAGAACAACTGCAATATGTATTACTTCGGCGATCCGCTCAATATTTTATTCGATCCCGGTCTGGCGCGGCACCTCGATCTGCGGTTTGAGAACATGAGGAAGGACGCCATCGATATCGACTCTATCGAGTATGTTATCGCCACGCATTCACATCCGGACCACTTCGAGGGATGCGATTATTTTATGAAAAAGAACACGCCGGTCGGCATGCACCGGGATGAGATATCGTTCGTAAATGAAATCGGCCCGAAGTTTTTTGCGATGATGGGGATGCCGTTTCCGCAGATGTCGTTCAAGCTTGTCATGGACGAGGGGGTGCTTTCTATCGGCGATGTCAATCTCGACATCTATCTGACACCGGGACACTCTCCCGGATCGATATGCGTGTACTGGAAAGAAAAAAAGGCGTTGATATGCGGCGACCTCGTGTTCAAAGAAAGCGTCGGCAGGGTGGATTTTCCCGGCGGCGACCCAAAGAAACTCAAAGAAAGCATTGAAAAGATAGCCGCTCTCGATGTAGAGTATTTGCTGCCCGGCCACATGGAGCTTATTCAGGGGGCGGACAACGTAAAGAAAAACTTCGATCTGATTCGCCGGTATGTATTCCCGGTGATCTGACGCCGCGAGGGCCGCTTAACGCTGTATAACGGTAATTTATTCGTTAGGCATCGATGCGGCTTTACTCTGACTCTTCCAGAAGCGCGCGTAAAAAAATGGAAGCCGGTCTTTCGCGCCGCTTTGCGCGATCATGTCAAGCCATCGGCGCGTGGATTCTTCCGCCGTCTTGAAGCATTCCCGCGAAAACGCTGTCACCTTGGCCGCTGCGCCCGTTTTCTTTTTTTCAATGGTGGCGTGCAGCTTTGCGTCGCTGTCTTGAAATTTCTTTTCAAGCGTGTCGCGTTCGGGCGCGCATTTTGATCCCCAGAAGGCGTACTTTCTAAGGGCGTCCCGGTGTAACCGCTCGTGCCGCCACCAGAGAGCTCCGGGGGAATATTTTTTTTCTGCTGTGGCGTCGAGATAGTCGATTTTTTCTCCTGTAAAATACAGCGGTTTGAATATCCCCGTGCAGGTGCCCGAGGTGCCGGTAGCCCAGCAGACCGGAAGCTTGCTGCGCAGATGGGCGACCATGGCGGCTGTGGACTGGCTGGCGCGAAACGGTCCGCACGAGGCATGCATGCATACTGTGCCCATATGCGTGGCATACGGATGCGGGTAGCTGTCATCGTGCCCGTGATCGCGAAGAATATTTATCATTATCGCCGGCGTAATAGCGCCGTGCCGCGCCCCTAACAGGGTGCTCGTTCGGCTTTGACGGATTTTACATCTGCTGAAGTGTGTATACACAGTGTCGGAAAACGCATCCCGAAAATTAAAAACGGTATGCCGGGGCATATATCCCCTGGCGCGTGCGTAGTCCTCTATGCCTTTTGACGACCTGTCGAAATTCTCGCCGATCGTCAGGCCGTTGGATATTGACCGTACGCCGTCAACCCTTTGCGCCGCCCAGTGCCGACCGGCTGTTTCGAGCACCCATGCCGTTTTTTTATCCGCAAGAATAAATGAATTATGATAATATAATTTATGGCGGTAACCGCAGTTGCCGCCCTGTCCGTAGCGCTCGAGCATTTCTGTAATCAACGAGAGGGCGTCATCCGCTGTTCGCGTGCGTTCGAGGGCGAGACGTATCATGTCCATGCCTGTCAGCCCGCGCTTTAAGACTTTTTCTTTTGTAAAAACGGCCTCATTGCCGATTGCCAGACCGAATTCATTGACACCCATTTCGCATCCCCACATCCAGAATGGGCGGGAAATCAGGATTTCATTCGTTGCGCGCATCTGGGGAATCGTGATATAAGTGCATTCGAGGGATTTTTCTTTTTGTTGTTTAACAGCGGGGTAGTGTTCGAGCGGCTGTACTTCGTTTGGCTCCCTGTCGGAGTTTTTCGCCAGGATGACCGACCCGTCGGCCGTAGCGTTTCGTGTCGCGACCATGGTATCGCACATGCAAATGCCTCCCGTGAACCGATACTATACCACATTATGGGGAATGTATATCATTGCGAAAAAATATCCAGCAAAAAACTGGAAATGGGCGCTATGAAAGGCGTCTTTATGAGACACGCATGCAGCATGGTGCTATGCCGTTTCATTACGGAAAATTATGTTGACGTACGGAGGGTATCGGATTGAATACCTCAGTACATAATTTACCGTAGAAGAAATGGCAATGGACAATTATCTCAAGTCTTCCCTCTATACGCGAGTCACGTTTCACGTGCGCACATTTCTCCATTATCACCTTTCATTCAAAAAAAAGTTTGCCAGGATGGATGGGCGTCCGCTGGTTATCGGCATATGGAACGTACAGGTGTACGGTCCGAATATCAGCCTCGGCAAAAACGTCGTCATCGTCGGCGCAAACGGATCGAGCACGAATATTACGACGGTGAAAATGAACGGACACGAAGGGTCGATCGATATCGGGGATAACGTGCTCGTTATGAACGGCGTCCGCATCAGCAGCGCTTCGAGAATCGTTATAGGCGAAGATTGTATGCTTGCGAATTTCTGCTATCTGACCGACGCGGACTGGCACGATATCTACGATAGGACGATGCCCGTCGGCAGAACCTCGCCGATCGTTCTCGAGAAGGGGGCATGGATAGGGGATTCTGCTATAATCTGCAAGGGCGTGAGGGTGGGCCGAAATTCCATTGTCGGCGCGGGGGCCGTGGTTACCAAAGATGTGCCGCCTAACGTTGTCGTTGCCGGCAACCCGGCGCGGATAATGAAGAAACTCGACCCGGACAAAGTGATAACCATGGGAGCCCTGTACGAAAAATTTAAAAAGCACGGAGGTCGCCGCCGTTGAAAATATGCATGTTGTGCTATCGCGGTAATCCCTACAGCGGCGGCCAGGGCATTTATTTAAAGTATGTCAGCGAGGAGCTTGTTCGCCAGGGACATGATGTCCATGTAATCGTCGGGCCGCCGTATCCCCCCTCTATGAATGGCGTCACTATGCATTACATTCACAATAACGAGTATTATGTGAAAAAGGGCACATTGATCGTCAATAAATCCGCGCCGTTTGATATTTTCAGACCGCTGAACGCGTACGAATTTCTCAGCACCCGGATTGGCTGTTTTTCGGAAATCAGCGCCTTCAGTTTCCGCGCCTTTATGCTGATACGCCGGCTGATAGAGCGCATCCCGTTCGATGTGATCCACGACAATCAGTGCCTGGGCTATGGTCTGCTTCTTATGCGCGAGTTCGGGGTGCCCGTGATTGCGACGATTCATCACCCCCTGACGATAGACCTTGAAAATGCTATAGAACGCGCGTCGTCGTTCCTGAATAAAATGAAGGGCGTCATGTTTTATCCTATTCTGATGCAGCAAATCGTTTCGAAACGCCTGGATCATATCATTACGGTTTCCCATGATTCGCGCTCAAGGATTGCCGCCGATTTCGGCGTGCCGATGGAAAACCAGACGGTTGTGTACAACGGTCTCGACACGTCGATATTCCATCCCATTAAAGGTATAAGAAAGAGGAAAGGCAAGCTGCTGTTTGTAGGCAACGTGGAGGATGGAAAAAAGGGATTTGTCTACCTTGCGAAGGCGCTTCAGCATGTGAGGGGGGATGTGAAGCTCTCGGTCGTTGATGGGGGCTCGCCGCACCGAAAGGTGACGGGCGAGCTTATACGAAAGTTGAAGCTTCTTGACAGAATAGAACTTATCGGGAAGGCGACAACCGAGCAGCTTGTGCGACATTACTGCGAGTCGGAGATCGCCATCGTGCCGTCAACGTATGAGGGGTTCGGATTTCCCGCTGCGGAGGCGATGGCCTGCGGCGTTCCGGTTATCGCGAGCGACGGCGGTGCGCTGCCCGAAGTGGTTGGAGACGCCGGCGTTATCGTGCCTTCGCGCGACGATATCGCCCTTGCCGACGCAATCGATAGCCTTATGGCCGATAGAAAAAAACGTACCATGCTGGCGGCGCAGGGAAAGGAGCGTGTAATACGGGAATTCAACTGGCCGAAGGCGGTCGGCGCAATGGTTGACGTATATAAAAGCAAGATGTAAGGCTACTTCATGTTGATGATTTTTACGCCGCGCGCCAGCTCGAGAAAAAAGACCTTCCCCGGATCGACCGCCTGGTTGAACTGAATGCCGCTGAGTGTAAACTGCATTCGCTCGCCGGATGACGGCAGTATAAGCCGGATTTTTCTGTACACGAGCGCGCTCCCCTGCCGCAGCGGTTTTTCAAGGTAGAGCTCTGTTTTTATCCCGCCGTTTTTTTTCAGCAGCAATATTTTATCCGGGATGCCGTCGCTGAACGAAATGGTTTCAAAATATGAATCGTTTTCGAGAATAAGGAAGCTTGTGCAATCACCGTTATGTTTTGGCGAATTTGCGGCAAGTCCCCGCTTGATGGAGTAATTTTCGATGAGCGGAATCTGGCCGACCGCGAGCGGATACAGGATTTTAAAGTCCAGGGCGACGTTTGCGTAATCCTGAATGGAGATGCTTGAGGCGCTGTCCAGATACAATGATTTCTCCATCGGAAAATACAACTTGAGCGCGTCGTTGTCCTGAATGAGCACGGTCAGCACGCTGCGGAAAATTGCATCGAGCAGGGTGACGCGCATCATGCGGGGGGTTTTATTATATACGATTTCCCCTGTCACGTTGAATTTTTTCTTGCCGGCGCTTCCTTCCGCCGAAAGCCGGGCGGTGTATGCCTGCGGCGAATTACTGTTAACGGCCATAATTTCCGAAAGAAGCAATTGTGCGGTCTCATTGCCGATTATCGTTATTCCTTCTTCTTTTTTTACCGCGCCCCCCGCGCAGCCGCAGATTGATACAATGCACAATGTAACTGCCAGTTTTCGTATAAAAGACGATACACGGTGTTCGTTATTAGTGTTCATGGCCCTGCCTGTACTGCTGTATCTTATTACTAATCTTCGGATCGTTTTTCAGCTTTAATGACTTGCCCCAGTAGTCCAATGCACGGGCACTGTCGCCCATTTCTCTGTATGTATCGCCAATGTGGTCGAACACAACCGGGTCCGGCGAGCTTTCCTTTTCCAGTTGCTTTTCCGCTTCAAGAAGATTTTGCAGGGCGAGATCGTACCGGCCCTTGCGATAGTATGCCCAGCCGAGAGAGTCGAGATACGCGCCGTTTGAAGGCTCGTACGACAGGGCCTTTTTAATAAGATCGATCGATTCATCGAGATGCATGTTGTTATCCGCGTAGAGGTATCCGAGAAAATTGTACGCGCGCGAGCTTTCAGGATTATACTGAATGGCCTTTTTCAGGGATTCGATGGTGTCCTGTATCTTGCTTTGTTTTTCCTGTACGGTGGCAAGATAGAAATAATATGTTTCGTTTTCACTCTCGATAGTCAGCGCCTTTTTAATGCAGCTCTCGGCGGATGTGTAATTGTCCCTTCGCGAGTATAGCAGCCCTTTAAAAAAATACGGTTTGGAATTCCCCGGCTCAAGCGATATCGCCGTGTCGAGATACTTCGAGGCCTCCTCGAAATTATTTTTCAGGCTGTACAGATATCCTATGTGGATGAGAATGTCCGAAGAAGGCTTCAACTCATTGGTCTTTTTATAATGCACGATTGCCAGTGAGAAATTGCCTGTTTCCTCGTAGGTACGTGCCAGGTAAAAATAGAGTTCGGGAATATCGTTTTTTATCGCGAGCGCCCTGACGAGGTTGTCGCGCGCCATCGTATACTGTTGCGCCTTGAAAAGGAGAATGCCGGCGGTAAAGAATTCGCTGAGCGCGGTGGTCTTGTCGTTTTTGCGCAGGCTTACCCTTGCGAGGGCGATGTGCGGCGAAATGAAACCGGTGCTTTTTTTGAGAAATTCCTTCAGCGCTTTTTCGGCGTCGTCGTCCCTGCGGAGAAGCTCGAGATACAGGCACTTCGCGAGACGCCCGTCGGTTGTTTTCGAATCTATTGCGTTTCTGAGGTGCGTCAGCGCCCTGCCGTCGTTTTGCAGGTAATAGATGCGTCCCAACAATGTGTTGATTTTATCGTTGCCCGGAAATTTTTTAAGATATTCTTCGGCATAGAACCTGGCGTTGTCGAGGGAATACTGGTCCATATACACAAACGCCAGGATGTATTTCGAGGAGAAATTGTCCGGATTAACCTCGATGCATTTTTTAAAGTGCTCGATTGATGTGTCTATCTGCCCCTTTGAATAATAAATGTATCCCAGGTAATAATGAGAATACTCAACGTAATAATCGTCGACTGTTTCTGATGCGGCAATCTCGACAATGTTTCTGAAATATACCATCGCCTTATCCAGGTTTTTCAGGTTGGAGTAATACAGGTTGCCGAGCGTGTAATGCACATTCACCATTTCCGGATGGTTCATGGCGAGAGGTTCCAGAGATTGCGCCGCTTTTTCGTAATTCATCAATGTCGAATACACGGAGTATTTAATAAAATACGCTCTGGCGTAATCGGGGTTCTCTTTGATCGACAAGTCGGCGTAATTGACTGCATTTTCATAATCGTACAGGCGGAAATAGCAGTCCGCAAGCTGGTAATAGACCGCGTCAAGGCGGGTTTTGTATGCCGCCGCATCCATAAAATATTTTATCGCGGTTTGATACTCGCTCCTGGATTTATAATACATCCCGTAGCTGAAGTCCGCCCAGTCTGCCTGGACTGGGCGGGATGCGACCGTGGCGCGTTTCTGATGTTGCGTGGCGCCGCAGGCGGTTGTAAGAACGACGAGACCAAGTAATAACACCCGTATTTTTTTCATAAATCAGAATATCCCCCCGCATGTACATCAAAAGTACCCAGCGGGATAATTATTGTCAAACCTAAATGAACAGCGGCCAAAGCCGCGGG
>DHPI01000068.1:32182-34413 GCA_002407865.1 Spirochaetia bacterium UBA5368
CTTGTTGGTTCATAGGCACTCCCGGCGAGGGTTGAGGATTGCGATAGTATTCAGTATATTAATTGCAACAGAGGCACGTTGCAATGTGGGGGCGTACGATGGAAAATTTCATAGTGGAGGTTATATATGATGTTCGGAATAGATCCCCTTTACTGGATTATGATGCTGCCGGTTCTGATGCTGTCGATGTGGGCATCGCTGCGTGTGAAGTCGGCGTTCAAAAAATATTCTGAAATTTCCACACAATCGGGGATTTCTGGCGCACAGGCGGCGAAAATGATACTGCGCGGGAACGGACTCGGGCATATTCCCGTTGAGGATGTGTCCGGGTTTCTGTCGGATCATTATGATCCCGTCAAGAGGGTGCTTCGGCTTTCTCCGGAAGTATACAGAAACTCCACGATCGCCGCGATAGGCGTTGCCGCGCACGAAACGGGGCACGCGCTTCAGCACGCAAGGAATTACAGGCCGCTGATGTTGCGTACAATGATCGCGCCGACGGCATCGATAGGATCGAACCTTGCATGGATCATTATTGTCTTCGGATTTATTATCAATTCGCTGGGACTTGTCAAGATCGGGATACTGTTGTTCAGCGTGGTCGTCGTATTTCAACTGATTACCCTCCCGGTTGAATTAAACGCGTCAGCTCGCGCTCAACAGGCGCTTGCGGCGGGGGGATATGCAACCTCTGCGGAAATGGCGGGGGTGCGGAAGGTGCTTTCCGCTGCCGCGCTGACGTATGTCGCCGCCGCCGCGTCGGCTATAGTCACGCTGCTGTATTTTCTGGTTCGCGCGGGGATGTTCGGCGGGAGCGACGAATAATCCCGCCGGTACGGGCGCCGGGCCAAAATAAAAAATTTAATAATCACATCCTTTCGTGATTGCATAATATGCGAGGGAGTGTACAATATTGTGAGACGCGTGTTCTTTCGGAGCGCGACTGCGTATTTTATTACATGGTATCTGATCGGATTGGCCAATGCCCGTTAATGCAGACAATAACAGTCCCGATGGAAAAATCAGGGTGCTCGCGCTTGAGGACGACAGGGTGGTGCGGAGGGTCCTGTCGGATATTCTTTCGAACGAATGTGCGTTCAAGGCTGTTGAAACCTACAGCGAATTCAGCGCATTATTGAATACGTTCAATCCAGATGTATTGCTGCTCGACAGGATGCTTCCCGATGGCGACGGCCTTTCCATTTGCCGCGAATTGCGCAGCAACAGCCAGTATGAAAAACTTTTTATTCTGATGCTCACCGCCGATTCGCACCGGGAGTCAATCGAAGAGGGATATGCGGCGGGGGTGAATGATTACATACGCAAGCCGTTTGTCCCGTACGAGGTCCAATCGAAAATACAGAACTGCAAAAAGATTATCACATTTCAAAACAAGCTCTTTTCGGCGTTCAACTCACAGCTCGAGTTTTCCAAACGTCTGTACCGGCTGAACAGAATGATCCAAACAAATATCGACATTACCGATGTTGGTGTGCTCGTAAAAGAATTCGAAACAATCAACCAGATACTTGATGTAGGCTATGTCGAGGTGGTTCTTGCCCATAAAGACGAGCTTACCGTCGAGCTCGCGAAAACGTTCGACACGTGCACTGATTATTTGCCGTATGCCCGTTTCAGAAAAAAAGTGAGATTGTTCGACGAGCGGAGCATCTCGATTACCGGCGTGAAAATACGATCGGAAGAAAAAAAAGACCTGTATTGCACGGTCGCGCCGATTGTATGCAATAACAGGGTTGCGGGTTATTTTGTGCTTCAGCGGGACTTCCCCTTCGACGCCGAGGAAAAGAACATTATATCACTGTGTTCCGATTTTCTCAGCATTATGATGGAGCGCCTGCTGGCGCAGAAGGAGTTGAAGCGGCAGTATTCGATGTCGAAAGCCGAAATCGCCAAGGTGAGAAAAATACAGGTGTCGTTTCTTCCGCACTTCCGGGACATTGAGGGATACGATGTCGCGTCGTTATTCCTTCCCGCCCAGGATATTTCCGGGGATTTCTTTGACGGGTTTTATCTGGATGAAGACGTGTATCAATTTGTCCTGTGCGACGTGTCGGGACACGGCATGGCGTCATCGTATATCGGGAACGAGATCCGCTCGCTTTTCAAAACGTTCTCGCTCCGTAAATTCAGTCCCTCATTCATTATCAATGCCGTAAACAACATCCTTGTGCAGGATATTTCAATTACATACTATTTTGCGACAGTTGTAG
>DHPI01000068.1:34554-52047 GCA_002407865.1 Spirochaetia bacterium UBA5368
GCTCCACCTGCGGTCAGGAAAGCTTGTGTATGCGTCAGGAGGCCATCCGCCCGGCTTTTATTTTCGGCAGGCAGGCGCGACGCTGACATTGCTTGAAAAAACCGGGTCGCTTGTGGGATTTTTCGAAAAGAGCGAATTCGGCGAGACGGTGTTGACGATGGAAAGCGGCGATTGTCTGCTGCTGTATACCGACGGTATTACCGAGACATGTTCGGCGTGCGGTGACGATCTGTATGGTGAGGAACGGCTGTTACAGCAGTTCGGGATGAACGCGAACCTGCCGTCGAAAGACCTTCTGCACACCCTTGTCGGCACGATGTACGAATTCAGCGGTTTCGGCATGCAGATGGATGATGTGACCATGATATGTATTAAAAAGCGGTAGGCGTTTTTCTCTTGAACGCGGTGAGCCTGAAATCCTCAAGAATGTGTGCGGCGTCGTCCCTGACCTTCAGCATTGCTCCGTATCCCGTAAAGCCCGAGTACCGCTGAATAATTTTCGT
Source organism: Spirochaetia bacterium UBA5368 (assembly GCA_002407865.1). GTDB lineage: Bacteria > Spirochaetota > UBA4802 > UBA4802 > UBA5368 > UBA5368. Next base: position 35,058 of record DHPI01000068.1, read on the forward strand.
TTTCCGCTCCCCTTCGATAAACAGCCTGTCGAAGCGCAGCGGCGTTTCCCATTCGGGTAAGCGCATTTCGAACAGCCTGTCGCACATGGAAACGATGTCGTTTAGCAAAAACGCGGATTCTTTTAAATACACATTTTTGTCCTTCTCAATTTCGAGATCCCTGGTGGGCGATGGCGGACGGGATAGTACAAGAATGTGATCGAGTATCCGCTTTGGAAATTTTTTCCCCAGGGGGAGCGCCAGAAAAGTTAATTTTTCGTCGAATTCATTCAGCCTGTTTTTTATATCAGGATCGGCAACGACCAGTCGCAGGATTGGATATTCATACATCGCGTAATCGTGCAGGGCGCCGTAGCAATGCACCATCTCGAGTGACGCGGCGGGATGAAAATATATTGAGGGATATTGTTTTATCCGCGCTTCGTTTTCCGCCATAATGTCGTCGACGCGCGACGAGAAGGATTTTTCATTCTTTTTTTTCTCGTATTTTTCCTTCACCTTCTCGAAGTTCGCGATCTCCGCGAGGATAAAGCCCTCAAGGTTCATGCGGTTTTCAACCGCCATACGCAGTCTGTCTTCGAACGCGGCGCTGTTGAACCATACGCGGCTGAATTTTTTCGCGTAATCGGCGTATTTTGTCCGTAACTTTGCTATGAGGAGCTGTATTTCTTTATCCGAGAGCGGCATTCGCGTATCGCATTTATTGTAAAAAATTTGTTTACCTATTTCCATTATTGAATTATTTTCCCGTAAAAGCAATTATTAAATATTGAAAAACAGCAAAGGGGATTCCATGGGCATTACGTATAAAGACTCGGGCGTGGATGTAGAGGGCGGCGGCAGGTTTGTTTCGAAAATCGCGCCGATCGTGAAATCGACATTTACCTCCAGGGTCATTACCGATATCGGCGGATTTGGGGCCCTCTATTCGGGGGCGTTCCCCGATATGGAGGAGCCGGTGCTTGTTTCCGGGACCGATGGTGTTGGTACAAAATTGAAAATAGCGCAGATGATGAACCGGCATGACACCATCGGTATCGATGCCGTTGCCATGTGCGTAAACGACATTCTGGTATCGGGCGCTGCGCCACTCTTTTTCCTTGATTATATATCGTGCGGCGCGCTCCGGGAAGGCGTGCTTGTCGATGTGGTAAAGGGAATTGCCGACGGCTGCCTTATGGCGGGCTGCAGCCTGGTCGGCGGCGAGACGGCGGAACATCCATCGGTCATGGCCCCGGACGATTACGATATCGCGGGATTCGCGGTGGGTGTGGTCGACAGAAAAAAAATAATCAACGGCTCGACAATTGCGAGGGGCGATGTTATAATCGGGCTTCCGTCATCGGGCATACACTCGAACGGCTATTCGCTGGTGCGAAAACTGCTTTTCGAAATAAAGGGGTACAGCGTAGATACGCGTATCGACGAACTGGGGGGAAAACTGGGGCCGGTGCTGCTTGCGCCTACGCGGATATATTGCAAAAGCGTGCTGGGCTGCATTCAGCGCGGCATTACGGTCAAGGGGATGGTGCATATTACCGGCGGGGGGTTTTATGAGAATGTGCCGCGCATTCTGCCGAAAGGCATGGCCGCGTCTATATCGAAGGCCAGTTATTCAGTGCCGCCGATTTTCGCATTTATACGTCGCGAAGGGGATATTGACGAACGGGAGATGTACACGACCTTCAATATGGGCATAGGATTGATGCTGGTTGTGGATAAAAATAATGCCGATGCGGCGATTGAGAATCTTCGGGCGTCCGGCGAGAGTCCGAAGATGATAGGCGAAATCGTCGATTATAAAAATGCGTCGGTTGTTCTTGCATAGCGACAGGTTACGCATCCGCGCAATCGTTTCTATTCAGGAGTGTGGCAATGAGGCAACGACCATTCCCGGTTCTGCGTGACGGGGCGGGCGCAATAGTGCAGTTTGCCGGGGGACGAAACGGCGTATTGCTGCTGCATGGCTTTACCGGTACTCCCGCTGAAATGAAATATCTCGGCGGCAGGCTGCTTTCCGAGGGCTATTCCGTGTATGCGCCGAGGTATCCGGGGCATGGTACGAATATCTACGAGATGGCCGCGACGTCGTCGCGTGACTGGATAACCGCCGCGCGCGAGGCGCTTATAGGCCTTCGCAGCTTTTGCGACGAGGTGTCATGTGTGGGGCTCTCCATGGGTGGAATAATCGGCATTCTTCTCGCCGCGGAATACAGATTCAAAAGGCTGGCACTGCTTTCAACGCCATGCGCTCTGAGGGAACGCTCCATATACCTGGCGCCGGTTATCGGCAGATTTAAAAAAATCCTGTGGCAGCAGGATGAAACGATGGGTATCAACAGCACCGAAGCGCGTGCGCACCACATATGCTATAGCGAAGGGAAACCGGTGCTTCAGGCGTGGCAGTTGCATACAATGATAAAAAAGGCGATGGCGTTGCTGCCTCGCGTCACCAGCGACCTGTTAATTATGCAGTCCTTGCGGGATGAAGTAATCCCCCTGGCGTCGATAGACCGTATCTATAATGCCGCGGGATCGCGCGAAAAAGAAAAGATATATCTTGAAATCAGCAACCACACGATTACGGTTGATTACGAAAAGGACCATGTCGCAGAAGAGGTTTCGCGTTTTCTCGCCTCGGGGTGCCGCCGCATGTGAGCGCGTCGGTTACAGTGAAGCGGCAATTTATAAAATTATGTTGACATACCATAGGTGTGCGCGTAAAGTTTTCTGCCTGTTGCCTTAATTTTACAATACAGAAAAGGAGTTAGAAATGATGAGAAAGCTGCTAACGATCTGCGTGGTGTTGCTGTTTGCCTCCTCGGCCGCTGCGTATGCCGTTCCCACCGCCGGCAGAACGTGGGAGTATGGCGAATTTACGACGCTGATATCCCCAAGTTGGGCATTTACGGTCATGGGTAGCCATGCGTACGAATTTTCACGAACCAACGATCCGGGAAAGGATGAAAAGGAAACGTACTTTTACGAATTTTTTGCCGGGCCGGTGTATAGTATGCGGTTCGGCAATCTCACGTTGAAACTGCCGTTATGGTATTATTACCAGGGTTTTCCGGTAAAGGCGATTGATAAATATTATTATTCGCACAATATCGAATTTCTTCCCATCCTGGAATATAAGTACAACAGGTGGAAGCTGTGGAACAGGGTGATATTCCATAATAAAATATATTCTTCTTTCTATGATACATCCGATCAGAGGAAAGGCTATTCGCTTCTTGTCCGCGAATATCTCAGGATCGAATACAGTCTCACTGACAAGTTCAGGGTGATGGTCGGCGATGAAATATTTCAGGGGATAATCGAGGATGACGACACGGTCGACAGTACGCCTGATCCCCTCGGCGGGCCGGGCGGATTCGAGAAAAAGGGGTTCGCCCTCAATCGCTTCTACGCCGGATTCGGGTACAGCTTTACGCCCTCGTTTTCCGTCACGCCCATGTATATGTACCAGACGGCCCATTTCGGCAGGCACAATAAGGTGACAGAAAAGGACCACTATTTGTTTATCACGCTGTCGTATGTGCTGAAGCTCTATTGACATCGCACCAAAGGCGCGGCCGGATGGCCGCGCCTTTGTCGATTTTGCCTTCCGCCTGTCTCGCGCTTATTCACTTGACATAAAACAAAACAGCGACTACACATTATGCTGGATTTCCTGGATAGAGATGTTTTGCTATGTAATGCCATGCACAGGGACAGCGAACTGAAAAAATTGGAGCGGCGGGCGAAGTCGATGCTGCTCGACAAGGATATCCCCCCATCGAAACGGGACATCGTGCGCACAATTATGAATAATGAGACGCTGCATCCGGAAGAGCGGTATAGCGCCATCATCGAGCTTATCAAGACATGTCCGGACAAAGTCAGCGCGGTGCAAAAAAGACGAAAGATTGCGCCGCCGGTGCGGCTTTCAACGCCCCCCCTGCCGGAAATTCCCGTGCAAAAACGAGAAACGGCCGCGGCCCGGGAATTCGCGCCGGAAGAGCGGAGTATCTATGTCGATTCGATAAGAAGAAAATACGCCGGCCTCAAATTATTTAAAAAAAGATACCTTATCCACGCCAATAACAGGTTGGGACTGGCGATTAAAAAGCGGCTTATCCCCACGCGGCGGCTTATAAAGGTTTTCGGCGACATCGTCGAATTTCAGGGGACACTCCTGGCGAGGCTTGGTGAGATTGAGTTTCTTATCCTCAGGGACGAGGCGATCGAAGATCCCGTCGATTTCAACTTCCTGCGGCGGTTCAGGAAATGGATGGCGATAATGCCCTTTGCCGGGTACAAAACAGATGTTGTTAAATGGATGGATAAAAAATCCTTTGAATCGGAAATGCGGGAATACGTGGTTTTCTTTTTTTCTTTTCAAAAAATGGAGGTTGCCGCCAGGGAGCGCGCCATCACGCTCGCGGAAAGCAGGCTGAGATCCACCGAAGGGCTCCAGAAGGAGGAGATTTTTCAGAAGGACAGCGATTCGGTGAAGTCGGCAAAAGAGAAAAAAAATCTCGGGATCGAAAAAGAGGTGCATGATTATATCATGCTTCTCAGGTCTTTTCTTCCGGTATCGCTGTCCGATGATTCCATTGTCTCGACACATCTGAGGCTGAAGTACGGCATTGCTTCGTTTCCGGAATTCCTCATCATGATCATGGAAACCCTCGTGTTTTGCCGTGAGATAGGGGTGCGTGACCTTGAGGGTTTTTACGGGATTGCCGAACCTTCATTCAGCGCGACTGACTGGGATTTCAGCGTGCCCGAACTGAAAAAATACGGGAAAGACCCCGAGTCGAAAAAGAGAAAGAGAATGGAAACGTTGAAGGAAGCGCTGGCGCCATATGAGCGGATTGCCCGGCTGATCGAGCTCAAGTGGGAAGGGCGCGCCATTCTGGGGAGGGCATTCGAGGAACAGTGGAGAATTGGCGACCGCCGTCAAAAGGATTTCGAAAATGTATACGAAGAGGATTTTTTAGGTTTTCTTGACAACTGTCTGCATTATTTTGACACATGCTTCGCGCCGCTGTTAGATGGCAGCCTGGTGTATTTTTCCGAGAATGACAGGCGCCAGATCGATGGGCGGATTTTTTTGGAAACGTTTTTCATGGTTGAAATGAAGACGCTTGATGGCATTCTTGAGGAGATGTATCTGTTCAAAAGCAAAAACCCGAGCCTTCCCGTGGGAAGAGACGAGGCGAAGAGAATACGCAAGGGCAAAATAAGGTCGATGGCCGCGCTGGAGCGGTTGCTGACGATGACCGGCGACCTTTTTTACGATATTGGCAATATCATCAACGAACTTATCGAAGGTCACAGGATATGGGCCGCGGGTGTCCGAAAGGACGGAGATGCGTCGCCGCCGGAGCGCACTCCGCTTGAGAAAGGCCTTAGCGTGCACCATGAAAAAGTCGGAAGGCCGATCCCCTGGCATGATTGCCGTGTCGCCGGTTTCGAGAAAAACTTTCCGCTTGCGAAGTCGCTGATCGGAAGGGATGTTCTCTCAATATCGGATGATACAGGCCTGCTGTCGATTATTTGCGCGTTTTGCTATCAGATTGCGTATGTGTGCCTGAGCGACGGAATAGCGAGGGATCTTGAAGAGAGAAAAAGAATCATGCGCGAACTCAGGGAGATTACGGGAAAGAATCAGTGAAGCGGATTATCATCGTTATTGCGTGCGTCATTTTCAGTGCCGGCGGGGGAAACGCGGCGCTTGCATTCGACTACGGAAGAATTGCGGTGGTCGATAACCAGTTCGATGGTGTGCACAAGATACTCAAGGCGTATAAAATACCCTTCAGCAGCCTTAAATATACTGAATGCGAAGATCCGCGGACATTCCAGCGGTTCGATGTCATCTTTTTCCCCTGTGGGCTCGGCAGCGCGCTGGAAACGAATATTAATATTCTGTCGCGCGGAACCAGCATCCAGTCCGTTTCACTGAAAGAAGAATATTATGAAATTGATACAAAAAAAATAATTAAAAATATACGGGCATTTCTCCGCAAGGGTGGGGTTGGGTATTTTTCCGGTTATTCCTGCGACGTGCTTGACGGCGTGTATCGCGCGCTCGCGTTTTTCGATGATTTTCCCAATATTGGGCTTTCGGGCAGGGTCGATGTGACTCTTGCGGGTGATTTGCGAAGTTTCGCGGGCGGCGGCCGCATGACGCTCAGCATGCCGCACAGCGGCTGGGTGGCGCTTAAATCCGCCGGCGATGCGGAGGTTCTTGCCGGAGGGGTTTTCCCGACGCCGCGGGGGCAAAGGAGCGGGCCGGTCGTTGTGCGGTTCCCCGGCGATGGCGGTGAAGCGCTGTATACATCGTATCACAATGACGATGTTTCGAATGCAATAATGCGCTTTCTTGTGCTGCGTGCGGCGGGGCGCGGACTGCGAGCCGAGGCGGAGCGGATGGCTCGCCGGTGGGACCAGAAAACCGAGACGTCGATTGTGGATGTACTGCCGTCGTGGGAGTATTGTCGTTCGTATTCACTGTCGCTGAAACAGGGATGTGCAACGCTGTACCTGAAGTCCCCCGAGACGTACTTCCAGATGGATGTGTTCGACGATAAAAACAATATTATTCTTTCGAGGCATTCCTGGCAGAAGGACCTTATTCAGGACATGCACATCCCGCGTGATGGGACATATACCCTGAAGATATATCCCTGTTTTCCCGCACGGTTTGTTCCATATGCGATTATATCGGCAAGCGGATGGCGGCTCTTCCCCTACTGGCGAAAAGTAACACTGGGAGCATTTTTTCTGCTTGTCATCATGACGCTGAACTGGCTATACAGACTGATGAACCCGCGCAAATATTCCGGCCGGCCACGGTAATGGGAAGTGCGAATTCTTTTTGGCGTTGTACTACGATTGTGATGCGTGTTGTGCGAAATGCACAAAGCCCCGTACGCCCCGTGATCCCACAGCGTACGGGGCGGCGGTGAATTCAACGGACAATAATTGAGCGAGGAGTATTCAATGGGCAGAGTGATATCCGTATCCAACCAGAAGGGGGGAGTGGGAAAAACCACGACAACGGTAAATATCGCCGCCTTTCTCTCCGAGAAAGGAAAGCGTGTGCTGATAATCGATATCGATCCGCAGGCGAACGCGGGATTTGGTCTCGGTATTAATGTCGAAGAGATGAATAACACATTGTACGAGGTTCTCATCGGCGAAATACCCATCGAACGGGCTATTTTTAAAACCGGGATTGACAACTTGTATATCGTTCCATCAAATATACATTTGTCGGGCACCCAGGTTGATTTGCTGGATGTTGAGGGCAAGGAATTCGTTTTGAAAAAGGCCTTGCAGCCGGTGAAAAACGATTTCGATTATATATTCATCGATTGCCCGCCTTCGCTCGGCGTGCTGACCCTCAACGGCCTCGTGGCTGCCGATTCGGTGATAATTCCGCTGCAATGCGAATACTACGCGCTTGAAGGCTTGAGCCAGCTTTTGCGCATTATTTCAATGGTGCAGGAAAATCTCAATCGAAATCTAAAAATCGAGGGCGTCGTGCTTACCATGTATGATTCGCGGACAAACCTGGCACAACAGGTTGTGCATGATGTAAAGGATTTCTTTAAAGATAAGGTGTTTGAATCAATCATCCCGAGGAATGTAAAGCTCTCAGAAGCGCCGTCATTCGGCAAACCGATTGGGATGTATGACAGAAATTGTATCGGCAGCGACCGGTATGCGAGTCTCGCTGAAGAGGTAATGAAAAATGGCTAAAAAGGTTCTTGGCAAGGGGCTTGGCGCAATAATTACAACGTCTCCCACCCCGGTTGCCGAGATGGAAAAGGCGTTTATTGACGAACGGGATAGGGTTGTCGCGCTTGATATTGACACAATAAAACCGAATCCCGATCAGCCGCGAACCACATTCGATGAAGAGGAAATAAACGGTCTCGCGGAATCCATACGCTCGATGGGATTGCTGCAGCCCATACTGGTAAGGAAATCGGGCGATGAGCATTATGTTGTCGCGGGGGAGAGGCGGCTCAGGGCCTCGAAAATCGCCGGTTTGCGGACAATCAAGTGCATCATGATTGAGGCAAACGAAGAGGACAATCTCACCTACGCGCTTATTGAAAACATACAGCGCGCGAACCTCGATCCGATTGAAGAGGCGAAGGCGTACAGGGTGCTTATCAGCCGGTTTAAGCTGAAACAGCAGGATGTTGCGCAGAAGGTTGGCAAGGACAGGGCGACGATCGCGAACCTGCTGCGGCTTCTTGGACTTCCCGAACAGATTCAGCGCGCTATTTCAGAGGGAAAGATTACGGTGGGTCATGCCAAGGCGCTGCTTGCCGTGCCTCATGAAAAACAGAACGCCATGTTCGTGGAAATCCTTGAAAAGGGGTTGTCGGTGCGGGCCGTTGAAAAAATGGTTGAAGCGGAAAAATATACCGACGATCCCGCTGTTGCGAAGCGTTTGCAATCGAGGAATCCGGTTTCCAAGGATGCGCACATACGAAAAATGGAAGAGATGCTTGTGTCACAGCTGGGAACAAAGGTTGAAATACGGCATTCGGGAGGGAGAGGCAAAATCGAAATCAGCTATTATTCTCTCGATGATTTTGAACGGATAATGGAATTACTGAAGTAATTATTCCACGTCTATCTTTATCCTTTCCACCTTTCCGGTTTTGAGGTCGAGGATTGCGATTGTCCGCTCGTCCTCCCTGTAAATTGATCCGGGATTTATTATTCTCGTTTTTCCGGCGACGTAGTTTTCGAACAAATGGGTGTGGCCTTTAATGATGTAGTCGTAATCGCCAGACGCCACGGCGTTTCTAAACAGCGGAATGTCGTTGCCGTGGAATACGAGTATCCGCTTGCCGTCCGCGGTAAAGTCGCAGCATGTATCCACGCATCCGAAACCCATTTCCTGGGACTTTGCGTTGATTGCTTCCGAATCGAGGTCGCAATTTCCCAGCACGAAACGGCATGGAAGGCCCTTGAACAGGGTGATGAGTTTGGGAGATGTCAGATCGCCGGCATGCACAACCAGGTCGACATTTTTTTCTTTAAAAACGGAAACCGCTTTTTTTACCATGCCCAGGTCGTTGTGCGTGTCTGAAATAATGCCAATCTTCATCGTGATGAAACCTATTGTCCTGAAGAACCTGCCTGTGTAATTACCGCAATTCTCGAGCGGCGAATCAACGGGCGGTGATGTCGCGACGTTTACGACAGCCGCGCGCCCACGGGTATTGCGTCATTGACCTCGATTAACACCGGTTTGTCACCCTTTTCCTTTTTTGCCGCCAGCAGCATGCCGTACGATTTCTTCTTAAAGAGAACGGCCGGTTTGAGGTTCGCCACAAGTAAAATCTTTTTCCCGATAAGGTAATCCGGCGAATAGTGCTGTGCGATACCGGCAATAATTGTTCTCGTGTCGAGACCCGAGTCGACCTGCAACTCGAGCAGCTTCTCGGAGCCCTCGACCCTGGCGGCTTGGAGTATCTTCGCCACGCGTATGTCGACCTTCGCGAATTCACTGATGTCCAGAAGGCCGGCGGTATCTTCCGCGTGGGCGGGCTCTTTTACGGGGGCGGACTTCGTGTCGGCTTTCTCCTTTTCAAGTCTCGGGAAAAGGATGCCGCAATCTTTTATCGCGCGACCGTCATTCAGCAGCGTGAGGGACGTTGTCGCATCGATATCGCCGGTGATCATTGTAATGCCGAGTGCGTCGAGAATTCGCGGCGATACGGTAATGCATACCGGCGAGAGCAGCATTGCAATTGCGCCGATTGACTCGAGAAGATTGCGCATTGTCGATGAAAGCTCCGCCGTATTATTTTCCCTCGCGAGCTGCCACGGCTTCTTTTCGTCGATATATTTGTTCAAGTAGCGGATGAATTCCCACAGTTTTTCTATTCCTATGCTGAACTGAAAATCGGAGACATGCCGCACATAGTCCGCTGTCGACGCGCGCAGTTTCTCGTGGATACGTTCGCGTCCCGCGGGACTGGCCGGATCGAAGGCAGGAACGGTCGCGTTAAAAAATTTCTTCACCATGTCAAACGAGCGCTTTATAAGGTTGCCCAGGTCGTTCGCGAGGTCGTAATTGATGCGGCTGATGACGGCGTCTTCGCTGAATTTCGCGTCGAGGCCGAACGTCATTTCCCTGAGGAAAAAGTAGCGGATCTGGTCGTTGCCGTACGCGCCGATAAGGTCAAGCGGACGTACGACATTGCCCAGACTCTTGGACATCTTGGCGTCCTCCATGTTCCAGTAGCCGTGCACGTTGAGGTGCTGGTAGGGCTCTATCCCCGCGGCTTTCAGCATTGTCGGCCAGAACACGCCGTGAGGCTTCACGATATCTTTCGCGATTATATGGTTTGCCGCCGGCCAGAACTCACCGAATTTTTCACCGTCGGGAAAGTCGATTGCGCTTATATAATTAATAAGCGCGTCAAACCACACATAGGTGACGTAATTATCGTCAAAAGGGAGCGGAATGCCCCACTGAAGCCTGGATTTAGGGCGCGATATACAGAGATCCTCGAGGGCGTCATTTTCAAGCATGGCGAGCACCTCGTTTCTGTAGCGTTCGGGACGTATGAAGTCGGGGTGCTTCTTTATGTGGTCAGCCAGCCACTGCTGATACTTGTTCATTTTGAAGAAATAATTGCTTTCTTCCCTGTATTCGAGCGGCGTGTTGTGGTCGGGGCATTTGCCGTCGACCATTTCTTTTTCGGTAAAAAAGCGCTCGCAGCCGACGCAGTAATAGCCGCCGTACGAACCGAAATAGATGTCGCCGCTGTCGTATACCTTCTGCAAAACGTAGCGGACCACTTTTTTGTGCCGCTCGTCGGTGGTGCGGATAAAATCGTCGAACCCGATTCCCATATCCTTCCATGTCTGCTTGAACATGGCGCTTATCCTGTCGGTATATGCCTGTGCGCTGGCGCCGTTATCGGTTGCAGCCTTGAGTATCTTGTCGCCGTGCTCGTCGGTGCCGGTGAGAAAGTATGCATCGTAACCAAGCATGGTATAGAATCGCCTGAGAAAATCGGCTAGAATGGTCGTATAGGCGTGACCGATGTGCGGTTCTGCATTCACGTAATAAATAGGCGTGGTTACATAAAATTTCCTGTTCATCTGGGTTCCTCGATCTTGATAATTGATACAACGCCGCAGCCGGGACGGATCAGTATGATTCTTCCTCTTCAAGCGAGGTCGAAAGCCGTTGCAGCACTTCCTGGCTGATGCTGTAGTTGTTGCCGTTTACCATTATATCGCTGTTGGCCACTTCGAGCACATGATCGTCGCACCGCATTTTGACGGACTCCTTGAGGGGTTCGACAAATTCGACATGATATATTTTCTGTCCTACCCTGACAGGCGTGCCCGGTCGCGGCAGGCTTTCGTTCAGTTCGCGGTACACGTCGTATTCGTATCCCAGGCAGCAGAGCAGTCGGCCGCACATGCCGGATATCTTCAGCGAGTTGAGGTTGAGGTTCTGTTCTTTCGCCATCTTGATAGATACCGGGTCGAATTCTTCCTTGAGGTGCACGCAGCACAGCTCCTTGCCGCACGGGCCGAAGCCGCCGATGATGCGCGCTTCGTCGCGCACGCCGATTTGCCGCATCTCGATCCTGGTGCGGAATACCGTCGCGAGATCGCGTACAAGCTCTCTGAAATCGATACGGTTTTCCGCGACGAAATAAAAAATGATTTTGGTTCTGTCAAAAAGGCATTTTACCGACACAAGCTTCATGTCGAGGTTTTTTTCTTTTGCCTTTTCACGGCATACCTTAAACGCCTTTTTTTCGATTGCCTCTATTTCCGGGAGCGCCTTCAGGTCGATGATAGTGCTCATTCTGAGAAGCTTTCCCTTTATTTCGATTTCCTTCTTCTTCAGGTGGGCGGGACACTTGAAGACGCGACCAATATCGATGCCATGCTCTGTTTCGACGATGCACAGTGAGTTGCGTTTCACGAAGAGGTTATTCGTATTAACGTAATATATCTGGAAGCTGTTTCTTAATTTAACGCCGCTTATTTCCATGTACGATCCTTTACACGTGTTGGTAATCGTTCTGAATATATCCGAGGCTGTCGGCATTTGCGTCCGAATAGAGGGAATATAGCATTCCTTTCAGTCCGATTCTAATATTTAAATTATGGGATTGCCCTTCTTTCAAGGCAAGCAGTATTTTAATCAGGTTTACAACGGTGCGTGGATTGTCGAGATAGATGCCGGAAAATTCAGGGGGCGCCGCGCTGCCGCCGCGGATGATTTCGTTGAGATTACGCCTGTAAATATTAATTAAAATATCGAGAATCGTGGTAGTGTCAAGATACTTCTGCGCGGCGCCGAGTGTCGCGTCAAAAATGCCGCCTGACGTGAGGAATGCTGAAATTTCACGGCAGAGATCCAGAAGATGCTGTTTCACGACGCTGTCACACAGGTGAAGGGCAAGCGACATCGATCCGCCGCAAAAGGCTGCAGCCGCGTCGGCGTCGCGCGGCGCGATTCCACGGCCGGCCAGCATGTCCGCAATGTCATCCTCGCCGAGCGGATAAAACTTGATGTGGATGCAGCGCGACAGGATTGTGGGCAGCACCGAGGCGCCGCCCTGAGCGATGAGCACCAGGTGCGTAGAATTTGGCGGCTCTTCGATCGTTTTCAGCAGCGCATTCTGCCCCTCCTCGGCTATCCTGTCTATTCCGTCCAGTATTACCCCGCATGATCCAGTGATTGGTTTTCTCGATATTCGCTCTATGAGCCATCGCACCGAGCCTGGCTCCTTCTTTTCCTCGCTCCCAATCGGGATGACGCCTTTTTGATTTGGCGACAGTATGATGAAATCGGGATGTATTCCTTTTTCAATCTGGCGGCATGCCGTGCATCGGCCGCAGGGTGATGCGTCGCCTGTGCAAAAGAACGAGCTCAGCAAACGCATGGCGACGAGCCTTTTTCCGATCCCGTCGATTCCGGAAAACATCAGGGTCTGGGGGATCATCCGGCGTTGGACCATTTGCCGTATCCGCTGCAGTTGCGCCGTATGGCCGTGTATATTCGAAAAATTCATCGATGCTCCGCACAACGGGGAGATACCCGTCGTGAATATGTGATGGCACGAGACGCGATTTTGACAAGCAAATTATTCTATGACATCGTGGATGGCGAATATTGGCATTGTATCAATAATGACTGGAGCGTAAGGATTGGCACACATGCCCGCATGGAGCCGTAACGCGTGGCGAGCGGTTACAGTGGTGCGCGCACCAGGGGAATTTCGAATGTGAACTCGGCCCATTCGCCCACGGTCGAATCGGCCCGGATTTGTCCTCCATGCAAGGTTACGATTTTCCAGCACATGTAGAGCCCCACGCCGGAACCCTTGCGGCTCATGAGCTCGGGCGTCTGGATGCGTGAAAATTTCTTGAACAGGTTCTTTTTTTCGGACTCGGAAAAGCCGGGCCCTGTATTCCATACTGACACCTTTAGCTTCTCAGCGTCCGCCGTTATGGAGATGCGGACAATGCCGTGTACATTCCCGTATTTCACGGCATTTCCTGCGAGGTTTACTATGACAACGCGCAGCAGCTCGGGATCGCATTCGACTTTTATATCGCCGGGCGGAAAGAATGTTTCAAGCGTTATGCGGTTTGCCTCGAGCTGGGGCCCGACTATATCAATTGCCGGATTGACGATATCGGCGACAAAATCCACAACGCGGAAGCTGGCGGCAATCTTCCCGCTTTCAAAGCGGGACAGATTTAAATACTCGCCGGTAAGCGTTATCAGGTATTCGGCTTTTTTTATCATGCGTTCCACTGTCTCCTTCTGCTTTTCGTCCAACGCGCCCATGTAGCCGTTCGTCAACGTGGCGCCGAGCATGATGATCGACGAAAGCGGGCTTTTCAGCTCGTGCGTTACGAAGCCGAGCATTTCCATGTACGAGTTGAACGCAGCGGAAAGCTGTTCGATGCGAAACGCTTTCTCCACGGCCTGGCCGAGCCGCTCCGCGATCGCGAGGTGCAGTTTTATTTCGCGGGCGGAATACGCCGCGCGCTGCCGTGACGAGCGGAAGAGGAGGCCGACAGGCCTGTTTTCGACGATAAGCGGGCAGGTCATGCTTGACAGTACGCCTTCGCGTACGAGGAGTTTTGACGATTCGCTGCCGGGATGGGCGTTGTAATACGCGGCCAGATCGTTGATAACGCGCGGCGTACCCGTGTTGAAAATCGTGGAAAGGGAGCTGCCCCGGATATCCGACGAGTAGCCAGTATCCAGGTACACCGGCGTGTACGATGTCACGACATAGTACAGCGTAAGACGGGTGTTGTTCTCCTCGAGAAACCCGATGCCGATCCGGTCGCATGGCATGATCGCCCTTGTTTCGTTGAACAGAAAATCTATTATATCTTTCAATGTTTCACCGGCCGCCACCTTCTGGTTGATCCGGTCAAGAATGGAACGCTCAGCGGCTCCCAGCGAGCTTTCGGGGTCGGCGGCGATGTCGACGTATGCAATGGTCTGTGGTGTGTTTTTCATGGTATCAGTACCGAACGGTATTTCTCCCGGATTTTTTTGCAATATACAGCTTTTCGTCGGCACGCGACAGCATTTTTTCGTAATTTTCAAGCGACATGTCGTCGGTAATGCCGAAACTTATGGTTACGGCAAGATCGGCTTGTATCTCCTTCCAATCGTAATTTTCGACTGTGACTCTGATGCGCTCGCATACGACAAGCGCCTCGGCAAGATCTGTTTCGGGCAGTATGATGACGAATTCCTCGCCGCCGTAACGCGCGATGATATCGAACGAGCGGAGGCTTTTCTTGAAGATGTCGGCTATTGTTCTGAGGACTTCATCGCCGATGCCGTGCGAATAGGTGTCGTTTATCGATTTGAAAAAATCTATATCGCCCATTGCTACCGTAAGGTGCAGGTTGTGGCGGCGCGCGCGGGAGAACTCCTGTGACAGCAGCAGGTTGAGATACCGTCTGTTGTACAGGCCTGTAAGAAAATCCTCTTTCGACTGCCGCATGAGTATTTCCTTCTGGTTCTCGATGATTTTCCTGTTGTTGAAGTCGCGGAGGTATGCCGCGTAAAATATCCGGGACAGCAGCCACGCTATTGCCATTACCGCGGTTGCGTTAATGGCAAACCCCTTCAGCCTGTGGGGATCTGGCTGATAGAGGGATACACAGTAGAGAAGCAACGCCCATGGCGTGAGATATATAATGATACTGGTCCTATTGTTCATATAAATGGCGCTTGCGACGGCAAACATGCCGATGATGTATACCGTCAGGTCCCTGTGAATAAGCTGGTCGACAACGGATATGATAGTGCACCAGACAAGAATAAACAGGATAAAGAGAAACGAGAGCGCCTTGTGCCATGCGTTTATGTTCAGCGGTGAATGGATTTTTCTTATCCGCAGCAACACGATAAAAATTAGCATCGCCGCCGCGCCGATAACGTGCATGTAGAAAAGATACCTGTATCCGGGCATCGTAATCCAGTACCCGGCCTCCAGGTTTTTGTAATCTATCATGAAACAGGGCGCCATGAGAAGGAGTATCAGCGTGGAAAATGTTTTTTCGCGCATTATGTTTGTGTACGTGATATCCTGCGAAAAATCAACGCTTGAATCCCCCGCAAGCCAGAATGATCCACGCTGGATAAGTCTGTGAATAAATCCGAATATCATTGTTCCGCTGTGTACGAGCTGCGTTTTTATTTTATTGCGCGATTACAGATTGATACCGCGGCCGGCCGTATTGCGCATCGGCACACGGTGGCGTAATTGCCGCACTGAATTCATCCTCTCGTACACAATTAAATTTTTAAAGGATTTTTTGCGCGCACGTGTGATTTTTCTTCACCGCCATGTGTGTGCCGGCAGCGATAAAATTACATGTTCTCTATAAATTAGTAAATTATAAATTGACTTTTCACCATCGCGGGGATATTTACAGAGGCGAACGCGGCTTCCGCTGTCGTGTGTCTGGCGCAGACTCCCATTTTCGGCGGTTCATTGATGGAAATAAATTTACAATCAGAAGAAAAAATGTCGACGCTGAGCAGCCTGAGCCGTTTCAGGTTGCAGGACGAGCATCTCGTTGCCGACGATCTCGTAAAGAAGGAGATTAAAACAGCGTTCGCCGATAACAGGTGCTTTTATTTTTTTCCCGATGCTGACATTGTCGCAGGCGTGAAAAAGGGAGACCCGATTGCTCTCTACAGGGAGTCGCTGATAGCTGTGAAAAACAGAATGTTCGATGATATCGCGCAGGCCGACGGCACCATAAAGAACAGGCTGCTCAGCGATATACGGCTCTCGTCGAGCATCATGGCGGGTTTGATGTTCATCCACAGGGCGCTTGCGGAGGGCGATGTGCCCAACCTCATAGACAGGCGCTTTGTCCTGGTCAGGGAAAAGCCAGGCGTCCCGACCATCTATCATATATCAAACGAAACTACGGTAATCGCGCATGTCGGACAGGGGCCGCAATGGAGTGAAATCGCGTCGCTGTACCTTGGGCTTAATATATTCGACGCTCTTCACGATGAAATGAGGAAGGGCGAGCGAAGGCTGTTCGACGCGTTTATAAGCCTGCTGCGCGTGGAGGCGCGGGCGATAGAAACCGGATATTCGCATACGGAGATTTTCCATGGCGATATTTACCTGGGGTTGAACCTGCTTGTCGACGAGGTAATCAGGATATCCACATTCAAGAAGGCGGAATATCGCGCGGCGGTTCCCCGCAAAAAGGTGAAGAAATTTACCGCCCGTGACCGTGACGCCCTTCTGCAAATGCTGAACGCGAGGATGCATGGCGATGAGCTCAATTTTGACTTTAAGGAAAACATGGCCGCGATAGAGCGGCTTGAAAAACTCGCAAAAATGTATAAACGGGGCGACGATATCGCTTCGCTGCGGGAAATAGTGCGGTTGCTGGTCGCCGCATCCGGACACGATTTTCACGAGGT
>DHPI01000068.1:52158-71607 GCA_002407865.1 Spirochaetia bacterium UBA5368
CCGGACACGATTTTCACGAGGTCAGAGACAGGGCGAACATGCTGCTTGAAAGGATTTTCGCGCCGAAGGAGTTCGATGCGCCTGTCGCGACGGCGTTTGCAACCATACACATGGGAGGGACGCACCGGTTCGAGTTCGATCTTGCCGCAGGCCGCGACTACTTTCTCCGGATATACCGATACCGGGGATTGAACGGCCTGTGCCTCGAGGGCGACCTCGATTACGAGGACATGCCGCTGGATTACGATGCCGCTTCGAAGCGGTATGTGGCGCAGCGGCGATTCGATGAATACGGCCATTTCGATTATGTCGTTTTTGAAAAAAGAAAGCGGGGAGAGGAATGGGTGCATCAGTCCGGCGCGAGCGGCAGGATCAATGTAATGCCCGATGTCCGTGGAGAAATCATACTCGAAATTTTTCCGGATATACACGGCCATACGAAGGTGTACTGGATGGAGCAGTCGGGCCATCCCGGCCTGGTCTATAATGAACATGGCGAGGTGATACGGCTTGGACGGTTTTCCGATATCACGGCGCACCTGGAGGACCTGCAACGGCGGTATTTTATCACCGCGGTGTATCTGCTCGGCGTGCAGACTCGCGGATCGAACCGCGATGACTGGGCGCCCGAGGCGTCGTCGCCGTCGCCGTTTTCACCCATGAGTCTGGTCGAAATAGAACCGTCACTGGGCGGCGAGAAGGAGTTCATCGAGCTTGTCCGCACGGCGCACGATCTCGGCATCAAGGTCATCGTCGATATCGTGCCGCATCTCAACAGGAGAAGCGATGAGCTTCCTGACCGGATGGCGGTCAAATGCTACGATAACGACGGCAACCTTGTCGTTCGTGCGTCGACGGACGGGAGGTACGGTTCGTGGAATGACGGCAAGCTTTTTAACTACCGGATGTTCGAAGTCTGGGAATGGCTCGCGAACTCGATCGACACGTTGATACGCAGATATGATATCGACGGCATACGCTTCGATTCAGCGCACGCGGTCCCCATTATGATGAAAAAAAACAATTACCTGTCCGTGTACAACGATCCGCGGCCGCTTGACGAGATGGTTGAAGGATCGATCATCGTGAACGACAGGGAGGATGGACATTTTATCACGACCGGCTATTACGACTGCGCATGCCGCGACATTATCGCGATACCGCTGCATTATTATCTCATGCTTGTTATTCAAAAAACGCTCGAGTCAACCGGGAAAAATTTTTTCATAAATATCGCGGAGTGCTATTGGGGACATGAAAGATTTCTTACGCGCACCGGCATTGTACCCTACAATTCGGCGCTGTTCAAGATATGTGAAAATATCATACATGGAAAAACCGATGTGCGGGAAATCTATCACATATACGATAATTATTTTCCGTCTGTAATGCCCCCCGGCACTGAAATGCTCGGCATTCTCGGCAATCACGACGAACGCAGGGCGTTGAACACGTTCGGCCACAGGGGGCTCAGGGCCGCGGTCGGCATTACGACATTCATGAACAATATCATCATGGATTACGAGGGGAGCGCCGAGGGCGAGGGGTGGAAGGTATATCTTGACAATATCTTTGTCAACTGGAACCAGTTCGAGTTTGCGGCGCACCGCAGCCTCGAACTGTTTTACAGAGACTGGTATTCATTTCACCGCAATGCGTGCGGTAAAGGCTACCTTGTCTGGGCGAACAACAACGCGGTCGCGGCCGCCGTCAAGTTTACCGATACGGACGTGTGGATCGGGGCCTTCAATTTTTCCGATGCAAACCAGCCCGCATCTATCCAGTTTGATAATCCCGTGCTGCCGATACAAGATGATGTGTTTTACAGGGTTGCGGATATCATATATTCCCCCATTCCCCGCCACTATGCGTATTTTACGGGCAGGGAATTGAAAACCTCGAAACTGCACACCGTCGTGACCTATACGGACAGATTCAAACTGCTGAAGCTGGAGACCGTGACCGACCCCGCAAGCGTATACGATGAGTTTTTGCGCGATTCTTTCCTGCGGCTTGCGACGCTTTCGAATCCCGACCATTTTATGGCGAATTTTTCGTTCATGGAGTTGTGCGGGAATGCCGCGTCGTTCAGGCAAATTTCCAAATTCGTTATAGATCACCTGATAAAAATGTTCTGGGAGCAAAACCGTGACTTTCTTGAGCTGGGTCTTAAGCGGGCTTTTTTTTACATGGTGCGCAGTGGGTCGCAGTCTGCTCAGACGGTCATTAATTATATTGCGCAGATGGCGATGCACGAAGATGAGCGCCTGCGGGCAATAGGAGAATCGCTGAAGCATCACAACCGGCACGGCTCTATCATATTCATGTCAGCTGAAGCGGACCCTTTCTCGAAAAGCGGCGGGCTGGCTAACGTTGTTTACGAACTGCCTCGCGAGATGGCGAAGATGGGCGAGGAGGTGTATGTTATTACGGGAATGTACCGTCACGGCGACCCGGGCGCCGTTAAAAAAATGCAGCAGGCGCGGCAGCGGCACAACGCGCAGTATACGGGACGTACTGTGCGGTTTCGGGTAATGGATGCGGAATACAACGTGGGTGTGCACAGGGCGGATGTCGACGGAGTCACGTATTTTCTGCTCGATCATCATGAGCTTTTCGACGGACTGTACTGGGGATACACGGCGGAGGAGAAACTGCGGCGGCGTATTGCCTTCGCGCGCGCCAGCGCCGAGCTTATCGTGAGTTTTGGACTCAATCCGCTCTATACCTTTACGAACGACGCGTATACGGGGTTGTTCAACGGTGTCGTTCGCTGCGACCATGTCTACCGCAATAATCCGAACTTCGTGCGCACCACGTTTCTGCATATCATACATAATGGCGGCTGGCAGTATTTCGATTCGTATAAGCGTCATGAAAACGGTCTCGATCTTTTCAGGTTGTTCAATCTCCCGCCGTGGAGGGCGAACGATTTTTCCGATCCGGTTCGCGGTGACGAGCTGAACTGCATGGCGGCGGGCGTTCGATTTGCCGATAAAGTTGTTACCGTCAGCCCGAGTTACGCGAAACAAATAGAGTTCGCGTGCGACGGATTAGAAAGGATACTGTCGAACGTGATGGGGATCAGCAACGCGATCGGCAGGGATTTCCGGGACCGGATAAACGCTGCGTATCATGCGTCGGGATTTGCCGACACATGGTATCCGAAGGTGCGCAGCGTGATAGCGGGGAATGACGCGCTGATGGAAAAGATATCATCGCGGTTTCCGGAAATACCGCTGGGGATCGACAATATACGTGGGATCGAGGACCCGGTGCGGCGATACACCGCCGGGCGCCTGCTGAATAAAATGATGCTGCAGTGCCAGAGGGGACTTGCGGTTGATCCAGATGCCGTGCTGTTCATTATGATTCACAGAATTACCGAGCAGAAGGGATTTCAGCTTGTGCTTGACGCCTCCGAGGGGCTGTTTAAAAATCTTGGATACCAGGCGATAATCGGCGGGTCCGTATCTTCCGGCGACAGACGCGGCGAAGAAATAGCGCACGGATTGCACCTTCTCAGCACATACTATCCGGGCAGCGTGAATGTCGCATTCGGATTTCAGGATGTCAGCATCCCGCTGCTTGCCGGCGATATCTTTTGCATGCCGTCGATGAACGAACCGGGGGGCATATCGCAGCTTGAGGCATTTACGGCGGGGTGCCTGGTGGTCGCACGGGCGACCGGGGGATTGCGCGATACTGTTTTTCCCGTGCGCCAGAAGGAAGATGGCGTGGCGGGGAATGGCTTTCTTTTCTCGGATTACAGCGCGCACTCTTTTTACGACGCGATGGAAAGGGCATCGCAGTTTTTACGCAGCGGGGACGAGCGAATGATATACGAGGCCCGCAAAAACGCGGAGAAAACAGTGTATTACTGGGACAGGCCGGCAAAAAAATATATTGAAGAAATTTACCATTTGAAGGAAATTATTCGCATTATATAGAAAACATAAAAAAAAACGGGATAATCGCTATCCCGCTTGTTACGAAAAGTCTTCAAATAATTGCCTTCCTGGCATTGCACGAAGACTACTTAGTGTAAAATGATCATACTAAATATCGGACATCATATGCGCAATCTTGAATATAATTTTGCCGTACGCCGCGCAAATTGCGTATGGCAAGGGGCGCGATGAAGGCGGGCATGCGGCGGCTGGGCGTAATCGCGTGCGCAACACTGCTGGCGGGGCAGTGCATGATAATGAAGTGCGCCTCTGACACGGTGCGCGCGGGGAGCCCGGTGGCGTGGGTGTTCGAGAGCATGAACGGTGAGCCGGTGGTGCCACGCGAGGCCAACAAAATCTTCATCCCGCCGTTCACGTGCGCCACAGGGAAGGAGCCGCTATGCCAGAAGCTTGCAATCAGAGTGCGAGAGCTCATCGCCGCCGATGGGCGTCTCGCCGTGGTCGATGCGGAGGCCGATGCCGATATCGTGCTTGCGGGCGCAATGACGCATTATCAAATTCAGCCGCTTGAATACGACGAGATGGAAAGGATCGTAAAGAAGAGAATGCGGATGACCGCCGCCGCGCGGCTTACAGACGTGCGCCGATCGAAAGAAATATTTTTCGAGCGCGAAATACAATCGTTCGACACATATTCGGAAATCGTACCGCCGGTCATGACAGAGCCGTTGATGCAAGACCGTGTGATGGAAAGTCTTGCCAGGCGTATTGTCCTTACGACGGTGACCGGATGGTATACAGGGTTGATGACGCCCGCGGAAAAAGGGAAACGGTGACAGGCGATGAGCTATAAAAAATATCCTGCGTCGCGCCAGTTGAGTGCGGAACTTGACAGCGGCACGCTTCAAAAGGCGTACCTTCTGCTGGGTGAGGAGGAGGGGGAAAAAGAAAAAGCTATCACGAGAATTATCGGACTTTATATGTCGGAAAGCGATGCTGACGGCTATTCCGCGGGGAGGTACCATATCGACATGGGGGAATTTATGCAGGCCGCGGAATTCGCGATGTCCCAGTCGATGTTTTCGGATAAAAAGGTGTGTGTAATGCTGAATGTGGATTCCCTCCCGCAGCCGCAGCAGAATTCTGCTGTTTTGAACGATGTGCTGCGGTCGCTGCCGGATGCCATGCTGTTGATCATGACGGCGCAGGGCAACGCCGTTCCGAAGTTTTTAAACGATGAAGCGCTGCGGGGTGTCGGCGTGTATCAATTCTGGAGGATGTTTGAAAAGGACATAGTAAGCTACATTATCCGGCAACTTGGCGGCAGCGGCATTTCGGCCGACGAGCGTGCGGTGTGGCTGATTGTCGAGATGCTGGGGCGCGACATGAGAAAGATAGACGACGCGCTCGAAAAAATCCGTAATTACGGCGCGGTGACGGCGCTCACGGCGGAATCGGTTCGGGAATTGCTCAGGGATGAACGCGATACGTCAGTCTATGAATTTGTCGATGCGCTTTTTAAAAGGGAGAAAAAATCGCTGTCGCTGCTGAGAAAGCTTGTGGAGAACAATTTTCCCGAGCTTCTGATCCTGAATCATATTATCCGGCAGGCGGAGGCCATTGAGCGCTATTACGCATACATCGGGAAGGGAAGGCAGGAGGATGACGTGTTACAAAATATCGGCGTACCTGCCCGGGGCAGGGAGGACTTTCGCACGTACACGGTGCGAAATCCGGCTGCCAAAATCCGTGATTTATTTCCGCTGCTGCACGAAACCGACTCCCGCCTCAAAAGTTACAGGTTCTCAAAGGAATTTCAGGCAAATCCGTTGTTCGAGCTCGTCGAGGGAATGCTGCGCATTCCCGGAGCGATACCGCGCACAGGCGGCACGGACAGCCGCCCGAGCCTGTAGAGAAGCGTACCAGCATGGATTTTATAGAGACAATAGACAGCAACAGGGAAAAATTTTTACGATATAACAGCCTGAAATATCAGCGGTTTCAACAGCTGGTTACGAATGTTGCTATAAAGCGTGTACTCAACAGCATTCCGTTTCTGTTGTGCGTCAATAACCAGAAGCTGCCGGGATATGTTGCGGGCGATGTGCCGCTTGGCGTTTGCAATTACACCCCCGACGAGGAAACAAAGCGGTATTTGCGGGGCAAATTTCCGGCGGCGAAAATGGGAACCCACAATTACAAGCCGTTCGTCGAAATGGTCGCGGTCATGGGAAGCGTTGGCACGGTCGCGTACAATAAAAAATCTGATTTTGATTACTGGGTGTGCGTCAATAAACGAGATGTTTCATCACAGCAGTTTGAAAAATTCAGGGAAAAGGTCGATGCGATTCAGCGGTGGGTGGCCCGCGAAATCGGCGTTCCGGTGCATCTGTTCGTCAACGATGTTGAAAGCGTAAAGCAGAATATTTTCGCCGAGGACGAAGAGGAGGCTTTCGGCTCCACGGTGGGCGCTGTTTTAAAAGACGAGTTTTTCAGAAGCTCAACCGTGATTGCGGGTAAAATTCCGTTCTGGTGGGTGCTGCCGCAGTTTGTGCGCGATTCGGAATATTCGAGTCTGTACGAGCGGTTGCCGCAGTCGCAGAAGGACCACTATGTCGATCTCGGCAATCTCTACGAAATATCGCGGGAGGACTTTCTGGGGGCCGCCCTGTTTCAGATCATCAAGTCGCTCGGCAATCCTTTCAAATCAATTATAAAAATCGGCGTACTGGAGAAATATATCTTCGGCAAAGGAGATTCCCCGCTGCTGAGCCAGAAGATAAAAATCAATATACTCCGCGATAACTTTGATAATACAATCATCGATTCATACCTGATGATGTTCAGGGAGGTGTACGAATACTACGCGACGGTCCTCGACGACATGGAGCTGATAAACATACTCACGCAGAACCTCTATTTAAAGGTCGATCCGCAGATATCGAAGTATGCGGGCATTAAGGATAAAAAAAACATCCCATACAAGGTTCACGTTATGGCGCAGTATGTGCGCGAATGGGGATGGGATATCGAGACGATAAGGGACCTCGACCGCTTTGACGAGTGGGATTACAACCGGGTCAAGATTTTCTGGGACTCGGTGAAGAAGTTCATGCTGCTTAGCTATCAGAAAATAGTGGCGCACTTCCCGTCGCTGCGGCTTGAGAAAAAAATCCCCGAGTCGGATTTCATGCTGCTCAGCAGAAAAATAAAGACCCATTTCTCCAGCGAAAAAGACAAGATCGACCAGTTCATCACCTTCAGGGACACACGATCGGAGGCGATTCTGTATATCGAGCCGATAGGCCAGGGCGTTCATGATTTCGAGTGGCGCCTCTATAAAAGGGCCAAAAGCGAAAATGACAGCTTCATCACGACGACGCTCCGTGTGGAAAACAACCTTCTGCGTCTTTTGCTGTGGATGTCGCTTAACCAGATATACAATCCGGTGTTTTCACGGCTGAATATACAGTCGGGATATACGAGGATAAACCAGACGCTGGTAACGGAGCTGTTAAACCAGGTGGGGGGGCTGTTTACCGGCGATCGTATTGCCGTTAAAAACGAATATTATCTGCACCCGTCGTTTACGTTGCTCAACATGGTGATCGTCAATTTCAACAAAGAAAACGCCGAAAAAATTGAATCGCTGCAGCATCTGTATTATACGTCATGGGGAGAATCATATCTTCACGATTACGGATCGGAGGATGATGTCGCGAGAATTCTACACACCGTGTTAAAGGACGGATGCACGCTTAAAAAGCCGTTCGACGAGTACTGTATAGTTAATTCCCCGGAACCGTTCAAGAAAATGTACAAGCGGATTGCCAGTATTTTCAAGGAATCGTATAGCTTTTTGATTGAGAACCGGAGCATGTCGAGCGCGCGGTTTATTACGCAGATCGGCGAAAAATATATCTGCGCAACGAGGGATGAAAACGGCATCGCCGTGGCGCTGTACCCGAATCTTGTGAAAATGTTGATTGCGATGACGTTAAAAGCGAAACCGGCCATGGCCTACAGCTTTTATAACGATGAGGGACCGATAACATATCTTGAAATGCTGTACCGCCTGCGCAGGCCGCATGCAATTACGATAGTTTCAGAGGAAAAAAACGAGCACCTTGTGGTGTATGTGATTAACGAGAAGGGAAATCTTTTCGTGTTTTATAAAAACAGGAAGGCAAAAGACCAGATATTGATGACAATGTACGATTTTTGCAGGAATGTGATAAAACGCGTCAATGAAAACAATTCCGCTGCCGGCATCGGAGAAAACAGCATAAAATTCTATTCAATCAAGTCGGACCGTGCGGAAAAAATATCGTTTTTAGATGAAAGCGAAGCGGTTCAGAAGATGTATCTTGCTAACTTCAAGGCGCCACACGCGCTTGTCGTAAGCGTATCTCATAAAATGGGCGATGAGACGTTTTACAACGTAGTGTTTCCCGACAATGTTTCGTCCGGATTTATGACAATGAAAGAAAGTTACAGCATTGCGGAAAAGGTTCGCGAGCTTCGGCTGAAAGGCTACGAGACGTTTTGCCTGGTTCGAGATCTTGTGCTCGACAGCACCATGTCCGAAGATGCCGAATGGGGAACGAGCCAGTACTTTCTCGAAAAGTACCGGATCGAATTCATTATGGACAGGTAGCGGCGTCTAATATTCGCCGCCGGGGAAGTTCTCTTTAAAAAAGCGCACTTTCTTTTTTTCCTTCTCGATGTCCGATTTATTCAGCGTTCCCTTTTCCAGCGCGAGATCGAGAAGCTTCACTGAATCGCTTTTCTTTGAGTCGATGTCGATGTCTTTCTCCGCTTCCGTCTGTACCGTGTCCACTTCGATTTTTTTTATGCGCTCATCGATGAGGTCCTGTGTAAGCAGCGGGATGTCGTCATCGGGAAAATCATCTTCGATTCTTTCTTCCACAGGCGCCGGCTTCGCCTTTTTCGATTTCGATTTCGGTGATGCCGGTTTTGAGCCCGCGGCCGGTTGCGGTTCGGCTGGCTTGCCTTCTATCTGCTCCACGAGATATTCGGGCGGGTTCTCTATTTTCAAGCCCATCATCTTGATTCTTTCGTCGAGCAATATATTGATCTGTTTTTCAATTGATAGGTATATCGGCGTCGTGAACGATTTATTCTTCTGAAGGGATTTTTCCATCTTCCGGAGGTCTTTGATGTCGTTATCGATGGATTCGATCTTCTTTAATATATGCACTACTTTCATATTCCGCTCCTCATCAGGGGTAAAATGCCACGCTGAATTACTATAATTTTATCGACTGTAAAGTCAATTATCTTATTTGCACGATCAGGCGCAATAATTAAAAAATTACAGTCTGGTCTTTTTCGACGGAGAATTCGGCGGCGCAATACGGGCACTGGAAAAGGCCGCTGCTTTTCAGGCGGATAAGCCCCCTGCATTCGGCGCATTCGACAATGACCGGATTTTCAAATGGTACACGCTCCTGCGAATCATGCCGCGAAACCGGCGATGTCTCCGTACCGACGCCAGGAGCGCGCGGAGGAGTTGTGCCATGTGCAGGGGGCGCCGCCGGCTCTTCTGTTACGGGCTTCGCACGGGCTGTTCCATCTTCGATTGCGCGGATGGCGTCGCTATGGTCTTTCACGATTGTGAGTATTTTATTGAAGCCGAGCAGCGTATACAGCGTGGTTATCTCCGCCGAGAGGCTGCATACGGCGATACTTCCCTCTACCGCGGCGAGCTTTCTGTAGACGTAGAGCATCACGCCGATGCCGGCGGAACTGACATACTCGAGCCCGGCGGCGTCGATGACAAACCGTGTTTTTCCTTTTTCTATCAGTTGCGTTATATAGTCGTCGAATCGGGGGCTTGTCGCTCCGTCGAGGATGCCGTTAATCGCCAGTAGCACAATGTTTCCATCCGGGGTTTCTGTATGAGTAAGAAAAACCATTGGCACTTCTCCTCTAACGTGATATGGGAATGGCGTCCCGGATCTCGGTGGTGCCGCCTGCCGGTTTTGGCGCCTCTCCGGCGGGTGAGGGTTTCACGGCGCGAAACGGTTTTTTCACTGGACGATAGCGGACATAGACAAGCATGGATGCGACTATCGAGAAAAAAACCGACAGTGCGGCGAGCGCCGCAAACATTTTGGCCGCAATGACAGCGCCTGTTTTCAGAAGCGTATATATGCGCTCCTTGCCAATGATGAAATTGACCGTACCGACGCCTTTCCCCTTTGAGTACACTACTTTCGTGGCAAGCCAGCCCACGCTGTTGATCCCGCGGTAAATGTAACGCTTTATAAGCATTTTCTCGCGCGGCGTGAAGGGAATCTCCCTGTTGAGTATGTTGTAATTGATAAATATTACGTCGCGTGTTTTTTTCGTGAGCGGAAGCAGCAACAGGTCGATGTTATACCGGAACTCGTCATTTGCCACATTGCCCTCGAGCATCTTTTCCGTTGCCGCGCTCGAATGCGCCATTATTTTACCGTCATCCAGTATAAAAAAAGCCTCATCGATAAGGTTCTGCGTTATTTTCTCCTGAAAAAGCCTTTTCAGCGCGGCGTAGTTTTTTTGGGCATAACTCAATTCGGCCACATCCGCGGAGGCTGCCGCAATCGCGGAGACGTATTTTCTGGTATACATCTCGATTTCGTCAATGCCGCTTTTTGCTGAAACGAAGAAATAGAGCGCCGAAACCGCCGCGGAGAAAATAATAAGGGATACGCAGCACGCTGAAAAAATCCCCCACGGATACGATCGTTTATTTTCTTTTGCTTTCATGTTTCGTTGCAATGATGCAGTTTATACTATACTTTATCGGTTGAATCCTCGTCATAAAAAAGATGTTTTTTGGTCGAGGGTAACGTGTCAATCGTTTTTGTCCTGGAAATAGTTCTTGCCGCCTGTTTGTGTGGATGATTACATCACAGATGGGAAAAACGAAATCCGGCGGCGTCAGTTTATTTGCCGGGATGTGGCGCGTGTCACTGTGGGCTGCACGTATATGATCGTCGGAAGTTTCGGGACGGGGGGATGGATGTGACATATCCTGTCGAAGATGAATTGTTAGAAGAGTGGGACTGGGAATCCGCGCGCCCCACGGGAAGGGTCATATCCCGCGCACGCGCTCATCGTGAGGGAGTCCCGCATGAGGGTGTGCATTTGTGGATAGTGCGGAATTCGGGCGCCGCTTTGGAGCTGCTGTTTCAGCACCGGGCGGCGTTCAAGGAGATGTATCCCGGATGTTATGATATTACGGTGGGCGGCCATGTGCCGTTTGGATGGAACGAGAACAAAATTCAGAAGGAGGCCGACGAAGAGCTGGGGATTTCGCCATCGGACGATCAGCTTGTCGATCTCGGGTATTTCAGATACGAGGAAAAAAACGAATGGCTCTTTCACCGAGAGCTTCAGCGGGTGTACCTGTTGCCCGATAACCGTGAACTGGACCGCTATACATTCCGGGACGGCGAGGTTGACGGCATATGCGCAGTTCCGATTGCGGGCCTTGTGTCGCTCTTTCGAGCCGATGGAATTCTTGAGGCGGAGGCCTTTGATGGAAGCAGCTCTCGGCGGATACAGATTTCGCGCGCTGATTTTCATCCGCTTCTTTTTGCGCCCTCCATGGAGCGGTATGTGGATGTTCTCTTGACCGCGGTGCGGGAATATGCAAGCGGGGGACGCGTTTCGGTGAAGATGCCTTCACCGGTATGACGAATGTATACGTGTAAACAGCGTTGTATGAATGAAATAGATTGCAAGGCCGCGCTGTCGCTGAACAATCCGGTGTTTATCGATGTGCGAGCGCCGGTGGAATTTTCGCAGGACCACATACCCGGTGCGCTCAACCTGCCGGTGTTTAATGACGAGGAGCGTGCCCTGGTGGGCACAATGTACCGCATGCAGGGGCAGGAGAGCGCGATACTGAAGGGAACCGAGATCGCCGGATCAAAAATCGGGAATATGGTCGAGACGATCGGCGGTTTCAAGGGACGTGATGTGGTTATCTATTGCTTCAGGGGCGGTATGCGTTCGACATCCCTGGTTGCATTGCTGTCATCGCTGGGATATCATGTGTATAAGCTGGAAGGCGGCTACAAAGGCTACCGGCGGTATGTGCGTGAAAGAATCGAGTTGGTTACGCCGCGCCCACCGGCGTTTGTACTGCACGGACTTGCCGGAACAGGGAAAACCGCGATACTTGAAAACCTGCGCTTCGGAATAGACCTTGAAAAAATGGCGGGGCACCGCAGCTCTGTGTTCGGGGGCGTGGGGCTTGTTCCCGGTACGCAGAAGATGTTCGAAAGCCTGCTGGTGTACAGAATCGACATGCTGCAAAATGCCGGGTTTGTGGTTCTCGAGGGTGAATCGCGCAAGATCGGCGATATCCATGTTCCGCCCCGCATTCTCGATCTCATTCATTCATCGCCGGCAATCCTCATCACCGCGTCTCTCGAACGGCGTATACAGATATTACTCGGTGAGTATATGAAGAAAATGAACCCGGCGGAGGTTGTCGCGATTGTACAAGCGCTCGCATCGAGGATTGGAAAGAAAAACATGGAATGTTTGATTGATCTTTTTGAAAACGGATGCATGGAAGAATTTACCGCGCTGTTGCTGGAGAAATACTATGATCCTCTATATATCCATAGTCTGGAATCGATGCGGTTTATCGCAACGATAGAGAACACGAATTCCGCGGATGCCGCAGTGCGTGTGGATGAGGTTATTGAAAATTATCTTCGATAGGCGGAGCGGTATGACGAAAAGCCGCGGGAATTTTTTAAAATTTATTCTTTACATGTTTTGCAATTGGTTTATAAACAATCATCGGTTGTCTCTGGCTGTTCCGGGGCAAGATAGAAAGATATGTGTTTAATAGAAGCGCCCTGCGGATTTTGCCGGCATGCAATAGATTACTGGCTTAGTGTGCGCTGTTAATAATTATTTTAATTTATTATGAACAGGAGATAGGTATGAAACGTTTTTCATTGATGAGCCTTGCACTTGTATTCGCGCTTGTAAGTTGCGGCGGCGGAACGCAGTACCGGGATGCGTCCCAGGACAAGGGCTCGCGCGAGTGGGGGCCGAAGGAAATAAAGATGACCGTGAACAAAATGGTGACGTCAATGCACCGGTTTCTCAAGGACGAATATAAAAAGCCAGCGTTTATCGAGGTGCGTAATTTTAGAAACAAAACCTCCGAACACATCGATACGAAGATGCTCACCGATGAGATTTCCACGAACCTTATTCAGAAGCGCATAAAATTCATCGATCAATCGCTTACCGCTGATGCAGTTGCCGAAATGGAAAAGGGCATGACGGGCATGATCGATCCTGAAAGCGCAATACCCGTCGGAATGCTGAAGTCGCCGAACTTTTTCCTTACGGGAGATATCCGTGACAACGTGCGAACGGTCGGGGGAAAAAGCCTCCAGTATATCGTAGTGACAATGCAGCTCATCGATCTGCGGACAAACGTTGTTGAATGGCAGGACCGCCAGGAATTCCTCAAAGCGACGAGCAAGGGCAAAATTTCATTTTAATCGAATCGGGGTTGGGTGATGTTCATGAAAAAGGGATTTCAGATCTCCGTGGTTGCGCTCATGCTTTTTATTATTCCCGGTTGTGCGGCAAATTACAACCAGGTAATGAAAGACTCGGAGAATATGTTTTATTACGGACAGTACAAGGAAGCCGCCCGCAAGCTGCTGCCCGCTGTGAACCGCTCCGGGAAAGACCAATTGCTTTTTATGATGGAGGCCGGCATGATGCTGCATGCCGGCGGCGATTACGAAAATAGCAATAAGGTGTTGCTCGAGGCGGGGAAGCTCGCAGACCGCATCGCAACGAGCATTACGAAGGAAGCGGCGTCGCTTTTTTTAAATGAAACCACGACCAACTACAAGGGTGAGGATTTCGAGCGCGTCCTGATCCACATGTATCTCGGAATAAATTTTCTAATGTTGAACGACGCGGACTCCGCCCGTGTGGAATTTAAGCGGGTGAACGATCTGTTGCGTGATATTAACGTCACCACCGGAAAGACCTACAAGCAAAACCTCATGGCAAAATACCTTACCGCTATCGCGTTTGAGATAATCGCCGACCGGGATAATGATTATAACGATAGGGAATTTGCGTATATTGAATACAAACAGATTTACGAGCTCGATTCCCGTCTTGCGCTGGTATATCGCGACCTGCAGCGCCTTGCGCGCGGGTTGAACGACATGGAGGATTACAATACCTGGGTGGGGCGGTTCGGCAAGAGGGACAATATTCCCGCGAACGCCGGCGAGCTCGTGTTGATATTTCAGGCCGGGCAGGGCGCCGTCAAGGTATCCCGGGGGCCGCTGCTTTCCGACCAGGCGATGGCCGGGGGGATACGGCTCTCTCTGGGCGGTATGCCTCTCAAAGAAGGCGTTACTATTGCCGGTGTTCTGGGGGCCCTGCGCATTGCCGAGAATCCAATTCCGAGATTTCAAAAGCGTTCGAACAGGGTCGACCATCTGGTCGTTAATATAAACGGGATGGATGTCGATAGAACCTACCTGCTTGAAGACATTGAAACAACCGCGGTAAAGAACCTTGAAGATGATTATAAACGGCTGTACATGAAAGTCGCCGCCGGTATCGCGGTAAAAACCGCGGCGGCTGTGGGTGCCGGTTACGCGGCGAAAAAGATAGCCGAGCAATCGAAACAGGCAGGCGGTTACGCCGGCTTGATCGGCACGATCGTCGGTGCAGGGGTGGGCGCCGGGCTGATTTCGCAGATTAAACCCGATCTGCGGTGCTGGCATACGCTGCCGGCCAATATGCAACTCGGTCGGATATTCCTTCCACCGGGTGAATATACGGTGACCGTAAAATACTGTGATGCGTCGGGAAATGAAGTGCAGAACAGTGAGGTCAACACGCTTGTTGTCACAAAGGGGAAGAAGAGTTTTTACAATTATCGGTCGCGATTTTGAGTTTGTTTTCTCCCTCTCCCGTGGATATTTTAACATCAGATGTTGCGATGTGAGGGAAGTAATAACGACGTGCAGATGAATGATAATGAATACAATGAAACGATAGGAGAAAGCGCCGGGGCGCCCGTCAATTCCGTATACGATGTCTTCGCTACCCTGCGGCATCCTGTGTGTGTTATCGGCATCGATGGCAATCTGATGTATTCGAACGGGCCGTTTAGAGATCTCTTCGGAGGGGAGCAAAGTATTCAACTCGATCTTACGAACCCCTTTTTCCCTGAATACAGAAAACGTGTCGCGCTTGCGTATATCAGAGCCCGGAAGGGATTTGAGCGGCAGTGCTTTGCGGTAATGCAATCGTCATCGGGCAAGAAGCTGCCGCTTGAGATACAGCTCTTTCCGATGTATGCGCATGGAGAGGTTGCCGCGATCCTGACTTTTTTCAAGCCGGTTGCGGACAACCGCCTCGTCTCGTTCGACCGGCCGGCGACATCGCTGGCCGACTGGAATGAAATGCAGGGCGGCAACAATATCTTCGAATACAGTCCTTTCCCGATTATACGAATCAACCGACGCGGCGAGATACTCAACGGCAGCTCGTCGCTTGAGAGCTTCTTCGGCCACAGCCTTCAGGAGATGCAGTCGAAGCGCAACCTGCTTTTTAAGTCCGTGCCGCTGTATGATTTTGAGCGCTTAAGGAAAGCGACGGTGGATGTCATAACGGGAGCGGTGGCGTTCAAACGCCTTGGCGAGATACGGGTTACCACGGGGGAAAAAGAGGAAAAATGGGTCAATGTCATAATCTATCCCTGTGCGGCAAACAAGGAGATACACGCGGTCGATATGATACTCGAGGACTTTACCCGCGTGCGTCGGCTCGAGAACAGGATGAGCGTTTTCAATCGCATTCAAATCATCGGCGATCTAACCAAGGGACTGTTGCATTCTTTCAATAACATGATAAATATTATTATGAGCAGAAGCCAGCTTCTGCTGCAGGTAACCGAGAAAGATATCGTGCTCGATGGCATCAGGGAAATCGAGCAGACGGCGCTCGATGCGGTAAAGCAGATACGGCGGGTGCAAGATTTTATCGGCGAAGGCGAGAGCCTCAGGGGAAGCGATGTCGAGGATCTCATAGAGATTATTGAAGATGCCATAGAATTTACAAAGATTCACTTTAAAGTGGAAAGCAAGGAAAAACGCCGCACCATAAAAATAGAACGCAGATATTTCAATCTCGTGAGCGTGAAAACCGACACCAGGCTTCTGCGCGAGATCCTCATCTCCATGATTTTTAAAATATCCTCGTTCTTTAAAAAAGGCGGCACGATCAACATAGTGCTCAGGGGCGATGAAGTGCCCGCAATATCGGCGATTGTGCGAAAGGAGGAGCCCGAGGGAGAGGCGGCGACCGACACTGTCAGTCCGGTTGCGTTTTCCGGGATTGATTTGCGGCGCACAGCGGAAAAATTGAATATTAAAATTATTGAAGAAGAGTCAGCTGACTCGTATTCCATAAAGGCAGTCCTGCCGCAGCAGATGGTGCTTGCCGCCAGGAAAAAAGAGCCCGAGGCCGTAGAGTACAAGCTGCGCGATCATGACATCATGATTGTCGAGGACGAAAAGGCGCTGACTGATATCCTTCATGAGCTGTTCGATTCTATGGGTAACCGGGTGTATATGTGCGACAGTAGCGACGAGGCGCTTGCCGAATTCAGAAAGGGCAAATATAATCTTGTCATTACGGACTACGGCATACGGGGGGTTACGGGACTCGAGCTTGCTGCCCGCATCAAGGAGATCGACAGCAACGTGACAACCGTGCTGCTTTCAGGATGGATGCTCAACGACTTGAAGGCGCATAAAAACGTAATCGATCTGTTTCTGCCCAAGCCGTTCAAGCTTGAAGTGCTCATCAGTGAGATATCGAGGGTGCTGCGCGCCAAGAAGCGATAATACATGCGCCTGTCTGTCCGGGTAAACGCTTCCTTGTTCTGAGAAAAAAGAGGGCACTACCCGCGCCGGCTTTTTTGCCGGATGTTACATTGAAAATAGTATTCTCCGGTTTTTTCGTATCCGCGTTTGATACAATGCTCTTTCAGTGCCGCAATCCGCTTTTTCATTCCCCACAGAGACAATGAGAAGAAGCGCTGTTGAACTTTAAATCATGTTTCCATCCATGAAAGAATATCCGGCAATTAATTACGGGGAGCGGTGTATTTGCGAATGGAGATTGATGTGGTGAATGGAGCGGCAGTGGAGGGGAATCAATTGTTGTATGCGTATGTATCGTGTGCAAGGGAGGGGCAATATGACGCTATCGCTGCTGGGCAACGCTGTCATCGTTCTTGTGCTGTCGATTGTTGTGCTTTATACGTGCGCGGTAATGCGAATACCCGGAATCGTGGGATTGCTTGTTGCGGGCATGCTGGCGGGCCCGTATGGCTTCGGCCTGATAGGAAACACGCATGTTGTTGAGATAATTGCCGAGATCGGGATAGTATTTCTTCTCTTCACAATAGGACTGGAATTTTCATTGCGGAACCTCTGGCAATTGCGCAGGGCCGTGCTGCTCGGCGGAGTGCTGCAGGTGATCGTGACTATTGCCGTAGTGTTCCTTTTGTTCCGTATTGCCCGTGCCGGCGGCAACGACGCGAATGTGTTCATGGGATTTTTACTATCGCTGAGCTCCACGGCGATAGTTCTCAGAATTTTGCAGGAGCGCGCGGAAATGGACACCCCCCACGGGAGGATAACGCTCGCAATACTCACATTTCAGGACATCGCCGTTGTTCCCATGATGTTGCTGATCCCAATTCTCGGGGGACGAAGCGGCGGTATGCCAGGCAACGCGATTTTGATGCTGTCGGTAAAAGCGGCGGCCGTTGTCGCGTTTGTGATTATCGCGGCGCGCTATGCGGTTCCGCGTATGCTGTATCAGATTACGAAACTGCGGATGAGAGAGGTCTTTCTTCTCTCGATTGTCGCGATATGCGGATCGGTGTGCTGGCTTACCTTCAGGGCGGAGCTGTCATTGGCGCTGGGGGCTTTTCTGGCAGGCCTCATTATCGCCGAATCGGAATACAGCCACCAGGCGTTGAGCAGCATACTGCCGTTCAGGGATGTGTTCACCAGCTTTTTCTTCATGTCGATCGGCATGCTCCTTAATGTACGGTATTTTCTCGACCATGCGGCGCTCATCTGTCTTCTTGCGGTCGGGGTGATGGCGGTCAAAGCGGTTATTGCTGTCGGGAGTTCAATTGTAACGGGAGCGCCGCTTCGCGTATCGCTGCTTGCGGGTTTGTCGCTGGTACAGATTGGCGAGTTTTCGTTCGTGCTCGCGACGGCAGGCATATCCGTAAACCTGCTGTCATCCGACATGTACCAGATGTTTCTCAACATTGCCATACTTACGATGATGAGTACGCCGTTTATCATATCGCTTGCGCCGAGAATTGCCGATGGGATCATGAAGCTGCCGCTGCCCGCGGTGCTGAATTCCGGTTACCACGCGGGTTTCCTCGCGCCGGATGCGCCGCACCGTGACGATCTTGACCGGCACATCATAATTGTAGGATACGGGATCAACGGCCGTAACGTTGCAAGGGCCGCGAGGGTGGCGGGCATTCCGTATGTCATCATTGAGATGAATCCGGATACTGTTCGCGATGAGAAAAGGAACGGAGAAAGCATATTCTATGGCGACGCCACAGATGAGGCCGTGCTCAAATATGCGGAGGTGAAAAAAGCGCGGGTTGCCGTACTGGCTATCGCCGATGCATCGGCCACCCGTAAAATCGCCGCGGCGATGAAGGCCGCAAATAAAGAGCTGTACGTGATTGCGCGAACGCGATTTCTCCAGGAGGTGCGGTCGCTGTATGATCTTGGCGTCGACGAAGTGATTCCCGAGGAGTTTGAAACCGCGGTTGAGATTTTTTCAAGGGTGTTGAAGAAATACATGGTGCCGTTCGACGAAATTCAGAAATTGGTGTGGGAGGTGCGCTCCGGCGATTACGGAGTTTTCAGAAACACATCGAAATATGCGGTATTGCCCGAGGTGCTGCGAAACTGCCTTCCAGATACTGAAATCTCGGTGCTCCAGATCGAAGAATCCTCACCGATGGCCGGCAAAACCATTGAGCAGCTTAATCTGAGAAAAGAATACGGCATCACCGTTGTCGCAATTCACAGGCGTGAGGCGATGCAGCCGAACCCGCCGGCCGATACCGAGTTGCGCTCCGGCGATAGAATCCTCGCGATAGGCGCCCCCGAGGCGATTGCGAAAATCGCGGCTGAGATGCGTTCACGATAAAATACAAATAAAGTATTTGATTTTTACTGTACTGTCGCGTGTATAATTTTATATCTGTAACAAAAAGAAAAATCGCAGTTAATAAAAAGGAGCAATAGAGATGAAGGAGTATACGCATAATACGGGAACTTTTGTGGGAAAGGGCGGTATTGAGATTTTTTTCCAGAGCTGGACAGCGGCGAAACCAAAAGCCGTTCTCGTGATTGCGCACGGGCTTGGTGAGCACTCGGGCCGATATGGCAATATCATC
>DHPI01000068.1:71787-74006 GCA_002407865.1 Spirochaetia bacterium UBA5368
GTGGCAATATCATCGATCGACTTAAAGGCGCGGGGATTTCGATATATGCGCTTGAACATCGAGGACATGGCAGGTCCGGCGGAAAACGCGGTCACATCGATTCGTTCATGGACTACATATATGATTTAAAGCTGTACATGAATTTTGTGAAAGACGATAACCGGAAACTGCCGCTTATTCTCCTCGGCCACAGCCTGGGTGGACTTATCGCCTTAAAATACGCGCTGACATATCCCGAGGACATGAATGCGCTGGCGCTTTCCTCGGCGGCGGTTATTCCGAGCGTTGAGGTGCCCGCATGGAAATCGGCGATGGGAAGATTCATGTCGAAACACGCGCCTGGCCTCCTCATGAGAAGCGGCCTCGACGCCAACGATCTGTCGCATGACGCTGATGTCGTAAAGGCGTATCGTGAGGACCCGATGGTGCACGACAGGGTGTCGGCCAGGTTTTATACAGAAGCTGTTGATACGGGCGTTGAATGCCTTGGACGCGCATCCGAGCTTAAAATGCCGCTGCTGATAATCCATGGCAAAAATGACGCGATTGTGGACTACAGGGGAAGTGAGCAGGTCTTCGAGAAGGCTTCCACCCCGATGAAGGCGAAAGAGATTGTTGTGTTTCCCGATCTGTACCATGAAACCATGAACGAGACGGAAAAGGAAAGAAAGCAGGTGCTCGATGTCGTTGCCCGCTGGATTATCGCACGGGTTGGAGCAAAAAAAGCGCCCGTGAAAAAGGCGCCCGCAAAAAAGGCCGCCGCGAAGCCGGCAAAGGCCGCCGCACCTGCAAAAAAGGCGGTGCAACCCGCGAAAAAGAAGCCGCCGAAAGTAAAAAAGTAAAGGCAATACAACAGCCTTATATCGAAAAAGAGCGTAACGCATGGCAGATCTTTCAAGTTTCCTCTTCGGGAGGATAGATGAAGCCTTCGAGCGGTATGATTCGTATTTCCCGATTGTCAATCATGTCGTGTATCTGCCGCTTGAAGGCATTCTGCGCGACGCAGCCCCGCGGCTTTCGTGCCGCAAGGGCTGTCATTCGTGCTGCGGCAGGATAATCACGGCAACGCGTATCGAGGCGCTGGCGCTTGTGGATTATATCTATGCATTTACCACGTACGATACCACGGCGATAAAGGCGCAGGTGCGCGACCATGCGCGGATGCTGAAGGATTTTCTGGATGCTGCCGAATCGGAAAACAACGATCACATATGGTTTGAAAAGAAAATATTTTGCCCCTTTTTGAAAAACGGCGAATGCGGCGTCTATGCCGCGCGTCCGCTGTCGTGCAGGCTGTTTCATTCAACCGATGGTATTGAAAAGTGTGAAACGCCGATCAGGTCGGCGGGGCAGTTGGCTATGCTCGGTGAGGCTGAAGCGCTTTTTCAGGTGCTGTTCTATAAAACCGCCGCGCGCGTCGATTCGGCGCTGGCCGTGAAGGGGGTTCTCCCTATCATCATTGACGATATCGTTGAAAGCGAGGGTTTTAAAAAAGATAATCCATAGCTGCGGCGATCGTGCCTGCGCCGATAATCTCTCCCGGAAAACCGGCGTTTTTCACTTCGTCGGCGTCTTTCCTGGCGCAAAGGATGGTTTTAAATCCGGAGCGCTCAAATTCGAGAATTCGCCTGCGCAATTGCGGAACCGGCCGAATTTCTCCGGAGAGGGCGATTTCGCCCGCAAGTCCCGTATGTGCGGGGATGGGGATGTTTTTAAGGCTTGATGCGATTGACATCGCGACGGCGAGGTCGGCGGATGTTTCGTTGATTTGAAATCCGCCGGCGACATTGACGAAAACGTCAAACGAATTCAACTTCAGAAGGCCGTGCTTCTCAAGAACGGCAATGAGCAAAATCAGCCTGTTAAGATCGAATCCGTCGGCCATGCGCCGCGGATTTGAAAAGCTCGTGAAGGTTACAAGCGATTGCACCTCGAAGAGGATTGTGCGGCTCCCCTCGATTGCCGCGGCGACCGCGTTGCCCGCGGATGACGAGTTTGGATTAAGAAAGATGCTGTTTTTTTCTCGAATCTCCTCGAGTCCCTTTTCGGTCATTCTAAAAAGGCCGATTTCGTTGACCGATCCAAAACGATTCTTGAATGAGCGCAGAATTCTGTAATCGCGCGTGAAATCCCCCTCGAAATACAGCACAGTGTCGACCATGTGCTCTAACATCTTTGGGCCCGCGATAGCGCCGTCCTTGGTGATGTGGCCGATGAGC
>DHPI01000068.1:74129-75914 GCA_002407865.1 Spirochaetia bacterium UBA5368
TCCTTGGTGATGTGGCCGATGAGCA
The DNA here is from genome assembly GCA_002407865.1 of Spirochaetia bacterium UBA5368. GTDB lineage: Bacteria > Spirochaetota > UBA4802 > UBA4802 > UBA5368 > UBA5368. The sequence goes on from DHPI01000068.1 coordinate 74,155, forward strand.
GCAGCGGGATGCCGGTTGCCTTTGCCATATCGACGAGGCGCGATGAAGCCTCGCGAATCTGGCTGACCGATCCGGCCGGCGCCGGCATGCCGCCGCTATGAAGTGTCTGTACAGAATCCACGATGACGCATTCGGGCCGTTGTGACTCGACAATGGCGATGATGTCGTCCGTGTCGATGCACGACGACACAGAAATTTTTTCTATCGGGACGCCCAGCCGCTCCGCCCTGTCGCGTATCTGCAAGGCCGACTCCTCGCCGGAAAAATACAGCGTGCGAAACGCGTGCGATACCTGCAGCGCGAGCGTTGATTTTCCAATGCCGGGGTCGCCGCCGATGAGGATCACCGAGCCTGGTACGATGCCGCCGCCCGTTACGAGATTGAATTCCCCCACCGGTGACTGGACTCTCGCGAGCGTGTCACGGGAGATCGACGCGAGTGGAAGGATTTTACGAGTGTCATGAACTTTTGCGCGCTGCGGCGCCGCCTCTGCGACGATGGTATTCCATTCATCACAGTTGCCGCACTTTCCCGCCCAGCGGGGAAACTCGGCGCCGCACGAGGTGCAGACGAATCGGGTTTTGTCTTTTGCCATTATTGTTTGGGCCTGAATAGAAGTTTTGAAGGATCCATTTTCAAGTTATAAAAAAGATCGCGCGCGAATATCGATGCGTCTTTTATGTTGTTGTAGACCTCCTCGTCGGTCAGCAGCTTGCCCATGGTGCCGCGCCCGCTTTCGAGCCTGAAAATTATTTTATTCAGCTGGGTCGAGACCTCCGAAAGGTTTCTCAGGGTGATTGATACGTCTTCCTTGTTGGTTTCCGACAACTGGGCAAGATTTTTTGTGAGCATGTTGAGCTGGTCGATGAGCACCCTGGATTGGGCCGACAGATTCGCTATCATGGCGCGCGAGGTTGTGACCGACTGCTTTACGTCGTACCGGTTTTCCTCAACCATCTTGTTCAGGTTGGCGACGAACCTGTTGGAATTCTGAAAAATCTCCGCGAGCACCTGTCCTCCGCTTTTATCCTGCATAAATCCCTGAAATGTAAGCATCATCTGATCGAAGCTCGGGGGATCGATGCCGTACACCCTGTCGCCGTCGGCGAGAAAATCCTCGACGTCCATTGAAGGCGGTACAAACACGTTGATGTATTTTTCACCGATTATTCCGGTGGTGAATATGGCGAATTTCGATGTTTTCAACAGCTTGAATTTCCTGTCAATCCAGACGGTGACCTCGGTTTTTTCGGCGGACTGCTGGATTTCCTCAACCTGGCCGATCTTGATGCCCCCGGCGATTTTTACGGGCGCGGAAATGCGCAAATCGTTCAGAAATCCGTAGTAAACTTTCAGCCGGTAGCCGCTGCGCGCCACGTTGACTCTGGCCAGTACGCCGACAAGAATTAAAAATATGGTGAAACTCACCATTACGGTAAGCCCTACCCGGGCTTCGTTGCTCAACTTCATGGGAAACCTCCGTGACGCGTGTAGTCTGACCGTCACATTGTTGCGTTCGCCGATTTACTGACTATACGAATGTGATGTAAAAAGTAAATTAAAAAAGCGTACAATCCTGTAATTAGCGGAGGCGGCTTGATTTTTGTGAAGTGCATATGTATACTTATTAATTACCGAAACAAGGAGAGCGGGATGAGTGACCGTACGAAAAGCGCAGACGTAAAAATAGCCGGAATGACGTGCGTGATGTGCGCGAAAACCGTTGAAAACGCGCTGATGAATATAGACGGCGTCGAGGT
>DHPI01000068.1:76031-76417 GCA_002407865.1 Spirochaetia bacterium UBA5368
GCGTCGAGTCTGCCCGGGTGAACCATGCGACGGGAACGGCGCGGGTTGTTTTTTCTGGCGGATATCTCGATCCATCACTGATGCGGGTCGCTGTCGAGGATGCGGGTTATACGTATATAGGCGCCGATGACGAAGACACTGGCCGCGAAGAGATGGTGAGGAGCAAAGAGCTGCGCAATACACGAACAAAGGCCATTGTGGGCGTCTCTTCCGGTTTCCTTCTCATGGCGATGATGTACGCGCCGCTCGACTGGCCGCTTCCGCTTCATGGTATCATGCTCGCCGTGTCGCTCCCGTTTTTTATCTTTGTGAGCTTTCCGATTTTTCGCGCAGCGTACCACGCGCTGAAAAACAAAAACCTTACCATGGATGTCATGTACGCGATG
>DHPI01000068.1:76521-77929 GCA_002407865.1 Spirochaetia bacterium UBA5368
CATGTACGCGATGGGTATCGGCGTGGCGTATGCGGCGAGCATTCTCGGCACTTTCGGGATTCTGAGCCGCGATTTCATGTTTTATGAAACAGCGCTTATGCTTGCGGGTTTTCTCATGCTTGGCCGGTTTCTCGAAGCGCGGGCGCGCGGCAAAACGTCGGATACGATAAAAAAATTGATGCATCTCAATCCGGATATGGCCGTTGTCGCCACGGATGACGGCGAAAAGGAAATTCCGACCGGTGATGTGCGCGTCGGCGATATCGTGATCGTCAAGCCGGGACAGAGGGTGCCGGTCGACGGCAGTATACTGTCAGGAGACAGCTATATCGACGAATCGATGATTACCGGCGAATCGGCCCCCGTGTTCAGAAAGGCCGGTGATGCCGTGACGGGAGGGACGCTGAATACGAACGGCGCGCTCAGGGTGCGGGCAGAAAGAATCGGAAGGGATACCGTGATCGCTCAGATCATACGGCTCGTGAAAAACGCGCAGTCCTCGCGGCCGCCGGTGCAGCGGATTGCAGACACGGTGGTGGGCTACTTTATCCCTGTGATACTTGCGATTGCGGTGCTCTCCTTCATCGTATGGTATTTTGTCGCGGGTCAAACCCTGCTTTTTTCGTCGTCCGTACTCATTTCCATTCTTGTCATAGCGTGTCCCTGTGCGCTCGGGCTTGCGACACCGACGGCAGTGACGGTCGGCATAGGGCGGGGCGCCGAGCTTGGCATACTCATCAAACAGGGAGAGGCGCTCGAGACCGCCGGCAAACTTACATCGGTCATCTTCGACAAAACGGGCACCCTGACAGAAGGAAAGCCTGTGGTTACCGATGTGAAATCGTATAATTGTGATGAGGAAGAACTGCTTCGCCTCGCCGCCGGCGTGGAAAAAAGCTCATCGCATCCCCTTGCCGATGCCGTTGTGCACGAGGCGGAGCGCCGCGGCATCGAGCTTGACGATGTAATGGCGATTGAAAATTTCCCCGGCTTCGGAATTAAGGGAAAGGTGTCTGGCAGCGACGTGTGTGTTGGCAGCGTGCGGTTTCTTACGGAGCGCGGGATATTTTTCAACGACGATGCCATAGCCGCGAGTGAGCGTTATGAAAACGAGGGGAAGACGATTATTGTGTGCGCGAAAGACGGAGCGCTTATCGGCGTTATCGCGATTCAGGATGTGCTGAAAGAAAGCGCACATAACGGCGTGGCGGCGCTAAAAAAAATGAACCTCTCTGTTGCGATGATAACGGGCGACAATCAGCGCACAGCGAACACCATAGCCAGGCAGGCCGGCATCGATGAGGTAATTGCCGGGGTGATGCCGGGGGAAAAGGCCGCCGAGGTGGAAAAACGGCAGGCAGGCGGCCGGATTGTCGCGTTTGTAGGTGACGGCATCAATGACGCGCCT